>JAHDEG010000013.1 GCA_020628935.1 Flavobacteriales bacterium
CAAGGGTATTTTCTAATACGTTAATGGTTACTTCGTCTTGGCCAAAACAACCATTTGCAGTAGTTACTTGTGCTGTATAGGTTACGCTTCCTTCGCCAATTGGAGTGAAAACTGGATTAGTATCATTAGGGTTATTAAGGTTTGTTGTAGGGGTCCAGTTTATTGTAAATGGTGGAGACGCACCGGTTACAGTTGGAGATCCTCCTAGCTCATAGCCGCCAGATTCATTACAAATGGTTGATGCAGAACCAGCATCTACAATAGGTGTTCCAAGAACTTCAATAGTAGTACTTGCTGTATCGGAACAGAATCCGAAAACATATGAGTACTCGATTGTATGGGTGCCTGCTCCTGCAGTATTTGAATTAAATGTTCCAAATTGATCATTTGTTATACCTGGGCCACTCCACATTATATCACCTAAGTTAGGTGTTGCATTTAAAAAAACATTACCTGTGCCTAAACAGAACGGACCTGCAGAATCTATTTCGGCTATCCTGTCGTTGTATTCAACCTTAATACAATAAACTCGGGATGTGGTACTGAAAAAATCACAAAGTGTGTCTCTATCTGATGCATTTAAAATAAAACAATAGGGTGTGTTACTTGCATCACTTATTTGTGGTGTCCAATTAAAAGTGCCTACAGGATTTATAGTGTTGTTATCTGTGATTGAGAACGTTGCCCCAGGAGGTAAATTGTTGTATGTTAATTGAATTTTTTGATTATCAATATCTGTTGGCTCAAATGTGAATTCTAAATCAACTCCAGCACAGACGGTAGTATCTGTATTATCATTTGTTAGTGACCCATCTAAGTCAGGTAATATAGGAGGATTGTTTGAACATAAATATGAAACAACTTGAATGTCTCTGGTAGTCTTACTAGCCAGAATTCCGTTTCTATATTCTCTTACTTCTATGGCAAGAACTGTTGTCTCTATCCCATCAGGTGCTATACAGAAGTTACCTGTTAAAGGATTAAGCTCTAAGAGTGTATCAGAGCAAAAAGGCTTTGTGAACCCGACATTGTCTGAAGGATCGGGACATTCACTCCACATAACTGGTTCTAAATCATCGGCATAAATAGTGTCACAGTACCATCCTCCCAAATTTGAATTAGGACCACTTTCACATGGATTAACATTAATAGTAGTTTGTAGAGGGGATATTAAAGAATATGCTAATGAGTCTCCCTCTGAGTCTACACTTCCATTATTGTAGCACAATGTTGTTCCTACGCATACACTTGCCAAAGGATAATTACTAAATTGAGGTGAGTTGTTTCGTGGGAAATCCAAGTTATTCATTGTTGCAGAAATACATAAGGGTTGATCTTGCGGATTGTCTAAAGTTGTGACGCTGCTATTTCGAGTACGGTCACATGTAACAAAAACCCAATCAGTAGCTCCAGCTGGCATTATTACAGTATCTATGTATGAATATACTGCATAACCATTTGTGGAGGAAGTACCATCACTACATTTAGAAACACTCCCGAGACATAATGGAGTAATTTCAGTTCCAAAAAGATTCGAGTCGGGATGCATTTCACCAGTAAAGCTAGATGATAGTGAGGATGAACTGGCGGTATACCTCATAAAAGGTCTTATAGATGCTCCACTTGAGCAATCACGATTTATGGTTACTCTTAACAAAAATGAATCTCTACCAATATTAGTATATGTCAAATCCATACCCGCCAAATGTGAAGCATTCGCTTTACTTGTGATAAGTATAAGAATCGATAAAATAAGGAAATAGGTAAACTTTTGAAACATAATTATTTGTTTTAATTCACTGCAACGTTGATTGTACGGACGGACTAAAAATAAGTTGCATCTAAATTTTCTTCTTTTAGTTAGAATAGTTAATAGTCTTTTAAATTAGGATGTTATTGTCTAAAATTGAGCAACAAAATAATTTTGAAATATTTAATATTTTCATCTTTGAATTAAGATGTTTGGAAGATTTTTGGCAAAAAAAAAACCCCGATTTAATCGGGGTTTTGATTAATAATATTTAAAAAAAAAATTATTTTTTTGATCCTTTAGATTGTTCTTTAAGTGAAGATAAAATATCTAAATCGCCAAGTGTAGTTTTTTCAACGTTATCGTTGATACGCTTAACTGCTTTTTTAGTTGATCTTCCTTTAACAACTTTTTTCTTAGGTGAATCGTCACCAGAAAGTTCTCTATTTGCATCTTCATGAATTCTTGCGTGAGAAACAATTATTTTCTTAGCATTTTTGTTGAACTCAATAATCATGAAGTCAAGTTTGTCGTCAACAGCTAGTTTTGCACCGCTTTCTTTAACTCCATGTTTTCCTGGGCAAAATCCTTCTATACCATAAGGCAATGTTACAGAATAGCCTTTATCTCCTTCCACAGTAACTGTTCCTTGGTGAATTGAACCTTCACTAAATACTGTTTCGAATACTTCCCATGGGTTTTCTTCTAATTGCTTGTGACCTAAACTTAATCTTCTATTATCTTTGTCTATTTCTAAAACAACAACTTCAATTTCTTCACCTACTTTAGTGAATTCATTAGGGTGGTTAATTTTTTTAGACCAAGAAAGATCTGATATGTGAATTAAACCGTCAATTCCTTCTTCTAATTCAACAAAAACACCGAAGTTAGAAAGACTGGTAACTTTGCCTTTAAACTTAGAATCAACTGGGAATTTCTCAGCGATATTTTCCCAAGGATCTTCAGTAAGTCTTCTATAGCTTAATGACATTTTTCTTTCTTCTCTGTCTAAAGTCATAATTACTGACTCTACTTCATCACCAACTTTAAAAAAGTCGCTAGCAGTTTTAAGATGTTGTGACCATGACATTTCTGAAACGTGAATTAAACCTTCAACACCTGGAGCGATTTCTACAAACGCACCGTAATCAAGTAAAATAACTACTTTACCTTTTACTTTAGCGCCAACTTCAAGTTTTTCATCTAAAGCCTCCCAAGGATGTTTACTTAATTGCTTTAATCCAAGAGCGATTCTTTTCTTATCATCATCAAAATCAAGAATAACTACGTTTATGCTTTGATCAAGTGTAACAATTTCTTCTGGGTGATTAATTCTACCCCAAGAAAGATCAGTAATATGAATTAAACCATCAACACCACCAAGATCTACGAATACACCATAAGATGTGATGTTTTTAACAACACCTTCTAATACTTGACCTTTTTCAAGCTTAGACATGATCTCGACTTTCTGAGTTTCAAGTTCAGCTTCTATAAGTGCTTTATGCGATACAACAACGTTTTTAAATTCGTGATTAATTTTAACCACTTTAAATTCCATGTTTTTACCAACATAAATATCGTAATCTCTAATTGGCTTAACATCAATTTGAGAACCTGGTAAAAATGCTTCTACACCAAATACGTCCACAATAAGACCACCTTTAGTACGACATTTAACGAATCCGGTAACAATTTCACCATCCTCAAGAGCTTGATTAACCCTTTTCCATGCCCACATTGTACGTGCTCTTGCATGAGATAACTGTAATTGACCGTATTTATCTTCTTGGTTTTCAACATATACTTGAACAGTATCACCAACTTTTAAATCTGGGTTGTACCTAAATTCTGAAAGAGATATTACACCTTCAGACTTGTAGCCTATGTTTATTACAACTTCTTTTTTTGTTTTTTGAATGATAGTTCCTTCATAAACTTCGTGTTGGTCAATTGAAGTTACTGTAGAGTTGTACATTTCTTCTAACTCTTTTCTTTCTGAATCACTATAGAGGTCTTCATTTTTACCAATACCATCCCAGTTAAAGTCTTCACCGGTTTGAGATTGATTGATTAGAATTTCCTTACGTAATTCGTCTGATGGAGTTGAAGTCTCTTCTTGTGTTAAAGCTTGATCTTTTACTTCTTCAACAGTTTCTTTGTTTTCTGACATTTTGGTATGTCTTTTTTTGTATCTCAATTCTGGCATTGAGAGTTGTTAATAATTAATAGAGTTTACCAGAATACTCTAAATTTTGCTGCGAAGTTAGTGAAATTGATCGATTACTGAAAATATTTTAACTATTTAATTCCAATTGTTGAAACGCCAATAATTTTGAGGCTTTTGATGGATTTGTGAAAGGAATTAATAAGTTTTGAATAGGATAGGCAATATCCTCTTTGAACGCTCGGTTTTTATTTTTATAGTTGCATATGTCGAAGAAAAAAATGAAATTTTTATTAAAATTTACTGTCTTAACATTAGCTCTTAACTCTTGTGTTGATAAGTCTAGTTATAATTTGGAAAAGCTCAAAAACATTAATTCGAGGAAGGAATTAATTAATATTTATGGATTAGAAAGCGTGAAAGATTCTACTTATACTGATTATTTGGAAGGTAGTACTTTTTATATGTCTGTTTTATATCCGAATTCAGATAATGAGATAGGATTGGTATTTTTGGACTCATTGAAAAGGCTTTTGTATGTTGTACAATCAAAACCAATTTCTGAGTTAGAAAATATTAAGGTAAAGCTGGGGATGTTGATTTCTGATGTTGAAAAATTGAATGGCGAACCATTCAATTTTTTAGGTTTTGGAAGGATATCTGGTGGACTTGGCGTTTTTGATTCAGGGATTTTGAAAAACACAAATATTTCTGTAGTTTTTACTTCTAGTGACGCCTCCTCACCGTTTATAGTAGATGACTTTAGGTTAAGTAATCATTCATTTTTTGATGTAGAAGCAAATAATTTAGTTGTAAGTGAGATTCGCTATGAAATGTGATTTAGGTATTTTAGTGTTAAGGATAGAACGGATACCCTGCAATGTAGCCTCTGCGGAATGAAGCGTATGAGTGATAGCTTGACCCAAATTTATTTTGGGGAACACCCGAATTATAATGTAGCTAAAGATTCAGTTGTTTTAAAAAAGCTTATCTTATTTAAGTGCTATCTTCTATTTAAATAGATGCTTAAATAATATAATAGAGTTGCTATTGAACCTATTGCTGCTACCACGTATGTGAGGGCCGCCCATTTGAGTGCATCTTTTGACATAGCATATTCTTCAGGTGATGCCATGTTTCTCTGCTTAATCCAGGCTAAGGCTCTTTTACTCGCGTCAAACTCTACTGGCAGCGTTACAATACTGAAAATTGTTGTTAGTGCAAATAAAATAACCCCCGCTAAAAGTAGTTGTGGAAATGAGTTAACTAGTAAAATACCTGCTATTAAAATCCATTGAACAAAGCGAGAACTAAATTGCACGACAGGTACGATGGCAGACCTCATCTTTAACCAGGCGTAGGAATTTGCATGTTGAATGGCGTGTCCGCATTCGTGTGCCGAAACTGCCATTGCAGCAGCATTTCTTTGGTTATAAACTCCTTCGCTAAGGTTAACAGTTTTTTTAAGAGGATTGTAATGGTCTGTTAACATACCGCTTACAGAAATAACTTTTACGTCATAAATTCCGTGGTCTGCTAGCATTTTTTCAGCAATTTCTTTTCCGGAAAAACCACCAGACAAAGGTGTTTGGGAGTATTTTTTGAATTTATTTTTAAGTCGATTACTAACAAATAAGCTAACTAATGTAATAAGTCCGCCAATTAGATATATACCAATCATAATTTTATTTTTATTGAATGTACAAGTAATTACAAAATTAGTTGATTTTTTTTATATTTATTAACAGATTAATTATTTAAGACAAATGGAGTGGAATGTAATTCAATCAGAGAAAGACTTGGAGGATATAAATAAAAAGTCTTTTAAAAATTCTCAACTTATATTTAAACATAGTACTGGCTGTTCTGTAAGTTCTATGGTTAAGGATAAGTTGGAGTCTGGTTGGGTTTTTAGAAATGAACAACTAGCTCCAAATTACTTAGATTTACTTGATTTTAGAGCTTTGTCTTCTCAGATTGAAAGGGAGTATGATGTTCGGCATGAATCTCCACAAGCCTTAATTATTAAAGGAGGTAAATGTATTGCAAGTATGTCTCATACAGCTATAAATATAAATGCTCTTGCTGAAACAATTGTAACTTATTAAGTGAGTATTCTTTCTGGATTTTTTTATTCTTATCTTTCGCTTAAAAGCCTCGCAGAAATGTATGACTTAGCTGTGTTACGATCTCGTTTCGAAATGTAATTATTTAAATATGCATATATCGGATTAGTTACACTTTAAGACTTATCTGCAATTTGTTTGTTAAGTACATCTATTAATTTTTTTGAAACATTATTAATGTATCTTTTGCCATGAAGCGCACCTACCCATCGTATTCCGTATCCGATATTAGTAAAAAATATTTCGTCACATTCGAGTAAAAAAACTTTTTCAATAGGTTGTTGAATAATTTCAAGATCTTCTTTCTTTGCAATTATTGAAACTATCTTGCTCATTACTCCATCAATGCAAGCTTCACTTGCTGGAGGGGTAAACAAAGTATTGTTTTTTAGTGCGAAAATATTTGAACTTGTGCCTTCACAAACTCTTCCATGGTTGTTAAGTATAATTGCGTGGTCTAATTCGTTTTCTTTACAATACAGCCCAGAAGATATATATACAAAACTTTGTGAAGATTTAAAACTAGAAAATGCAGTATGGTATTTACGATGCTCTTCAAAAAAATCTGTTTTCCAGCCTTTATTGTTTAGTTGATAGTAGTTTACTGATGGTTCAAATGAAATTACATAGGATCCCTCGTTTGTTTTTGGGGTATATTTACCTCCATCATTTCTAAAAACTGTAATTTTTATTTTTGCTCCTTTAGTTATGTTGTTTTTCTCTATTAATTGAAAAACACTGTCTTCTATTTGTGTAATTGGTACTTCTATTTTTAGTAGTGATAACCCATTTTTTAATCGGTTAATGTGCTTGCTCAAAAAACAAGGCAAGCCATTAATAACTCTTATAGTTTCAAAAATACTGTCTCCATATTGTAAAGCTCTATTTGAAAGCGGCACTAAAAATGAAGATTTTTCTATTGTATTTCCGTTAAATATCACATAGGTTTTATCTCCCATTAATTTAAAATATTAAGATTTGGTATTGTTTTGTTTGCTTCTATTAAAATTCCTGTTACTCCAACATTGTTTGCGGCATCTACATCAGTTTGTTTGTCTCCGACCATAAAGGAGGCAGGCAAATCGATGTTAAACATGTAAGCTGCTTTTTCTATCATTAAAGAATGAGGTTTACGGCAAATGCATTTTCCTACTATACTGTGATGTGGACAATAGAAATAATGATGTATTTTAATATTATGTTCGGATAATGCACTCGAAATCATCTTATGCATGTTTTCTACATTTATTTTAGTATAAAGTTTTTTAGCTATGCCACCCTGGTTTGTAATGACGATTATTATATAATTTTTACTTTGAGCTTTTTTCATCAGCTCTAAAATATTTTTATTTATTACCATGTGTTCTGGCAAAAAATTATAGTCACCTCTTTCATTAATAATAACACCATCACGATCTAAAAACAGTGCCTTATTCTTGCTAGCTTCCAAAATAGTTTATTATTTGATTAATAAAATTTAATGCTATATTCTTACCAAGTATAAGTGTAAAAATTACGCCATAAATTGCTCCAAAAATATGTGCATCGTGTGCAATGTTTGAGTTTCTCCGTTGGTTCATGTACCATTCGAAAATGAGGTATACAATTCCGAATATGAATGGAGGAAGGAAAATTGGGATAAATATAATACCTATACCACCCTGAGTTGGGTTGAAAATTATACTTGAAAATAGCACTGCAGAAACTGCTCCAGAAGCCCCAACAGCATTGTAATGTATGTTGTCTTTGTGTTTTTTTAATCCTGGTATCGTTGCGAAAGTAATTCCACCTATATACAAAATTGCATAGTATAAATAGCCAATGTTGCCAAAAAGTGAAAGTAGGGTATTTTCAACAATGTTTCCGAAGGAGAATAATACATACATATTGAAAAATAAGTGTACATAGTCTCCATGAATAAATGCATGTGTGAATATCCTGTAATATTGACCTCTGCTAACTAGATAGGGATTAAACATTAATTTAGCTTGTAACTCATTTTTATTAAATGAAATTAGTGATACAACACAAGTTATAGCTATAATTATTATGGTTATTGAAAACATAGTGATCAAAAGTACTTAAAAACCTGAGCCTTAAAAAAAAGTAGACTAAAAAATGAAGAATGGTTTAGGTTTAATGATTTTTTCTTATTTTCGTACTTAATACGGTGATTGTAGCTCAGTTGGTTAGAGCATCGGTTTGTGGTACCGAGGGTCGTGGGTTCGAATCCCATCATTCACCCATTTTAAAAAAGCCTTTTAGACGTTAAGTTTAAAAGGCTTTTTAAATTAAAACTCGTTTCAAAAATATTTTTAATTTGGATGGACAATTACTCTGGGAATGGGGTGAAATCGATCTCTCCTGGTACTTTCGGGAAACTCTGGTTTTTCCAGTCTGTTCTTGCTTTATCAATTAGTTTTTTATCGGAGGATACAAAGTTCCAGTTAATAAATCTTTTTTCTGGAAAAGGGGTTCCTCCAAAAATATATATTGTTGAATTACTTCCTATTTCAAACGAACAAAGTTTACTTTCTTTAGCTATAAGTATTTGCTTAGGTTGATAAGTGTTGCCTTCATTATGTACAGAACCTTCCAAAATATACATGCCACTTTCACCAAACAAGTCTTTACCACAATTTACAGTTTGCTTTTTGGTGCTTTTTATTTCAATAAAAAAAAGGTCACTATAAACAGGTACCGGGGATTGCTTTCCAAAAGCTTTTCCTGCGATTAATTTAAACTGCAAGCCATCTTCATCCCATTTGGGCAATTTATCAGCTTCAATATGGTGAAATGTGGGGGGTATTTGTTCTAACTCCTTCGGTAGGGCGATCCAAATTTGCAGGCCATGGAGCTTTTTGGATTTTCCTCTTAAATGTTTTGGTGTTCTTTCAGAATGAACTACTCCTTTTCCTGCAGTCATCCAGTTAACAGCACCAGAATTTATCTCAATTTCTGTTCCGATACTATCTTTATGCATGATACTACCTTCAAATAGAAAAGTTAGTGTAGATAATCCGATGTGAGGATGTGGTGGAACATCAAGATTTTCATCTTCGGTCATTATTGCTGGTCCCATGTGGTCTATAAACGCAAACGGGCCAACCATACGTTTTTTTCTAAACGGCAATAACCGTCCTACTCTAAAGTTTCCAATATCTGCAGATCGTTCTGGAATAATAATACTAATATTAGACATGTTTCATTTATTTACTGATGCAAATTAAGCGATTTGTTTAACTTTTAACCATTCTTAAAGGTATCTTTACAGTATATAAATTATTTTAAACATACAATGAAAACAAGTAGACTAGAAGCTTTTAGTGATGGAGTTTTAGCGATTATTATTACGATAATGGTTTTAGAATTAAAGGCCCCTGAATTACCTACTTTAGAAGCATTGTGCAGTATAGCTCCAGTTTTTATTAGTTATGTTTTTAGTTTTATTTATTTAGGGATTTATTGGAATAATCATCATCACTTATTTCAAATTACCGAAAAAGTGAATGGTAAAATACTATGGGCAAATTTGCACTTACTTTTTTGGTTGTCATTAATCCCTTTTACTACAGCTTGGATAGGTGATGATTTTAATTCTAAAATAACCGTAATTAGTTACGGAGTAGTTTTACTTTTAAGTGCGATAGCTTATTATATTCTACAAATGGCAATAATTAGATCGCATGACAATAAATTTCTGCTAAGAAAAGCTATTGGAAAAGATAAAAAAGGCAAGATTTCCATATTACTTTACTTTTTAGGAGTAGCGTTGGCTTTTATAAACACTTGGGTAGCAGTACTGATTTACATAATAGTTGCCATCACGTGGCTGGTGCCTGATAAACGGATAGAAAAAAGTTTATGATTTATATCTAGGCTTTATAATTAATATGAAAACGGTAAAAACATACAGTGAAGTGAATTCTGAAATTGCGAGTGCAAGCTTTATCATTTCAAAGATGGAGGATATTTACATAAAACGGAATGGTAAACCTGACGAACCTCACCGACATAACTTTTATACCGTAATAGTTGTAAAAAAAGCTAAGGGGATACATAAAATTGATTTTAATGCTTATGAATTATCTAATCAGCAACTTTTTTTTGTAGCTCCAGGTCAGGTACATCAAATTATTGAGGACGAAAAATCGGTCGGATACGCAATGACTTTTTCTACTCAATTTCTCATTGATAATTTTATTCCCGTAACATTTGTTGAAAGTTTAAATCTATTTCAAAATTATGGTCAAAGTCCTCCTTTAACTCTCTCAAGTGAACAGTTTAATAAAATTGAAAATTTGTGCATTGATATTTTCAACTTATTTATCAGCGAAGCACAAATGAAAAATTTATCTATAGGTTCGTATTTGAAGCTTTTATTGATAGAAAGTAATAATATCTGCCTAATCAATCCAATAGAATCTGATGTAGATACATCAGGAGATAACCTAATAAGATCTTTTAAAAAGGCTGTAGATAAAAAATTTAGAAGTGAGCATTCGACCTCATTTTATGCAAACGAGCTGTATGTTACACCTGACCATTTGAATAGAGTATTTAAGGGTAGAGTAGGTAAAACAGCTAAAGAATACCTTCAATCAAGAATTATTACTGAAGCGAAGAGATTACTGTATTTTACTAGTTTAACTAATAAAGAAATAGGTTACGAATTGGGGTTTAATGAGCCTGCAAATTTTAGTGCCTTTTTTAAAAAATGCACCGGTTATTCTCCTTCAAACTTTAAGAAAAACGAGGTAAAATAGAAATATCGGATTTTCATAAGTTTTCCCCTTAATTTCATATTTCACATTTTTACAATCTATTGGATATTTGTAGTATACATTTAAGCCAATAATTATGAAACGTATTGAGTTTATTAAAAATGCTTTGCTAACAGGAGTTGTAAGTATCGTATCTCCTCAAGTATTAAAAGCAAACAATAAAGAATCTATAAAATCCACTTATGATGTTTTATTGCAGCAAGTAGGATTTAATCATTTACCGAATAAAAATATTAAAACTATGAATACAGTAATTCACAAATCAGAAACAAGAGGAAAAGCAAACCATGGATGGTTAAATTCACATCATACCTTCAGCTTCGCTAACTATCATAACCCTGAAAGAATGAACTTTGGAGTGTTAAGAGTATTGAATGATGATGTAGTTAAGCAGGGAATGGGGTTTGGTACACATCCTCACGATAATATGGAGATAATATCTATACCATTAGAAGGAGATTTAGAGCACAAAGACAGTATGGGTAACACTGCTGTAATTAAAGAAGGCGATGTTCAGGCTATGAGTGCTGGTAGTGGAATTACTCATTCCGAAAAAAATAAAAATAGCGATAAAGACGTTAAGTTTTTACAAATATGGGTGTTTCCTAAACAGAAGAATATAACGCCTCGCTACGATCAAATATCTATCAAAGAAATAGAAAAAGAGAACAAGTTTTATCAAATTGTTTCTCCTAATACGGATGATCAAGGTGTTTCAATTAATCAAGATGCTTGGTTTCATTTAGGGAAATTTACTAAAGATACTGTTGAGTACTATAAAATTAAGCAAGGTGGTAATGGAGTATATGTATTTATACTTGAAGGTGAAGTTGAAATAAATGGACAAAAACTTTTCAAAAGAGATGGAATGGGAGTTTGGGATACTGAGAAAATAGAGGTAAAGGCGTCTAAAAATGCGCGTGTATTATTGATGGATGTACCAATGTCATTATAATTTAAAAAATAAAACTACGTGGAAATTATACTAACAATTAACGAAACGAAAGGATCTTCAATTGCAATGGACAATGAAATAAGGGCGGGAGAAATGACTTTTTCTATTGTTTCAAAAGACTTGATAATCATTGATCACACAGATGTTAATCCTGATTTCAAAGGAAAAGGAATTGGTAAAAAGCTTTTGTTAAAAATTGTAGAAATGGCTAGAAAACAAAGTATAAAAATTTTACCCCTTTGTCCGTTTGCTAGTGCGGTTTTTAAAAAGACAGAAAACATACAAGATGTGTTGAAACAATAATTAAAAAAGATGATAAGGAAAATTTTTAATCCAGGATCGTATACAAATAATGTACATACAGTACTTTTAGTCTTAAGACTAACAATTGGAATTTTTATGCTTACTCACGGCATTGGGAAATTCCAAAACTTAATTGGTAGTGAACCAATTCAATTTCCTGATCCAATCGGAGTAGGGAATGCATTATCACTAATATTAGTAGTTTTTGCTGAAGTATTTTGCTCTGTTTTGTTAATGATCGGTTTAGGAACTCGCTTGGCTGGAATTCCATTATTAATAACCATGTTAGTTGCGGCATTTGTAATTCATATAAATGATGGATTTGGAAAACAAGAAATTGCACTCCTTTATGCACTAATGTACACGACTATAATAGTTGTAGGTGCAGGAAAATATTCATTTGATCGTCTAATATATGAGAAGATAAGTGAAGTTTAGTTACGATTAGATAAGTGATTTTACTCACTCAAGACTATATACAATTTACGTTATGTAAATAATAATTTAGATTATGCAATTAATAAAGAATCTAAAGTGGCGATATGCCACTAAGAAATATGATAACTCAAAGAAGGTGTCGGAGAAACACATAGACATTATAAAAGAAGCTATAAGATTATCGCCATCCTCTTACGGTCTTCAACCTTATAAAATAAAAAACATCAAAAATGCGAAATTAAGGGAGGATTTAAAACCATTATCTTGGGGGCAGAATCAGATTACGGATGCTTCTCATTTATTTCTGTTTTGTAATAGTATTGAGGTAACAGATAAAGATGTAGACGATTTTATAAAATTAAAGTCTAGTATAAATAAAATACCTGTCGAAAAGCTATCAAGCTATGGCGATTTTATAAAAACGAAATTGAGTAAAAAAAGTGAGATAGAAATGTTTCATTGGACTGCAAAGCAAACATATATCGCTTTATCAAATGCTATTAATGCCTGTGCAGAATTAGAAATTGATTGCACACCCATTGAAGGGTTTGAGCCCGAAGAGTATAACTTTAAATTAGAACTAAATAAAGAAGGTCTGAATGCATGTGTTTTGCTAGCTGTGGGTTACAGACATAATGAAGACACTGCGCAGCAAGCAACAAAGGTAAGAAAAGGATTAAATAAAATTTTTGAAGAGATTTGACTTGCTTTGATATTAATTAAAAATATTGTTGATTTTTCATAGCATAAGGAATTTCAATAGTAAAAAATTACAGTAGTCTTAATCATATGAACCACTTAACTATACTATCTTTAATGAAAAATGGGCTATTTATAATTTTATAGATAGCCCATTGTGTTTGAATATGTTTAAAAGCGGTTAAAAGTGAAACATTAGGTTTAAAGAACCATTAAAATTGTCAGTTCCAAATGTTATCTGATTACTTCCACTTGATAGGTTGTCAATTGTTTCTTCAACAGTATTAGACACAGTATTAAAAGACTCAACTACAGATTCAGACTCGCCTGAGACTGAATAATCTAGAGCCCAGCCAAATTCCATACCTAAAGATATTTTAGGTGCAAAAAAATACTCTACTCCAGCAAACGGCCTCAAACCAAAGGTAAATGTATTGGCTCCGTTAGTTTCAACAACTCTAGAGGCTAGAGACGATTCAACAACTGCGGTTCCATTATTTGTCCAAGAAGTAGAATTTGGACTCTGATTAGCAGCACTAAAATCATTACCATATTCATAAGTTCTTTTAGTACCTGTAGAAAAGCCTAAACCAATTTCCCCGCCATAGTAGCCTTGTAGTCTTCCTTTTCCTTTCCTCCATTCTAGTCCTCCTCCAAGTCTAAATGTTTGAAAAGAAGAAGAAAACTTATCTTCAACCATGTCATCAGGCGAAGTGCTTGCATCATCAAATACTAAGTGTGTATTGTTAAAGCTACTACCTTGAGCTAAAAAATTAATTCTTACAGCTTTATTAGAATCTAAAAAGTATTTTCCATAAAGTGACTGCCCAGAAAAGAAGTTTACAAATTTATTTTCGCCTGCATACTCATTTTCTTGAGTGCCATTAAATATGTTACCTACATAGTTTAGTATCGGAACTGCATTTGCGCCAATTGCATAATCACCAGCTTCTGGTAAAATAGGCATTCTATACTTATTTTGAAGTTGTTGTCCGATTAGCGTAGTGCTAAACGTAATTACACTCATTAACAATGTTATCTTTTTCATGCTAAATTTTAGTTATGTATTAATAAAACAACTCCTTAACTCTTACCTGACCTTGGGTTAAAGTAACACTCCCAGGAGTAGCGGAAAATATAACATCGTTATCAAAAATGGGCGAATTATTTTGAAATCCTATTTTTACGTTTGCAGTAAATTCGTCTAATACATACTCATATGTACTGTTACTCAATGCTGGTAATTCAATAGAAAAATTCCCACTTGCATCTGTTGAAGTAGAAAAAGTTCTTACAGGGTAATCATAATCATCGTCAGGTGTTGCGTCTAAATCATATCCATCAATTGATAGTATTATTTTAGTGCCGGCTGGCGGTGCTTCATATTGAGTTTGTGGAGTTCCGAATTCTGTAGTGTCGTTTGTTTGATCGGTGTTAGCAAGTACCTTTCCTTTAAATGTAGCAGTTTTCTCTGTTGTAGAAGCTAAATCATCTTCTTCCCCTTCTTTTTTACAAGCAAATGTTGCTATTATAGCAAAAGCTAAAACAGTTAATAGTCTAAATTTATTTTTCATAATAATTAATTTATATGGGGATAAAAGTATAATAATTAAATGAAAAAAATAAATGTAGACAACTGACCTCTTTGTAGGTATTAAATATCTTTATATTATTGGTAAGCCAATACAAAGAGTTAATTTTTTCTGTAATTGCCGAAAATTTAGCTAATCAAATTTGATTATTTTTAGCGCTTAAATACCTATTGGTTGATAGTTAGGAGTTGTAATTAATCATTCATACTGTGTTAGTGATACAATAAAAATAAATATGAAAAACACTGATTTAGAAATGAACAAGGAACAAGCTAAATGCCCATTTATGAGCGGGTCAAGTAACAAAACAGTTGTGTCGGGTACTTCCAACAATGATTGGTGGCCTAATCAGCTCAAATTAAATATTCTTCGTCAAAACTCAAGTTTGTCTAACCCAATGAGCGATAAGTTTGATTATAAAAAAGAATTTACGAGTTTAGATTTTAAGGCGCTAAAACAAGATTTGTTTAACTTAATGACAGACTCACAAGATTGGTGGCCGGCTGATTACGGTCATTATGGTCCGTTTTTTATTAGAATGGCATGGCATAGTGCTGGTACCTACAGAATATATGACGGTAGGGGAGGATCTAGTTCTGGCTCTCAACGATTTGCTCCTTTAAATAGTTGGCCTGATAACGGTAATTTAGATAAAGCTCGCTTACTACTTTGGCCAATAAAACAGAAATACGGAAAGCAAATTTCTTGGGCTGATCTTATGATTTTAGCAGGTAATTGTGCCTTGGAGTCAATGGGTTTTAAAACGAATGGTTTTGCAGGAGGAAGAAATGATATTTGGGAACCAGAACAAGATATTTATTGGGGATCTGAGTCTGAATGGATGGGCGATAAACGCTATTCGGGCGAAAGAGATTTAGAAAATCCTTTAGCAGCCGTTCAAATGGGACTTATTTACGTTAACCCTGAAGGCCCCAACGGAAACCCAGATCCATTAAAATCAGCAATAGACATTCGTGAAACATTTGCTAGGATGGCTATGAATGATGAAGAAACAGTTGCATTAATAGCAGGTGGTCATACCTTTGGTAAAGCCCATGGAGCTGCTAATCCAGATGAGTTTGTAGGCAGAGAGCCAGAAGGAGGAGCAATTGAAGATCAAGGTATTGGATGGAAAAATACATTTGGAACTGGGTCGGGCAATGATACCATTACAAGTGGTATTGAAGGAGCTTGGACTCCTAATCCAACACAATGGGATCACGATTATTTTAAAGTTTTATTAAATTATGATTGGGAGCTTACAAAAAGCCCCGCAGGAGCTCATCAATGGAAGCCAACAGAATCATCTAAAGCTAAAACAGTAGTTTCGGCACATGATTCTCAAAAACAAGAGAATTTAATGATGACTACCGCTGATATGGCATTAAAAATGGATCCTGAATATTCAAAAATATCGAAAAGATTTAGTGAAAATCCTGCTGTATTTGAACAGGCATTTGCTAAGGCGTGGTTTAAGCTTACACATAGAGATATGGGTCCTAAGTCATTGTACTTGGGTGAAGAAATTCCTTCAGAAGATTATTTGTGGCAAGATATTATTCCTTCGGCGAACTATGAGCTAATTAATGAGGAGGATATTAAAACACTAAAACAAGAAATTATAAATTCAGGATTATCTATTTCTCAACTAGTGTCTACAGCCTGGGCGTCAGCTTCTACATTCAGAGGTTCAGACAAACGTGGAGGTGCAAATGGGGGGCGGCTTCGTTTATCTCCACAAAAAGATTGGAATATTAATAATCCGGAGGAGTTATCGAAAATCCTTAACATCTTTAAAGAAATTCAATCTAACTTTAATAGTTCGCAATCAAATAATAAACAAGTTTCCATTGCCGATTTAATAGTTTTGGGAGGATCGGTAGCTATTGAACAAGCTGCTAAAAAAGCTGGACAGCATATTATTGTTCCTTTTAAACCAGGAAGAACAGACGCAACTCAAGAACAAACCGATATAGAATCTTTCTCAGCGTTACAACCAGTAGCTGATGGCTTCAGAAATTTTCAATCAAAATATAGCTCTAACCCAGCTGAAGAATTATTAATTGATAAAGCTCAGTTGCTAACATTAACAGCCCCCGAAATGACAGTTTTGGTTGGCGGAATGAGAGTTTTAAATGCGAATTACGATAAATCTCAACACGGAGTTTTTACATCTCATCCTGAAACATTAACGAATGATTTTTTCGTAAATTTATTAGATATGAGCGTTACTTGGAAAGCAGTGAATAAAGACGAATCTGTGTTTGAAGGAAGGAACAGAAAAACCGGTGCGCTAAAATGGAAGGGAACACGGGTAGATCTTATTTTTGGCTCAAATTCAGAATTAAGAGCATTAGCAGAGGTTTACGCTAGTAAAGATGGGAACGAAGCTTTCTTAAGTCAATTTGTAAATGCATGGGTTAAAGTAATGAATTTAGATCGTTTCGAATTAAGCTAAATTGACTTTTACTTAAATATGAGTCTTTATTTGAACCAGTTTAACATTTAAAACGATTACCTTCATCCTATAAAATTAAAATATGACATTTAAAGATCTAGGTTTAAATGATAGACTGCTCTCTGCTTTAAACCAAAAAGGATACATAAAACCTTCTCAAATACAAGATAAAGCAATCCCTATTATTTTGGAAGGGCATGATCTGTTGGGATCTGCTCAAACAGGATCAGGTAAAACTGCAGCATTTGTTTTGCCTTTATTAAATAAGCTTTTAGAAATACCCTTAGAAAAATCAAAACGACACATTAGAGCATTAATCATTACACCAACAAGAGAATTGGCTGCGCAAGTGCATCAAAGTGTGGTTGATTATGGTTCGTTGTCTCAAATGCGTTCAACAGTAATATTTGGTGGGGTAAATGCAAATCCGCAAATAGCTACATTAAGAAGTGGAGTAGATGTTTTGGTAGCAACTCCTGGGCGTTTACTGGACTTGCAAAGTCAAAAAGCACTTTCTTTAAGTAAGGTAGAGTTTTTGGTTTTAGATGAGGCAGATCGTATGTTAGATATGGGTTTTGCTCGTGATTTGAATAAAATCGTTGGTTTACTCCCACAAAAACGTCAAAATTTGCTGTTTTCTGCTACATTTTCAAAAGAAATAAAAGCTTTAGCAAATAAGTTTTTAAACTTCCCTAAGCAGGTAGAAGTAAATCCTAGTAACAGTACTGTTGAGACTGTTAATCAAGAAGTCATTCGGGTAGATAAATCTAGAAAAACAGCATTAATAATTCACTTAATTAAAGAAGGCGATTGGAAGCAGGTCCTTATTTTTACCAGAACAAAGCACGGAGCAAATAAACTGTGTAAGAAAATGATTCAGTCAGGTATTTCTGCAGCGGCCATACATGGGAATAAAAGTCAAAATGCTCGTACTAAAGCTTTGGCAGACTTTAAAAACGGGAGTGTTAAAGCATTAGTAGCTACAGATATAGCCGCTAGAGGATTAGATATTCCATTATTACCTTATGTTGTAAACTTTGAGCTTCCGAATGTTCCTGAAGACTATGTTCATCGTATAGGAAGAACCGGTAGAGCTGGAGCAGAAGGTAAAGCTTTATCACTAGTATCCGGAGATGAGAAAGTGTATTTGAAGGATATTGAAAAGCTAATTGATCAGCGAATATCATCATCTGTACATCCAGGTTTTGAGTTAGATCCTTCAATTGTTTATAAAGCAATCAAGAAGCCCGGTAGGTCTGGTAATTCAAGAAAAAAACCTTCTAGTTTTAAAAAGCGCCCTAATACTTTTAGATAGTTAGTAATAGTTTGCTTGGTTAATATATTTAGTGCATCTTTGCATTATAATATAATAACATGAATAAAGGAATAGTTAAATTTTTTAATGATACCAAAGGATTTGGTTTCATAAAGGACGAAGAATCAGAGAAAGAGTACTTTGTACACGTATCTGGATTAATTGATGAAATAAGAGAAGACGATAACGTTGAGTTTGAATTGCAAGATGGCCGTAAAGGTTTAAATGCAGTTAATGTTAAGGTTGTATAATATCTGCATAATTTGTTAATTAAAAAGGCCCACAATGTGGGCCTTTTTTTTTGTCCAAAAAATCGAAACTAAAGCACTTAATTCGCGTACAACGACCTACAATATTTATAAATAAATGTTTTTACGCGCTTTTCTTTTACTATTATTTTTATTACCATTAAGCAATAACGGCTATTCACAAGGTAAATTTGAAGTTACCGATATACCCGCTTTATCTGGTTGGTGCTCAGATAAAAATGAGTTTTCGGTTCATAAGCTAGAAAAAGTAATTCCCACTAATAATTGTTCTAAGACTAAGTTTGCTTACGGAAAGTTTTTAAGATTTAAGGCAAAATCAAACTTTATTGATGCTGTAGTTAAAATTGATTATTCTAAAAAGTCATTAAAAGAACCTGTTTTATTTTTAATGGATGAGAATTTACAGCCAATAGATTGCGTGAACAAGGCTCCGGGTTCAAAATCTTTAGGATTATTTTACGATAAGCTCGAAAAGAAAAAATATTATGTAATAGGTATATTAACTGCTTATGAAGAGAAAAACGGGAAGTTTACCATATGCATGAACGATAATGTAAGCTCTAATAACACCTATTTTGGAGCTACAGAAATATCATCAGTAACTAATTACTGTACCCCTAAGCCCATATTATCAGTTAATTACACGCCAACAACACCAAAAATAAAGTCACTTTCAGAAGGTCCTAACCATAATAGCTGGTTTAAATTTACAGCTCGCACAAAGTTTCTAGAAGTAGATGTAAAGGCTGTTAATAAAATGGGGAAGTTTGAATATCCGTACATCGGGCTGTTTGATAACAGCCTAAAACAAATTACATCAATAGGTTATGACGATGCTAATCATGCTTTATTGAGGTATTACGATTTAAAACCAGGCGATAGCTATTTTATTAGTGTAGATCAAAAAATGTACAAACGCTCAATGGGTGGATATAATATCTGTACTAACGATATTCTTGACACCAATTATTACGGAGTATACAGAATTGCAGGGAAACTCAGAGATGATCAGGCAAAGAGTAAGGTTTATTTGATCGATAACGAAACAGGAAAGAGGGTTGCAATGGTATATTCAGACGATAATGGTGTGTTCGCTTTTGAAAATTTACCCGAAGAAGTATCTTACACGGTTGAGGTAGAAAATAAAGATTACCCACTAGATGTTAATTTGTTTATGTTTGACGCAAATAATAATATTATTAAAAGTGGTGAATTAAACGATAATATTCCCATAATTGATAAAAACACAAAAACGTATAAGAATTCATTAATTAGTGAATCTGATATATCTGCTATTTTAGTCCCAAAAAGTAAAACGGCTATCATAGGCAATGTTGTATTAAAAAAATCTCCTTTTACCAAGGTTTCAAATTTAAAAGTACAATTGCTTGATAATAATAATGAAATATTTGATAGCCAAGCTACCGATGAAAATGGTGGTTTTATATTTAATGCGCTAAAGCCATCTAAACGATATTCAATCAAGTTCGTTGAAGAATCTGAAGATTTGCTCTATGCTGAAATGTCATATATAAACGACAAAAATGAGGTTATGATGTATTCTTCATCAGATTTAAGAGATGAGTCAGGTAAGTTTCATTTTAATAAGCTACCGAAAGCTAAAGTAAACATAGATTTATTGGAAATGGAAGATTCTTCGCCTTCAGACTTTGATTTTAGCTTGGGCAAATCAATGGTTTTAAATAACTTATTTTTTGGTTTAGGTAAATCCACTCTGTTAGAAGGATCATTTACTGAGTTAGATGATTTGGCCAGGGAGCTAAATTTTGTAACTGATATTAGTATTAAGATTAAAGGATATACTGATAACCAAGGGGATAAGCAGAAAAACATTCAGCTTTCAGAAAATCGGGCAAAGGCAGTTGTAGACTATTTAATTTCTAAGAATATATCTGAAAGTAGATTATCTTACGTTGGGTTTGGTGAGTCTAATCCGATTGCTACCAATGAAACTAAAGAGGGCCGTCAAAAGAATAGAAGAGTTGAAATTGTTTTTGGGGAGGATTAAATTTTGCTAGGATATCTTTTCTCTAAGGCAATTTTTCTGTAGTCAAAAATGTCTTCAAGTTGCTTTTTAATAATTAAGCTATTAGCAATGGAACCAAGAATACCAAAAGGAGGTTGATAAGTAACAATATCTGTCATAAGAACTCCATCTTTATTTTCTTTAACAAAATGTTGATGATGCCACATGGTGTAAGGCCCAATTCTTTGCTCATCAATAAAAAATTCTTTTTCCTTAACCTGAGTGATTTCTGTAACCCAGTTAAGTTTTATACCCAAAAGCGGACTAACTTTATAGCTAATAATCATGCCAGGGTACATTTTTTCATTTACATTTTTAGATGTAATATTAAAGCCCATGTGATCGGGAGTGATTTCCTTCAAATTTTTTGGGGAAGATATGAAATCCCAAATTTCATTTAAATTAGTGTTGACTTGCTGTTCTTTGTGTAGCTGATAAAATGCCATATGGTATTTATTTATTGCTTTCCAATTTTTGTATCTGTTCTAGTACTAATTGAGCTTCGGCCTGTTTCTTATCACTTTCGTTCCTATTAGTTGTTGAAAGCGTATGTGCCTCCTTTAATAGAGCCTTGTATTTTTTGTTTAGTTTTTCAACCTCTGACACTTTTTTAAATAGTCTGAACATAATGGTAGCTTTTACTAATCGTAACCCCTTATTCAACCCTTTTGTTTAAAAAGAATTATTTTTGAAAGGAAGTATTTATAACCGCGTCTAACCTTGACAATATAGATTATGAAAAATATAAATTTTAATAAAATTATTCAGGAAGGATATAGTTATAAAGAATACTATTTATTGAGTGAAAAACTAGCTAAGGCAGGAAAGTCCACATCTATAGATGATACAGAAGAATTCGCCAAATATGCCAAGTTAAATGTAGCTAGGATGAGGCGTGTATATAAAACTACTGCTGTAAATTTAGTCGTTAAGGAAAAATTAAATTCGCTGAAGAATAATCAAACATGGATTGTTTTATCAGAAAGTTGGTGTGGTGATGCCGCTCAAAATTTACCTATTATAGCTAAAATAGCAGAGGAGTCTAACAACATTAACTTAAAAATAGTTCTTAGAGATAATACACTAGAATTAATGGATCAATTTTTAACAAATGGGGGAAGATCAATTCCCAAATTAGTTGCGGTAGATAATGATGGAGACGTTTTGTTTACATGGGGGCCAAGACCACTAGAGGTTCAAAATATGGTTTTGGATAATAAAACATCTAAGGTTAAAACATATGAAGAGCTGTCTTTAGACATTCAAAAATGGTATTTAAATGATAAGGGACAAACTCTTCAGAATGAATTGTTATTATTAGCAACAAGCTAATTATTTTACATATATACTTTTAGATATGTTTTCTGACTCGCTGCTCATATTTACAATGTAAATACCAGTTGCTAAGTTTCCAAGGCCATATTCTAACCTATTGTTTCCTAAATTCAAGTTGTAATAACCAAAATCTCTTACAAATCGGCCTATTGGGTCAATTAAAGATATTTGAAATGCATCAGACTTAAACATGTTAGCATTAATTATAATATTGTCTTGACCATTTGTGCTTATTGTAAATTCATTTTCCTGAACTTTAGTTGCACATTCCTTAGAGCTTATTATATCACTAAACTCTGTAGTTCCATCAAGATCTACAGATTTTAGTCTGTAGTATTTCATTTCTTCATACAATTCTTCAGATCTGTATTCATTCAAGTCGCTACTATTAGCATTTGGATTGTCATAATAATAAACTTCAGTAAATAAGCTTCCATCATTTGTTCCTTCAACTACAAAGAAATCATGATTAATTTCTGAAGCTGTTGCCCACTCAATAACTTCTTCTCCATCGTTACAAAAACTACTGAAGTTAACCAACTCAATTGGTAGTGGGGTTATACCAGTACCAAGTGAGAATCTAGAGAAACTTGTAAAACCTGTTTTTCTTGCGAAACCACTAGCAACTGTTCTTCCTGGTTGTCCGTTAGCAGGAATACTAGTTGTAGATTCGAATGTGTCAAAATCACCGAAGTCAGTAGAGTTTGATGGTCTTTTTATCACAGTAAACTGATCGTCAATAATATCTAAGTCATTTGTGGATAAATCAACATCGTATGAGCCACTACTTAATGATCCAGTTACTGGGGTGATTTCCCACTCAACATAATCTCCGCTATTGTTTTTTGTTACTTCATCAATTTGAGTTCCATTTTGTGATACACTAGTAACTGCAAGGTTGGCATCAACGTTATCACCTGATAATCCTAACTCTTTAACATGAACCGCAACTCGTGATACTCCAGAAAATGTATTAGCTGTAGTTAATTCGCATAAATGATAATTGGTGGCAGTTAGTCCGTCACCAACTGGCAGTCTGTATGTATTATTTGCTCCTGTTGTTTGAACAATGTTACCATTTATAAAACTGGTTGAACTTCCTCCGTGAACTTTGCCTTCTACCTCAATACTATCTGTGGAAGTGGTTAAAATACCAGCAGTTAACTGCAAGCTATCTCTAGTACCAAAGTTGCCGTTAACAATTGTATTTGTACCTGCTCTATTAATTTGAATATTGTCAAAAGTTGCTAAAACAGAATTTGTTATAACGCTATTATTGGTATTGCCGTTTAAAATAACTTTTCCACCTGCCGCAGAGTTCTTAAAAGCATTTGAATCTGCATTGGTATTTATCCAATCCCCTTCAAGAATTAAAGTGCCATCCAAAGCAATTGCTCCATTACCAGAATTTATATAATCTGATTTAGATCCTCCGGTTACTACCACAAATGTTCCAGATTGGATGTTTATAACGGCTCCGTTGTTTGTAATTCCTCCGTCTCCTGTCTGACTAAAAATACCAGACTGCAAAACTAGAATTGATGATATAGAAAGTAGAAGTTTTTTCATATTAATATAATACTCACGTTTACCTTAAAAGGTTACATAATTTTATTAAAAATACACATAAAGTAAAAAAGGCCCCCTATTAGATAAACTAAACTTAAATAAAATATTTTTCAAGGGTTGTTTTGGTGATAAATTAAAGCAAATATTTAAGTGAGAATTTAATTTACACAGCAAATTTATCAGGATATTTAGCATTTCCTTTGGTGGAGAAATATTCTTTTAGTCTTTTGATATCGTTAATTGGGTCTTCAGTTAAGTCAAATGTTTGATCTAATACGACTTGTTTTTTAACATAATCTATATAGGCTAATACAACTGGTACATTAGCGTTTGTAGAAATAAAGTGAAATCCTTTTTTCCAATTTTCATTATAGCTTCTGGTTGCTTCGGGAGTTATGCCAATAACTAAGTGTTTGTTTTCTTTAAAGTATTGTGCAGCTTGAGTTGTTATACTCGTTTTCTTTTTTCTGTCTACCGGCAGACCACCTATGCCTTTTAAGAATATGCCTAATGGAAAGAAGAAAAGATCTTTTTTAATCAAAAATTTAAATCGAATTCCCCAACTGTTCACTGCGCAAATTGAGTATAATCCATCCCAATTACTTGTGTGCGGGGCACCAACAATGATAAATTTTTTTAGGTTTTTATCCCTTATGTTATTAATTGCTTTCCAGCCTGTTAATTTTAATATGAGGTTAGAAACAAGTTTTTTCATCCTAGCTAAGTCCTTTCTGAAAATTAATCATTTTAATGGCTGTTACAGCTGCTTCTACACCCTTGTTGCCTAGTTTACCTCCAGATCTATCAAGAGATTGTTGTTTATTGTTATCTGTAAGTACACCAAATATTACTGGTTTATTATATTTTAACGAAACGTCTTTAATACCTTGAGTTACACCTTCACACACAAAATCAAAATGTTTTGTTTGGCCTTGAATAACACATCCTAAACAGATTACGGAATCAATACTAGAGTTAGCTTCAATTACCATTTGTGCAGCTGTAGGTAGTTCAAACGCTCCTGGCACGTAATGTATATTTACACTACTTTTAGGTAAGCCTAACTCATTAAGAGTTTGCAAAGCTCCTTCCAGTAAACCGTCTGTAATGTCGTTATTCCATTCGGCAACACAAATTGATATGTTATAAGAAGAATACTTTTTTGAAGGCTTTAAATTAAACTGAGAAAGATTTATTGTTGCCAAATCTTTTAATTCTATTTTGAAGCTAATTCTAGCTTGCTAATATATTTAACTACGTTTCTTCCTTCTTCAGAATTTGGGTATTTCGATTTGATTTTTTTGTACAAATCTAATGCTTTGTCATTTTTACTTTCAAGTTCTAACAACAACCCAGCTTTCATCATATAAATTGGTGATGTGAGTTCGTTTTCATAAGAATATGCTTTTTTATAAAACTTTATTGCATCATCATTTTGTCCTAATTCGCTATATGCATCTCCTCTAGCTCCGAAAGCTATTGGTGCAAGTAAAGGATCATCTGTTTTAAAATCTTCAAGGTGATCAATTGCAGTCTCGTATCTTCCTAATTGTAGTGCGCTTATGCCAGCATAATAATTGGCAAGATTACCTGCTTCAGTCATACCGTAATCTTCAGCTACAATTTCAAAACCTTCAAAATCAGAGCCATCACCTTCTAAGGCTAGTCTAAATGAATCAACTGCGAAATATTGCTCACCTCTCCATATAGCTTCATTAGCCTCAGCTATTTTATCTTTTATGTAAAAATTTTGGTACAAGAAATAACCCAGTACTAAAACTACAATACCTCCAATAATCCCATTAATGAGATTTTTATTGTTATCGTATATTTGCTCACCGCTAGACCTCAGGTCTTCAGCCTCAGTTGTAACAGCACCAACTGTTTTAGTTTTTATTTCTTCTACCTTATCTTGGACGTTAGTTTCCGACATGATTCTAAAAATTATTCGCAAAGATAAACTTTATCTTGCATTTAACAACCAGCATTTATTTGCGTTGATTTTTTTGTTTTGCCATTTCTTCTAATCTTTTTTGAAAGCTAGATTTTTTGACGTTTTTTCTTTTTAGTTTGTTTGCTTCAATTTTGGCTAATAGGGCTTCTTCATTTATAAAGAATTTCTTGATACCTATTTGCTGTAAAATTGAAATTATGTTTGCTGCAAAGTAGTAATAACTTAAACCTGATGAAGAGCTGTTAAAAAAGAATAACATCATTATTGGCATCATGTACATCATTAATTTCATTTGCTGAGCCTGCATTCCACTTCCTCCTCCCATACTAGGAGTGTTCATATTGAACTTTGAATAAAAGAAGATTGAAATAGCCATCAAAATAGTAAATAAACTTACGTGATCACCATAAAATGGTATCTCAAATGGTAAATCCATTATTGAGTCATAGGTAGATAAATCATCTGCCCACAAAAAACTTTGCTGCCTTAACTCAATGGATGCAGGAAAAAACCTGAACATTGCAAAGAGTATAGGCATTTGAATTAGGGCAGGTATACATCCTGCAAAGGGGCTTACTCCAGTTTTTCGATATAGAGCCATGGTAGCTTGTTGCTTTTCCATAGCGTCTTTATTTTCGTATTTCTTGTTTATGGCATCAACTTCGGGCTTAATAAGCTTCATTCGAGCGCTAGATAAGTACGTTTTATAGGTAATTGGTAGCAACAACATTTTTATGAAAATGGTTAATAGCAGTATGATGATGCCATAACTACCTATATAATTATCCAAAAAGTTAAATGTTGGAATAATTATTAACGTACTTACCCATCTAATTATTGGCCATCCTAACGCAATTTGATCCTCCATTCCAATATCTAAATCTTTAAGGATTTGATAATGGTTAGGACCATAAAATAACTGCATGTTGAATTCATTACCTTTAAATGGTAAAGAAACGTTTGCTCTCATTCCTTTTACGTGCTTTGCTTCTTCTTCACCTAAGTCTATATTTTCGAGATAGGCATTTGTTTTTCCAAATTTGTCATTTGCTATTATTGCAGATGAGAAATATTGTTGTTTAAATGAAATCCATTTTGTACCAGCTACTAATACTTCTCGATCGTAATTTGTGGGGGATAAATCTTCAACATCTTCATTGCTATACTTGTAATAAGCTGTTGTAGCTATTTGCTCGTTTTTTTTGCTTTTTTCTTGAGAAAGTAAGTTCATTTCCCAAAACAGGCCCATTTCACCAGAGTTACTGGCTAATAAATCATCTAAGCCTTCTGTTTTAACTCCAAAATTCACGATGTAATCGTCTTTACCTTCGAGGTTATAGTTAAAATCGATGTAACGGTTACTCTCGTTTGTTTTTAATCTAAGCGTTATAGCGTTGTTTGTTTGACTAATTTTTTCAAAATATAAATCGTGTGTTTTAGTTTGATCAATAGTGTTTCGGTTTCTATAAAAACTTAAATAAAATTGTGATGAATCTTCATCAACAAGCTCTAAGGGTAAAGAATCGTGTGTTTTGTATTTTTTTAAAACTGCAGATACGACCCTTCCTCCCAAATTTGAAATACCAAGTTTTACAACGTCATTTTCTATATAAAAAACTTCTTTATTACCTGAAGCGCTTGTAGAGAAAATACCGTGCTTTTTATTTAATTGAATGGTTTTTAAGGAGTCACTGATGGTGTCAAGGGCAGTTTCTTGAAGCTCTGTAGAAGTATTGGCGGCTAAGTTTTTGTGATCTGAGTCAAATTTAGCTTTAGATTCGTCAACTTTGGCAATGGAATCTTGAATTTGTCTGTGACGTGCAAGTTCTGCCTCTGTTGGTTGATTATAATATACGTAACCGAAGAAAACTAGGGCAATTAAAATAAACCCAATTATTTGATTTTTATCTTTCATAAACGCTGCAAAGGTATATTAATCAATTTAAAATATTGAGAATTATTAAAGATTGTATCCTTACTTAATTTTTGGTTAGTTTTAGACTTTTGCTGCTGCTTGTATAAAACTTATAAATAAGGGGTGTGGGTTAGCTACGTTACTTTTATATTCCGGATGAAATTGTACGCCTACAAACCAAGGATGCTTAGGAAGTTCAATAATTTCTACTAAGTTTTCTTTTGCGTACATGCCCGAATTAACTAATCCTTTCTTATTAAATTTTTCAATGAAATCATTGTTTAACTCATAGCGATGTCTGTGTCTCTCATTAATTTGAGTATTGCTATAAATTTTTTGGGCAAGTGAACCTTCTTTAATTTCGCATGGATAACTACCTAAACGCATGGTTCCTCCATAGTTTTCGATGTTTTTTTGATCCTTCATTATAGAAATAACTGGGTGTTTTGTTGATCCGTTCATTTCTATTGAGTTGGCATCCTCCCATTTTAAAACATTTCTTGCAAACTCTATTACAGCACATTGCATACCAAGACAAATACCTAAGAATGGTATATTATTTTCTCTTACATATTTTATTGCTATTAGCTTACCGTCAATACCCCTGGTGCCAAAACCTGGAGCCACAATAACGCCATTTAAATTTTTAAGATGTTCGGCAATGTTGTTTTCATTTAATTGCTCGGAGTGTATCCAAACAACTTCAACCTCCGTTAATACAGAAGAGCTTGCATGTATAAGCGCTTCAGAGATTGACTTGTATGCGTCTTTTAGCTCAACATACTTACCTATAAGGCCTATTTTAACTTTTTTATTAGGATTCTTAAGACCATATAAAAATTTATTCCATTCTTCTAAGTCAGGCTCATTTTTAGTAGGAAGATTTAATTTTTTGAGTACTACTTTATCTAAATACTCAGATTTCATTAAGATAGGTACTTCGTAAATAGTAGTTGCATCAATGGCTTCTACAACTGCTTCTAGATCAACATTACAAAATCTTGCTATTTTTTCTTTGAGGTCTTTAGGTAGTGTGTGTTCTGTTCTACAAACAAGAATATCTGGTTGTACACCGTACTCTAGTAATGTTTTAACAGAGTGTTGAGTAGGTTTAGTTTTAAGTTCACCACTAGCCGATAAATAGGGAACTAGTGTTAAATGTACTGAAATACAATCGTTTCCTAAATCCCAGCTAAGTTGTCTCACAGCTTCTATAAAGGGAAGGGACTCTATGTCACCTACTGTTCCACCAATTTCTGTGATAACAATATCGTAGTTACCAGTTTTGCCAAGCAATTGAATGTTTCGCTTTATTTCATCGGTAATATGTGGTACTACTTGTACTGTTTTGCCAAGGTAGTCGCCTTTACGTTCTTTATTTATTACGTTTTGATATATTCGCCCAGTTGTAACATTATTTGCTTGTGAGGTTGGAGTGCCAAGAAAACGCTCGTAATGTCCTAAATCAAGGTCGGTTTCTGCACCGTCATCGGTTACGTAGCATTCACCATGCTCATATGGGTTTAAAGTTCCTGGATCTATATTGATATATGGATCTAATTTTTGAATGGTTACATTAAAACCTCTCGCTTGAAGTAATTTTGCTAAGGATGCAGCTACTATTCCCTTCCCTAAAGAAGAGGTTACTCCACCCGTAACAAAAATATATTTACAGTTATTCATCTTGTATCGTTACGGGATACAAAATTAAACTTTAAAATAGATAAACCTAACTTGAGTTTATTGCTTAACAAACTTATCTGCCCAAATTGTTTTTGAATTTTCAGTTACTTCAATTAAAACTAGGCCATTGGGAATTGAGGATAAATCAATTCTTTCTTGATTTTGTTTTCTTCTTTGGGTTTGTAAAATACGACCAGTTATATCCAAAACATTGATCATTTGCATATTGTTGCTGGTTTCAAATTGTAAGTTTATATGATCGGTTGCAGGCTTTGGAAAAGCTTTAACACTAATTTGTTCACGTGTTATTTCAAAGATACCTACGTTTAAAGAGCCATTATAATTAAAGGGTCCAAACAGAATTCTGTTATTAGTTTCGGTTATTTCTTCAACAGTTCCTTCAATATCTGCTTTAGCAATTACAATGTAATTACCAGCCGGAATTTCTTTATTAGATAAATCAATAGTGGTGTTAATACTTTTTTCTTCATTTGTTGCTAATCCGCTTGAAACATCTTGCTCGTAAACTAGTTTGTCAGAATCGTCTAATATATCATCTGTTGATAAATAGATACCTATTTTAAATGAACCCGCACTACAGGTAGCAGCAGCGTCTTGTGCTATTGTTGCATTTACTGTTAAACTTTGCCCAGATAAATCACCAATTGCTCCATTTTTGATAGTTAAATCGGAACATTGAGCATTGATCATCGCTCCACTTGAGAATAAAAGAGTCGCTATAGTAGATATAATATTTTTCATTCTTTTGCGTTTTGAGTGGATTGTACGGTGGGATCCTAAATAGGTTACTTAATTTTTCTTAATTATTAGGTAATTGCCATTTTGCATATTTTAAATACTTTTCACTTGTAGTTGTGTTTTTTTTATGGACTAAATTTTTATCAATATCTTTTATCTTCTTAGCTGGTATGCCTGCAAAAATTTCACCACTTTTTACAATTGTACCTTCAGTTACAATGGCTCCTGCAGCTACTATGCTATTACTTTCAATGATTGCATTATCCATTACTATTGCGCCCATGCCAATTAATACATTTTCGTGAATAGTGCATCCATGAATGATTGCGTTGTGACCTATAGACGTATTTTTACCAATAATAGTGTCTGTTTTTTGATAAGTGCAGTGTATAATTGCCCCATCTTGTATGTTTACACCTGAATGTATATGTATGCTGTTTACATCTCCTCTTAACACAGCGTTATACCAAATACTACAATTCTGTTCTATGATTACATCTCCAACTATTGTCGCATTTTCTGCTATGTGAGTGGTTTTATGAATTTTTGGTGTTTTATCCTTTATTGATTTTACGAGTGCCATTACAATAACTTTTTTATTGCAAATTTTATGAATGCAAATTTACCTTTATTATAAGGAGGGTATTTTTGAGGAACATCAAACCAGAATGATCTTTTCATTACGGGTTTTTTGTGGGAAAAGGTATCGTAACCGTACCAGCCATTATATGAGCCAAAACCACTATTGCCAACTCCTCCAAAAGGAAGGTTTGGAGTTGCCATGTGCATTATTGTTTCATTTACGCAAACTCCTCCAGAACTAGTATTGTTAATTATTTTATTGGTGAATGTATTGTTTTTTGAAAATATATATAGTGCTAATGGTTTTTCATTATCGTTAACAAAGCTTATTACTTCATCTACCTCTTTAAATGATAATATGGGTAAGATTGGGCCAAATATCTCCTCTTGCATTACAGGATGATTTGGTGTTACATTATCGATAATTGTGGGCTCAATAAATTTTTCAATTTCATTTGTATTTCCGCCATGTACAACATCACCACTGATTAGCTTTTTTACTCTTTCAAAATGCTTTTTCGATATTATCCTTCCGAAACTATCACTTTGTTCTGGGTTTTTAGTATAAAAATTGTCGATTTCTTTTTTTAAAAGTTTAATAAATTCTGATTTTATACTTTCATCAACAAATGTGTAATCTGGTGCAACACAAGTTTGTCCGGCATTTAAGAATTTTCCCCAAACCAATCTCTTGGCTGTTATTTCTAGGTTTGCAGATTTATGAACTATACTTGGACTTTTTCCTCCAAGCTCTAACGTGCAAGGGGTTAAGTGTTCTGCAGCTGCTTTGTAAATTATTTTTCCTATGGACGGGGATCCTGTAAAAAAAATGTAATTAAATTTTAGTTTTAAGAGTTTGCTCGTCTCTTCTGGCCCACCAGTAACTGTTGTTATGTATTCGGGAGAAAAATACTTAGCAATCATTACTTCAGTAATCTTTGTTGTGTTTTCTGATATTTCAGAGGGTTTAAGTATGAGCGTGTTACCTGCTGTAATGGCTCCTAATGCCGGCCCAAACAGATTTTTAATGGGGTAATTCCAGGGTGAAATTATGAGTGTGTTGCCGTAAGGCTCGTTTTTGATTTTACTGCTACCCGGAAATAGAAATAAGGGAGTATCAACTGGGGTATCTTTTGACCAGCTTTTTATGTTTTTTAGGTTATGATCAATCTCAGCAATCATTATGCCTGTTTCAGTAACATGAGCTTCAAACGCTGATTTTTTTAAGTCGGCATATAAAGCAGCTTCAATTTTAGATTTGTACTCAATTAGCATTTCTTTTAATGCTTTTAACTGCTCTATTCTAAATTTGATAGACTTTGTTGCCCCTGAATTGAAAAAGTTTTTTTGATTATTTAAAATTAACTCATATTGATTTTTAGACATAAAAATAATTTATTTGGTGCATTCAAATATGATATCATTGGGATTAAACCCATAAAAGTCTGGTTTGTCAGAAAAAGATTTCGATAACAGAGGATTTACTTTAAAGCCGCCTTTTTCAAGCCTGTTAATTAAATTGTTATAGCCATAAAGTCTTACATGATCATTTTGGCCATATAACTTTAGTCTGTTTTCTGGTGATGTAGGCTCTGTTTCTTCAATAGTTTCGTTTTGAGAATAAGGAACTTGAATAAACAGCTTACCGGTTGGTTTTAAAATTCTTTTTAATTCTTTTATTGCTTTTGCATCATTAGGTATATGTTCTAAAATGTGATAGCAAATAATTAGATCAAAACTCGATTCTTTTTCTTCAATATTTGTTATGTCGTAGTTTTTTAGGCAATTATTTGACTCGTAGTCTGTATCAATTACAATTGTGTTTTGTAAATTTTTTAGTTTTTTCAATAATTGTTTGGGAGGAGAGAAATGAAGTATTCTGTATTTACTTTTTGGATTTATAATTTTAGAACTAAGATAATTCCATAATGCTCTTGTTCTGGGTAAACTTCCGCAATTAGGGCAAATTAAGTCTAATGGATGAATAGGATGTACGACAAATTTACTTAGTCTTGAGTCACATAAATTACACTGGTACTTATCTCCTTTATAGGCCAATTTGTAGGTGATTTTCCTTAACGTTTCTTCTTGATTATTTATCCATTTTTTTGGTAGGAAGAAAAATGCTGTTTTTTTGAGGAAGTTGTACACTTAGGGTAAAGATATTTTTTTATTGTTAAGCTGCAAACTTAGTAGATACAATTTGTAGATGTCAAAATAAAATAAACTTGGTTTATTTGACAGGAGATTTTTTTTAATAGTGTGTTCTAAGTGTTTAATAATGTATGTAAATACTTTTTCAAAAAATATTATTCTTAAAAAGCTATAATAATTGTAAACTTTAATTTGTTTTCGTGTTATTTTTTTGTTGATAACAAGTAAAGATAAGTTGTTTATTGCGTTAGCTGTCTTTTGGAGAAAGACTGCATTTGTTTCTAGCCCTAAGTGGATTAGAGGATTTTCAATATGTGAAATATGAATTTTATTATCTTTTAATTTTTGAGCAAATGCTGCATCTTCATACCCATACCCAGCTATTGTTTCATCAGATTTTATTTTATTATATACATTTTTGTTAATAACAAAATTGTTGGATAAGAACGATCTGTAGGGTAAGATTTTCCTTCCTATTGCATCAATTTCTTCCCTTTCTTTTCCAAATTTGAAATGAAGACTGTTTTCATCTGCTTTTTGATTTGAATCGTATTTCCTGCCACCATAAATAACAGAATGACTCATTTGTAGGGCTTCAATATAGTTTTTTATATAATCAGAGCTGCAAATTTTACTATCACAATCCATAAACAGTAAAAATCTGTGTGCTGCTTTTTCGGCCAATACGTTTCTGATTTTTGAGCGACCAATGTTTTTTTCTAATTGTGTGTAGGAGGTATTGGCTAGCGTTTTAAAAATTGGTGCGTTTACTTTTTGATACTGAGGTAGAGAGTTATCATCAATGCAAATTATTTCAAAAGACTCTAGATGTGAACTACACTGACTATGAAGTTCTTTGACTAAATCAGTTATGTTAAAGTTGTAAATTGGAATTAATACAGAAAGCATTAACGATTTAATTCAGTTCAATTAATTTTCCGTTGGTACACTCGATAGTCCTAGAAGTAAATTTTGACAGGATGTTGGTATCATGAGTTGCTAGTAGTACACTTTTACCGCTATTACAAATATCAAAAAGAAGCTTCATTATTTCTTCCGAGGTTGATGGGTCTAAGTTTCCTGTAGGCTCATCTGCTAAGATAAGATCAGGATTATTAAGCAATGCTCGAGCGATACCGGCTCTTTGTTGTTCTCCACCAGATAATTGATGGGGCATTTTGTAGCCTTTTTGTTCTAAACCTACTTTAGAAAGAACTTCAGAAATTCTAGTTTCTATTTCAGTCTTGTCTTTCCATCCACAAGCTTTTAAAACAAATTTTAAGTTCTCAGTGATAGATCTGTCCGGTAATAATTGAAAGTCTTGAAATACGATTCCTATGCTTCTTCTCAAATAAGGAATTTCGTTTTGCTTTAATTTGGCCAAATCAAATGTGCCGATATATCCTTCAATTTTGTTTGGCTTAATGTCCCCATAAAGCGTTTTTAGTAGGCTACTTTTCCCGCTGCCTGTTTTTCCGACTAAGTAAACGAGTTCGCCTTTTCTTAAATCAAGGTTAACATCTTTTAGAACAAGGTATTCACCTTGGTAAATATCTGCATTTGCTATTTTAGCAGCTAATTGGTTATCCATTTTTTTATTGAACTTCTACAGCTTTAAGTTCTATTGGAATATCAACAAGTTTAGTAAAATCTTCTCCTATTTTTCTTATATCTTCATCATCAGATTCGTACATCCAATAGATGTTGATTTTTGCACCAGCTTTTTGCAATTTACTTAGTTTTTTAAGTATTTCAAATATTGAAATAATAGATGCTGAGCTGATGTAGTGTAATTCAAAATCGATTTTGTAGCTAACTGTAACTTGTGGCTCAAATTGGTTAAACCATTCCATTATAGTTTCATAAAACTTTTTTGAATTTTCAGGAAATGACTTTCCTTTGAAAGAAAAATAACCCTTATTAGGATCTAAAATTATTTCAGGCGTGTTTTTTGTTTCTTCAAGTATAAGTTTTCTCATTCTTCCGTTAAATTAACTGTTGTTGTAACACGAAATACACAAAAATCAGTATTTTCAAGCTCTGTAATGCTGTATTCTAGTTTTTTATTTGACTTAGTTGCTAATGTTATAATTCCTAGTCCGGCACCTCCTTTTGCTGACATGCTGCCTTCAGAAAGGGTATTAAAATAGTATTCTTTTAATCCTTCAGGAGAAAGGTTATTAACGTAATTTACTTTTTGAGAAAGTTTATCAATATCTTGTTCTTTTATAAAATTAGCTGTTGTGAGATAATAGCTATTATCTGTTTTGGCTACAATGTAGTAACATGGTTTTAGATCTTTTTCTTCAGCACCTTCTCCGTGTATTCTTATATTTTGGAGGGCTTCTATAATTATGCTAAAAAATGCTTTAACGTATTTCTTTTTTACTTCAGCTTTTTTCATCAAAGCCTCCATATCTAACGCTAAATCATCGACCTCTACTTGTTTTAATTTTCCATGTTTGGAAAAAAGTACAGTTGAACCCTTGTGAAGTTTGTTTAGTTCAGAATGATAGAAGTCTGACATTATGGTGTAAAGTGACTTCACTTGGTTGGTAGTGTTATTCATTAAAGCTTAAATTAATCTTCGTCTTCTAACTCAATCATCTTGAAAGGTATTTTTATGATCGCGTCATAATCTTCACCTGCTTCAAGCATGTCTTCATCGTCAGATTCATAGTACCAGTTTATTTTGATATTGGAATTGTCTGCTTCATTAATTTGTTCCATTTTTTTAAACAAATCTAAAATGCATTTTGACGAACTTGTGTTAAAATACTCAAGTTGAATATTCACCTCAGTGCTAGTTTGTGGTTTTTCAGAATATTCATTTAACCAATCTATTAGAGGCTTATAAAATTCTATAGAATTTTCAGGAATAGATCTTCCTTTTATTTCTACAACTCCTTTTTCTGGATCAAAATTAACATCTGGCGTTTTTGAAGAACCTTCAATTCTTAAAGTTTCCATTTTTATATTTTTAGTTTAATGATATTTTAATTTCAAGTGTGAAAAAACTAATTTCATCATCTAGTTTTTGAAAAGAATAGTTGAGTTTATTGCCGGACTTTCTTGCTATATCAATTAATCCTAAGCCTCCTCCGCCTTTTAACGACATTTCACCGTTGTTTAAAATATCTTGGTAATATGATTTAAGGTCGGTTTTATTGAGTGTATTCACTTTGTCTATCTTAAGTTTTAGCCCTTCTACGTCATCAGTAGGTATTTGGTTACCTGTAAATATTTTATAGCAATCATCGTCTTTTCCGACCATAAAAATTGCTGACTTTTCGTTTTCTTCAAGTTTTTCTTGATTAACGTCAATTACAGATGTACTACCAATATGATGATATAAGTTCTGTAAGCACTCTACCAATACATTATATATTTTCTTTTTAATTTTAGATGGCTCATTAATATTTGTTAGCTTTTTTTCCATAATATCAAGTATGGAAGACAAAAGCTTTGGTTCAATATTACCCTTAAATGAAAGGAGAATATTGCCTTTAGACATCTTTTTATAAAAATAATGAGTATCTATCATTGCTTACTAAAGCTTACCATTAGTAACAAATATAAAATTTAAAACTAAATTTACTCAAAGATTATCCTTTAATATACATTATGTGGTACAAAACCTGGTTTGATACTGAATTTTATCATGAGCTCTATGACCATAGAGACGAGCTTGAAGCGAACTTATTTATTAAAAATATAATTGAATACTTAGGTGTGTCGCAAGGAAGTAATGTATTGGATTTAGCCTGTGGCAGAGGCCGCCATTCTCGCGAGTTATTAAAATATAATTTAAAAGTGCTTGGTGTAGATTTATCAGCAAATAGTATTGAGTTTGCTTCAAAATTTTCAAGTGAGAACTTGACTTTCAAAATAGGTGATATGCGTGATCCACAGGGTATTGATGAGTTTGATTATGTGTTTAGCTTATTTACTAGTTTTGGTTATTTTGAGACTCAGGCTGACCATTTAAAAATGCTTACATCTGTTTACGCTAGTTTAAAAAAGTCTGGAGTTTATTTATTAGATTTTTTGAATGCTAATAAAGTTCGTGAACAATTTTCGGATACTGATAAGATTGGAAAAACAGAGGAAAAGAATGACTACATTTTTGAATCGGTCAAATTTATTGAAAGCAATGCGGTTCATAAGAATATAACTATAAGGCATAAAACTGATAAGGGCGATGTTTATACATTCAGAGAACGTGTGGAGCTGTTTTCTGATAAAGATTTAAAACAAATGCTTGTTAAATGTGGTTTTACAATTAAAGATGTTTTTGGTGATTATGCTTTAACAAAATTTAATGCTGAGAAATCACATAGATGTATAGTAGTTGCCGAAAAATGAAGTATTTTTGCAGAAGAAATAATTAAAATTCAGAATATGTCAGTATTAGTTGGTAAAACAGCTCCGATTTTTTCATCAGAAGCTGTAGTAAATGGTTTGGAAATCGAAGAAAATTTTTCATTAGAGCAGTATTTGGGTAAGAAGCATGTGCTTTTCTTCTTTTATCCTAAAGATTTTACGTTTGTTTGTCCTACTGAGCTTCATGCTTTTCAAGATAAGTTAGCTCAATTTGAAGAAAGAGGAGTTGCAGTTGTTGGTTGTTCTACAGATACTCCAGAGTCACATTGGGGATGGTTACAAATGGAGAAAAAACAAGGTGGAATTAAAGGAGTTAAGTATCCTTTAGTTGCAGATACAGATAAAACGATAAGTGCAAATTTTGGCGTATTAGCTGGTGATTATGATATTGATGAGAATGAGCATTTAGTTGCTACAGGCCCAATGATCGCTTACAGAGGATTGTTTTTAATAGATAAGGAAGGCGTTGTTCAGCACCAAATTGTAAATAATTTTCCTTTAGGGAGAAGTGTAGATGAAGCTTTAAGAATGATTGATGCTTTACAACATTTTGAAAAAAATGGTGAAGTTTGCCCTGCAAACTGGAGCAAAGGCGAAAAAGCGATGGATGCTACTCATACAGGTGTTGCTGATTACTTAGCTGCTGTTTAATAATACTAAAATTTATTTTTAAAGCCTCACATTTTTAATGTGGGGCTTTTTAGTTTAAAAAAATTATTGTTATAAAAATTGATTAAATCATTGGTTTAAACAATATTCAATTATTCTCTTGTCAGGATGAAAAGGTTTAAGATCATTTAATCCAAGTTCTTTGATTGCAGAGTCAATCATTTCTTTTTCACTAAATGTTTTTTTCTTTCTGCTTTTTTGGAGATAGTAATTCCCCGCCTGAGTTAAAGATTTTAGCGGTATTAAACCTATTAATTCGGAGCCAGTAACTTTAACTCCTTTTTCAATTGCTTTCTTACGAATTTCTTCAAATACAATATAAATTGGTGTTTCATTAATGTTTGTGAGGTTCATTGAAACTTGAGCGCATCCAAATTCTTTTATGTACCATCCTATTGCTTTTACATATTTTAGGCTTCCAGGGATTCTTACAGTTTTATTGTTGATTTTTTGAATTTTTCCGGACTCTCTTACTTCTGCCGAAATTTTGTTTGCAATTTCAGCTGAAGTTGTATTTAGGTTTATATTGTAGGCAACAAGTAAATTTCTTGCTCCAATTGCAACTGCTCCCGTTTTTTTGGCTACATTAAAATCTGTAGGACCATAATCTGGTTTCCATTCTGGATCTAAAAGCTTTTCTTTTAATCCTTCATACTCTCCTTTTCTGCAATTTGCTAAACTTTGTCTGTTTGATGTTTTGGCTGATTGTTCATAAGCATATACAGGAATGTTTAGTCCATTAGCAACTCGCATCGAAAGGTTATGGGCCAATGCCTTAACTTCTTCCATGCTAATGCCAGATATGGGGACAAGGGGACAAACATCGGTAGCACCAAAGCGCGGGTGCTTGCCTTTTTGTTTACTCATATCTATAAGTTCTGCTGCTTTTTTTATAATCAAAAAAGCAGCTTCAACTACCTGATTTGGCTCACCGGCAAAAGTTATAACCGTTCTGTTGGTATCTAGGCCTGAGTCGATATGGAGTAGTTTTACTCCTTGTGTATTTTTTACTTGATTTGCAATTGAATTAATAATAGTTTGGTTTTTGCCTTCACTAATATTTGGTACACATTCAAGTATTTTTTTCATGTGAAATGTTAGCCTATAAGTAAAGTCTCTAAAACTTTTTTAAGCTCTACTAAAAGAACAGTATCTTCTTTTTTAGCATGTATTAAATGATCTCCAATACTTTTAATAGAGTTTTCAACTTTTTCGGAATCAATATCTCCTTTAATGTTTTCAATGATTGTTAGGCATTCTAAACAGGTTAAGTATTCAGAGTTTATGGCAAGTTCTGTAATCTCTTCAATATAATTGTTAGTATTTAATCCGCTTTCCCATAACGAAGCAGTAATAGCTGCTTTGTAACTATCGTCTTTTATTTTCTTAATTTCTTCGAGTAAAAACGGGATGCTTTTTTCGTCTTTTAGGTTATAAAGGATTTCATAACTACTCTTTGTAATTGAATCATTTCCCTCAAATTGAGCTAATTTTACTATTACAGGAATCATATCAGCCGAACCATGTTCTTTAGCTTGTTTTAATCCTTTTAAAATTTCATTTTCATTAGCTGACAGTAATAAAAAAGAGGTTTCTTGAGTTTTTTTTGATACTTGTTTAACAGCCATTATTTTTTCATTAAAGGATTTAATCAAATTTAAAGAAAATGTCTCATACTTATAATTAAAGTAAAATGATTTCTGTAGCCCCACCTTGGGAGTAAGGAGCATCATGAAATATTATTTTATCGTATTCCTGTAAAATATTTCTAACCTCTTTTTTAAGAATACCTTCTCCTTTACCGTGAATAGCAGTTACTTTTTTAAATCGTTTTTCAATGGCTATTTCAAACTGCTTTTTGAAATAATCTAATTGAATGTTCATTTTGTCAAAATTATTATAGCCATCAGTTGCGTGAATCTCATGGAAGTGTAAATCAAGTCTCATAACTTGCCCTTTCATTTTTTTATCATAACTAACCTCTTTTTTTTCGTGATTAGAGGTGTGATTAGTTTCTTTTTTGTAATCTTTTATTAGTGTATCTCCGGTAAGATTAATGTCTTCAGAAAACACGATTTTTTCATGTGGGTAGTCGTATTCAAAACCATCAATTTCTACAGTTATATTATCTGAATTAACTTTAAGAACAACACCTTGTGCATTTTCATCCAAAATGCTAACTTTAGTACCTGGCTTAATCATTTCTTTAAAATTATTTTTTTTGACTAAAAATCCTTGGACCATAATTGATCAAGAATCAGTTTATGAAAATGAATGGATAGAACTTTTGCATCATAATGTATTAAATCCATCAGGGGGTAAAGGTATATATGGTAAAGTACATTTCAAAAATTTAGCTATTGGAATTATTCCTTTAGATGAAAATATGAATACATGGATTGTAGGGCAATATAGGTTTCCGTTAAATCGTTATAGTTGGGAAATTCCTGAGGGTGGGGGCTCGTTGGGCACTGAACCCCAAGTTTCAGCAGAGCGTGAGTTAAAAGAAGAAGTAGGTTTAATTGCTAAACGTTATAAAAAAATATTAACTATGCATTTAAGTAATTCTGTTTCTGATGAATACGGAATTGTTTACTTAGCTAGAGATTTGCAACAAGGTATAGCAACACCTGAAGAATCGGAAGATTTAGTTGTTAAAAAAATAACTTTTAGTAAAGTATTTGAAATGGTTATGAACGAAGAAATAACTGATAGTTTAAGTGTTGCAGGTATTTTAAAATTAAAATTATTGATAGATAAAGGTGAAATTTAACTACAGCTTTTTACGTGTTTATATAATAATTGCAATTTGCTTTTTGGGAGAAAATGCATTGCCTCAAAAAGTAGGGGTTGTATTAAGTGGGGGAGGTGCAGCTGGTGTTTCACATGTTGGATTTTTAAAGGTATTAGAGGAAAATAATATTCCGATAGATTATATTACAGGGACCTCAATGGGCTCAGTGGTAGCTGCAATGTATGCTTCTGGCTATACACCAGATCAAATGCATGAGATATTAACATCTGATCGTTTTCAACAAATAGCTACAGGTTTTTATCAGGATAAAAATTCATTTTATTTTAAGCAGGATGACCCTGATGCTTCTTTCTTTAATTTTGACATGTCGGTTAAAGGGGAGGTAAATGGCTTAATACCTACAAACTTTGTTTCACCAGTTGCATTGGACTATTTTATGCTCAGTTTTTTTAGTCAGGCTGAAGCAGCTGCAAATTACGATTTTGACAGTTTGATGATTCCCTTTAGATGTGTAGCGTCTGATGTATATAATAAAAAATCGGTTCTTTTTAGAAAAGGGAATTTAACGGAAGCTACTCGGGCATCTGCTACATATCCATTTTATATAACACCTATTAAGGTTGATGGTAATTTACTTTTTGATGGAGGGATTTACAATAACTTTCCTTCTGATATTATGTATGAGGATTTTTTTCCTGATATAATAATAGGTAATAATGTTGGCTTTGTGGCTTCGCCACCAGAGGACAACGATTTAATATCTCAGTTACAAGCAATGGTTGTTATACCAACCGAGTATACAGCAATTTGTGAAAACGGAGTAGTTGTAAGCCCTGACATGAGCGATATTGGTACTTTTGGTTTTACAAAAGTTAAAGAGTCTTATGAAAGAGGTTATAATGCTACTAAAGATACTATTGCTACTATTTTACAGTTGATTGAAAGGCGAGTTACGGATGAAGAGATTGCAACTAAAAGAAAAGCTTTTCAAGCCAAATTTAAACCCCTCATTTTTGATGATATTGAAATTACAGGGTTAAAGAAACAGCAAAAAAAATATGTAGAACGTTCATTAATACCAAGAAAAAAGATAGTTACGTTTGACGTGATGAAGGACAGGTATTTTAAGGTTTTTTCGGATGATAAAATAAAATCTATTTATCCTAAAACTAGATATGATGATACCACTGGAGCTTTTGATGTATTGCTTGATATAAGACGTGAAGAGGATTTAAAAATTGGTATTGGGGGGGTGTTTGCAAGTAAGCCTGTGACAACGGGTTTGATTACTGCAAAATATAATTTTTTGAGTTTTTTCTCTTCAAGTATTGCTGCAAAATATTATTTTGGACGGTTTTATAATTCGTTAACTCTTAAGGGACGCTTTGACATTCCTTCGGTTGTGCCATTTTTTGTTGAGCCTGAGTTTACTAATAATAAGTATGATTATTTTAGGTCTCAAAATACTTTTTTTACCGAAGATCGCCCATCTTATTTTGTTAGTAGTGAAGTATTTGGTAGGTTAAGTTTTGGTATACCAATTTCTAATAAGGGAAAAATAAAACTTGGTTGGACATATGGTAAATTGGAAGATGAGTACTATCAAAACCGTTTTTTTTCAAAGGGGGATACCTCTGATTTAACCAAAATTTATTTTAATTCTCCGTATATCAAGTATGAGCGTAGTACTTTGGTTGATAAAATGTACCCTAATTCAGGTACCTATACTTTGTTAGAGGCCTCAGCTGTTAGTGCTGAAGAAAGACATTTACCAGGCTCTACTTCTTTAACAGATACTTATTTTAGTGCTCAGCATGATTGGTTGCAATTGCATTTCTCTTATTTAAATTATTATAAACGTAAAGGAATGCTAAGGTTAGGTTTTGTTGGAGAGGCTTATTACTCTACTCAGCCACTATATAATAATTACTTTGCTAGTATTGCTCGTGCGAGATCTTTTAAGCCAACTACAGAGAGTAACTATTTGTTTTTAGAATCGTTTAGAGCTAATCAATTTTTATCTGCAGGTCAGCAAGTTTTAATTAACATGACTAAAAATTTAGAGTTAAGGTTGGAAGGGTATGTATTTCAACCTTATAGGCAAATTCTTAGACAAGAAGATAACACTGCTGCTTATGGTAAGGCTTGGGAAAAGCGATTTATTGTTGGTAGTGCTAATGTAGTTATTAGAACGCCAATCGGTCCTATTGGTATTGGAGGAAATTATTATCATAATTTACCTGAGGTTTCAGATGAGAGTAGAACACCTGTAACGTTCTTCTTTCATTTTGGATATGCCTTATTTAATAACAGGGCTTTACATTAATAGTAATTTTTTGCGAGAAGGATAGTAGTGAAAAGCCCGGAACAAGCCTGCGCGTGAGGACTTGTAACGTATAGCCTGGCCCATTTTAGGGCTCGCCCAACTTCAATAATAATCTGTTTGATTTGTTATTTTACATATCTTTGTAAAAGCTGTTTTGTCGCTCCAATTATTGGAGAGGAAAGTCCGGACAACATAGAGCGCCATACCTCATAGATAGTGAGGGGAGAGATGAAGAGATTTGTTTTTGACAGAAAGTGCCACAGAAAATAAACCGCCATGTTTAAGCATGGTAAGGGTGAAAATGTGAGGTAAGAGCTCACAACGTATTAAAGTAATTTGGTATGGAGGTAAACCTTATGGGTTGCAAGATCAAATATACCCTAGTTAGCAGTTGCTCGCTGCGATAACTTAGGTTTGCTAGGGAGGGTAGATTGCATTAGATAAATGACAAAACTAGACAGAATCCGGCTTATAGGCTTAGCCCGCTATGATTAATAGCGGGTTTTTTTGTGGTTTATTTTCTCTAATTGTAGACTGTTTTACACACTTTTTAGCTGATGTTTTTATTAACTATTTGATAATTAGAAAGATCTGTTTTTGAGCTAGACGGCATAGTATTGGTTACTTAGACAATAAATTTAATTACTCGGCTCTTTAGTTAGGAATTAGAGCTGTATAACAACTTAAACTAATATTATGAAAATTCAACCTTATATCACATTTGATGGAAATTGTCAGCAGGCACTTAACTTTTACCAAGATGTTTTTGGTGGAAAAATTGTTAATAGAGAAACTTATGCTAATAAAGACATTGATGTACCCGAACACTATAGAGATAAACTGCAGCACGCAGAGTTAAAAAGTAATTCATTTAATTTAATGGGTTATGATGCTGCGCCTGATACGCCAGTGACCAACGGTACTACTGTTAGCATGTCAGTTAACGTAAATGATAAGTCTGAGGCGGATAAAGTTTTTGATAAGTTAAGTTCAAAAGGTAAGATTCACTCTCCAATGCAAAAAAGTTCATGGGGTGAATACTATGGTAGATGCTCTGACGAGTACGGGGTTACTTGGATGATAAATTGCTCAAATAATTAAAAATGAAATTTCCCGAGAGGTTTTTAAACCTCTCGGATTTTCTTAAATATAATTACTATGAAAATTGATACACACGATCTGAAAACAAAACTCGAATACGTATTTTATATGTTGCAAAAGGCAGTTCTTTACTAGCAAGTTTTAATTTAACCTGACAACCAAAACTTTCTTTTTGTTAAGTCTTACATTCAGCCATTGCTGAAGTGTTTCGGTTGACTTAAATTTTTTGTTAACTAACACAGTAAAAGTGGTGTCTAACAATCCTGAGTCGTTTTTAGTAATCATATTAGACATTGACACATTACCAATTTTGGGGTAATTTATTTTAATCTCGTCTATTACTTGCGCATAAGGAATTTCATCTTCTTTTTTTAGGAGTGCCTCTTTTTGGAATTTCTCAATTATTTGGTTTTTTTCTTTTAAAAGTTCAATGTTACGCTCATAACTATTTTGAAAAAATTTGCTTTCGAGATTACTTATTTTACCCAATAATTCTTTAGAGTTATCTCTACTTTCATGAAAAACCAGTGCGGTTTTCTTAACCCAAAATGAGTTGTTTAGACCATATTTGGCTAAGCTCATGTTCAAATTTTCTTTTATTTTATTGTCAATTCCATCTCCCATTAAGTAAAGATTAATTGTAGATAGTGTATCGGAGTAATTAAGTTCATGCTTAATTAGTACTGAACCTTCCATTCTCATGTTTTCTGACAAAAACAGCTCTGCTTTATTTTTGAAGTATGACTCTCTAAGTACGCCTACAAACAGTATTCCGCTCGGAATAATAACTAGCAAAACAAAAATAAAAATCCAGCTTTTAACTCTACGCTCTCTTTTGGGGTCAACAAACTCTTTTAAAGGGAATTTGAAGTATTTGATAAATAAATAGGTGGAAAGGCATATGAAAATTGAGTTCAACAAAAACAAGTACATTGCTCCAAAGAAAAACTGAAAGTTTCCTTCAGCCAGTCCAAACCCGGCTGTGCACAATGGTGGCATTAGTGCCGTAGCAATTGCTACACCAGGTATAGCATTACTTTTTTCTTTTCGAGATGCTGCAATAATACCTGCTGTACCACCGAATATTGCAATTAACACATCTAAACTTGTAGGCTGTGTTCGTGCAAGTATTTCTGATTGAATACCAAATGAAGGAAAAATTAGAAAGTACAGAGTAGAACTAAGTAAACTTACAACTACCATCACGGCAAAGTTTTTAAGCGATTTTACAAGCACTTGAAAATCGTTTATCCCAACAGACAATCCGATGCCTAGTATTGGACCCATTAATGGAGAAATAAGCATGGCTCCAATCACTACTGCTGTAGAGTTGGTGTTAAGGCCTATTGAGGCTATGAATATAGAACATACTAAAATCCAAACGCTGTAGCCTTTAAATTCTATATCTGTTTTGATGTTTTTTATGGTTCCATACACATCTACACCGTCTTTTATGGTTAGAAATTCATAAAAGAAGTCTTTTAGGGATTGACCTGCAGATTTTTTTTCTGTGGGGATGCTTTCTTCTGATTGATTACTCATGGTAGCCAAATGTAATTTTTTTTATGAAAACAGACTGCACTCTGCTAATTATGAGTGTTTATGAGCGCCTTGTGGAATTACTGAACAAATCATTATTATTTAGCATATATTCTAATATTGGTTGGCATTTATTTTTGCATGCAGGATAGAATTCTTTGTGGTTTCTTTCTTTGTTTTTTGGAGGATTACCCCACCAGAACTCTGCTATGGCTATTGGTTTTAATTTATTTTTAAATGCATATTGAAGCAGTTTTGGTGCAGCACATTCTCCTGCTGCTGATGGAGGATATTTTTGAGCATGTTTTTCAAAAATTTGTAACGCATTTTTACTTTTTCCACCCTTGTTTAAGAAGATATAGTTTTCAAATAATTTATTTTGAAGCGCAATTGATTTTTGCTTTCGGATTTCTTTTAGTTCGTTTATTTTTGGTAATGTATTAGGTTCATTAATACGATTACTTATCTCTGTTAGCTCGCTCATTCCTTTATTAATAAAAAAATCGTCTATTGAATCATTAAATATGGATGGTACGAATGTGAAATGGGTGTTTTTTAGAGGAACGTTGCCTGAAACGGCACCTAAATAATTGAGTTTATTATCTTTATTTAAGACAACCAATACCCCAAACATTTTTCCTTTTTTAATACTAAAATCGTATTCACTTTTTTTGATGTTTACAAGAATGTTTTCTTGAAACTCTGTCGCAGCAATTTTTGCAATTTCAGGTACTACAGAGCAAAAAGGGTTGTTTAATTTTTGTGTAATAAAGACTTTATTTAAGTCGCTTTTAAAGTTTAAAATACATTTTTGGTTCATGATATTAATACTTTAAACCAATGCTAAACGTGTTAACTATATTCTGTGAGTTGTTCAACTCTAGAAAAGGATACTCGATTTTACTTAAAAACAAACCATTTGCACGTGCTGGTTGTTTTTCTTTAAAATTTAGTTCTTGATTTAATACTTTAATAAATTCTTCAAGAGTCATTTTACCGCTACCTACTCTTAATATGAAGAATATGCATATTCTTACCATCCCTCTAAGAAACCTACTGCCAGTTATACTAAACCGTAATCTGCCTTGTTTTTCATTAACAAATATTTCGCAGTTTGTAATTGTACAATGCGTATTGTTGTATGAATTTGGTTGCTTACAAAGTGCTTTGAAGTCTTTTGTTTTTAGAATGAGTTCTGCTGCTTTTTTCATGAGTTCAAAATCAAGGTTAATTCCCTCATAAAATGAACTATAGCGGTTGAGTAAGGCGTTTTTGTTCCAGTGCAGAAAGTAGTCATAAGTGCGCTCAACTACATCATATCGGCAATGCTGGTTTTCATTTACCTGAATAACATCAATAATAGATATATCGTTAGGTAAGTTTTTGTTTAACCTGAATTTTAGATCAAATAGTGGGGCTTCTTTAGTATAAGTTTGAATTACATATTGGCTGGCGTGTACACCGGCATCGGTTCTGCCACAACCATATACGCTTATTTTTTTCTTGAAAAGCTTTGATAGGGTATTCTCAATGGTTTCTTGAACGGTACTTGTACTATTTTTTTGGCGTTGCCAACCCCTGTAATTTGTTCCGTCAAAGCTTAAGTGTATAAAATATCGCATTTTATGTTAAGCTTTGCTATGATTTAATTCAGTATAAGTACTGCTAATTACCATTGCTTAAAACCTAAATAAAGTTTTAAATAAAAATGGGTTTTTATTTTATTCTTCTGTTGCTTTTTTTGACTTGCGATAGATATAAGAATTATAAATATGTCTTTTTGCAAATCTTACTTGCTTATCTGAGTTAATTAGTTTTTGAAAAATTGTTTTTGTTACTCCAAAGTATTCATAAATAGCTCCATCGGTAAATGTTATTTCTAACAATAAGCCTTTGTGGTGATAATCTTGTATACCAAACTTAGTGGTTGTTTCTATGTATTCGTCTAGATTCTTTTCTTTTGTTTCTGGTGCAATGCTTATTAAAAAGTGATATCCATCAATAATTTGGCGACTCATTTCTTCTGCTTCAGCAGCTTTTTCATCTCCTTCTGGAAATTTATCGGGGTGCCACTCTTTAACTAAGTTTCGGTATGTTTTTTTTAATTGGGCTAACTCTATTTCTTGCTCAACGTTAAATAATTTTTTGTACTGATTAATACGTTTCATAGAGCTTACTTTTTATAATTGAAATGCGAAATTACATATTAAAAACTCTTTAGTACTTTATATTATTAGTTAATGTGTAATTAAAGGAGTTTTTGTTTTGATTATTTGATAGTAAATGCTTTTTATTTCTCTATAAAAATGTTTTAGCCCTGATAGTAGTGGTTAGCTTTTTGAAGTGTAAAGTTTGGTTTTAACCTGTTTTTAAGGCGACCTTAGAAGCCATTTAAAATAGAATTAAAAATGTACTTTAAACGAAAAAACTAGAAACGGATAGCAGGTTTACGCTTCTGAAAATGTTAACCCAAGGCTACATCGAGAATCATCATGACGGTGAAGCCAATTATGAAGCCAATGGTTGCTACATCAGTATATTTATCTTGTTGTGTTTCGGGTACTACTTCTTCGATAACTACGTAAATCATAGCGCCTGCTGCAAAGGATAGGGCATAAGGTAAAATAGGTTCAAATTGCATTACCGCAACTGCACCCAACACACCTGCAACGGGCTCAACTATTGCTGAAAGTTGTCCGTACCAGAAACTTTTAAAACGACTAACACCTTGTCTTCTCAAAGGCATGGAAACGGCTAAACCTTCTGGGAAATTTTGTATTCCTATACCTATTGCTAGTGCTATGGCCGCTCCTATATTTGCCCCATCAATACCTAGTGCGGCCGCTCCAAACAATACGCCAACAGCCAAGCCTTCGGGTATATTGTGCATTGTTATTGCAAGAACAAGTAGGGTGGTTTTGTGCCAATTCGTTTTTATGCCTTCACTTTGGTCGGTTTTAAAGTTTATGTGTAAGTGCGGCATTATTTTATCGAGCGCGAATAGGAAAAGTGCACCTGAGACAAAGCCAATTGCTGCCGGAAGCCATGCTATACCACCTTTGTTTTCTGTCATTTCTATTGCAGGAGCGAGTAATGACCAGTAACTTGCTGCTATCATAACTCCACCTGTAAAACCTAGTGCCCCATCTAAAACGCTACGTCTCATTGTTTTAAAGAAAAACACCAAAGAAGCGCCTGCAGCGGTAAGCAACCAAGTGAATGTTGTTGCCATAAGTGCCTGCATGTATGGAGGGTAGGGTGCTAAAAATTCTTCTATCATATTGCTTTTCTTGTGTGCAAAGGTAATGCAATTAATACATTTTTGTTACTCTATGATTTTGTAATTTTCCCAAGCTTGTTTTCGGGTACAGGCGTTAAAATGCCACCATTCGGTATTAATGTGTTTTAAGCCAACTTGAGCCATTGTTTTTCTTAATAATAGGCGGTTATTAACCTGCAGTTGTGTTAATTCACCTGCTTGCAGTTGTTGTGTTTCGTATTTAGGGTATGCTTTTTTACCAAAAAAATCATAGGGTGTTCCCATGTCTAATAATGATTGTGTGCTATCGTTATATATACTTAAATCTATAGCTGCTCCAAAGTTGTGTAATGAGCCTTTTTGCGGGTTGGAGACGTATTTTTGTTTTTGTGCGATTGGCATGTCAAGTATATTCCACATTTTTTGTTGTGCAGACTTTGGTCGGGCTGCATCAAATATAATGAGGCTATAATTGGGGTTAACTGTTTTTATTTGTTCTTGTGCTTGTTTTAATTTTTGTGCTACAAATGGTAAAGCATATGCTTTATTATACTGACCGTAGATGTCTTTTTTTAAAAAATTATTGGTTTGTGAGTAGCGAATATCTGTTAGAATTGTTGAGTCTATTTGTTGAATATTCACCAAACCGGCTTGAAGCATTTGATGCTCAAGTTCTGTTGTGTCTATGATTGCAATTGGTTCTATTTGTTTGGTAGTATCTTGTTGTATCGTAGTAACTACTTCCTCGTTTAAAACGGCTTTCTTCGTTTTACTTACACAGCTTGTTAATACAATAATTAATACCAATATTACTGTATACTGCATATTTTATTTACTTGTAAGTAGTTTTTCACCTGCGTTCACATTAAAATTGAGCGCGTTTTCGTTTGGTGGTATGGCGCAAACGTATTCACTGTTATATGCGCAATAAGGACTGTATGCTAGATTAAAATCGATGATTAGATTATTGTTTTTTGTTCTTTCTACATTAATATACCTACCGGTATAGTAAGTAGTTTTTCCGGTTGTGTTATCTGTAAATGGTATAAAAAGGGTTTCATCTGTTTCGTTTTGTACGTATGCCAATAGTTCGTGCGATTGGTTGTTGTACTTAAATTTCACTTTTCCTATATAAAAATAGTCTTCACCTTGCTTTTCGCTATTTATTAATGTTGTTTTTTTAGGAAAGGGTAATGGTTTAAATTCAGCTTCGATTCTCAGGTTTGGATCTATATCAAAGTATTTTAATCCTTTAAATTCAGAAAATAATTCTTGACTTAGAGGGGATTGAGTAGGATCTAAAAAGTATTGGTGTTTGTTAATTCGAGATTTTATAATTTGATTTTCGTATTCTCGATGCTTATTACAGCTTACCAAAACCCCCAAAGCAATGCAATATGTGATTACTTGTTTAATGATCATGCTCTCGGCCTAAAATTTTATCAGATTGCTGATATTTTTTTTCGAAGGCTTCTATTTCTAGTTTATACTCTTCGCTTAATTCTTTATCCAAAATAGTATTCATATCTGGTTTACCTGCATCAACCCAGGCTGAATACCAAATACTGCCAACTGATATTATGGCTAAACGCATTCTGTCTTCTACCATACCATCTAGAGCATCGTGATATGCTTTAGAAAATTCTTTGGAGTAGACTCTCATATTTTGTTTCCCACGGGTGTCAAATGAATATTTTTGATCAGAAGGAAATGTTTTAGTTAGTCTTTTCTCTATTAAAAGAACGCTATCTACATAACTATGGCTTGTATAAACGAGTTCCCAAAAGTAATCTAGCTTTTCATCGACATATTTAGCTTTTCCTGTGAAAAAGTCGTATTCATCGGAGTGTAATTCAGGCAAGCGACTTTCCCAAAAACCATGGATTCCTCTTTGGTTTGTCATTCCTCCATTATAGTTTTCGGTAGTGTGTAGTGGTACTGATGCATCGCCTATGTAATGCCCAATATCAGAAGAATATTTTAGTATTCGATCTACATTTTTGTATTTAAATGCCTGTACTAATTTGTTGTATGTCCATTCTAAATTCCATGGTAGTATACCATAAGCCATTAATGTGTCTTCAGTATATTTTTCTACTGCATCTTTCCAGTATTTTGGAACTACTCCTCTCGACTTAGTTTTGTCGAAATGATCGTAATCTAAATAGTGTTTTGGGGCTTCATCTACCAAAACGCCTCTTCTCTTGTCAGGATCTGTGGCATGCTCTGTTACAAAACCGATATGCTTTTTATAGAAACCTATTAATGGCGATGGTATTGTGTAGACAGCTAAATGATTAATTTTTCTGTGTGCAAAAAATCCCCAAGCATATACGTATGAGTGTGTGAGGATGCATACTGCTAAAATAATAGGAATAGCAATTGAGAGTTTTTTTATCATACTATATTATGCTTTATAAAAAGGAAGTTTAACAACTTTAGATCTGATGTTTTTGTTTCTGATTTTAATGAAAATATCTGTTTCTGATTTTGAGAATTCTTTTTTTACATAGCCTAATCCTATTCCTTTATTTAAGGATGGAGACATAGTGCCGGAAGTTACAAAACCGATATTGTTTCCTTCTTCATCGCAAATTTCGTAGTCTTTTCTCGGAATACCTCTTTCTACAGTTTCAAACGCAACTAGTTTGCGTTTAACACCTTCTGCTTTTTGTTTTTCTAAAATACTTTTTGCTACAAAATTAGGCTTTGCAAGTTTTGTTATCCAGCCTAAACCGGCTTCAAGCGGAGATGTTAAGTCATTTATATCGTTTCCGTATAAGCAAAAGCCCATTTCCAATCTTAAGGTATCTCTTGCAGCTAGACCTGCCGGGGTGATGTTATGCTCTTTTCCTACTTCTAAAAGTTTGTCCCAAATTGTATTAGCGAATTCGTTATCGAAATATATTTCAAATCCTCCCGAACCAGTATAACCTGTTGTTGAGACTAATATGTTTTTATAGCCTGCAACTTCTCCTTTAATAAAAGTGTAGTAAGGCATATTTTGAACATCAATATCTGTGATTTTTTCAAGTACTTCAGCAGCTTTTGGTCCTTGAAGTGCTAGTAATGTTGTGCGGTCTGATATATTATTCATTTCAACATTAAAGCTATTTTGACTTTTAATCCAATCCCAATCTTTTTGGATGTTAGAGGCATTTACTACTAACATATAGGTTGTTTCGGTAATTCTATATACCAGTAAGTCGTCTATAATACCACCTTCCTCATTTGTTAAGCAAGAGTATTGAACTTTACCATCTGTTAGTTTTGATGCATCGTTTGAGGTTACTTTTTGTACTAAATCTAGCGCTTTTTCTCCTTTTAGAATAAACTCACCCATGTGGGAAACATCGAATAAACCAACGTGATTTCTTACAGCATTATGTTCTTCTGTAAGCCCTGTATATTGTAATGGCATTTTATAGCCAGCGAACGGTACTATTTTAGCTCCTAGATTTACATGCTTTTGATATAAGGCGGTTTCTTTTAGGATTGTTGTAGTCATTGTTGGTAGTATTGAAATACGAATTTAAACAATGCTGTTTACATTTCGTTTTATTAAATTAATTTTTGAGGAATGATTTTTTTTTGTTTAAACTATTATCTTTTGTCTTGATGTAATAAAAACAAAAGGTCAAGTTTTGTTTTTATTACAAAGGATTATTATTTAATCTTCTTGCAATAGTGTTCTATGTTCTTTTGCCTTAATGCAAAACGAACCAAAAGATCAAGTCTTACAATAATAATTAGGTTATTTCTCTCAAATCATAAGTTCGGATTACGGATCTCTAAAACAAGTTCAGAGCTAATTATTCTCTCTAATGTTTTGCTTTGAAACTAACCTAGTTATTTTTGAAGGACAGGTTTTAAGATTTGACTTAGTGCTAATACTAAATCCAATTCTAGTTGAAATTACTGAAGGTCGAGGGTTTTAGGATTTATTAATCCAATAACATTCTTAGTAATATCTCCTCAGCAGCCTTTGTAATAACCGTACCTGGGCCGAAAATAAAATCAGCACCACTGTTTTTTAAATCGTCATAGTCTTGAGACGGGATAACTCCACCTGCAACTATAATTGCTTTATGGCCTATTTTATTTAGTTCGTTTACCATTTCGGGTATAAGTGTTTTATGTCCGCCAGCTAAAGAAGAAACACCAACAATATGTACATCGTTTTCAGTAGCTTGCTTCGCTACTTCGGCTGGGGTTTGAAATAACGGTCCAATATCTACATCAAAGCCCATGTCGGCAAATGAGGTTGCAATTATTTTAGCACCTCTATCGTGTCCGTCTTGCCCCATTTTAGCTACTAAAATCCGAGGTCTTCGGCCTTCTTGCGTTTCAAATTTATCTGATAGTGCTCTAACGTTTGTAAAGTCTTTATCGTTCATTCGTTCTTTAGAATATACACCTGTAATTAGGTTGTTAGATCCTTTATGTCTGCCAAAAGCGTTTTCAAGCGCTAAGCTAATTTCGCCTAAGGTTGCTCTTTCTTTTGCTGCAGAAACCGCAAGCGTAAGTAAGTTTTCTGTTTCGTTTTTGGCTGCATTTTCAATGGCATTAAGTGCCAAATCTACTTTTTGTTGATTACGAGTATTTTTAACTTCTGCTAATCTATTTAATTGACTTTCACGTACTGCATTATTGTCAATCTGAAGGATGTTCATTTCTTTATCATCCTTTGTTTTAAACTTATTTACACCAACAATAGTAGTTTTTCCGCTTTCAATTTGAGCTTGTTTTTTAGCAGCGGCTTCTTCAATACGCATTTTAGGTATGCCTTGTTCAATAGCACTTGCCATACCACCTAGTTCTTCAACTTCTTCAATATGTTTCCAAGCTTTTTCAATAAGCTCATTGGTTAAGGTTTCTACATAATGTGAGCCTGCCCAAGGGTCTATTGCTTTTGTAATACCCGTTTCGTTTTGTAAATATTTTTGTGTGTCTCTAGCTATTTTTGCAGAAAAATCGGTGGGTAATGCAATTGCTTCATCTAGTGCATTAGTATGTAACGATTGTGTTCCTCCAAATGTAGCGGCTAATGCTTCAATGCATGTACGAGTAACATTATTAAATGGGTCTTGCTCAGTTAAACTCCATCCACTGGTTTGGCAATGTGTTCTTAGTGCCATTGATTTTGTTTTTTGAGGATCAAATTCTTTTACAATTTTAGCCCAAAGTACTCTGCCAGCTCTAAGTTTAGCTATTTCTATAAAAAAATTCATGCCTATACCCCAGAAAAAGGAGAGGCGAGGCGCAAAATCATCTATTTTTAAACCTGCTTTTATTCCTGTTTTTATATATTCTAAGCCATCAGATAGGGTGTAGGCTAATTCTAAATCTGCAGGTGCACCCGCTTCGTGCATATGATAACCAGATATACTAATGGAGTTAAATTTGGGCATATGTTTAGAGGTGTACTCGAAAATATCGCCAATAATTCTCATTGATAGTTTGGGAGGATATATGTACGTGTTACGCACCATAAACTCTTTTAGGATGTCGTTTTGTATGGTTCCGGAGAGTAGCTCTTTATTAACCCCTTGTTCTTGAGCAGCAACTATGAAAAAAGCCATGATAGGAATAACAGCTCCGTTCATAGTCATAGATACACTCATTTTATCGAGTGGAATTTCATTGAAAAGGATTTTCATATCCTCCACAGTATCAATGGCAACACCAGCCATACCTACATCGCCAGTTACACGAGGATGATCGGAATCGTAGCCTCTATGGGTTGCTAAATCGAAGGCAACTGACAAGCCTTTTTGCCCTGCAGCAAGGTTTTTTTTGTAAAATTCGTTCGATTTTTCAGCTGTACTAAAACCCGCATATTGTCTTATCGTCCATGGTCTGCTAGTATACATACTTGCATAAGGACCTCTTAAATAAGGAGGAACACCAGCATCGAAACCAATATGATTTAGGTTGTTGGAGTTTTTTGCAGTGTATTTACTTTTAACTTCTATGTTTTCTGAGCTTGTGAAAACATGTTTTGCTTGTGTATTTACCTTGCCTTGACTTAGAGGATCAATTGCTTTAAAATCGAGTTTTTTGCTCATGTTTCAAATATAGGGGGAATTACGAAATGATTAGTATTGTTTTAGAAGTTGTTTATTTGTAGCTGATAAAATGTGATTGGGTTTATAGATTTATTTTAGTATTATGAATCTTACTTGTGTCATTATTAGTACTAAGACTTCGGTAGTTATTCTATTCGTGTAGGATTAGCAATCAATTCTCTGTTGTATATAATTGTATCTTCAGTTTTCTATTTTTCAATTGAGACTTTATATCTTTTTTGATAAGTTTATGAAAAAGTTTAGTGAAATTTATTTTTAATGTGATGGTGTAAAATATACTATAATTCGCAAAAAAATAATTGAATGGATTACACCAAAGAAAGAAAAGCTACCGGAAGATTTTTTGATCAGAATATTTACACAACAAGACACTATATACTTAGAACTGCCTAAGGATATTGAAATAGAAACAAAAATAGAGTTCTTTAATTTTTTATTAAAAGGAACTAAGTATTTTGATATTACAGAAGTTAAAATTTTGAATCCTAGTTTTGACGAGCCCAATGCTGATTATTTAGTCTCCGCCTATCCTCCAAAGGAGAAGGCAAGATTTAATATATCTCTTTTTAAGTTTACTTGTATAGTAAATGCTTTATTGTTGGTTTTATTTCTTTTAGATAAAAACCATAATTTATATTTTATTCTATTTATTGGAATTAGTTCCGTTTTTAGTTTGCATTGGGATGTAAATCGGTTGAAAGATAAACAGGTTTTGGGCAATATTTTATTCTTAGTTTTTTCTAATAGCTGCCAGTGTCTTTTTAGAAAATTGGTTGTCATGGATAAAAGGTGCAAAGATTTTGATTTTGTTTAGAGTGCCTATTTCTGTACTGTTTGTGCACAAAATTTTAAGGGGAATTTACATGAAGGTATATAAAAGAGAGCCTTTTTATGAGTATAGAATTATTTCGGGAGGAGGGTTTACAGAAGATATTACATTTTCGATATTATTGATTGTAATTTCAACTATAGTTACTTGGGGAGTGTTTTTATTAACAAGTTAACGAAATTGAGTTTTGTGGTATGCTATTGTAGAGCGTCGAAAAGGTTTGAAATGATAGCTCATTATTTCTGCTATCGTTTAAGGTTTTTAATTTGGTGAATGCTTTAGCGGCTATAAAACAAAAAAGCGAAGACTAACTTTAACATTAATCTTCGCTTATTGGAAAACACTTACGTACTTTCTATCAAACTTTTAGCAAAACAAATAAATTTGAAACTCGGCTCAGAGTTAGTTTTTTCATCCTAACTATTACTGCATCCATCACTAAATACTGTAACTCTAATTATTAGACTTGTAATTTACTTTTGTATTTCGCAATAACAAATAATAACCAAAGAATAGAACTTATAACTAAACAAATTTTCTTCAACAATTATTAAAGCCTCAACTACTAGAGTCTTAACTTTTAATTACACCTATAGCTAATGCTTTCACAAAGGCTACTTAGATTCAAACTCTCATTTAGTTTTCTTTCCAAAACTAAACTACAGAGCATTTTTTGAAATTGCCACTTAGTAGCGATTAAATTGATTGTTTCAAATCAATACTTCAAAAAACAACCTCAACGAACTTTCCTCGAGTTTAAAATAGAACTAGTCTACTCTTTCACTCTTTGTTTGATGAATCAAATATATAACAATTTTTTAATATAAAAAACTTTTTTATCCGGTGTAATTTTCTGAACTGAATATAATTTAGCCCAGATTGAAATGGCAGCTTGTTGTTTTGGCTTAACCTTAGTTTTGTAGTTAAGGCAAAGCGACAAAGAAGCTCTTGCCTTAATGTATAAAACGGTTAAGGTAATATAACAACTATAATGTAAAGCTGGATAAGCTCTACTAATTTGCCGTTATCGTTTTTTCTGCTAATTCTAACTTTAAGAACTTGGCTGTATGGCTTTTTGAGTTTTTAACTACCTCTTCGGGTGTGCCTTCTACCAAGATTTTTCCGCCTCTGTAGCCGCCTTCTGGACCTACGTCTATGATATGATCTGCAACCTTAACGATATCAAGATTGTGCTCAATAATTATCATAGAGTTGCCTTGGTTTACCAACTTATTTATTACGCCAAGTAAAACGCGAATGTCTTCGAAATGAAGACCTGTTGAGGGCTCATCCATGATGTATAGAGTTTTTCCGGTTCCTTTCTTAGAGAGCTCGGTAGCGAGCTTAACTCGTTGTGCTTCTCCGCCAGATAGGGTGGTTGAAGGTTGGCCCAAATGCACATAACCCAAACCTACATCGTTTAAAGTTTTGAGTTTATTAAATATTTTAGGGATGTTTTCGAAAAACTCTACTCCGTCTGAAATAGTCATGTTTAGCACTGCCCCAATTGATTTTCCTTTGTACCTTACTTGCAATGTTTCTTTGTTGTAGCGCTGTCCTTGGCAGGTTTCGCACTCAACGTAAACATCGGGTAAGAAATTCATTTCTATGGTTCTTAGGCCACTGCCTTGGCAGGTTTCGCATCTCCCGCCTTTAACGTTAAAAGAGAAACGGCCTGGTTTGTAGCCTCTAATTTTAGCTTCGGGTAGGTTTGCGAAAAGAGAACGAATATCATTAAAAACGCCTGTGTATGTCGCAGGGTTAGATCTTGGGGTTCGTCCAATTGGTGATTGATCTATTACAATTACTTTATCTAGATTCTCTAAACCTTTAATGCTTTTATATTCTAGCGGAATTTTTGGTGATCTGTAAAAATGTTTCGCCAAAATTGGGTAGAGGGTGCCGTTTATGAGGGAAGATTTCCCACTTCCGGAAACGCCTGTTACGCACACTAATTTGCCTAGGGGAATATCAAGTGTTACGTTTTTGAGGTTATGCCCTTTACATCCTTTTAGGAGTAGGTTTTTGCCATTTCCATCTCTTCTTTTTGTAGGGATTTCGATTCTGCGTTTGTCTGATAAATATTCTGCTGTTTCGGTAGGAGATTGAAGAAATTTTTCAGGAACGCCTTCTGCAACAACTTGTCCGCCAAACCTGCCTGCTCTTGGGCCTATATCAATAATATAATCTGAGGCAAGCATTATGTCTTTATCGTGTTCAACTACTATGATTGAGTTACCTACGTCTCTTAGTTCTTTTAGTGCCTGAATTAATTTGTGGTTATCACGTTGATGCAAACCAATGCTAGGCTCATCGAGTATATATAGTACATTGGTTAGCTTACTGCCTATTTGAGTTGCAAGTCTTATTCTTTGTGCTTCACCACCTGAAAGGGTTGCCGCACTTCGGCTTAGCGTTAAATAATCTAAACCAACATCAAGTACAAACTCTACTCTCGTTTGAATTTCTTTTATTATTTCTTTACCAATTATTAACTCTCTTTCGGCTAGTTTATTTGGTAATTCTTTAATCCATTCGTGCAGTTTAGAAATATCTAGTTCAGAGACTTCTGCAATATTTTTTTCGTCAATTTTAAAGTGTAGTGATTCTTTTCTTAATCGAGTTCCTTTACAGGATTTACAGTTTATTTTATTCATGAACCCTTCGGCCCAACGTTTGGATACTCTGCTGGTGCTTTCTTCGGTTTCGGTTTCTAGAATTTGAATAATGCCTGGGAAATTAATTTTTTGATTGTACGTAATTCCCATTGTTTTACTTTCAATTTTAAACGACTCATTTGACCCGTTAAGAATCATTTCAATGGCTTCTTTTGAAAGGTCTTTTACTTTTGTCTTAAAATCAAAATTATATTTTTTGCCAATTGCTGCTATTTGCTTGTAAATCCAATTGTCTTTAAAATCACCTAATGGTGCTATACCGCCTCTTTGTATAGTTAGTTCTTTATTTGGGAAAACTTTATCGAGATTAATTTCTGACATTTTCCCTAAGCCATTACATACTTGACAGGCTCCGTAAGGAGAGTTGAAACTGAAGTTATTTGGGGCAGGAACGTCATAAGATAAGCCTGATTCAGGATCCATAAGTGCCTTGCTGAAAAAATGGTCTGTGTGACTTTCTTTATTTTCAATTACCGAAATAATAACCGAGTCATTTCCGTGTTTAAGGGCAAGATCTAGAGCTTTGCTGATGCGTTCTTCGAATTCTTCCTTTACTTCAAGTTTATCGATGAGAATTTCAATGTCGTGAATTTTGTATCTATCGACATGCAAACCAATTTTAAGTTCTTCTATTTTATTATCTACTCGTGCGTTTAAGAAACCGTCTTTTCTAAACTTCTCGAACAATTCTTTGTAATGGCCTTTTCGCCCTTTAATTACAGGGGATAAAATGTATATTTTTTTACCATTAAATTGACTGAGTATAGTTTCTCTAATTTGATCAGTAGTGTACTGAACCATTTTTTTACCTGTGATATGCGAGTAGGCTGTACCAACTCTTGCAAAAAATAATCGCATAAAATCATACACCTCAGTTATTGTACCAACTGTAGATCTTGGACTTTTATTTACCGTTTTTTGTTCGATAGAAATAACGGGACTAAGGCCTTTTATTTGGTCAACATCGGGTCGTTCACCTTTGCCTATAAAACTTCTTGCATATGATGAAAAGCTATCAATATATCGTCTTTGTCCTTCTGCATAAATAGTATCAAATGCTAGTGATGATTTACCGCTACCACTAACACCAGTTATAACAACAAGTTCGTTTCTAGGAATTGTAACATCAATATTTTTGAGGTTATGCTCTCTTGCTCCTGTTACCTCAATGCTTTCTTTCATTATAAAAATATTGTTGATCTTATTTTGTACAAAAACTTAACATGAGTGTTAAATAAATGTTTATGATTCTTTGACTAGAATTTGTCTTTTTGTTTGGACACCATTTCTTACTTTACTAACATCTGTTTCTGTTTTAATAGAACGAATATTACTTTTTTCAGAAACTATTTTTTCGTCTCTTTTTATACGGGTCAGTGAATACAACCAAATGGAAACTCCTAAGTTTAGAATAGTGAGTGTTACTTTTGCTGCGAATATTTCACCTAACATTATATAAAAGCTTGAAGCAAGAGAAAATATGCTGAAAAATATAAATGTTAGTGCGACTTTAGTTTCATTTAATCCGAAATAACACAGATGGTGTGTTGTGTGGTCTTTTCCTCCAACAAACGGAGATGTTCTTTTTAACAATCTGTTAATAGTAACAGTTGTGGTATCTGTAATAGGTATAAGAAAAATTAGAAAAATCATTAAAAACCCATATTCACGTTCTAAATTAATTTCTTGCGGTAAATTCCAAAAAACCTGAATACCTATAATTGACAAAAATACACCTAAGAACTGACTTCCTGCATCACCCATAAACATTTTTGAGGGATACCAATTAAAAAATAAAAATGTGATTAAAGATAATAGCACGCCAACCATTGATATGATTAGAAAGTATGAACCTATGTTGAATGCTAAACAAAATAGTAATCCTCCAGTAATAATAACTGCGGAAACAGAGGTTGTAATACCATCCATATTATCTAACATATTAACTGAATTCATTATTCCAACAACCCAAAAAGTAGTTAAGATGTAATTTAATATTTCGTTATCGAACATTTGAATATAAATACCCGATGCAATCAATATAAATGCACAGGCTAATTGTGCTCCAGATTTCAGTAGCGGGTTTGTGTTGTACGCATCATCCGCCCAACCCATTACAAAGCCTAAAGTCGAAGCTAATACAATGCCTATTATTTGAGATGAAGTCTCGTTAGAGCTATCAAAAACGAAGTAGAATATAGTAGCGAATAAAAAGAGTAAAAAAAATGAAATGCCACCTAAAGCGGGCTTTGATGCTGCGTTCCAACGAACAATTGATACTTGATTATTTCGTATCCCTAAATTGGAAGAAAACTTTAATAGTACCCTGTTTAACACATAGGATATGATTACCGAAAACGCGCAAAAAATAGTGATTGCCATAATTATGGCAAAGTTAAGTTTTTAGAACTAGTTAAAGAAGTCTAATTGATCAAACTTTTTACCTTTTTGATCTTTTTCGGATACAATTGGGTTTATTATTCCCCAATCGATATTTATTGTTGTGTCGTCCCAGCGCAAGCACTCCTCGCTTTTAGGTTCGTAGTAAGAAGTGCATTTATATAAGAAAGTAGTTTCATCTTCCATGCTTACAAAACCATGTGCCATACCTTCTGGCACCCATACCATTTTATTGTTTTCACTTGATAGTTCTATTTTTATGTGTTTTCCAAATGTTTTTGAAGACTTTCTTAGATCAACAATCACATCAATGGCCTTACCTTTAACGACTCTAACAAGTTTACCTTGTGAATTAGGTGACTTTTGAAAGTGTAATCCTCTGATAACATTTTTTTTAGATGCTGAATGATTGTCTTGAACAAATTTTGTAGATAGTATTTCTTCAAATTTAGCTTCATTGTAAGATTCGAAAAAAAGTCCCCTACTATCCTCAAATATTCTAGGTTCTAATATTAAAACGTCACTTATTTCTGTTTGTGATATTCTCATTTTTTATTGAGTAATTTTGCGAAAAAACCTT
>JAHDEG010000003.1 GCA_020628935.1 Flavobacteriales bacterium
ACTAAATACTATATGGCATACAAGCAGTCTTAGCTTAACTTAATGGCATTGGCTCCCAAGGTCGCTCAGTAAAACACCATTTCTCCAAAACATATAAAAAAATAAAAGCTAGCCACTCTGTCAGGGCTAGAATTAATCGATGTAAAACTTGATTTAAGGTATAAAAAATATTTTTTCAGACCATTAAAAAAGATAAATATATTTCATTTTTAAACTATATTCACCCAACATTTACAGACCATTAATAATTGGATAAATGATTGATAATATAGAAAACGTTGAACTGCAGTATTTAACCTTAACCGACTACCAAGAGTTAAAAAACACCATGATTGAAGCTTATTCAAACATGCCCAACTCGTATTGGAAAGAATCACATATTAAAGCATTAATAGATAAATTTCCAGAAGGCCAAGTCGTTATAAAAATTAATAACGAACTTGCTGGTTGCGCACTTTCTATTGTTGTAGACTACGACAAGTTTGACGAGCATCATACTTACAAAGACATTACCGGAAACTATACCTTTGAAACACATAATTCCGAAGGAGATGTTCTTTACGGCATAGATGTATTTATAAAATCCGAATACAGGGGGTTACGTTTAGGTCGTAGGCTGTATGACTATAGAAAAGAGCTAGCCGAAAAATTAAATTTAAGAGGCATTGCTTTTGGAGGCAGAATTCCTAATTACCACAAATTCGCTAAAGAATTATCCCCAAAAGAATACATAGAAAAGGTTCAAAGAAAAGAAATTTATGATCCCGTTCTTAACTTTCAAATGTCAAATGCATTTCATCCTTCCAAAATTTTAAAGGGATATTTAGAAGGTGATGAAGCATCTAACGAGTTTGCAGTACTACTTAAATGGGATAATATATACTTCGAAAAACCAACTAAAAAAGCCCACACTAATAAAAAAATAATCCGTTTAGGTTTAATACAATGGCAAATGCGCCTTTACAAAGACCTAGATGAACTAATGCAACAAGCAGAGTATTTTATAGACTCTCTTTCTGCCTACAGGTCAGATTTCGCTTTATTTCCTGAGTTTTTTAATGCGCCTTTAATGGCAGATAACAATCACCTACCAGAATCTGAGGCCATTAGAGAGTTAGCTAAATTTACACCTGGTATAGTTCAAAAATTTTCTGAGTTAGCAATCGCTTACAATATAAACGTAATTACGGGTAGCATGCCCGAAATAAAAAATGAATTACTCTATAATGTTGGGTATATATGCAAACGAGATGGTACAACCGAGCGATACGAAAAATTACATGTCACCCCAGACGAGGCAAAAGTGTGGGGTATGCAAGGCGGTAATGAGTTAAGAACGTATGATACTGATTGCGGTAAAATTGGAGTATTAATTTGTTACGACTCTGAATTTCCTGAACTAAGCAGGCTATTGGCAGATGAAGGCATGGATATTTTGTTTGTTCCATTTTTAACAGATACACAAAACGGGTACTCTAGAGTAAGACATTGCGCACAAGCTAGAGCAATTGAAAATGAATGCTATGTAGCCATTGCCGGTAGTGTTGGTAACTTACCTAAGGTGCATAATATGGATATTCAGTATGCACAATCAATGGTGTTTACACCATGCGATTTTTCGTTTCCAGCAAATGGTATTAAAGCAGAAGCAACCACAAATACCGAAATGATTGTAATTGCCGATGTTGATATTGATTTACTCAGAGAGCTAAATAAATTTGGTAGTGTGCGAAACTTAAAAGACAGAAGAACCGACATATTTAATTTAACAAAAACCAATAAGGCGTAAATAACCCAGAAAGGTCATAATTTTTACTAAAATGAAATCTAAACTATTAAAAGAATTTAAAGAGTTTGCTGTAAAAGGCAATATGATTGACATCGCCATTGGTGTAATTATTGGAGCGGCATTCAACAAAGTAGTAGACGCATTGGTGAAAGAAGTTTTTCTTCCTCCCTTATCGTTTCTAACCGATGGAATAAATTTAGAAAACAAAAAAATAGTACTCCGAAAAGCAATAGAAATTAATGGAGTAACTAACCCAGAAGAAATAGCCATTGGCTACGGAAAGCTTATTGAAGCAGGTGTTGATTTTTTAATTGTTGGGTTTACTGTGTTTTTAGTTGTTAAGTTAATGAACTCGCTTAAAAAGAAATCAGAAGACCCTAAAAACCCAGCAGAAGTAACACCTAAAAACATTGAGCTTTTACACCGCATGACCGAACTAATGGAAAAACAAATCACATTATTAGAAGGGCTTAAAAAGTAAGGTATGTTCAGAGAGTTATTTAACTTAACATGAAAATCGCAATACTAACGCTTGGTTCACGGGGTGACGTTCAACCTTATGCCGTTCTGGGACAAGCCCTTCAAAACAGAGGGCATCAAGTAACACTTTCAACAGGTAAAAACTTTGAGAAACTTGTAATATCGTACGGAATTAAGTTTAAAGCCGTAAGAACCGATTACCAAGCTCTTTTACAATCAGATGAAGGCAAGCAGTTGATAAAAGCAAATCAGTTAGCTGTAAAACGAAATTTAAAGAACCTAATTTTCCCTTTAGTTAAAAACTCCTTAGCCGAGTTTTATCAGCTAGCACAAGAAAACGACAAGGTAATTTATCATCCAAAAACCATGGCCGATTGTTTTGCAGACCAAATGCCCAACAAAATGATGAGAGCACTGTTGGTTCCGGCTATTCAACCAACATTGGCCTTTGCTAACCCTGCCTTTAGTGGTTTATACATACCCCGTTTTATAAATAAACTCAGTTATAAACTTACCAACCTAGCTACGGTTATGTTTAAAACTCCCATTAAAGAATTCAGAGAAAGCGTAGGCTTATCTAAAACGTATAAAACGCCAGAAACACAATGTATATACGCAATTAGCGAATACTTTTTAGCAAAACCAACAGATCTTCCAAAAACGGCTCAGTTCACTGGCTTTTGGTTTGACGAATCAAAAAAAGAACTTCCAACAGACCTAATCAAATTTATAAATTCGGGAACTCCCCCTTTGCTCATTACTTTCGGAAGCATGCCTTTTAATTGCAAGTTTAGCATGCAAAAAATCATAATAAAGCTTACTCAAATACTAAACATTCGAGTTGTTGTTATTAAAGGTTGGGGCTTCGGCAACACCAAGGATTTAGAAGAAAATACGAATGTAAAAGTTATTAAAAGCGCGCACTACAACACACTGTTTCCAAAAGTTAAAGCAGTTATTCACCATGGCGGAATTGGAACAACAGCTGAGTGTCTAAAAGCAGGTAAACCGTTTATGATCTGTCCAATTCTTTATCCCGTTGGCGATCAAGCTTTTTGGGGTAATCTAGCACATAAAAAAGGGTTAGCTCTAAAGCCTATACCCCTGAGTAAAATTACCGAGCAAGCGTTTATAAGTAACGTAAAAGAATTACTCACCAAACAATCACTCTACGCAAAAGCAGCTCTAATAAGAGAAAAAATTAAGTGCGAAAACGGATTGCAAAAAGCAGTAAAGATTATTGAAAATGACATTCTGTAGTATATATTTACGAAGCTATTTCCTGCGCTCCATTTTTAGTTTTTTTGTTAAATGTAGGTTTAAATCAGGTTGTAAATGGCTCCCAGAGTCGCCTTTAAACATGTTTAAACCAAAATACATTTAACTGCAAAAAGCTAACCATTCCGCTCAGGGCTAGGGTTTTCTCAATTAAATAATAATTTCTAATTTTTTATAAAAGAATTTCAAGATCTAACTACGGTATAAAACTTCCTCACAACCTCAAATTCACTAGGGTTTAAAAAAGCATACTCTTTAGCTAATTTGTAAGCGTTTCTTTGCTTTAACAAGCCCAAAACACGATAATAAATTGGTGTAGAAAGAGTAAAGATTGCAATTAACAAGATGGAGTACTTTACAGGAACTATTAGCAGTATAAGCAACCCAAAAAAACCGTACAGTATCATTGCTAAAGAAAGCTTTATAGATGAATAAAATTCAATATCTGTTTTTAATTTGTCACATACTTTTTTCGCAATAAAAAAAGTTAGTAAATGAGTAATAAAGCCCATTACAACAAAGGGTAAAAGCAATAAAAATTGAGTAACAACTTTTAAAAACCCAACTTTTGGCGTGAAAAACGAGCTCGAAACACATGATGTTTCGTTATTAAGAATATCGTTTACTTCTTTAATCTCTTTTTCCTCCAGTAGATTAACGTTTTCAATTATTCTGTGTTCTTCAAAAAACCGATTTTTTGAATAGTGCCGCCAATAGTCAGTAACTGTGTTTTCATTTCTGTACCACTCTAATACCTGCAAAGTAAGAGGCGCCTTTTCTTTTTGAATGATATTTAAATTATCCGTCAATTTTTCAGTGATAAGTTCAGTCATTAGCTTGGGGGCTAACTGATTTTTATCCATCTTCAAATAGGAGTCTAAATATATAGGCTTATCAAAGTTTAGCATTAATTCAGAACCACGTTTTAAAAAATTAGTGTAGTTAATACCAACAGGTATAATTACAACTTCTTTATCAAGGGTTTGAGATGCCTGCAAAGCAAGCCTGGCCGTTCCTTTTTTTAGTGGCAACAGATGATTGCCCATTATACTAGTTCCTTCAGAAAAAATTAAAATAGCATGGTTTTTAGCCATGCACGCAATAGCCTCTTTAAACGTTTTTTCGTTCTTTTTTAGGTTTTTAGCTCCATCACGAGATCTGTAGGTAGGTATTAAATTAAACGACCTTAAAAACGCTGTAACCGGTTTATTAACAAAAACATCTGATCTTACTAGTGTAGACATCTGCCTTGGCAAAAAAGCACCAACCACAAAGGCATCCATAAAAGCATTAGGGTGGTTTGACGATAATATTATAGCCTTGTCTTTAGGTATGTTTTCAAGCCCACTTATAAACACACGTTTATAAAACAGCCGAAGTGAAAATTTAAATAATATTCTATATAAATAGTATAACATTCTTATTGTAAATATATAGAACTATTCATGTATGTAGGCCGAGTAGCTCATATAATTTAAAGGTTAGGTTCCTCTTGTAATTCGTAAATAGATACGCTAGCATTTTTTACACTATATTCCTCCTTGTAAATATTCCACAAATATACCACCATACTTGTTGAACCTTCTTCAATTTTAGGGGAATAAATACCATATTTAATCTGGTTATTAAATGATTTTTTTTGATGCCAATGAATATAAAAAGGTTCATATATATTCTTTTCCTCTTCTTTATTATCAACAGCAAGCACTAGGTTTATGGGTGTTGTTTTACCATTTTTAACATCCATTTCAAATTCAAATAAAACATAAATATTTTTTCCAACGTACCTGTCTAAAAGATCCGTTTTGTAAAGCTCAAAAAACTCATCAGACCCCATTTTTTTCTGAAGAACATCTGTTGTGTGAATAACTTTTCGAGACAATAATTGCTTCCTCTTTAATAATGATTTTTCAGATATTTCGTCATACTCAACCACTTCATAATTATCTGGTATTACTTGGTTTCTCGAATTTCTATAAATGGCATAATCAGCAATGTTTGTTTGAAAATCAAAGCTTTGCACTACTGTAGAGTTTGTATACTCATCGTTGTAAAAAGCCCAAACTGATTGGTCAGAAAAATACCCCCCTAAAGTAAAGGGTTCTTCTCTGCCTTTGTTAGCTTCTTCAATTTTTGAATAAAAAGAATCAGGAATACGTTCAAAAAACCAAAAAGAATGATGCGATAAGTTTGCCGTAAATATAAAATGGATAGGAAAGTAAAAAAGCGGAAGTACAAACAAATAAAACTTCTTGTTAGGGAATAACTCTAATAACCTGTCTGCTGCAAATACTAAAGCTAAAATAAATAGAGGATAAAAATACAAGCCCGTTCTATCCTCCGGAAAATTTGTTCCTAAAACATATCCTAAAAACAAGGTTGCTAACCAATTACCTATAAGTAAAAACCCGAATAAATTACAACTAGTTAAAAAGGATGAAATCTTCCGTTTAGGTAAATTAAAAACCACCAAAACAGCAATTAGCCCAATAAAAAGCAATACCAATACAACTCCTGAAACTACTGTTTCGCCTACAAAATAAGGTAGCAGGGTTTCAATAGTCATACTCCAAAAACCAGATAAACCTCCGTAGTACAATAAGCCCCGCTCTTTTAGTTCAAAGCCATAAATAGCCAGTAAAAAAATAGGTATTACCCCGATTAAAAAAATGGGTAAAAAATAAAACAACTTATTTGTTATTGCTTTCCTATTAAAAAACAAGTGTGTAATTAGCGCTAAAAGGGTAAGAATAAACGTATTTATTAATGTAAGATTGGCCAAACTTGCTAACAATAAAAAAACAAGCGAAAGTACAAATGGCTTTAATTTAGATGTGCTATAATAGCAATGAACATAATATAATCCTCCCATAAGAAAACCCATAGAAAGGCCATACCCTCGGCACAGCGAAAAATATTCAACAAAAAAATGAGAAAATAACAAGCCCGCAACTAGAGCGTACTTGACAAAAAAATCTTTAATAACCAAAGAAAGTTTATAGGTATAAAACAAGTATAAAACCAACGACAACAAATTAGGAAGCCTTAATGCTAAAGGCGAGTACCCAAAAAATGTAGAGCTAATTACGCCTAATAAAGAGTTTAAAATGTGGTTATTTGCATCCCAAATTTTTGTCTGATAAGGAATAAAATCTACCGGTAAAATAAAGTGATAAAAAGTAGTAACTTCATCGTGTACCATACCCACGTATATTGCTCTAATTACGCAATACACCATTATAAAAATGGCAAAAACAAAGTAAGAAGATTTATAGGCCTTAAGCTTGCTCATAATTCAATGGCAAATAAAGTAATTTAACTTGAATTTTAATCACGTTTTGATGCTACATTTGCCATTATGAAACATTTTGTAACATACGTACTACTAGTTATATTTTCTACCGCTAGTTATAGTCAGTCAAACAGCCTTTTATGGAAAATTAGTGGCAACAACCTTAATAACCCTTCCTACCTTTTCGGAACCATTCATATGATACCCAAGGCCGATTATTTTTTCACCAGTGAAATGAAAACCGCTTTTGAAAACTGTGAAACACTTGCGTTAGAAGTAAATGTAAATGACATGTCTTTTGCTGAAAAAATTGAATTAGCAAAGCAAGCAATACTGTCTGAAGGGGAAACACTTGAAAAAATAATGGGCTCAGAAAAATATAAAGAATTTAAAACCTACCTTATTGACACCCTTAAAATTAAACCTGCAAAAATTGAAAAATACAATAAAGTAAAGCCTTTTTTTGTAACAGGAATAATTTTAAAAGACTACTTAGGCGGTATAAAGGCTTATGAGGATGAGCTAAGCAGTAAAGCCAAAAAAAATAAAATGAATGTAGTTGGTTTAGAAACCATTCAAGACCAATTAGATGTAGTAAAGTCGTTTTCAAAAACCGAACAAATAGACATGCTTACCGAAGAACTTGATGTAAGAGATTATAATAAAATGGTTGAAGTATACAAAACACAAAATATCGATTCATTATACACTATGTCTAACGAGCAAATGGAAGAAGATTCTGAAATGATGGATAAACTAGCCAATGACAGAAATGCTAAATGGATTGCAGGTATAGAAAAATTAACAAGCGAAAAAAGTACGTTTATTGCCGTTGGCGCTTTGCATTTACCCGGTGAAAAAGGAGTAATATCCTTATTAAAACAAAAAGGATATACTGTTGAACCTGTACTTTCTAATTAAACTTGTTTGATAGTCACGCTTTTTTCTTCGCAACTAATTTTAGTTTTTGCACCCATAATTAAAGGGTTGTTGTTTCTAATGTGCCCGCTAGAAACACCAAATACAACCGGATAATTATATTCTTTAACATGATCTAAAATAACACCTTGCAATGTAGTTGAAAAAGAAGGTTTAGTATCTTTAGTACCTGTAAAACCCCCAATAAGTAAGCCACTTAAGTTTTTCAAATGCCCCGCACGCTTTAGTGTATACACCATTCTGTCTATATGATAAAGATATTCCCCTATTTCTTCAATAAACAAAATTCTATTTTTTGTTTTTGGGAAGGATGATGACCCTACAAGGCTATGAATTATACTTAAGTTTCCTCCAATAAGCTTGCCTTTTGCAGAGCCCAATATATTGCTTTTTTTTGGCCTTATATTGTATTCTGTTTGACCTCCTTTTAAAACATTAAAGGTGCGCGTTAAAATTGTTTTGGGGCTTTTCTCATAACTATTTGGCATTACAGCATGTAATGAGCATAACTTTAATTGAGCAGCTGCATGCATATGAAAAACAGTAATATCGCTAAAACCAACCAACCATTTCGGGTTTTTTGTAAACTTTTTAAAATTTAAAGAGTCAATAATTCGCACCGATCCGTATCCTCCCCGAGCAAATAATATGGCTTTTACGTTCTTATTATCGAGCGCAGCCTGAAGTTCAATAATTTTATTCTCATCAGTTGTGGGGAAGTAAGATTTCGGGTTTTCTAAGTATTCACCAAGCTCAACAACATACCCTTCTTTCTCTAAAGCCTGCTTTGCATGCAAAATAGGCGCTAATTTAACAGCCCCTGCTGATGCAATTATTGCAATAGTATCTCCTTTTTTAAGCGCTGGTGGTCGTATCATTATTATCTATCTGTATCTTTGTACCGTAAGTTAAAAATTTCTGAGAACACATGTCAAAACCAAGTCGATATTTAGTTACTTCTGCTCTTCCGTATGCTAACGGGCCATTACACATTGGTCATGTTGCCGGAGCTTATCTTCCTGCCGATATATACGTACGTTATTTAAAAGGGAAAAACGAAGATGTTGTTTTTGTTTGCGGATCAGATGAGCATGGTGCAGCCATTACCATTAAAGCACTTAAAGAAAAAACTACCCCGCAAGAAATTGTAGATGAGTTTCACAAAATCAATAAAAAAGCCTTTGCAGATTTTGGAATTAACTTTGATATTTACCACAGAACCTCAGCTAAAATACATCATGAAACTGCACAAGGGTTTTTCAAAAATTTATTTGAAGGAGGAAAATTTATAGAAGAAACCTCTGAACAATTTTACGATGCAGCTCATGACCAGTTTTTAGCCGATAGATATATTATGGGCACTTGTCCTAAATGTGAATATGATAGCGCGTATGGCGATCAATGTGAAAAATGTGGCTCAGCACTAAGCCCAACAGAATTAATTAACCCTAAATCAACCCTAACAGGTAACACTCCAGAACTTAAAACCACTAAACACTGGTATTTCCCTCTAAACGATTACGAACCTTGGTTAAAAGAATGGATTTTAGAGCAGCATAAAGATTGGAAAACAAACGTTTCAGGGCAATGTAAAAGTTGGTTAGATGCAGGTTTACAACCCAGAGCAATGACCCGTGATTTAGACTGGGGAGTTCAGGTTCCAATTAAAGGAGCAGATGGTAAAGTATTGTATGTTTGGTTAGATGCTCCAATCGGTTACATTTCTGCCACTAAACAATGGGCAATAGAAAACAATAAAAACTGGGAAGATTATTGGAAAAAGCCAGATACCAAGCTTGTACACTTTATTGGGAAGGATAACATTGTATTTCATTGTATTATTTTCCCTAGTTTACTTAAAGCCAATTCAGAAACTTATATACTACCAGATAATGTTCCGGCAAACGAATTTTTAAATTTAGAAGGAGGAAAAATATCAACCTCACGTAACCATGCTATTTGGTTAAATGAGTTTGTAGCAGATTTTCCGGGCAAGCAAGATGTATTAAGGTATGTTTTATGCTCAATTGCACCAGAAACAAAAGATAGTGAGTTTACTTGGGCAGATTATCAAGCAAGAAACAACAATGAGCTTGTAGCCATATACGGCAACTTTGTAAACCGATGTGTAGTGCTTACTCAAAAGTATTATAAAGGTGAAATACCTGAAATTACTGCTTTTGACGAAAGAGAATTAAAGGTTTTGGAGGATGTAAAAGTAGCAAAGCAAAAGATAGAAAAATCAATTGAAAGATATCGATTTAGAGAAGCCCAAAACGAAATGATGAATGTTGCCCGTATCGGAAACAAGTATTTGGCAGATATAGAACCATGGAAGTTAATTAAAACAAACCCAGAAGAAGTGAAAGAAATAATGGCTTGCGCAAATGTAATTGTAGCAAATTTAGCGGCTTTAAGTAGTCCGTTTTTACCACAGACAAGCTTAAAATTAACAGATGCTTTTGGACTTACTTTAACTTGGGAGGATGCAGGTTCAGAAGAGCTTTATAAAAAGTTAAAAACAATAAAACCACTTGAACTACTATTTACTAAAGTAGAAGATGAAACAGTTATTGAGCAGGTAGAAAAATTAAAAAAACCAGAAGAAACAAGCCATATGCCTCAAAAAGAAAGTATTGCTTTTGACGACTTTACTAAACTAGATATTCGTGTAGGAGAAATTATATCTGCCGAAAAAGTAAAAAAGACTAAAAAGCTACTAGAGATAAAGGTTAATACCGGTTTAGATGTTAGAACAGTAGTTTCAGGTATTGCGGAGCATTATAAGCCAGAGGATATCATAGGGCAAAAAGTAACTCTATTGCTAAACTTAGAACCAAGAAAAATAAAAGGCATTGAATCTCAAGGAATGATTTTAATGGCAGAGGATAATGAAAACCTTCAATTTGTTCAACCATCCGAAGATGCAGTAGCTGGTAGTTTGATAGGATAAGTATTAAAAACTGACTTGGGGAGTTTACTCCCCAATATCTTCATTCCACAACCCTGGCTTTTCTTCAATAAAGCTTGTCATCATGCTAATGCATTCTTCATTGTTTAAGTCGACAACCTCAACACCATGTGATTGCATAAATTCTTTCGCACCATCAAATGTTTTTGATTCGCCTACAATTACTTTAGGGATATTAAACTGTACAATGGTACCCGCACACATATAACAAGGCATAAGTGTAGAGTAAATAACAGTGTCTTTATAACTACCTATCCTGCCAGCATTGTTTAAACAATCCATTTCGCCATGTAGTATTGGATTTTGCTCTTGCACTCGCTTGTTTCTTCCGCTGGCAACTAATTTACCGTTTTTAACAAGTGCAGACCCAATAGGTATTCCTCCTTCAGAAAGCCCTTTTTTAGCTTCATCAATAGCAATGCGCATGAACTCATCAACTTTTTCCATAGGGCTTTGGTACTACTTAATTAAAGTAAACGATTGTTGAGCAACAGCATTAGTGGCTAACAACCTTAAAACATATGTGCCTTCTGATAAGTGATTTAAATCTAACACATTGTTAAGTGTATTTACAACTTCATTAGAATAAACAACCTGGCCTGCTGCATTTAAAACCTCTAAAGAATTTACATCATTTGGTATTTCAGTCACGTTTAAAATTCCTTTTGAAGGATTAGGAAACATATTAAAAGCAGTTGTAATAATGTCATTTACCGAAGTAACTGCTTCTGTTTTTGAAGCTTCAATTTTGAAGCCATATGTGCCTTTATTTCCTGCATAAAAAGATTTCATTTCAATATTAAAAACTCCGCCTCCGCTAACAGTTATAGGTAACATTTCTGTGCCATCAACTAAATCAACAACTTGCGTTCCGTTTAAATAACCTTTAAAAGCAACATCGTTGGTATATTGTGTAGGATTGTTATAAATATCAAATACCTGTACTTTAAACGTATAGTCAAAACCAGGTTCTAAGTTTATAGCGTAATTATCAATATCACCGTTAAAATGAATATCTGCATCATCAATAAAAACTTCTGCTTGTTGGTTAAAAAAGTCAAGCTCTATGTTTTGTGCAGAGTTTTGATCATCGTTAAACTCATAGTAATCTCCTAAATTACTAAAATCAGTAATTACAATATCAAAAGGCTGTGTTGCTGGATAAAAACCATCATCCATTCTCATCCAATTGCCATTTGCTTCTTTGTACCAAAATGCCAATTGGTATGCCCCTAAATCATAATCGAGGCCATCAATATTAAACGTAATCTGTTTCGTGTTATTTTCTGAAATGCTAACCACATTCGATTGGTCTAGTTCTGCCAACCAATCACCACCAAATTCTTCTAAGTCTACCGAAATAATGCCGGTGAAATTGTAGGGCAATTGATTTACTACCGTTAATTTACATGTAAAGTTTTCTCCTAATTCAACTTTGCTTGGCACATCAGCTTCTAAAAAAGGAACTAAATTGCTGTAGTCAGTTAAGACTCCTTCTGGTAACTCATGCTCAATATTAATCGGGTTTTGATACGAGTATTGTTTTACCAACCCGTTAGACTGGCTATTACCATAGTAAAGAGCTAATTGATATTCCTTCTCAAAAACATCAGAAATACTTAGGTCTAAAAAGCTCAATTTCTTAGCTTGGTTTGATGATATTGAAAGATTACCTATTGTTTCTAAAGTATCTAATACCGCTCCGTTTTCATCAATTAAAACGAGGTGATAATCTGCCGTTAGTGTAGATGAGCCTGTGTTTTTAACACGTGTAACTAAGTTAAATGGAGAGGTGTAATCTCTTGTATAGACCGCGTCAAAGTTAGTTACCGCAACACCAGTAGTATTAGTGTTACCGATATCTCTTATGCTTAAACGAGCCGACAAACGTGGTATATTATTAGGTATGAAACCTGGTTTAATACCAACAATCGCTTTTTGGTTTTCATTAAATGAATACGTAGAACCAGGGTTAAGATCCGTAATTTCGAAATAACCATTATATGAACCGCTCCAACCCCAATTCACGTGAAATTGACCGTCATCATTATACCCGTCTATTACAAAAGCATGACCTGCTTGAGGATCAGGACAAAACCCTGAATGATATACAACTCTATCATCATCTAACTCATCTTTAATTAGCGCTGACCATTGACTATCGGTATAGTTATTTTTGTACTTTAATTTTACTGTGCTAGAATAGCTAAAGTACTTTTTCATTGCGTAAGGCACATCAAATGTAAAAGCACCGCTAGAACTTGGACTAAAGTTCATATCAATAGAAACTCCAATATCATACATTAACTTAGAAACAGCCTCTTTTTCTTCTTGTGTTGAATTATTATAAAGTTTATCGGGCATATTATCCCAGTTATATGTAGAGTTATCAAAATTCACTGAGGTTTTACCATATGTTTCGTGATTGTATGAACGATAACCTTTACCCGTTGGAGGAAAATTATGGTATTTCATTATTTGAGCAACGGCAGTAGCAACGCAACCTGTTGGGGCTCCTTCTGGACTATATAGATTGTAGTTTGGACGTTGACTCCACTTAGTTGTTAATAAGGGTTCAACTACATCATCTTTCTGTACAGAAAAATCACCCCCCTTATATTTGGCCCATTTGTTTTTGGTAAAGCTAGATGCCTGCATGTTTTGCTCAACTGCTTTTCTTATTCCTTGATTATACTCTTTAACTAATTTTTGGAAGGATTCTGGAAGATCGGCTTCTAACGATAAATTACCATCAAAACTATACCCAAGTATTGGCAAAACTCTTTCATCTGCAGAAATTAAAGCAAAGCCAGCTTCACCATTCTGAAATATATACATAGAGTTTATTTGTTCTGTGCTAGCCCCTTGCTGAACCTCTACAACTTCTTTTTTATAAAGATAAAACTCACTATCGTCACCTGTTTTTCCGGCAGGAATTAATAAGCCTTTAGCAATTTCTTCAGCAGTTACTTGATCAACTGGCTGAGCAAAAGATAGGCTCGTATAAATAAATGCTAAAAAGAGAATAGAATACCGAATCATAATCTTAACTGTTTAAGTTCGGTGCAAAACTATGACTTAAAAGCTCACAATGCAATGCGTGCATTAAAAGTTAATGTTAAGATAACAATGAAATGTAATGAATAGTAGTACAAAAAACCCGTGCTACTATAGTTTTGAAAAATCCTTAATAAGCTAAGGTTTTGAAAATCCCTTCGGTTGGTTCGAAAATCTCCTGTTTGGCTTTCGCCTCTATTTCAATTAAGAAATTGAGCCTGCTCTAGTCAACTAAAGTTTATTCAGCGGTTGCGTGTTGATTTTTCAAATTGTTAACAGCACGGGTAAATTTTTATACTTTCAATGTTTTTTCGCCTGTAACAACCTCTTTAATAGAGTTGTCTTTGTTAGGAATAACTACAACAGGTTTATGGCTAGAAAGTTCTTCTTTAGTCATTAAACCATAAGCTATAATAATAACGATGTCGTCTTTAGCTACTTTTCTTGCGGCTGCACCATTTAAACAAATTGTACCGCTACCAGGCTTTCCTTCAATAACATACGTTTCTAAACGTTCACCGTTATTTACGTTTAATATTTGTACACGCTCTCCAGGGAAAATACCAGAAGCATCCAATAAGGTTTTATCAATAGTTATACTACCAACATAATTTAAATCAGCTTCAGTAACAGTTGCTCTGTGAATTTTTGAACGAAAAACATTTAATAACATGCGAAAAACTTTAGTGTGTATGCAAACATAATTAAACTAGTTAGAACGGCTTGCTAACTAGCAACACTGTTTATTTAATTTGGTCTCTTATGTTTCCATCTTCTATGGCTCCACAACCAATACTGAGGAGCTTTTAAAATAGTTTCTTCAATTTTTTTATTAGAAATTTCAGTCACATTTCCATGTTCAGAAGAGTCAACTGCATGGGTTAAATCTGTAAAAATTGTTTCGTAATACCCTCTTTTCACTTTATTGATTTCCATGTATATAATTGCAGAATTATAATCTCTTGTATATTTCTCACAGCCAAATAAAACAGCAGTATCTTGATTTAAAAAAGTCATCCAATGGGCTTTTACTGGGTTAGATGGACTTTGATCGGATAGAAAAAACATGGCAAAACCACCTTCCCCTTTATTTTCAAAAACTCCTTTTACTTCGCGTGGGCTAACAAATGTTAAACCTGTTTTTGAACGAGACTTTTTCATTTTCTCATCAATAAATTTATTTGATAATGGCGTATAAATGGCATAAACAGAATTGTTGATATACAATGGTATAGATAGTGCTGTAAGTTCCCAGTTATTGAAATGTGCGCCAGTTACAACTACTGGCTTACCTTCATCAATATACTTTTGAATTATTTCGGGATTCTTAAAAACGGAACGCTTTTGAATTTCTTTATTTGACATACCAAAGCACTTTATACTCTCCACAAAAATGTCCATCAAATGTTTATAAAACAGTTTTTCAACTCTTAGTATTTCTCCTTCACTATAGTTAGGTAATGATTTTTTTAAATTCCCTCGAACAATTTTTTTTCGATAACCAACAACTCTATAAATAATAAAGTATAAAAAATCTGATAGTTTGTGAAGCAGCCAAAGCGGCAAAGCAGATAAAGGCCTAATTACTAAATAGTATAATAGCATAATGAGTCAAAAATAACACAAAATAATCAATGCTCATTTTATGAAACATTAATTTAAAAATGGAGTACAAATGCTCCTAAAACTATTTTATGAGATATTTAAAAACCGCTATAACAGTTATAATTAGCACATTTTGTATAGCGTCTTCTTCTTTTGCTCAAGACTCTGATGCTAAATCAAAAACACTTCAACCTATTTATAAAATGAAAGGGGTTGTTAAAAACTCTAGCACTAAAAAAAGGATTTATGATGCAACAATTACCTTAAAGGGTTCTGATGGATCTGAAGAAACAATTAAAACCAACAAAAGGGGTAAATACCTTTTTTATTTAAAAGAACCAGTGAACACTCCAATCATAAAACCAAATACGACCTATACGATTACTGTTAAAAAAGAGGGATACAAAAGTACTACTTCCACAGAGTCAACCAAAGGTGTTGAGGGCGATAAAGTAACCTTTGATCAAGATTTTTTACTTGAGCCTAAACCTTCAGAATAAAATCTATCACTAAAAATGAAGCTTTTATATCGCTTCGGGAACTTTTAGTTTGTATTTTTGTTATAAATTGAACGAAAACTAACGTTAGTATGGCTAAATCAGCTCTTTTAAAATCATCGCTTGCAAAAAAATATTGGATGGCAGCAAGTGGTCTATTTCTTTGTTTATTCCTTGTTGGGCATTTGTTGGGTAATTTCCAGTTAATGATTAAGCCAGTAGCAGAAAACGGAATAGCCAACATTGCTCAAGAGCAATTTAATTTTTATGCTCACTTTATGACTACAAACCCTCTTGTAAAGGTGTTGTCATATGTTACTTACTTAAGCATTTTATTTCATGCGGTTGATGGTATTTTACTAACCATTCAAAACAAAAAAGCTAGGCCAGTAGATTACGTAAAAAATAACCCGAGTGCAAACTCTGTATGGACCTCAAGATATATGGGAATATTAGGGACATTAATTTTAGTATTTATAATTATACATATGTATGCCTTTTGGGGAGCAATGCATTTTAGGTTAGAGCCCAATTATGTTTTAGTTGATGGAACAATAGTTAAAGATTTATACCCAGAAGTATTTGGAGCTTTTAAAAACAGCCTAGGCTATACATTACTCTATGTAGTTTGTATGTTTCCTATTGGTTTTCATTTATCGCATGGTTTTGCAAGTGCGTTTCAAACATTTGGGTTAAATCACAAAAAATACAATTCAATAATTAAGTATACAGGCTTGGCATTTAGTATTTTAGTGCCGGCTGCTTTTGCAATTATTCCACTGTATATTCACTTTATCCTTTAATTGAGTATGTCAAAATTAGATAGTAAAACACCTTCAGGTCCTTTAAAGGATAAATGGACCAAACATAAAAACGAAATTAACCTTGTAAACCCTGCAAACAAACGTCTTATAGATGTTATTGTGGTTGGTTCTGGTTTGGCGGGCAGTTCTGCTGCTGCTTCATTGGCTGAAATGGGGTACAATGTCAAATGTTTTTGTTTTCAAGATACACCAAGGCGGGCACACTCTATTGCCGCCCAGGGAGGAATTAATGCCGCAAAAAACTACCAAAATGATGGCGATTCAACCTACCGATTGTTTTATGACACCATTAAAGGTGGAGATTATAGATCCAGAGAGGCTAATGTTTATCGCTTGGCAGAGGTTTCAGCTAATATTATAGATCAGTGTGTCGCTCAAGGAGTTCCATTTGCAAGAGAGTACGGGGGTTTGCTAGACAACCGATCCTTTGGTGGAGTACTTGTCTCAAGAACGTTTTATGCAAAGGGGCAAACCGGTCAGCAGTTGCTACTAGGTGCTTATTCGGCTCTTTCAAGACAAATTGCTAAAGGCAAGGTTAAAATGTACACACGTCACGAAATGCTTGACGTGGTTAAGGTAGACGGTAAAGCGAGAGGTATCATTGCTAGAAACCTCACAAATGGTGAAATTGAAAGGCACAGCGCTCATGCAGTTGTATTGTGTTCTGGAGGATACGGAAACGTGTTCTTTTTATCAACAAATGCAATGGGATCCAACGTTACAGCCGCTTGGAAAGCTCACAAGAGAGGTGCCTTTTTTGCAAACCCATGCTTTACACAAATTCACCCTACCTGCATACCTGTTTCAGGAGACCATCAGTCTAAATTAACATTAATGTCTGAGTCTTTAAGAAACGATGGCAGAATTTGGGTTCCTAAAAAGAAAGAAGATGTTGAAGCTATTCGCAGCAAAAAGAAAAAACCTGTAGAAATTGCAGAGGCAGATAGAGATTACTATTTAGAAAGAAGGTACCCTTCATTTGGTAATCTAGTACCAAGAGACGTTGCTTCAAGAGCAGCTAAAGAGCGTTGTGACGAAGGTTACGGAGTTAATAAAACCGGAGAAGCAGTGTTTTTAGATTTTGCATCAGCATTTGTAAGATATGGCACAACAGAAGCGAAGGTTAAAGGAATTAATAATCCTTCCCCAGAAAAAATTAAAGAATTGGGTAGAGCCGTAATTAAGTCTAAGTACGGCAACTTGTTTGATATGTACAAGCAAATTACCGATGACGATCCTTACCTAACACCAATGATGATTTACCCCGCGGTTCACTACACTATGGGCGGATTATGGGTAGATTATAACTTAATGACCAACGTACCAGGCTTATATGCATGTGGAGAAGCTAATTTCTCTGATCATGGTGCGAATAGATTAGGTGCATCTGCTTTAATGCAAGGCTTAGCCGATGGTTATTTTGTGTTACCCTATACAATTGGTGATTACTTAGCGGGCGATATTAGAACAGGTTCAATACCAACAAATTCACCAGAATTTGATGAAGCTGAGAAAAATGTCACCGATAAAATTAACACACTACTAAACATAAACGGAACCAAACCAGTTGATTATTTCCATAAAAGACTAGGTAAGGTTATGTGGAATAAAGTTGGTATGTCAAGAAATGCCAAACAACTACAAGAAGCTATTGATGAAATAAAAAGCATTAGAGAAGAGTTTTGGAAGGATGTTCGCGTAACAGGCGATGCCGCATCTATGAACGAAGAGCTTAACAAAGCGACAAGAGTTGCTGATTTCTTAGAACTTGGAGAATTATTTGCAAAAGATGCACTAGAAAGAGAAGAGTCTTGTGGTGGTCATTTCAGAGAAGAGTTTAAAACAGAAGAAGGAGAAGCAAGAAGAGATGATGAGGCCTTTAAATTTGTTTCTGCGTGGGAATACGCAGGCGAACCTAAAGATGCCGTTTTACATAAAGAAGAACTTGTTTTTGAAAACGTTGAATTAAAAACAAGAAGCTACAAATAATAGTTAGTATATGGTAACCCCATTTTACTCACAATAAAAAATTAAGCCATGGACTTAACACTAAAAATTTGGAGACAAAAAGGGCCAGAACAAAAAGGCCAAATAGAAACGTATCCTATTTCAGGAATTGAAGGAGACATGTCTTTTCTTGAAATGATTGATGTACTAAATAACAATTTAGTAAATGAAGGTAAAGAACCTGTTGCTTTTGACCACGATTGCCGTGAAGGTATTTGTGGAATGTGCAGCATGTATATTAATGGTAGGGCACATGGGCCTGTTCAGGGCACAACAACTTGCCAACTTCACATGCGTTCATTTAAAGACGGAGAAACCATTTATATTGAACCATGGAAATCTGCTGGATTCCCGGTTGTAAAAGATTTAATGGTAGATAGGAGCGCTTTTGACCGTGTTATTCAGGCGGGAGGATATGTTTCTGTAAACACATCCGGAAATACCATTGACGCAAATGCAATTCCTATTGAAAAAGCAGATGCAGACAAAGCATTTGACGCAGCAACCTGTATAGGTTGTGGTGCTTGCGTAGCAAGTTGTAAAAACGGCTCTGCAATGCTTTTTGTTTCTGCAAAAGTGTCTCAGCTAGCACTTTTACCGCAAGGTGATGTTGAACGCAAAACAAGAGCTTTAAACATGGTTAATCAAATGGATGAAGAAGGATTTGGTAACTGTACCAATACTGGCGCATGTTCAGTGGAGTGCCCTAAAGAAATATCTTTAGAGAATATTGCTAGAATGAACAGGGAGTATTTATCGGCTAGTATTTCGAGTGAGAAGTAACGTATAATGAAATATTCCATATGGAGCTTGTACATTACATGTGCAATACTGTTAACAAACTGTACTTCAACAAACAAAATGGACATAATTGGTGAAACCCCAATAAATAAGTTTAGAGAAGCTCCTCACAATGAGTGGTTCAGTTCTTCGTACAATTCATACATTGTAAACACGAGAATAACTGATGAGATTAAGGTAAAAAAGCTACTGAAAGATGTAGCTGTTGAGGTGTTTTACGGTAGTTGGTGTCCCGACTCGCACGAACAAGTCCCAGCATTTTATAAAATAACCGAAGAACTTGAGCTTACTGGAGATAAAGCTACATACATTGGTCTGGATCGAAACAAAAAAAGTCCCAAAGGTTTTGAGAGTGGTAAAAATATAACTCACGTGCCAACATTTATCTTTTACAAAAACAGTGAAGAAATCGGTAGAATAATTGAAAAACCTAAAGAATCTTTAGAGGAAGACCTGTTGAATATATTGCTTTAGCAGAACAAAGCATTTGACAAAATATTTAGATTTATTTAAAATATGAGGTTTGACAAAAAAGCAGAGAAACGTGCTTGGCTAGCCATAATGTGTTCTGTGTCAGGATTAATCTTTATGACCTGGCTTCAACACGGGCGAATAGGGTTTTCTCAAGTTTTGATCATCTTAGGCGCTATTTGTATAATTGTGATAATATTATACTTTGTTAAATGGTTTCTTAATCAATAAAATTTTAACTGTGGATTTAAACCTGTCTTTTAAACTCGTTAATATTGTACTAGGTTTGATTACATTCTTAATTGGGTTAAAGGTTATTAACCCCTTCAGAAAGAAAAATAAACCTGAAAAAGAAAAATTGTGGTATAAAAAATTTGGATTACTACTTAAAATAGCTGGTATTTCAATTATAGTTATTAACCCAACACAACTCTTTTTTTTAACTGCAAAAAAAAGAGTCTCCATTAATCAAAAGAAAAAAAATAATAACTGGATATTGTTCGAAAGTAACTCTGGTAGAAGCAAATGGTTAACTCATGATCAAGGCCTTGAAAGTACTGAAAGTGGCAACTATTTTTCATACTACTCTAATGGTCTAGTAATGGAGAACTGGAAAATCGCTGATAATAAATTAGCTGAATATATACAAGTTGATTTACAGGGCAAAACTGTATTATCAAAAAATGACAGTGGTTATACTTATATACCAGATGGTAAATACATGCTTTATCACCCTATGTGAGAGGTTTTTGAAGAAGGGGAAATTAAGAACAACTTAAACGTTGGACTATTAAAAAGATTTTACCCTAATGGAGTGCTACAATTTATCTCTGATAAATCTCTAGATACCATAATTAATACATTTTATTACAATAATGGAAAGGTAGAACAGTCACTTAAAGCGATTAGCGGGGTTTTAGTTGATACAATATATTTTGGATATAATAATGGAAATGGAAATGAAATTCATGTTATAAATAAAGACTTTGCTGCAGAACTAAATTATTTGAACAATAGATCAATTGACACATCAATTTATTATCAAAATAAACCAGATGGCAAAGTGTTTGATTTCTATGAAAATGGGCAACTGGAATCTGAATATCAAATTTTAAATCACAGAGTTAATGGTGAGAAAATAGAATATTATGAAAACGGGAGAACCTTCAGTAAATCATATTATAAAAACGGAAGGCTTGAAGGTATTTACAAAGAATTCTACGAAAATGGCAACATATCATGCAAAATAAACTTTACAGATAGCCTCGAAAATGGCGAGCAATGGCATTATTTTGAAGACGGTAGTTTGCAAATGAATGGTTTTGCGGCTGACGGTGAGTTATATAAATTTATTGAATATGATAGTTTAGGGAGTAAGGTGGTTGTTTACCCCTAAACTTAGTGTTTATAGAGTTTCTGCTTTACAAAAGGATTGTGAAGGTTTATAAAACAATTTCATAAATTACAATTCTTGTGAAATATTTTTTTATCTAGTTCTTCAATTTTGTATTCTGTTTTGATGAACTTTGAAGAGCTGGTCTCCATTTCATCTAAAATTAGTGTTACATAAAGCCTGCTTTTAAAGTAGAAAAATGAGCCAGAGTCATCCTGTTCTTTGTTACATAATTTTTTTATCCCTTCATTATGTGGAAAAGATCCTTCACCAATAACGTAATCACAGTAACCTTCGTTTTTCCATTGGGGAAGGTTTAAATAATTAAAATTTCCTAATCTATTCATAGTAGGCTATGGGTACATTCGTGGGCAATAACTTTATGTAATGAAGCTCTATTATTGGTTTTTCCGTTTCTGTAAACCAAATCATTAGAGATGTTGTTTTTAGAAATGAAAATATTATGTACAAACGGTAAGTTTACTCCAAAAGCTTTGAATGAGCTAAGAGAAAAGAAAGAATAACTCCAGAAATTATCGTTTATGAAAACTTTAAATGTAGCACGTTCGTCCCAAACCTGACTTTTTGAGATTAAGTTGTGAGATTTGTCTAATATAATCTCAATGTTACTATCGATAGGTTTTGTGCTTCTAACTACAAACGGGCCGTATTTTATACTATGTTTAAAAACTATTTGTGGAAAAAACACCAGCGTTACATATATAATTATAATTAAACTTATAGCTCTTTTTATTTTAGAATTACTTCCATCTAAAAACGGAAAAAACACAGATATTACCTTTTTTAGCATGTTGGTACAATTTGAGCTCAAAGGTAAAAAAATATAAAGGCATTAACTTAGCCTTAATAGAGTTGATCGTTTTTGGGTTGTTAATGTAAATCGGTTTAAACCTATTTTAAAGGCTCTTTTGGAAGCTGTTTACAACTTGATTTTAAACCTATATTAACCGAAAAACTAAAAACAAAGAACAGGAAAAAACTTAATAAAAACACCTTTTTTTATTACTGAGTACTCAAACTAATACGCTCTTTTATTTTTGCCTTGCATATAGTTTATAAATGCTCTGTTAGCTACTTTATAGCCTCCAGGAGTTGGGTAATCTCCGGTAAAATACCAATCGCCTTGGTGGTTAGGGCATGCAATGTGTAAGTTTTCTATTGTTTGGTAAATAATTTTTACTTCAGCCTTAATTTCTGGTGTGGTTATTAGCTGGCTAATTTTACCTGAAATTTGTTCGGTTGTGTACAAACCATAAAGCTCCTTTACATGATTTACCACTTTTTCTTTAGGTGTATTTTCTTGTGCTAAACACTTATTGTAAACCCCTTTTAGAATGTATGTTTGCTTATTTTCTTTAATAAGTGCAATTAAAGCCTGAAAGGCTATAAAGTCTCCAAATTTAGACATATCAATACCGTAACAATCGGGATATCTAATTTGTGGGGAGGACGAGAGTACAATTATTTTTTTTGGTTGTAAACGGTCTAATATTTTTATAATACTATGTTTTAGTGTTGTACCTCTAATAATAGAATCGTCAATGATAACGAGGGTGTCTTTATGTTTTTTTAAGGATTCGTATGTAATGTCATATACATTAGTAACCAACTCTTCTCGTATTGTGTCTTGCGCTATAAATGTTCTTAAGGAAACATCTTTAGTAGCGACTTTTTCTATACGGAGGTTCTGTGAAATTATTTTTTCATAATCACTTGGGTTAGCCTCTTTTATTTGCTTGGATTTTTGAGTGTTTAAATGAGTATTAAGCTCACTAGTTAAACCAAAGAAAGAAACTTCGGCTGTATTAGGAATAAAGGAAAACACCGTGTTTTTTAAATCGTTATTTATTTCTTTAAGTACTAAGGGCGTAAGTAGTTCTCCTAGTTTTTTTCGCTCAGTATAAATATCTAAATCGTTTCCTCTCGAAAAATAGATGCGTTCAAAAGAGCATGATTTTTTTTCTTTTTGAGGAGTAATTTCAACCTCTTTTACCTCGCCATTGTTTTTAATAATTAAAGCACAACCCGGTGTAATTTCTTTTATCGCATGCACATTAACATTTAAAGCAGTTTGTATTGCTGGCCGCTCAGAAGCGACTATTAAAACCTCTTCATTGTCATAATAAAAGGCGGGTCTTATTCCGTTTGGGTCGCGAATTACAAATGCATCTCCGTTACCTATTAAACCTGCTAAGTTATATCCCCCGTCAAAACCTAATGTAGCTTGTGTAAGTATTTTCTGAACACTTATTTTTTCAGAGATAAGTGCTTCAACCTCTTTATCTGATTTACCTAGTACCCCATATTTTTGAAACAAATTATCAACTTCTTCATTTAGGTGTTTACCTATTTTTTGTAGTATCAAGGATGTATCTGAGTTTTGAGAAGCATTGGATTTAAGGTTAAACAACACATTAATGTTGGTTAGATTAAAATTACCTGCAACAACTAAGTTTTTTGCTTTGTTTGTACTCTCTCTTGTAATTGGGTGGCAGTAATTTATATCGCTTTTACCAAATGTATTATAACGTAAATGACCTAAAAATAGATTGGAGTTAAAATCAAAATTATTGTTTAACCACTCTTGGTCTTTTTCTACTTGTTTAGTTACATGTTTATAAACCTGCGTGAAAATATCAGTTATTGGGTCAAATGCAAGTGATCGTAACCGTGAAATGTATTTATTGGCGTTGTTTTTTGATGCGTTTATGGCTGCAATTCCAGCTCCGTCCTGTCCTCTGTTTCTTTGCTTTTGCATTAGCAAATGGAGTTTATCAAGACCATAAAACGGAGTGTTATATTTTTTGAGGTAGTAGTCTGCTGGTTTTTTTAGCTTAACCAAGGCAATACCACATTCGTGTTTAATAGAATCACTCATAATAGTACCGCAAAACTAGACAAACAATGTGGGTAAATCAAACAGTAGGTTTCAGGTTGATGTTGCTTTGTGATTTATAATAAAGGTCGCTTTTTAATTTTAAACGCTTACGACAATAAGCTTAAACAAACTTTCTTGCAGCTGTGTTTCTTGAACGTTTAGGCTATGGCATCGTAGGGACTAGAAAGCACTGAATTTTCAGTGTAACCACATAGCCAAGCCTTATAATTTTCAAATTATTTTTTTTCTAATTTACAACATTTTAAGGATTGGCGGAGCCAATAATTAGCAATCCTGCCAAATAACCCACCAAAACCCTATACGCTATAGCTCTGTGTTGCCAATATGTTTATTTATTATATTTCTTTTCTGACTTTGAGCCGTCAGTAAATGTCTGAATAATAATAATTTTTTCACCACTTATTTTGTAGCTTATTTTTTCATCATAGGAGCTATCTCTCCATCGGCCATCTGCAGCACCCCACATAATAGAATTATTATCTATTTTTATTTTGTAATCAAAAAACTTCCCATCATCTGGTCTTTTATAAGAAACATAGTATTCATCATTTTTCTTTTTTACATTAATTATCTTAGGCGATTGATTCATAATAGCTGCAACTGCAAATTTGGAAATCTCGCTATCTGAATATTCAATATTAGCTACCGTTTCCTCATAAGTTTCGGCTACTTCATTTCCCTCTAATTTTTCTGTATAATTCTCCTCACTTGGTTCAATATTATTTGTTGAGTTATCAACATTATTAACTGGAGTTTTCTGTTGGGTTCCATTTGAACAATTTTCAAATAAAAGAATGGTTAGGAGCGAAAAAATTAAATACTTCATAGGCAAATTGCTAGCAACGGGCGCACCGCTAAGGTGCGCTTCTACGAATATAATGAAGATTTCATTATAAATGAGTTGGAGTGTACTTTAGCGTTGTGTTATGAAATGTAAGCGAAGCGTCATTGATTAATGCAAAAGCGGAGTGGTGCGCCCGTTCAAGAAATACCGCGCAGCGATGTTTCTTGAACGTTTAAGATATAACACATTGTGTTAGATTTAACTTTTTATGTAAAACTAGTAAAAAAAACTTAGCGGACTGCCTTTCAGTTTTTTAGGATGACTTAATATGAAATATAAAGTTACCTTATAATTAATTTTGATTTATTCTTAGCCCGTATAGTAGTGTTAGCTTTTTGAAGATTGGCTTTTTTAGTTTAACTGTTTTACAAAGGCAACCTTGGGAGCCATTTGTAATACTTGTTAAACTTAAGCTAAGCTAAAAAACTAGAAACGGATAGACGGAACCGCTTCTGAAAACCGAAAACAATTAAGCCCTTAAAATAAATTACTGCGCCTATATTATTGTTACTTTTGAAGCAAGCTTTACACTATGAAAAACAAGCAATATTGCAATAGCTTAACGCGCTATAACAGGTTTATAACAAGAGAGGTTACTATTGGTAATGTGGCAATGGGGGCAAATAACCCAATTAGAATTCAATCGATGACTACCACCGATACGCTAGATACGCAAGGAACTATTGCGCAAACAATGCGAATGGTAGATTCTGGTTGTGATTATGTAAGAATTACCGCCCCAAGTGTAAAAGAGGCCGAAAACCTGAGAGAAATTAAAGCAGGCCTGCTAAAAAAGGGGTATAATGTGCCTTTAATTGCCGACATTCATTTTACACCGAATGCTGCCGAACTTGCTGCTAAAATTGTTGAAAAGGTACGAGTAAACCCGGGTAATTATGCCGACAAAAAAAAGTTTGAAGAAATTGAGTATACCGATGCTAGTTATAATAATGAGCTAGAGCGTATTAGAACTAAGTTTTTACCCTTGGTTGGTATTTGTAAGGAATATGGTACTGCCATGAGAATTGGCACAAATCATGGTTCATTATCTGACAGAATATTATCTAGATATGGTGATACGCCTTTAGGAATGGTAGAATCTGCCATGGAATTTTTAAGAATTTGTGAGGATGAATCGTACCACAACATTGTGCTTTCTATGAAAGCTAGTAATACGCAAGTTATGGTGCAGGCGTATCGTTTATTGGTGCAACAAATGAAGGCTGAAGGAATGAATTACCCATTACACTTAGGTGTTACTGAAGCAGGTGAGGCTGAGGATGGTAGAATAAAATCGGCTGTTGGTATTGGTACTTTATTGGAGGATGGTTTAGGGGATACAGTGCGCGTTTCTTTAACAGAAGCTCCTGAGGCTGAAGCTCCGGTAGCAAAAGCATTGGTTGAAAGGTATGTAAACAGAGGCAAGCATGCTTCTATTGAGGCTATTAACACATACGCTATAAACCCTTACGAATATAATAAGCGAAAAACACAGGCTGTTGTAAATATTGGTGGAGATAACACCCCAAGAATTGTATCGGATTTTTCTTTGAAGAAAGAAATTACACCCGCTGCTTTATTTGGTGTTGGTTATAATTATTCTGTAGACCTAGATAAGTGGACCATTAAAGACCAGGCAACTGATTATATTTTTGTAGGAAATAATACCGTTGAATTTGAAATTCCGGGTACACTTGGCATCATTCAGAATTATGAGAAGTGGAAATTAAACCGTGATAAACCAAGGTTTTATCCTTTTTTAAACAAGAATGAATACTTAAATAAACTGGCAAGTAAATCGGAGCATTTAAACTTTGTGTATTGCGTTTATGAAGATCTTGACAAAGGGTTTATTGATCATATAAAAAATGATTTAACAGCTGTATTGCTTATTGATACTTATAATGATCATGGAATGGCCGAGCAACGCAGGCTTTTTGTAAAGCTTTTAAACAGCGATTGTAAAACACCAGTTATTTTAGGTAGAGCATACAAAAATTTATCGGAAGAGCATTTAATGTTACACTCTGCAACAGACCTAGGCGCACTTTTGCTCGATGGTTTGGGTGATGGTGTTTTTATTGCTGCTGAAAACTGTGGAGGAAGTCAGTTTATTAATAAAACCGCTTTCGGTATTTTACAGGCAACTAGAACTCGTATTTCTAAAACAGAATATATTTCGTGCCCCTCGTGCGGAAGAACCTTATTTGATTTGCAAGAAACAACGGCAAAAATAAGAAAGGTAACTGATCATTTAAAGGGTGTTAAAATTGGAATTATGGGTTGCATTGTTAACGGCCCGGGTGAAATGGCAGACGCTGATTATGGTTACGTAGGAACCGGAAAAGGAAAAATAACGCTTTACAAAGAAAAAGAGGTTGTTAAAAGAAATGTACCCGAAAAAAGTGCTGTTGATGAATTAATAGAGCTTATTAAAGAACATGGCGATTGGGTAGAAAAAGTTTAATGAAAAACTCAAGTTCGGATGGATTAATTTCTATTGTAATGCCCTTTAAAAACACGGCTGTTTTTTTAGAGGAGTGCATACAATCAATTTTAAGTCAGTCATATGAAAATTGGGAGTTAATAGCCGTTAATGATCATTCTACAGATAATAGTGAACAAATAATACAAGCGATATCAGATGGAGATATGCGCATTAGCGTGTTGCAAAATGAAGGCTCGGGTATTATTTCTGCCTTGCAAACAGCCTACAAACAGTCAGTAGGAGGTTTTATAACCAGAATGGACTCTGATGACATAATGCCTCACAGAAAGCTTGAAACACTCTTAAAAAACCTTCAAAAGCACGGTAAAGGTTATTTATCTACCGGTTTGGTAAGTTACTTTTCTGAGAAAGGTATTTCGGAAGGGTTTCATAATTATGAGCAATGGCTGAATAAACTTACAAGTAGTGGATTAAATTTTACAGAACTTTATAAAGAGTGTGTAATTCCTTCTCCTTGTTGGATGATTTATAGAGAAGATTTTGATGCTTGTGGTGGTTTTAATTCTGATACTTACCCCGAAGACTATGATTTAGTTTTTAGGTTTTATAAATCGGGTTTAAAATGTACTCCGTGTAACGATATTTTGCACTTGTGGAGAGATTATACCACCCGAACTTCGAGAACAGACCCCAACTATGCTGATAACGGTTTTTTAGTTTTAAAAACACATTACTTTTTAGCATTAAGTTATAATAACACTAAGCCGCTTGCGCTTTGGGGAGCCGGAAAAAAAGGGAAATTTATAGCCAGGAAATTAATTGAAGCTAATATAGCCTTTACTTGGGTTTGCGATAATCCGAAAAAATTAACAAAGCAAATATACAATCACGGATTATGTAGGGTGGAGGATGTAGAGGAATTAAAAGAGATGCAACATGTTATTTCTATAGCTCAACCAGCCGCGCAAATACAGATTAAAAACCAGTTAAATAGTTTGGGTTTACAACCAATGAAAGATTACTATTTCTTTTGCTAATGAACAATTATTGAACCTTTCCGTTACTTTAATAGTACTAAATACAAATAAAATTATGACATTAAATAGAATTGGATTAGACAACAAAAAAGCAGAAAAATTAGCTCTAAAGCTAAACGAGTTACTTTCTAACTATCAAATTTTTTACATTAACACAAGAGGTTTTCATTGGAATATTAAAGGAGATAAGTTTTTTGAGCTTCACGTAAAATTTGAAGAGTTATACAATGACTCGGTATTAAAAATTGACGAAATAGCTGAGCGCATTTTAACCCTTGGTTTTACTCCACTGCACACGTATGAAGATTATTTGAAAAAGTCTAAAATTAAGCCCGCCAAAAATGTGGTGGATGGTAAAAAAGCAGTTGCTAAAATTTTAAAAGGATATGAAGTTTTATTACCGCTAGAAAGAGAATTGTTAGAGCTGTCTGAAACGTCAAATGATGAAGGAACCAACGCTTTAATGAGTGATTATATTCGCGAACAAGAAAAGCTTATATGGATGTATAGCTCTTTTTTAAATAGAGCTTAAAAGGAGTGTTTTGAACTTACAAGGGTATCCAAAACCAAAACTGGGTGCCCTTTTCTGATGTTTGAAAACCGATTTCTCCTTTGTGGTTTTCAATAATTTTTTTGCTCATTGCTAAGCCTAAACCAGTACCAGAAGACTTGGTTGTAAAGTTAGGTTCAAATATTTTTTCTTGGATATTTTCGGGTATTCCAGATCCGTTATCAGTGATAAAAAGCTTCACTTTATTTTCTTCCTTTTTTATATTAACGGTTATTTCACCATCACTGTTTTCTTTTACAGCTTGTATGGCATTTTTTAGAATGTTTTGTACAACTCTTAACACCTGATTTTTATCGGCATTAATAACAAGCTCTTGCTCGCTAAACTGTGTGATTATGTTAATGTTATTTTGATTGGATGTTTGTAGGTAAATACCAACAGTGTCTTTTGTTATTTTAATCAAGTCTACTTCTTCAAAATTGGCAGTGGGCATTTTTGCAAAGTTTGAGAATTCATTGGCAATTCCTGTTAAAACTTCAATTTGTTCAATCATTCTTCCACCAAATGTTGATAGGCGTTCTTGCTCTTCTTCGTTTTTTGTTTGAAGCCGTTGCATTAAATACTGAACACTTAGTTTCATTGGCGTTAGCGGGTTTTTTATTTCGTGAGCAACTTGCTTTGCCATTTCTTTCCAGGCAGCTTCTTTTTGTGTTTTAGCTAATTGAGCGGTTTTTTCAGATAATTCTTTTACTTTTTCATTGTAAACGGTAACAAAAGCGCCAATTTCATCATTTCCTTCATAACTTAAAATTTGGTTTTCTTGCTCTATATCTAAATTTTCGAGCATTTCTCTAATTGTTTTTAATGGCTTGGTGATCCATCCACTTAAGAGAAAAGATCCTCCCATAAACAAGGCAAAAAGAAATAAATAAATATTAAGCAAGGCCGAAAGAAATGCGCCCCACTCTTTATCAAAATCTTGTTGTTTAATAAAGTATGGAAGATTTAAGTGCGCAAGAAACTCACCGTTATTATTCATAATTGGAGTGTAGGCAGATAGATAATTAAGATCGCCAATACGCTCTGGCTGAATGAGCTCTGCCTGTTGTTTGCTTTTTGTATATGCAAATGCCTTAGAGTCCATTTTTCTCATAACTATTCCCTTGTTAAACAGAGATGAAGCGCTAGAAGCAATTAAATCGCCCGACTTTGAATATAAACTAATATCTGTATAAAATACATTGGAAAATTTGGTTAAAATTTTCTCTAAATACTCTTTGTTTTTTTCTGATTCAACATTTTTTTTATTGCTTATTTTATGCTCTACTTCAAATTGAACAGATCTTACCTTGTCTTTTAGTAAGAGCTTGTTTCTTTGGTTAAACTCGGTTTTAATTTGCAAATATGTTCCTACTGCTATAATTACAATTGAAAACACGAGAAAGCTCATAACAAAAAACTGAACTTTGGTATATAAACCTAAACTAGAATGGCTCAAATACCAATAGATATAAGGAAACCGTGCTATTAGCATAAGGGTGGATAAGCATATGAAGAGAAATGAAAATGTATTTAAATAGCCAGAGATTGTTTTTTTAGGCTTTGATACAACTGCAATTAGTCCTTCGTTTTCTAATATATAATGCGCGTGTGTACTGTACTCTACGGCACTTAGCTCTTTACTTATTTGCTGAGATTGAATTTTAAATGGATAATTGAAACTTCCGTTTTTACTTATCAAACTTCCGTTTTTATACCTCGCATAAGACCAGTTTTTTAATAGGTGCGATGTAGGATCATCTTGCAACAATACAGGAAAACCAGCAATGTTTTGGTATGATTTTGAAGTAAAAGTTATGTATACTTCGAGCTTGTTTAACGCTTCTTGTGGAGGCTGAAAATATAGTATGTAGTCAGCAGAAGATAATCCATGACTGTTTAAATACAGTTCTGGCACCATTGTGCCCTTTGAACTTTTAATTTGATTAGTAAGGTTTTGTTTGGGTTCAGGGTTTGCGACATTAGAGAACATGACTTTACCGCTATCGTATACAAAAACCTTTATATCATATTTTGGGGCGTACTTTAAAAAGTACTGTTGAGAAACATAGTTTGTGTATTCTTTAATGTCTATGTCATTAATGTTATAATCGTATAGCGTTTGATTATTGTAGTTTTTAAGGTCTTTAATATAATTTTGTGTGTGAATTTCGAAGGATAAATCGGCATTGCTTTTTAGTTCTTCTGCAAAAAAGGCGAGGTTTTCGTTTTCTTTTTTTTCTATTGACTGTTCAAGAATAAACATACCTATTAAAGCAAGAAATGCGCAGTTTAATAAAAGATACTGGGTAGTGTTTTTGCTAAAAAAACGGGCTTTATGACTAACTATTAATGTTAAGCCAATAAATAAAGTAGTTACTAAAATACTTTGGTTGGAAAAGTAATAAAGTAAACCTGCAATTGTTATAACACTTCCGTAAAAAAATAGTGGTTTATTTAATTTAATGCCTGTATAATTAATAAATGTATCACTAATTAAAAAGCAGCCTCCTAAAATAAAAGTAATGCAGCAAAAAGCCCAAAAACTTAGGGCGTTAAATTCATAAATATTAGCAATATCTAAGGGTATTGTAGAGTTGTATACAATACTGCTTACTTGTTCTTTAGCAAATAGTGCTAGTATGCTCGTTACTATTAAAGCGGTTAACGTCAGTAACGGTTTATTAGCAGCTACTAGCGCTTTTTTTGCAAGTACTTTTCTTATAATTAACACCGAAATAATTATTAGAACAACATTTATCATTACATCACCAAGTGAGGTTTGCCAGCCCCCCGCTGCAAAAAAATTAGGGTCAAATAATTGTAGGTTATAGTAGTTTTGAGGATACTCTTTGAAAATGGTTAGCACTCTAAATGCTCCAATTATTCCTATTGTTGTTAAGGTAATTGTTTGTGAATAATCGTAGTTTTTTAATATTAACCAAATAGCACCAATTAAACCTAATACAAGCAATAAGTCAAATACAACAAGTAAGACAATACTTGGAGCATTGGTTTCTATTGGTTGAATATAAAACTCGAAGTTTTCACCCGCATTGTTTAAATTGATTGCAAAACTATTGCTCTCAAATGGGTTTACTGAAATTGTAAAATTTGATTTGCTTAACTCGGAGTTTATTGTGTTTTTTAGATATTTATTTTCAACGGGGTAAATGTTTTTTATTTTATAAACTCCAACGATGTTCCCATTTTTGTACTTTTTGCTTTTTGTGAGATACCAGCCGTTTCTTAAAAAGGCAATTTTACTGTAATTTCCTTCCCAAAAAGTTGCTGCTATTGGGGTTCTGTTGTTAGACCAGTAGGTTAGGGAGTCATTCTCGTTGTATATAAATACTCCAATATTATCATCTTTAATTTTTTGATGATCGCTTTCGGTTGCAATTGTGTTTACATATCTCTGTAGCTTTCTTTCTGCTATATGTATTGCACTTTGAAAATGCTCTACTTTTTTTGATGTGCCCCATTTTTTTAGGCTGGGCTCAATACAAAGCCTAAAAATAAAAACCAATGAAAGTATTAGTAAGAAGTATAAAGACAGCTTATTTGCCTTAATTCGCATTTTAGAATAGGCTAATTGTGTAAACTATAAATAGGATAAGTAGAATACTTCCCTTTAATGGTCCTATTTTTTTGCCAATAAGCATCATTGGTAATAAAACAGCTGAAATACCAATCATCCAAATTGCATCATAATTCATGCTAGTAGCTTCAACGACTATGGGTTTAATCATTGCGGTTATTCCACCAACTGCAAGAAGGTTAAAAATATTTGAACCAATTAAGTTACCAATAGATATATCTGCTTGTTTTTTAAATGCTGCTATTACTGATGTTACTAACTCCGGCATGCTTGTGCCTAATGCAACTACTGTTAAACCTATAACCCGGTCAGACATCCCAACGTTTTTTGCTAAAACAACTGATCCATCTAAAAACAAATCAGCTCCATACATTAGGGCAATGCTTCCTATTATTACAAAAAAGGAATCCTTCGCTAGGTTTGGTTTTACTTGATTATCCTCCTCAACTTCAATGTGCTCTTTTCTACTTTTTCTAATTACGTAAACAATAAATGCAATAAGTAGTGTGAATAGCATTAAACCGTCAAGGAAACTCAAACTGCCGTCAAGGGCTAAACCAAAAAACAGCAAACTTGCAATCATCATTACCGGCCAATCAATTCTTATAGATTGTTTTTCAGCGGGGATGGCAAAAATTATAGTTGAAACACCCAATACTAAAGAAATATTATAAATATTTGAGCCTATTATATTACCTACTGATATTGACGAAAGACCTTTTAATGCTGCGGTTAAACTTATAACAAGCTCTGGAGCGGAGGTGCCGAAAGCGACCACCGTTAAGCCAATAACCAGCATTGATATTTTAAATTTTTTGGCTAAACCAACTGCTCCCCGCACCAAAAACTCTCCGCCAGCAATAAGTAACGATATGCCGGCTATTAAATAAAATACATACATGTTCTATAAAATTAGTGTAGGAGTATTTGTGTTTTAAAAAGGCGTATTATTTTTTTAAGGAAGAGTGAATATCGTCTTTAACTTTATTTACATCTTTAACACTATCTTGTATTTCTCTTTGAATATCACCTGTAGCGTTTTTAAACTCTTTAATTCCCTTTCCTAAGCCACGTGCTAATTCTGGTATTTTTTTGGAGCCAAATAATAAAAGGATTACGAAAAGTACAACAATAATCTCCGGACCACTTATAAAGAGTAACACACCAAATTTAGTCATACTTTAAAGTTACGAAAAAGTGCGTAAATGCATGATTAAGCTTTATACTTTGCTTCTACTCCGTTTAAGAAGTTTCTTAGCAGTTGATCTTTACAAAGTCTATACTGACTTTGAATTGGTTTTCTGAACAAGGCACTTAGTTCGTGCTTGCTAATTTTCATACCTGCTTCTGCTAAAAGTTCTAGTATATCCTCGTTTTTTAGGTTAAGAGCTATTTTTAGCTTTCTTAAAACAATGTTGTTTGTTAACCTGGTTTCTGCAATGGGGTCTGGCCCGTCTTTTTTTCCTCTAAAATGAACAATTAAGCCATTAAGGTAACTTGCAAGTTGAACATCTATCATTTCTAAAAATGATTCGTCTTCATCTTTTTTTAACCAATCACTTACTTCGGCTCTTGAAACATTTAGACCTCCTTTTGCAAAGAGGTCTATCATTTCTGCATCCTTAAAATTGAATGTATATCTAAGCCTTCTTAATATGTAATTGTTTTGCAATTGATTTAAGTTGTTTGCAGCTTTTTTCTTGGGTTTTTTCTTGATTTTTTCAAGTTGCTAGCCTCAGCTTGTTTATCCAAGTCGAGCATAACTGGGGTAGCAATAAATAAAGAAGAGTAAGTACCAATTACAACACCAATCATAATTGCGAAAACAAAACCTCTAATAGATTCACCACCAAATAAGAAGATTAGTAAAAGAACCATAAAGGTTGTTACAGATGTGTTAAAGGTTCTGCTTAGCGTACTGTTTAAAGCTTTATTTACTGTTAAGTGTTTGTCTTCTTTTCTGAATATACCTAAGTACTCTCTAATTCTATCAAAAATAATTACGGTATCATTTACAGAATAACCAACAACAGTAAGAATAGCTGCTATAAATGCCTGGTCTATTTCTAAAGAGAATGGTAAAACTCCCCAGAATACAGAATAAACTCCCATTACTAAAATAACATCGTGAAATAATGCTGCAACCGCACCCATACCAAATTGCCACTTACCAAATCGGAAAACGATGTACATAAACATTATTAGCAGCGCTAATAATGTTGCTTTGTATGAAGAGCTTTTAATATCGTCTGCAATAGTAGGACCAACAACGTCTGAACGCTCAATTTTATAAGGATTGTTTAATTTATTTAACCCTTCTGCTAAGGCATCGGTAACTTTTTGAGTTGCCTCAGAGCCTTGCTCATTTATGGCATACTTTGTAGTTATTAATAGCTGATCGCCATTGTTACCATATGTTTTAACTTCTGGTGTAAGTTGGTTTCCATCTTCTACAAACGAAGCTGAAAGTGTTTTAGCTATTTCTTCGGATGATGTTAACTCGTTTTCAAAGCTTACTTGATATGTTCTACCTCCAGAAAAATCAACACCATAGTCTAAGCCCTTAGTAAATAAAGCAAATAAAGACGCTACTATTAACACTCCAGAAACCGCATAAGAGACCTTTCTTTTGTTCACAAAATTGATGGTAGAGTTCTTAAATAAGTTTTTAGAGAAAGAGGTATCAAACTTAATGTTAGCATTTTTCTCTAACATCATATCCATTATTAATCGAGTAATGATTACTGCAGAGAATAATGAAGTACAAATACCAATTAATAATGTTGTTGCAAAACCTTGAATAGGACCTGTACCAAAAGAAAGTAAAACCAAACCGGTTAAAAACGTTGTTATGTTTGAATCAAGAATGGATGTAAGTGCATTTTTGTAACCATCTTGTACTGCTAGCTTAACACCTTTACCTTGGCTTATTTCTTCTCGTATTCTTTCAAATATAAGTACGTTAGCATCTACCGACATACCAATAGTAAGTATTATACCGGCAATACCTGATAGTGTTACTGTTGCACCAAGTGATGCAAGAATTCCTACTATAAAAAACACGTTAGCTAATAGCGCAATGTTTGCTACTAAACCTGCTTTGTTGTAGTAAATAACCATGTAAATAAGTACTAGTAATAAAGCAATTAAAAACGATCTAAAACTAGAGTTAATATTATCTGCACCCAATGTAGGACCAACTTTAGTAGCTTGTATTACTCTTGAAGGAACCTCTAACTTACCAGACTTTAAAATACTAGCTAAATCGCTCGCTTCTTGCACGCTAAATGAACCAGAAATAGAAGTTCTACCTCCAGCAATTTCTCCTTGTACATTTGGTGCTGAGTAAACTCTATTATCTAATGCAATTGCAACAGATTTGCCAACATTAGCTCCTGTAATTATTTTCCAAGTTTTAGCTGCTGTTGGTTTCATGCTTAAAGAAACTTCTGGTCTACCGTTCTGGTCAGTAACCCCTCTTGCATCATCAACGATATCACCCTCTAATGGAGCTTTACCGTCTAAACTTGATACTTTAACAACGTATAACCTAAATACATCGTTTTTCTCACCTATTGGATTAGCGTCCCAAAGCATTTTATGTCTTGGGAATAAAGATGAAATATCTGGTCTCTGTAAGTAGGCGTTTACCTTAGCTGTATCTTGTTTAAATGCGTAACCAACAACCGGACCTTGAGCAATGTTTTGACCGTTTTGAGCTAATGAGGGTCCTAAAACTTTCCATAATGGGTTATTGTTATCTGTATTTGGAGCATTTGATGTGTCACTAGCTGTTTCATTTAAGTTTTCTTCAAGTAATTTATCTAGTTCACTTGTTTCTTCATTTGTAGCTTCCTGCTCAGTGGTTTCAATTTTTGCGTTGGTGTCAACAATTGTTGCAGCTTCAGATTCTTTTTTAGCAAGCTCCTCTTCTCTTTTAAGAATTTCATTTGCTTTACTTAAATACTGAAAAAACTCTGTGTTATCGTATGTTTCCCAGAACTCTAATTTAGCAGCTCCTTCTAACATTTTACCAACGCGCTCTTCATCATCAATACCGGGTAATTCTACCAATATTCTCCCAGAACCCAAGCTCTGTACTTTTGGTTGAACTACACCTAAATTATCAATTCTTTTTCTGATAACCTCTTCTGTTTGTTTAACAGCTGCTTCTGCTTCCTCTTTAATAATCTCAATTACCTCTTCGTTAGTAGCACTTCTTGGTATTAAATCTTGATTATCTCTTGAGTGAAATATGCCGGCAAGCTTTGCATTAGGATCTACCTTAGCGAATGCTTCTGCAAAAAGCTCAACAAAACCTTTATCGCTGTTTTTTTGCTCTTCTTGAGCAATTCTAATAGCCTCATTAAATGATTTATCGTCTTTGTTTGCAGCTAAACTCTTTATTAGGTCAATCACTGAAACTTCTAGAGTAACATTCATCCCTCCTTGAAGATCAAGCCCTCTGTTTATTTGTTTTTTCTGAACATCAGCAAAAGTAAAACCTAAATACTTTTCAGTTTTTTGATCAGATAAATATTTTTTTCTAAAGGATTTTACAAGATTATCCTCTTCCTCATTACTAAGGTCGGGGTTAGATTGTTTATATACATCTAGCGAATCTTTCGCGAAAGCCATAGCGTCTTTCTCAACACTAGAGTTTATAAATGTGAATGATATTTGGTAAATACAAGCCGCAACTAGTAACACCAAGAATACCCAAATAGCCGTTTTGTTTTTCATTTAGTCGTCTTTAAAAGGGGGCAAATATAGTATAAGATGTGTTATAAAACAACAGTTTACACATCTCAATACTTTGTATGACAAGGAGGTAAGGCTAAATGCGTTACCAATTCTTTTGAATAGCCTCTAATTGGTTGTTTTTGAAAATCAGAGAAATTCTTTCTAACTCAATGGTGTCTTTAGAAAAATCCATTATTTCATAAAAGCCATGATCTGCTAACATAGTCTGAATTTCAGGCTTACTGAAAGCCTTATTATTATAAAATTCAATGATTTCATGTAAATCGTTATCTGTATTAGAATATCCTTTACTAATGTCATCAATAGTATATGCTTGATCAACATTTACATAAAATGCATAAATGTTAAAGGCACCAGAAATCATCAGTAAAAATAGGGCGATAACAAATGGCGTTTTCCAAGTTTTTTTTCTAGAATGAGTTGATTTCATGATTTTTTAAAAAATATAACGCACCGAGAGAGCTGCTTCATCTCCTCTTGCGTAAAAATAGGTGCCAAAATTTATTGCTGGTTTGTAATCTAAAGAAATATTTATCGGAATTTCTTCAATATTATATTCTATTCCAATAATACCATCTATCCCTATCGCTGTGTGTTGTTCGTCAAAAGGCCCAAATCTTCCGCTATAAAACCCTACATGACCACCAACACCATAATACCAGTCAAGCCTGTCAACATCAAAGGCATTACTTTTGCTAATTTCATATAAACCGGTTACAGAAAAGCCAGCCCACCTTGATCCTACAATTAATTCAACAGCTTTGTTTCCGTTAAAAAAATGCTTTAGTGTTATTGCAGAGGGTAATCCTCCCCTTAAACCTATACCTGTTTTATAGTCTTGGGCAGATAGTTTGCCCGTGCCCAAGACTATAGCTAGTATGCCTATTTTAAAAACGTTATTCACAAATCCAGCCGTTTGCTTCATATGTTTCTATTTGGTTTTTGTAAATTCTACCACTATTACAAACCTCTTCTGTAATTGTACTATCTGCAATGTCTTCAAAAGTATAGGTGCAATTGCTACATTTATTGCATGAGCTTACTGAAATTGTAAGTATTGTAATGGCTACAACCGAAAATGATTTAATTATTGTATTCATAGTTCTCATTTTGTTTTGTTATTTTTTTACTTCTTTACTTCTTCTGTTCTTAAAGCTCTTCTTAATATTTTCCCTACGTTGGTTTTGGGCAATTCTTTTTTGAATTCTATATGCCTTGGTCTTTTATATCCTGTAAGGTTTTCTTTGCAAAAAGCAGATAATTCTTTTTCAGTTAACGATTTATCTTTTTTAACTACAAATATTTTAACCACCTCACCTGAGTGTTCGTCTGGCTCACCAATAGCGGCTACTTCTAACACCTTAGGGTGAGAGGCTACCACATCTTCTATTTCGTTAGGGTAAACATTAAACCCAGAAACCAAAATCATATCTTTTTTACGATCAACAATCTTAAAAAAGCCTTTATCTAGCATCATTCCTATATCACCAGTAAACAACCAACCATCGTTAGTTAATACTTTAGCAGTTTCTTCAGGCCTGTTGTAATACCCTTTCATAATTTGTGGGCCCTTAGCTTGAATTTCTCCAACTTCACCCTTAGGTAATGGGTTGCCGTTTTCGTCAACTATTCTAACATTGGTGCTAGGAGCTGGCATACCTATTGTTCCAATTTGGTATGTGTCGTCTAACGGATTACATGTTATAATTGGCGATGCTTCTGTCATTCCATATCCTTCAGAAAGAGTACATCCCGTAACTTTTTTCCATTTTTCTGCTACCGAAAGCTGAATGGCCATAGCGCCACCAACGGTTATTTTTAGTTGACTAAAGTCGCTGCTGGCAAAATCTTTGTGATTTAAAAGCGCGTTAAACAGCGTGTTTACACCTGTTAATAAATTAACCTTATGCTTTTTAAATTCCTTAATAACCGAACCTAAATCACGTGCATTTGTAACTAAAACAGTTAAAGAGCCCGCGCTAAATAAGCCAAAGCAGTTTACTGTAAGTGCAAATATATGGTACATTGGTAATGGAGAGAGTGCCACGTTTTGCTTATCATGATGCATAAATGGCCATAACATGGCTCGCATCTGCTGTAAGTTAGCCACAATGTTTCTGTTTGTTAACTCTGCACCTTTGGCAACCCCTGTTGTACCACCTGTGTATTGTAAGAAAATAGTATCATCTAACTTTCCTTCCAGCTTAGGTAGAGAGTATTTTTTACCCTCATTAACAGCTGCCTTAAAGTTAACAGCCTGAGGTAAATTGTAACTAGGAACCATTCGTTTTATGTTACGAACAGCAAAGTTTACAATTCCACCTTTAATTGCCCCTAAATACTCGCCAATACTGGTAGTAAGTACATGTTCTATTTTGGTATCTTTAATTACTTTTTCTAGGTTAGATGCAAAGTTTTCACATATAACAATAGCCTTAACTCCTGAATCGGTAAATTGATGCTTCATTTCACGAGGCGTATACAAAGGGTTTGTGTTTACTATGGTTAACCCCGCCTTTAAAGCGCCAAATAGTGCAATTGGGTATTGCAATAAATTTGGCATCATAAGCGCAATTTTATCACCTTTACCCAGACCTAAATTATGCAAATAACATGCAAATTGATGCGCTAAATTATCAAGCTCACCAAAGGTTATAGACTTATCCATACAAGAAAACGCTGGCCTGTCTTTATATTTTTTTAGCGAGTCATCAAGCAGATCATACAAGGTGTTGTAAGCATCAGGATCAATATTAGCTGGTACTCCTTTTGGAAAATTTGCTAACCATGGTTTTTCATCATTACTCATACGAATTCAGTTTTATAAGGGTCTCAAATATATAAGTTTTTATGTAAAGCGTAAACCTGCATTCCACTATTAGTTTACTTGTTTTTTATTAACCTAAATATAATGGGCGTTGTAGCTCATAAAATCGCTCAACACTCATTGTATTTAGCTAAACAAAAACCCAGCAAAGCTAGTCGTTTCATTCAGGGCTAATGGTTTTAATTAATAAATCAACATCGTTTTTAGTGTTATAAAAGTAAGGGCTTATTCTTATACTTTCTGATCTGTAGGTTGTTATAATATTTTTAGAGTTAAGTTTATTAAACATTTTTTCGTTAGCCGTAACAGAAACAATACCTAACCTGTGCTGCTTTTGAAAATCGCCAATCACGGGAAGTCCATTTTTTTTAAGTTCGTTTAGTAAATAATTAATAAGCTCAGTGGTTGCGATTCTTGCTTTTTCAAGCGAATACTCTTGTAATAGTTTAATACTTTTAGTTAGTGCTATAAGTGGTGCATAATTAATATGACCTGGCTCAAAACTTTGCATTGAAGGATTGTATTTTGGGGTTGATCCTTCAAAGTTTAAACTGCCATAGCCAGCTATTCGCGGGGTTATTCTTGCAAAAAATGAAGGGTTTACGTAAGTGAAAGCAACCCCGAAACCTCCCATTAACCATTTGTAGCCACTACTTATATATACATCTACATTGCTTTGTTTAACATTTACTTCAGCCATACCCAAAGCCTGAGTACCATCCACCAGTAATATACAATTGTGTTTTTTGCATATTACTCCCAATTCTTTTAATTGTATGGTGTAGCCCGATTTAAATTGTGTTTGACTTATCGCTAAAAGTTCAATGTTTTTATCAATAATTAAGTGTTCTATTTCTTTAATTTTAATGGTGTGCTCATTATTTTTTGAAATATAGTTTACTTCAAAACCATTTAACTCAAAAGGTTTATTCAAAGACGGATAATCATCCTCATATAAAAGAACTCTGTTATGTTTTTTTAAAGACGGAATAAGATAATTAATAGCCGTTGAAAAATTGGCAGTGAAGGCTAGTTCGTTTGGTTCACAATTTATTAACCCCGAAACCGCTTCCTTGGCTTGCGGTAAAATGGTTTCAAAAACGTCAAACATTATTTTTCCGCCAATACGTTGTTGCTTATTTAAATAATTTATTTTTTCATTAAAACTTTCGTTGGGTATAAGCCCAACACTTGCGGTGTTCAGGTAAGTATGCTCATTTAAAAACTCAAAAGTCATATTTGTTTTTTTAGATATTTAAAGGTATTGTTTATTTCATAATTCGTTAATCCTCTCTTAAAAACCAAATTCATTGGTATTATACATAATTTAGTAGTTCAAAATAAAACTATGCGAATTCATTTGTTAGTACTTCTAGTATTTATTATTTCTTTTTGTAGCAACGACCCTAAGCCACCAGTAAAAAAAACTCATAATACTTTTTTTGAGGCCTCAATTACTGAGCTAACAGAAAAAGAATACCCTGACGACCCCGATATTGCTTTAAGAGGAAAAAATTATGGTAAGCTCAAGTTTTCTAGAGTTCAGTTACACCCACTGAATGCTGATGAATTTAGACTGGTATTAGTTCCTGCAAATTTAAGCACAGATACTATAACATTTCCTAAGCTTAAAATAACCGAATGGATACCAACTGTGCCAGAGCATATTAGACAAGATGAATATTTATCTAAAATTAGTTGTGTGAATTTAGAGTGGAATCGCCAGCAAGTACGGTTTGATGATAGTTCATTTTTTTATATTCCAGAAGGACAAACCAAACAGCTTGTTTCTAGAATAGATCTCGCTAGAAACTGCCTTAGTACTAAGTTGTGGGAGATAATTATGTATGAAAACGAGAATGAATTTAACAAGCCTCTATACCATGGTTGGTTTGATTTTCCGATGGAATTATTTTCTAAATTGTTTGAATATAAAAACGGGTTTCCTTTCTCTAAGTTTGAAGAGTACTTAATTGACTGGAAAGACCCTGAATCGCAAATAATTGATTTAAATAAACTTAGAATAGCTACTAATGAAGCTGAGCTTACTTTTTCTGACAGAAACAATAAAATGTATAGTTTGAAGGGTGAGCGTAAGAAAAAATTTCAAAATATAATTTACCCGAAAAACCCTAGAAGCATAAATGATTTCTTAACAGACTCTACTTTGTTTGCTACATTTACTCCCCCGGGGTTTTATAACACAGCTGATCCCCGTAAAACCGAATTGGGCCGATTACGTAAACTTGTAAAGGTGATAGGTAGGGGTGGTGAACTAGACGGAATGACCGGTAAATTTAAAGAAATTGAGCTTGTGTTTAATTCTTTATCTGATTCCCTTACTACAAAAATTGTCTTGGGTGGTTTTGATATAAGTAAAGTACCTACATTACCAGATTCTTTAGCCCATAGAGGATATCAGATGCCTATGGGAATTGGAAATCATTCTTTTTATGAATCATATACAAAAGCATTGAAAAATCCTTCTGAAACAAACCATTACTATGGTTTAATACTCGATAAAGATGAGAATTGGCTAGATAGTCACAAAATTGGTATTGACGGCCCGCTAATGTATTTTAATGAAGCTGGAGATCTGAACTTATTATTATTGTCTTTTGAGCGGCATGCGATAGTTGGCCATTATGTTATTAAGTACCAACGCTAAAAAAAATAATTTATCCTAAACGTTGTGCCCAACCGCTGTGGTTTAGCTAATTTAAAAGAATTACCGGTATCAATTTCTGTATACTCTAAGTCGTATAGTAGGTTGTAATTTAGCAATAGGGTAGCTCCCAATCCTCCAAAACCTACGTAATTTACCCCTGCAAGTGCTTGAGAGAAATAGCCTTTTGTTCGGGTATCTAATCCGTATGTGTTTTTTTCGGTATAATACTGTAAATTAACTTCAACCACAGGCGATATTTGATTGTTTAATATATAATAAGTAGCTTGAGGGCCAAATGAGTAGGTTTGATTTCCGAAGCCTATGTTTGCAAATCCTGTTCCGGCAACTGCTAAGCGGTTTATTACGAACTTACCATAAGTTCCAACTGCGTTTACATTCCAAAACTGTCCGAAAAAATTACCTCCAACAAAGCCACCAACAACAGTGTTTCCTTTGCTATACGGTCCGTTTGAATTGTCTTCACTGGTTTCTATAGGCTCTCTTGCTTGTGAGAAGCTCGTGTTTGATATAATTATCAGACCTATTATGGCTACTAAAAACTTATTCATTTATTAAAGTTAATTATTAATGGCTAACATAATAATTAAATTAGGATAGTGTTTTATTGCAACATTGTTGCGGTATTTGTATTTTTGAAAAAATAATTTATGACCAACTATGATAAATAAGACAATTCTATTCGCTATTATATTTTTTGTTTTTATTGCTACTGCGTGTAAAAAGGATGAACCTAAAGACCCTGTAATACCCAATGAAGGGGAGTTAATTACAAAACTAGTGTACACTTTAACGCCTGTTGATAGTGGAGAAATAGTTCAGTTTATTTTTAACGATATTGATGGTGATGGCGGAGTAAGCCCAGTTATTACTACTGATACCTTGCAAGCAAATAAAGTATATAGTGGTAGTTTAACGCTTTCAAATGAGATTGCTAATCCTGCAGAAAATATCACCGATGAAATTTTGGACGAAGCAGAAGAACATCAAGTTTTTTATATATTTTCAAATTCAGCTATTACGGTAAATTATTCAGATGAAGATGCAAACGGGAATCCTTTAGGGCTTGAAACTACGGTAAATACTTCTAGCCCCGAATCGAGTAGTTTAACCATTACCTTAAAGCACGAGCCCAATAAATCTGCAACTAACGTTTCTGAGGGAATTATAGATAATGCTGGTGGAGCGACCGATGTTGAAGTTGTTTTTGATATTATTGTAAGAGAAAATTAATTCGTTACTCAATAATAATGACAAGTTCAAAAATTGATTTAAATAAAATACTTAGGTCTGCTAAGCTTAAAGCTACAAAGCCTAGGTTAGATGTTTTATCAATTATTAATAAGGCAGAAGCTGCTGTTTCTCATTCAGAGATACAAGCTAAACTTGAAAGCTTTGATCGCGTTACTTTGTATAGAACATTAAACACGTTAATTGAGAAAGGAATTATTCATAAAGCTCATGTTGAATCAACAGAGGTTTTTTATGCAATGTGTACCACAAGTTGCACTGAAGAGGGACATAAGCACGAACATATTCATTTTGTGTGTGATAAGTGCGAAGAAGTTACCTGTATAGATTCTGAACCCATTAGTATAAAATTACCAAATCATATAATATCTGAAGTAAGAGTTCAGGCTACGGGTATTTGTGATAAGTGTTTTGTGTAGCTTACTCTATACTTTCAAAAATTGAAGAGCTACAAAAAAAATCATGACTTCCAGAAATATACATGATAACTTCTATTGTATACTCAACACTGTTCTTGCTAAACCTAATAAACTTGGTTCATAAGCCGTTACAGTAGCTAGCACACCATATTCGGCTAGCTTTTCAGTAGTTTTTTGACCTATTGAAATTACTTTTTTAGTACTTATATCTTCAGAGTATGTTTCAAAAAAACCTATAACATTAGAAGGGCTTGTAAATACATAAGTATCATGATTGTTCAGGTTTACCAAGTTCTTTTCAGATTGGGTATTGTAAACTACCACATTAATTACTTGATTACTTTTTAATTGTTGTTGTATTGATCGCAAGCTTACTTTTGAGATAGGAAACAAAACGGTTTCAGAACCCAACACTTGTGTACTGAAGGATTTTGCTGATTCCTTAATTGTTTCATCTGTACCAATAAAAGTAGCGTTTAAGCCATATTTATTAAGCGTTTTTTGAGTGGATGAACCAATAACTCCAATTTTTCTATCACTTACCGCCTCTGGCTCTATTTTTTTAAAAAAATAATTAACTGAATTTTGGCTTGAAAAAAAAATCCAATCACTGGTAGGTATGTTTATATCAAAATCTACTGCAGATGTTTTTATGCATGAAGTAAATTGTACATTTTTAGAATATGTTTTTAATAAGGTAGAAAAAACATCGTTATTATCTTCTCTGCTAACAAAAACACTTTGTAAAGTCTGGTTTGAGCTGTGGAGCTTTAAACCTGATTGAATAAGGTTTTTAGCATTTGTCCCTTTTAAAAATGTTTGTTTTGGAGTTTCCTCCCATTTTTCAGCCCTTGATATCCAAACTTTATAATCACTTTCATTTTTTTCACAGTAGACACCTAATGGCACCTGACATCCTGCGTTAAAACCCTTTAAAATAGATCTTTCAATATTTACGGTTTCTTCAGTTGATTTGTCATTTATTACTTGCAATGCATCAAATAACCACTGGTCTTCTTTTCTTATTTGAAGCGCTAGAGCTCCTTGAGCTGGTGCGGATATGAAGTCTTTTGAATTGAATTTGTGATTAAAAAAAGCGGTTAAATCCAGCTCTAACCTATCTACTCCGGCTTGCGCAAGTACAATGGCATCAAATTCTCCGTTTGCTAATTTTTGAATTCTTGTAGGTACATTTCCTCTAATATCTTTAATGATAACGTCAGGTCTCATTAATTTTAGCAGAGACTTTCTTCGTGCGGATGACGTGCCTACTACAGCATCTTTTTTAAGATTCAATGGATTTGTGATATCTACTGCGTTTTTATTTATGAGTAGTAAATCAGCAGAGCTTGCTCTTTTTCCGGTGGCGGCTATTACAAGTTCAGTTGGTTGTGTTGTTTCTAAATCTTTATATGAATGAACAGCTAAATCAACACTCTTATTTAACAAGGAGTTTTCTATCTCTTTTGTGAAAAAACCTTTACCCTCAATTTTATCGAAACTAAGGTGTTGAATTTGATCGCCTCTGGTTTTAATAATTTGAATATCGGCAGCGAGTCCGCATTCTTCTTTTAACAGTTTTTGTACATGTTTTGCCTGCCACAAAGCAAGGTCACTTCCTCTTGAACCTATTATGATTGATTTTTTCACGTGACTGAATTTCTATCCATCAATATTTCTTTTGCCATTTTCATTGGACCGCTGATGTATTTTTTTTCAACGTAATTTAATATTTTGTCTAGTACTTCTTTGGTAGTATCGTCAAACTGTTCAATATCCTTTGCAAATACTTGATTAATTGCTTTGTTTTTAATGAGTTTTATTTCTTTAGGTACGTTACTCATCGCAATTTCTACTTTTCTTTCCCTAAAGCTAGTATCTAGTATAATTTCTTGTTCTAAAATTATTCTTTCGCAGTTTTTAATCTCCAGTTTCCTTTTTTCAATATTTGCTGTCGATAGTTTTTTTAGTGTTTCCATTCCTACCAGATTGTGCTTATATTTTTGAGCTGTAACCCTATCAATATCATATGGAACGGCTAAATCTACCAGGTGTTTGTTTGTGTGATTTTTAAGGAAGGAGTCACCTATGATACTATTGTCTGATCCTGTGCAAGAAACGAGGATGTCAAAGCCTGCAGTTGATTTATTGAGTTCATTTAACAAATAGCTCTTGCCGTTTGTAAATTGTTTAGCGATTCGTTTAGCGTTTTTTAATGTTCTATTAAAGGTAGACACATTTACAGCTCCCTTTTTCTTAAGCATTTTAGAAAAAGAGGTAATCGTTTGCCCGGCCCCAACAAGTACTATTTTCTTGTTTTCGTAGCTGTCAATTTTCTTGTTTAGTTGCTCAAACGCTAATGAAACAACCGAAACTGGGTTTTTAGAAATGTTTGTTTCAGTATATACTCTTTTGGCTGTTTCAATTGTTTTTTGAATGAGAATACGAACAGAATCACCTGTTAAGCCAAGAGAAAGACAATGTTTGTAAGCGTTTTTTACTTGAGTTATAATTTCTCTTTCCCCTACTACCATAGAGTCGAGTGATGATGCTACTCTAAAAAGGTGGTTTACAGCTCTTTCTTGTTCATAAATTTCGCAATGGACCAATAGTGTTTCGAGTTGCTCTTCTTTTAAAGCAGGATTGAACGCTTTTAAATACTTTTTTAGATCGAATGATTTTGGTTCCTTTTCTTGAATTAAAATAACTTCAACTCTGTTACAAGTGTTTAGGTACATTAACTCATTAAGTGAAAGCTTTGTTTTTGCAGCTTCAAGTCTGTGTTTTGTGTCTTTTTGGTCAATATACATCCAGCCAATTTGTTCGGGAGTGAACTTTTTGTGCGTGATGGATATTATTTTTAGACCTGAAATCATAATTAATTACTACAAATTAAAGCTATTACAGCCTATTTTTTGTCATCGTTTTGTCATACAACGATTTTTTAATCTGTTTTTTCTCAATGTTTTTAGGGGTTTTGATGATTAATATCATTCAGATCTAATTTTCTATTGTTTATTTCAAAATCTCAGTATATATTTGTAATCCCTTAAGGGCGATTAGCTCAGTTGGTTCAGAGCACCTCGTTTACACCGAGGGGGTCGGGAGTTCGAATCTCTCATCGCCCACTTTAAATTTTAATAGCTCCTTTGGGAGCTATTTTTGTTTATAAAACGTTTTAATAGGGCAATTAACTCAGTTGGTTCAGAGTGCCACCTTGACAGGGTGGAAGTCACTGGTTCGAATCCAGTATTGCCCACATTCATTCAATTTCTTACAAGTATTAATTTCTGGTTTAAACATTAAATCATTACTTTTTGTATTGACCCACAATTAAAAAAGGGTGTAAGTTATTTATAACTTACACCCTTTTTTTGTTATTGTTATTGAAAACTTAGTTTGCTACTAAGTCAATATCAAACTGTACTAAACTTACAAATTGATTAATTCTCTCCTCAACTTCTTTTTCCTCTAATGTTTCTAATCGTTCTGTACCAAATTTTTCTACAGTGAAAGAAGCCATAGCCGACCCAACAATTACGGCTCTCTTCATGTTCTCAAAAGAGATGTCGTTAGTTGATGTAATATACCCAATAAAACCACCAGCGAAGCTGTCTCCAGCTCCTGTAGGATCAAAAACTTCTTCTAACGGAAGTGCAGGAGCATAAAACACTTTGTTTTGCTTATTAAATAATAATGCTCCGTGTTCTCCTTTTTTTATAATTAGATATTTAGGGCCTGTTTCAAGAATCTGTTTAGCCGCCTTAACTAACGAGTATTCACCAGTTAATAATCTTGCTTCTTCATCGTTAATAGTTAATACGTCTACCTTAGCGATAACTTGTTTAAGTACATTTAATTTAATATCCATCCAAAAGTTCATGGTATCCATTACCACTAGTTTTGGCCTGCTCTCCAACTCATTAATATATTTTAATTGTAGTTCAGGGTCTAAATTACCAAGCATTAAAAAATCTGGACTGCGATAATCTTTTGGTATTTCTGCATCAAAATTCAGTAGAACATTTAGTTGAGTGTCTACTGTGTCTCTAGTGTTCATATCATTGTGATATTTACCCGACCAGAAAAATGTTTTTTCTCCTTCTTTTACTTTAAGCCCTTGTGTGTTGACTCCTCTTTTACCTAACTTATCTATTGTTTCTTGAGGAAAATCATCTCCTACTACAGAAACAATAGCACTATTGTTAACATGGTAAGATGCTGAAAGTGCAATGTAAGTAGCTGCACCACCAACTATTTTATCTGTTTTTCCGAATGGAGTTTCTATTGCATCAAATGCAACTGTACCAACAACTAAAAGGCTCATATATCTTTTTTTTGCAAAAATGCTGTTTTTTATTCAATTTCTAAATTTTATTGGGTTACTAAAATGTTATTTTCTTGTTTAAAACGATAACTGCTGATTTTTTTTAATAAAATTTAAAAAAAGTGTTGCATAAGTATTAGATAATTGTACTTTTGTCTTTCAAATTCCTCCTTAGCTCAGTTGGTTAGAGCATCTGACTGTTAATCAGAGGGTCCAAGGTTCAAGTCCTTGAGGAGGAGCTTAATCTAAATGTCTTGTGGAAATAAAACTCTACAAGGCATTTTTAGTTTAAAACCGTTGCTAACAAAAGCATTAAGATTCATTGATATTAGATTGTAAGGTTTACAATAAGGTTTAACCAAGTAACTTGGTTAAAACATTTTTATTGCTAGTAAATGATTAGTTGTATTTAATTATTGCAAACCTATAGTTACAACGGGTGAATGTTTATGTGTGATTGCAAAAAAGAATAATTACAGTGTAAAGCACTAAAACTTAATTTAGGCAAAACCCATAGTACTCCCTAGATAACAACCTACTTGCTTAAGTCACAAAAAACACCAACAGAATAAGAAGGCGCTGCGGCAATAATTTCGGCACGAATAACGCTGGCTACAGATGCTGAAAACCCAACTCTTTTGGTTGCATAAACACTTATTTCTGCTGCGTAACTTAAAAACTCTGTATTGTTTGCAAAAATGCTTGTGCTTGTTACTGTTTCGGCAGTATCTCCGTTTTTTAACGATTCTACACCAACCAACCTACCTGTTAGCCAAATTCTGTTTGATAATAGACCAAAACCTAGTTCTAAACCATATCTAATTTCCTCAGAAAAACCATTTGTACGATTATTTAAACCTACATAAGTAGAAGTATAACTTGATATTTTGTTGGTTAACTTAAAGCCTGTGCCAGCATCCAGTTGAAGCATTTGATTGAACTCTCCATCACCTGTTTGTAAATTTCCTTGAGAGCCCGCAGATGGATTACCTGTAGGAATACCCAGTAAAACTGTTGCTGCTACAGGTATTTTACTGCCTGGCTTTGTTAACCCATATTTAAAAGCTACATCTATGTCTCCAATAGAATTAAAAGCTTCACCCGGAACAAGAACTTCATTAGTGGTTAAAGAAACCAAATTATTCATATAATTTCTGCTAAAAACGGCAGCATTAACTATCCCGGTAAATCGATCGGTTACACCATATTCCCCGTAAAAAGTAGTATTAAATATTCCTGTGGTAACATTTGGGTCTATAAGACCTGCATCAGTGTAATGCTGATCAAAAACCACCCACCATTCAGATAATTTATAAAACCCTTGTCCCTTTTTTTGTGTCCACGGGCCACCTGCAAATACGCTTGTAAAAGATGCCAATAAGGCAATAACTATGCTAATTTTTTTCATGACTTTTTATTGAATTTTTCCGTCTCCTACTTTAACATTAAAAGGCTTACAGAAGTATAAAACATAGGTATAATCGTTTACTGAAACATCTGGTATAACGTATTCATGCGCTCCAGAAAAAACTTCAACAGCACCTATCTCTAGAGCTCCAACAATTGTAGAGTTGTTATTTGATAAATAAACATATAAACCAGGCAAAGCTGTTGAGGCAGTATAATTTTCAGCCAATTTAAGAACTACTCCTGTTTCTGTTTGCTCTATATCAAAATCTCCAAACAGCTCGTAAGTACTTGTCGTGTTTATCGTGCCAGATTTTAATTGGGATTCCTGAAGAACGGTGTTTAAACCAACTTCAACAGATAAGCTGTCCTTAAAAACCCCTAAATCGTTTGTGTACGAAACAGAAATTACTGATGAGCCAAACTGTTTTCCATATAACAAGCCGGTTAATTTGTTAATGCTCATTATTGAAGTATCAGAACTTGTCCAAATTAAATTCTGAGCCTCTTCTTCTTGCCCAACATTGTTCAAATACATAGCTTCCATTACAAAATTAGAGTCTTCTGCTATTGTGTCTAACATTGTTGAAATACGTAATTCGGGAGAAACCTCATCATCTACAAAATCATCTTTAATGCATCCTGCAAAAAAAAGGCTAGCTAAAAAAAGGGGAAGTATAATTTTCATATGTGTCTGATTAACCTAATTTATAAGGTAGACTCAAATGTAAACAAATCCTTACAAGCTAATATTTATATTTTGAACATGTACAATTTAGCTGATTTTTATATCTTGAGAAGTATATGAATAGTAAAAGATGTTTTTTTCTGCTCGCCTTCACATTATTTCAGAGCATTGGTTACTCACAAAATTTTAATGGCAGTTACGGCTCCTTTTTTCCTAAAACGGATAGATACAAGAAAATGGGCTGGTTTATAGCACCAGGAATAACGTATACGTTTACTAACCCAAACGACTCTATCATTAAAGGAAATACAGGCTCAGAAGTGATTTATAATCCTTCTGGTAAAGTAGGTTTGTATTTAGAGGCTGGTGGATATAAACTATTTAAATTTCAAGAGTACTTTAATTACCTAGATTTTGGAATTGCCTTTAAATCATTGGGAGGAAAAGAAACGTTTACTTCAACAGATTTGGGTATTAGTGGTAATGGAGAATTCTCTGATCAGCACGGGTTACTTTTCTTGAATTTTAATAGCATTAAAGAACTTTCCAACCCCTGGTTCATCCAAAATACAATAGGTTTAAATGTCGATTATCAATTTAGTCAGAATAGGTCGGGAGGATCACTAATAAACGAAGAGTTTCCTGATAAAATAATTGCTCAAATTCACTACAAATTTGGGTTTGGGTTTATGGCTACCAAAAAATTACTTGTTATTCCTTCTGTTGAGTTGCCCATTGTAAGCGGTTTGCCTAATGCACCTTTTCCTTGGTTAAACTATTTTAATAGTTCGTATTATCCTGCCATACTAAGTGTGCGGTTCTTGTTTTTAGGAGATGCTAAAGATGAATGCCCCCCAGTGTTTAATCCTGCCGGAGGGTTTCAACCAGGAGGCAATAACCCTTCTGATATGCAACAAGGTAAATAAGCATGATGAAAAAACTAGTAAAAATTGCCTCTACAATTATGCCAGGGGTAATGGCCAAAATTGCATATAGGCAATTAACAAATCCTCAAACAAAAAAAATTAGACCTAATGAGGCTAAAAAGTTAGATGAAGCTAAGCAAGAGGATTTCTCCTTCCAAAACTTTAACATTAAACTGTACATATGGGGAAACGGACCCAAAAAAGTACTCATGGTGCACGGTTGGGAAGGGCATGCCGGAAATTTCTCTGACATAATAACTGAACTCGTAAATGTCGGATATACCGTTTATGGCTTTGACGCTCCATCACACGGAAAAAGTAGTAGCGGACAAACCAACCTTTTTGATTTTAGCGAACTAGTTGCTGTTCTAATTAAAAAGTTTAGTGTTAATAAAGTAATTAGCCACTCATTTGGGGGGGTAGCCACAACGTATGGGCTGTTTACAAACAAACACTTAAAACTATCTAAATACGTTTCATTAACTACACCAGATAGACTGCAAGAACGCGTAGACTCCGTTTCTATTGAACTTGGTATTACTCAAAAAGTAGTACACAGAATAATAACTTTGTTTGAGAGTGAAACCGGGTTAAGTTATAATGATTTAAATGTGAGCACGTTTGCTTCTGAAACTAATGTAGATGAAGCCTTAATCATACACGATAAAAACGACAGAGTAATTCCTTTAAAACAATCAAAAAACGTACATGAAAGCTGGCCAAACAGCCGCCTATTAGTTGTTGAAGGAACCGGACATTTTAGAATACTTAGAACTAAATTTGTTGCCGAGCATATAATTAATTTTTTGGAAGCATGACGGGCTCTAAGTTGCCAAACACTAAAGAGTCTATATTTTCTACTATGAGCAAACTGGCTCGTGAAGAAGAGGCTATAAATCTTTCTCAGGGCTTTCCAGATTTTGATATTGATAACACACTATCTGAGTTGGCTTTTAAATATATGAAAGCAGGAAACAACCAGTATGCTCCCATGCCTGGTATAGTTGAGTTGAGAGAGCAAATTGCTCTTAAATATGAAAAGCTTTACAACTATAAATTAAATATTAATGAAAACATTGTTGTTACAAGTGGTGCAACCCAAGCACTATTTACAGCAATAACAGCCTTAGTTCATAAAAACGATGAAGTAGTAGTTATAACACCTGCCTACGATTGTTATATACCAGCAATTAAATTATGTGGAGGAAAAGTAATTGAAACGGCTATTGATTTAAACACCTTTAACATTAATTGGGCAGAATTAAAAACCAAAATTACTTCTCAAACTAAAATGCTTATTGTAAACAACCCACATAACCCATCGGGTTATGTGTTTTCTCAGCAAGATATACTTGAGTTAGAAAATATCGTAAAAGCATTTCCGCATTTAATTATATTATCAGACGAAGTTTACGAACATATTGTTTTCGATGGTAAGCCTCATTTAAGCGTATTAGGAAATAAACATATTAGAAACAATGCGCTAGCAACGTTTTCGTTTGGTAAAACGTTTCACGCCACTGGCTGGAAAACAGGGTACATTATTGGTGCTACCCACTTAATTAATGAGTTTAAAAAAGTGCATCAATACAACGTGTTTTCTGTAAATACACCCATTCAATACGCATTAGCTGAATACATGCAAAAGCATGCAAATTACAAAGCGATTTCTAATATGTATGAAGCTAAAAGAAATCTTTTTATCAATGCAATTAACCATGAGAAGTTAAACATAAAACCAAGTACAGGTAGTTACTACCAACTTATTAATTTTACTAAATTAAGCGACAAAACAGATGTTGTTTTAGCAAAAGAGCTAACCCGTAAAATAAAAGTAGCATCTATACCTATTAGTCCGTTTTACTTTACTAATAAGCCAGATAAAACACTGTTGCGTTTTTGTTTGGCTAAGCAAGATGAAACTTTGCTTAAAGCCGCAGAAAAAATAAATATGTTAGGTGAATATGTATAGCTTTTCAACACTGCATACTGAATTAAATAAATACTCCACTCTACATTAGCACTAAGTAAGTTTTTATATTGAGCATTAAATTCATTGTATGCTTAAGGTAGGATTAATTGGTGTTGGGCATTTAGGTAAAATACATCTGAAACTTTTAAAAGAAATAACTTCTATTGAGGTTGTTGGTTTTTACGATTCAAGAGATGATATTAGATCTACAATTAGCAAAGAATTTAATATTAAAGCCTATGATAATTTAGACGAACTCATAACCCTTTGCGATGCAGTGGATATTGTAACACCAACAGTTTCACATTTCGACATTGCGCAAAAGGCCTTAAGACAGTCTAAACACGTGTTTATAGAAAAACCACTTACAAAAACCCTCGAAGAAGGTAAAAACCTAGTAGAATTTAGTTACGAAGCCAACGTAAAAGTTCAGGTTGGCCACGTTGAACGCTTTAACCCGGCATTTGTTAGCAGCTATAAAAACATTATTAACCCAATGTTTATTGAGGTGCACCGTTTAGCGCAATTTAACCCAAGAGGCACAGATGTTTCAGTGGTGCTCGACTTAATGATACATGATATTGACATTATTTTAAGCGTAGTAAAATCGAGTGTGAAACGAATTAGCGCAAGTGGGGTAGCAGTGGTTAGTAATACCCCCGACATATGCAATGCTCGTATTGAGTTTGATAACGGTTGTGTAGCAAACTTAACGGCAAGCAGGTTATCTATGAAAAACATGCGTAAGGCGCGGTTTTTTCAGAAAGACGCCTACATATCTGTCGATTTTTTAGAGCGAAAAACCGAAATATTTAAATTAGAAGAAATACCTGATAATGAGCAAGTCGATGAGTTTGATTTAACCTTAACCACACAAGAAGGAAACAAAAAAAGAATACTTATGGAGTTTCCTGAGGTGCCCGAGTCTAATGCAATAAAAGAAGAATTAATATCATTTGCAAACGCAATAAAAAACGACACCAAGCCAGAAGTAAGTGTAGAAGACGGCTACAATGCCCTAGAAGTTGCCTACGCAATTATTGAAGAAATGAACTCAAATATAGAGTTTCAAGAAGTAATTAAAGACTAGCAAACAAGCAATTTTTTGGGCGTACCCATGCTTACAAGCATGGGCGGGCTTTACTCTTCAAGTCCGCGTTCGTAAACTCACTGTGGGCTTTCCGTTTCAATCCCTTACGCAATTTTTATGCTTAAAAACAATATACCAACACGCTATTCCTATTTATACTTTCTCTTCTACGGATGCTATACAGGGTAAAATAGTTTTTTGTATTTTCTCTCTGAATTTCTGCTCCGATTTTAATTTTTCTTGCCTTAATTGCTCTTCATACTCAAAAGCATGAAAATTGATGTCTCGCAACAATTCTGCTTTATGTTCTTGCTTTTGCATCTTATCAATAGCTTTATTTAGCTCTCTCTCAATTATACTGCTTAAAGCAACATTACTTACTCTGCCTTTTTTGGCTTTTCCTCCATTAAACCAGAAGGTTTCTGAACCCTTGTAGGCAACAACACACCAATTATAGCTGTATAATTCATTTAAGTTTTCTGTAAATACATTACCATTTTGAGGCATACGTTGAAAAGAGTTTAGCTCTTCAGGAAGTAAATAAGCATAAATTCGATCATAATTTTTAGCATTACTTATTTCAATTTCAAGCTTTTCGTATCTAATAACTGCTCTCTTACCTGTTGTAGAGTCTGTTATATCAATAGTTTCTCGTTTTTTTGTTTGTTCTGCTACTATACGGTCAATGTTTATCCAGCCTGGGTCATTTATCAAAATACGATACGCATCTTCACTTATTGGACCATTCTTTTTCACACCCAATTGCTTGCAAACACTGGTAAGATTATCGTTATATTCTTTTTGGTAGTTGCCGTTCTCTCTTTTAAACTCGGCACTGATTTGCTGCATTTCTTTTTCTCTAGCTTTGTAAGTTAGTTTAGCTAGCTTATTGTAATAGGACGCATTTGTTTTTTCAATGGCTTTTTGAATTAGCTCTTGCTGTTTTTTATAGTAATTATTTAGTTTGGTTACAGCCTTTTTGTTAAGCTCAATTTTGCCGTGTTTTTGGTTAGCAAATTCATTAAAAACATGAAATAAAGTGTACTTACCTTGACCTTCTAAATACTTGGTAGCCATTTCATCTATTTCCCACATGTTTTTGTCTAGGTTATTTACATACACATCCAGCACATTACCATCGCAAGTCTCGTGTATGCAAGGTACTCGCTCTTCAAACTCCCTAGTAGCCAAAAGAGTGTTGTTGAATTCTTTGTTCCAAATAGTCTTTATTTTAGAAGGGTTAAGGCCTTTAATCTCTAAACTGGGGCTAAGAAAAAGCTCAATTTTATCGTATTCTTTTGGATTAATGTTTTGATTTTCTGCTACGACAGCTATGTTCAAGGATACTATACCACAAGAAGGTGTTTTACTATTCTTTTTCATCACGACTTGTTGCTTTAACTCAAAATAATCATTGTAAATATGCTCTTTTCCTGTAATACTTAGTAAATTATAATATACAGCTACACTTTTGTTCGGTTGAGAAATTTCGGGAAATAGTATCATGAAAACATTCTTGTAGGCTGCCTTTTGCTCAAGCACTCTAGGTAAGTCTTTAAGACTTGTTGAATAGAGAGAGTAGGTCAATAGTTTGTTTTTAATAGAAGTGTAAAACTCAGGAGTTTTATAAAGGTCAACGTAATTATTCTCTAAATCCCAGACCAAAGGAGCGTAATCAACATAACACAATTGGAAGCCATCATTAATTTTAACTTTTATTGTTATTTCAAAAGTTTCTTCTTTATCATTTTCGGTTTTCTTATTCATAAAAACATCAAATTTTACTTTATCTAAATACCTAGAATTTATTTGTTCTAATACTCTATTTTTTATAAGACTAAGCATTACTTTTTGCTGGTCTTTAGAGGTTATTGAAAATAAATCCTCTATTGATTCTCCTTCTAATTCATTAGTGTCAATTTTTTTAACTTCTTGATTAGAAAACCCGGCAGCAAAAGAATAATACAGACTATCGGTATATGTTTTGTTTTTTGCATTCTTACCTAAACTATGAAGTGTATCTAAATAGTTTGGTGGATAAAAATCCAAATCTGTTATTTCGGTTGGGTGTAATGGATTTACAATAGGTTTAGGGTTTTGCCAATCAATAGTTTCACTATCGGTTCTAAAACCTGTGTAAGCTTGCATGCCTTTTTTAAATTCATTGGTAGGCACGTCAACCACAATAGGCTCTTGAGGGTTAAATTTGAGTTGTTTTCCGTTTTTACGAGCGTTAATATAAAACATGCCTCCTGTCTCTAATAAATCATTACCGCTTTTGGTTTGCAGGCCTGCCTTTAAGATGTCAGATGGTTTTAACGCTTCTTTCAACTCTATTTCAAATGGGCCTTCAACTGTGTTTCCGTTTTCATCTAAGAAAGCATTTTTAGGAATAGAAATAATAGCTCCATTTTTGCTGTGTAATAAGGTGTCTTCATTATTTATTATAAATACTTGAGCTTCTAAAAAACGATCGGCATCTACCCAACGTTTTTCTCCGTTTTCGTTTAGTTCGGGTAAAATATTTTCAAGAGATTTATTTCCACCTGTATTAAAAGCCAAAAAGCTGTTGCTACTACTGCTCCTATTGCTAGGGCAGATAACACAATTTTTAAGGCGTTTATTGCCTTATACTTTTTTTGTGCATTCTTTATTTTTTATTTGGTATAAAATCTTTCTAATCCTTGCATGAGCGCTTTTTGCTGTGCTAATTTTTCTTGTAAGTCTGCATTGTTTTTTAATTTTTGCTCAAACGCTTGTTTATCTTCGGTACTCAACGTATTGTTTAAGTACTTTTCTATGATTTCCATTAGTTTTAATTCTGGTCTCATGTGTACTTAGTTTACTTGGTGAGATAATAATTAATAGCAGCCTCTTGCTTTTTCTAAGCACCTATACTTTTGTGTTTTTGCTACATTGGCGGTTTTAAATCCCATTAACTGAGTTATTTCTGCCATTTTTTTTAGTTTCTAAATAAAACAAGGTTAATAGCCGCCTACATTGTTGACCTAGTTGTTTAATGGCTTGCTCGGCTATTTTGGCTGCTGCTTCTTGCTCAAAATCATTATTGAATTCAGCAAAAAAGTCATCGTTTAGTAAGTTAGCAGTTGAAATACCTTTTTTAGATAATTGGTTGCTACAAAGAAAACGAGCAACACTAAACAAATAAGTGGCTATACTAGATGTTAACATAAAATCGGGCTTTTTACACTTTTGGTGAAACACCAACAGGGCTTCTTGAAAAACATCTTGTGCATCTTCAGTAGAGCCTCCTTTTGATTTAATGTACTTAACTACAGCTCTCTGATTCTTGTATAGCTTTACAAAAGCCTTATCCTCTTTTTGAGCTCTAATTAGGTTTATTATTTCTTGGTCTGTCATTTTATTTGTGTTGCTTTACCCTATTAATGTGAAAAAAGTAAAAAGGTAAACAAGAATAAAACTATTTTTTTGAGAAAATATAATTGTTGTGTTTGTAGTTGTTGGTTAATAAGCACCCGAACCTAGCATTTTCGCGTTATAGGATTGTAGTGGTTACCCTACAATGTAGCGAATGCGAAATGAAGCGTAAAAACGGAAAGCCTGGTTACACCTTTGGTGTAAAACGCCCTAAAAACAATACTTAATTATTAATTAGGTTTTTTACAACTCATAAGTATTACTTGTATATTTGTGTATGTCAATGAATGAAAATTTAGACGCTAATTCAGAGCATTTATCGAACACAGATAAAGACATTGAAAAGGTATTGCGGCCTCAAGGGTTTGATGATTTTTCGGGACAAAAACAGGTTGTTGAAAACCTAAAAATATTTGTTGAAGCAACTAAAAACCGAGAAGAAGCTTTAGATCATGTGTTACTACACGGCCCTCCGGGTCTAGGGAAAACTACGCTTTCTAACATTATTGCCAACGAGTTAGAGGTTGGTATTAAAATTACATCGGGCCCTGTACTAGAAAAGCCTGGCGATTTGGCTGGTTTACTTACTAACCTTGAAGAAAAAGATGTTTTATTTATTGATGAAATTCACCGGTTAAGCCCCATTGTGGAAGAGTACTTATACTCTGCCATGGAAGATTTTAAAATAGATATTATGATAGATTCTGGCCCCAATGCCAGAACTGTTCAAATTGCTTTAAACCCGTTTACGCTCATTGGCGCTACTACCAGGTCAGGTTTATTAACATCGCCTCTTAGGGCGCGTTTTGGCATTAATTCTCGCTTACAATATTACGATGCTAAACTATTGGCAAGTATTATTAAACGTTCGTCAGGAATTTTAAATATTGAAATTGAAGAAAAAGCAGCTAACGAAATTGCTAGACGAAGTAGAGGTACCCCCAGAATTGCCAATGCACTTTTAAGACGAGTGCGAGATTTTGCGCAAATTAAAGGGAATGGAACTATTGATTTAGAAATTGCAAGGTATTCTTTAACTGCTCTTCATGTTGATGATAATGGTTTAGATGAAATGGACAATAAAATTTTAACCACCATTATTGAAAAATTTAAAGGCGGGCCTGTTGGTTTAACAACCATTGCTACTGCTGTTAGTGAGGATGCCGGAACTATTGAAGAAGTTTACGAGCCATTTTTAATTAAGGAAGGTTACTTAATGCGTACACCAAGAGGTAGACAAGCTACCGAGGCTGCTTACCAACACTTAGGTTTAAGCCCTGGGAGATTGCAGGGGACTTTGTTTGAGTAATGGTTTTATCGGTTGGTAATCGAATTTTTAAAAGGCTGATCAGTGCTTAAGAAAAAAGCTGGGTTTTAATCCAACAAAGTATAGGTAATACCTATAGCAAAAGGGGTTAGCGATTCACCAAAGCCTGATTTAAATACTGAGTTAAAATTATAATAACTCATAAAAGCAATTCGGTTGTAACCTACTCTCATATGTGCGCCAAATCTCCAACGTTCAGCATTGTTGTAGTTATATTCTTTATACTTACCAGTATTGTCCTTTCTTTTTGAGTGAATATCTAATCTATAACCCGCTCTTACACCTAATGTAAACTTAAAGCTTTTACCTTTTTTATTTGGCAAGCCTTTATATCTAAACTCTAAAGGAAAATCACCATATGTTAATGTTAGCTTATTTGTTTTAACACCTAATGAGTCGGCATTTAACGATGTAAATTGAGAATACGTGCCGCCAATAGCTGTATCTGGGTTTGCTATTTCAGTTAAATTAGACCTGTGATAAAAATTGTAGTTATTTAACCCTACGCCAACAGCAAAAGTCACTCTTTTTTTAACAATCGGAAATTCATACAAATAATTAATACCTATACCTCTGCTATACCATTTAGTATTGAGTGTTTTATTGTTGTGAAACCAATTATTATGGTACATATCCACCAAAACCATATCACGGTTTCTTGGTGCATTATCTTTTATTTGAGCCCAAGAATTAATTCCTACGAAAAAACTTAATACAAACAGAAACCTCTTTAAAAACGACATGCGATAATTGTGTTATAATGTAATGTTAATTTTGTCTTGAACTACAAAGGCATTCGGATATAGTGATTTAATCTCATCCATAAACCCCAAAGCTTGTAAACGTGTTCTAAAATCACCAACTCTAATTTTAAAGTAGGGCATTTCTGATATCATATAAATATTTACGTTTTCGTAAAAGCGTATAAACTTTACTTTTTCTTCTAATGCAAAAGACCTGCTATTTGGGCCACTAGCCTGAAATATTTGCACTCTAAAACCTTTCACTTCATTAACAGAATCAGTGTAATGTTTTCGATACTCAATTAATTTTTGAATGTCTGGGCTCATTTCAATTAACACCTTACCTTTTTGTACTGGTAAATCAATCTTTTCTTCCAAAACAACAGAAGAGTCTGAATTCAGCGCTTGCTCAAACAAATCTATTTCTGATTGCGCGAAAACACCGATTGATGACGTTAAAAAAAGAAAAAAGTAGCCTAAGATTTTCATCGACTTCAAAAGTACATAATATTTAAGTATCCGATTATTAAAAAACGTGAAATGAAAGTACACAACCGCGAAACATTTGCACTTTAATTGAGTAAACAAACTTACAATTGGAGTGTAAGTTGGCATATTTTTTGGACTTACTACTTATAAACACACGTTATGAAGCATTTAAAAAAAATAGTTTACTACAGTTTTACTTTTTTATTGGTGTTTACTTTTTCTAGCTTGTTTAGCCAAACGCCTACTCCTTTTAAAAAAGGAGAAAAATTGGAGTATAGGTTACATTACGGACTTGTAGATGCTGGAACTGCCAAATTAACGGTTTCTTCAAAAAATGAAAGTGTAAGAGGCGAGAGCGTATATCATATAATTGGCGAAGGCAGAAGCAACCGTTTTTTCGACTTCTTTTTTAAGGTTAGAGATAAATACGAAAGTTATTTTAATGAAGATTTAGAACCCTTAAAATTTGTAAGAAACGTAAATGAAGGGGGATATAAAATAGAGCAGGAGTATAATTTTTATCCAAATGATAGTATTGTTGATAATGGTAAAAACAAGAAATATAAGCTGCCTAGCGATAAGGTTCAAGACATGGTTTCTTCGTTTTATTATGCCCGATCGTTAGATTACAGTAATATTAAAGATGGAGATATTATTGACGTACCAACCTTTATGGATGACGAAATTTATCATTTAAAGTTAAAATACAAGGGTAAAGAAACCATTAAAGTGGAAGGAACAAAATACAGATGTATGAAGTTTGTACCCGTTATGCAAACCGGCCGAATTTTTAAGGAGGAAGAGGATCTACTTATGTGGATTACCGATGATAAAAATAAAATACCTGTTGCCGCTCAAGCAAAGGTTTTAGTAGGATCTATACGAATGGACTTAACGCATTATGAAGGATTAGCTCACCCTATTGCTAAACTTTAATTCTGTTACGAATATTGCTCAGTAATTGAGTTTAAATGATGGTTCGTGTGAATGATAGTAAAGTAAGCCATTTCTCTTATTGTGAGTTTCCCTAACATGGGGTGTGGAAGGATGTATTTAGTTAAGTTTTCTTCCTTCCAACTTTCTACATGATTAGAAATTGTTTTAAGCTCCAAGGCTAGTTTTTTAACCATTTCTTCTTTCTGATGATTTTCAACATGTTTGGGAGCATAGTCTGGAAGTTCAATTTTACCAACTGTTTTAATGCCATTTGTAAATTTATCTTGCAATTGATTAAACGATTTCTCATCTCGGTTATTTAAACCAAACATTCCTCTAAGTACTAGTTTGTTTATACCTAAACCTTTATTAACTGCTTTTGCAGATTTTATTAGGTGTTCAATTTGCTGACCGGTAGACCATTTATCATTTTTAGAAACCGAGAACATGCTATCATCTTGAGATTGTAGCAAGTCTTTCATACGTTTAATTAACTCATCGTACTGTTCAGCTATTTCGGCTTTAGTATAAACTCCTTCCATATTAATATTTAATTTCTTTGTCAACAACTTTATACTTGATTTTCATTTTAATTGCGAACATAACAGGTACAATTACAAGCGTTAAAAAAGTTGCAAAGGTTAAGCCGAAAATTACCGTCCAAGACATTGGCCCCCAAAAAATAACGTTATCTCCTCCCATAAAAATTTTAGGGTCGAAATCTGATAGCAAGGAGAAAAAATCGATGTTGAAACCTATTGCTAGTGGTATTAGACCTAAAATAGTTGTTATTGCTGTTAATAATACCGGACGCAAACGTTTTGTACCTGCACTCACAATACACTCCATTAAGTCGGGCATTCTTAAGCGATCATCTTCGGTTAAACCTAGCTCTAGTTTTTTCCGTTCAATAAGCAAATTCATATAATCTAACAGCACAATAGAGTTATTTACTACTACTCCTGCTAAAGAAATTATACCAATCATGGTCATAATGATAATAAAGTCCATTTGAAAGGATACTAAGCCTAGTAAAACTCCAATTAAACTAAGCCCAACAGAGCCAATAATTATAAATGGTGTACCTATGGAGTTAAATTGTGCTACAATAATTAAGAAGATTAAAAACACAGCTACAACCAATGCAGACCCTAAAAACGCCATTTCTTTTGCTTGTTCTTCTTGTTGCCCCGTAAATTTAACATTAACTCCATCAGGAACCTCAAAACGCTCAATTTGTTCTTTAATGCTTGCCACTACTTCATTGGCATTATATCCTTCAGTTACGTTTGATAAAAGTGTCACCAAACGATCGTTATTTTTACGCTTTACTTCACTAAATGTAGAGCCGTAAACAGGTTTTGCCACTGCAGAGATAGGAATTTGGCGTATTTGACCGTTGGTTTGATCTCTAAACGTTATTTTTTGATTTAATAACGCGTCTAAATCTGTACGATACGCTTCTTTTAACCTGATATTAATTGGATATTCATCATCTTCTAACTTGTAGCGCGAAACCTCTTTACCATACAATGCAGTTCTTAGTGTTGCTGCTACTTGATAGGTGCTTAGGTTTAACCTTCGTGCTTTCGCTCTATCAACATTAATCATAAGTTCAGGTTTACCTATGTCAATATCCATTTTAAGGCCTTCAATACCTGCTATATTTTTAGAATTAATGAAGTTTTTTAAGCGCTCAGCTTGCACGGTAAGTTGCTCATAATCTTCACCAATTATTTCAATGTTAATGGGTGGCCCTGCTGGTGGTCCCGCTGCATCTTTATCTACCGTAATAGAAATACCGGGCACATTACTCACGGCTTCTCTTATTTCTTCCATAACGTCTTTAGTATCAACGCCTCTTCTGAACTGAAAATCTACAAAAGACACTTGTACTCTTGCTTTGTTGGGGGTTTCGCCTAACGCTGGGCCAGCTGCAGGGTCGCTTGTGCCAGCACCTACTTGCGCAATAATACTTTTTACTAAATAGTTTTTAGTAGCCGCTTCACCTTCTTCATTTTCTTCGGTAACTTCATACTTTTTCATTGCATTAATTACAATGGCTTCTACTTCTTTAGTGGTTTCGTTTACATCTTCAATATCTGAGCCTATTGGTTTTTCAATAAATACATTAACATATTTAGGCATGTTTGCAGGGAAGAATTCTACCTTAGGTGTTGCTACTCCTACCAAAATGATAGAGAAAATAAACAAACCAATAGTACCTAATAAAAATGCAATAGGTTTTCTATTTGAAAGTGCGTAAGATAAAAATCGTTGGTAACGGGCTTCTAACCAGGGTATAACGGTTTCTTGAAATTTGATGGTTAAATCATAAATAACGAATCCGTAGAGCGCTGTGAAAATACCCGATAAAATGAGTAAGGAAGCTATTGTATTTGTAAATCCTCCTCCCGGAAACAACAACAATACTCCAATAACAAACATAATTATAGCTACTCTTGCAGATCTTTTCTTATTTGGTGCCTCAGAGTTAGGACTCATAAATGATGTTAGTGCAGGGTTAATAAACAAGGCTACAAACAGTGATGAGCCCAAAACTATTATTAGCGTTGTAGGTAAATACCCCATAAATTCGCCCATCATACCTGGCCAAAACAACATTGGGAAAAACGCGGCCAAGGTTGTTGCTGTTGATGCTATAATTGGCCAAGCAATTTCCCCCACCCCATAAATAGCAGCATCTCGCCTTGAGTATCCTTCCACCATAAGCCGTTTCACGTTTTCAACAACTACAATACCGTTGTCTACCAGCATACCTAAACCTAAAATCAATGAAAACAACACAATCATATTAATAGTTGTGCCCATTACATTTAAAATAGCAAACGACATAAGCATAGATAGCGGAATGGCTACCCCAACAAAAACAGCATCTTTTAAGCCTAAGAAGAACATTAGCACCAAAATCACGAGTAATACTCCAAAAATAATACTGTTTAAAAGGTTGTCTACTTGAGCGCGTGTGTCAGATGATAAATCATTAGTAATTGTAATGTCTAAATTTTCAGGGAAGCGATTTGCTTGAGCTTTGTTTACAACTGCATAAATTTGATCAGTTGCTTCTAGTAAGTTCTCGCCTGCTTTTTTAATTACATCAAGCATTAATACAGGTTTTGTGAATTCTCTTGCGTAGGATGTTGCTTCTTTAAACCCAAAATTTACATCAGCTACATCTTTTAAATAAACTACTTTTTGTGCCTCGCGTTTTACAATAATATCGCCAATTTCATCTATGTTTTTAAAATCGCCTACAACACGAACGGCTCTACGGTAATTATCACTTAGTAACTCACCGCCAGCTATGGTAAGGTTTTCCATGGCAATAGCATTTTCAATATCACCAAAAGCAATATTCATTGATTCTATTTTCATTCTATCAACGTTAATTGCCACCTCTTTACCTTGTATACCTCTAATTTCTACCTTAGATATTTCAGGTATATCTTCTAGCTCATCCTCTAAATATTCTGCATATGTTTTTAATTGATCTATTGAGAAATCACCAGAAAGGTTAACGTTTAGGATAGGCATTTCTGAAAAGTTCATTTCAAAGATATTTGGCTCAATGGGCAAATCTGTTGGAAAACCTGGTTGTGCTTTTGCTTTGTCTACCGCATCCTTAATTCTTTGTAAACCAAGGGTTGGAGATATTTTTGAATCAAATTCAACCATTATAGCTGAATACCCTTGTGAGGATGTTGAGGTTACTTTATCAACATCGTTAACTGATTTAACTTCTTTTTCAATGGGTTTGGTAATAAGCTTCTCCATGTCTAACGGAGCGTTACCCGGGTAAGCTACACCAACATAAATTTGAGGCAGTACAATATCAGGAAATGCCGCCTTTGGCATTTGCACGTACGACATTACACCAAATAAAATAATTAAAAAGGTAACAAAGAAAACCGTGGTTCTATTGTTTACAGAAAGGGTGGATAAGCCGAAATCTTTCAGCTTTTTATCTTGTTTGTTTTCCATTTATTTATGTTTTGGCAATTATTAACCAGCTATTTTAATGCGCTCAGTATCTGATAAACTCCTTGCACCGTCAGTTACAAGAATGTCTCCTTTAGATAAACCAGATAAAACCTCTGTTTTGCCTTGATAGCTTAGTCCTGTTTCTACAATTACCTTTTTTGCAGTGGTGACTTGTTTTTCTCCTACCATATCTTTGCTAACAACATATACAAAATTTTGCTGTAGGGCATCTTGTTGTATAACTGAAGACGGAATTGCAATGGCTGAATCTTTACGGTAATCTTGAATTTTTACCGTTGAAATTAAATTAGGTTTTAAAATTCCTTTGTTGTTATTAATATCAACTTCTACCAAAAAAGTTCTGTTGTTTGGATCGATATAACTACCTACTCTCGATATTTTTGAAGCCTGCGTTATCTTTTGTGAAGGGAAAGCAACAATAACAGCTGAGCCTTTTTTAACATCAGTTATATGATCTTCAGATATTTCAGATTTTACATAAAGATTTTTAAGGTTAACTAATCTCATAACCGGAAAACCAGGGTTTGCCATTTGACCTTCTTTCGTTAAAATATCATCAACTATTCCACTAAACGGTGCAACTAAGCTTGATTTTTTTAATTGCGTTTTAAGGGTGGATAGTTTTAGCTCAAGGCTTTCTTTGTTGTTTTTGGCTTGCAAATACTGAATTTCTGATCCTATTTTTTGATCCCACAATCTTTTTTGTTTGTCAAAAACAGTGGTTGCTAAATCGAGCCCGTTTTGAAGTTCTTTAATGTTTTTTTGGATAACATCTGTATCAATAGAAGCTAGGGTTTGGCCTTTTTGAACTCTGTCTCCAGTTTTAACATAAATTCTATTTACCAAGCCAGGCACTTCTGGGGTAAGAGTTGCATTTAAATCACTTTCAACAACACCTTGAACCTCAAAATAATGCTCAAAAGGTTGAATATCTAATGTTGCAGACTTTACAATTTTCTCCTTTATTCCAATATTAGGGTCAAGTTCAGCAATTTCACCTTCTACTGCAGCTAATTGGGTTCCTACTTCCTTATAAACTCCTTTTAGGGAATCTCTTTTGCTTTTTAATGCATCTAAAGAAACATTTTCAGACGAAGGACCGCAAGAAACAGCTAAAAGCATACAGCTAAATGGCACTAATTTGTTCATTGAATATTTTATTAGTTGTTGACGATTGTTCATTATTTACTTACTTTTTCTAAGGTTGTTTTTGCACTCATGAGCCTAAAAAGACTATTAATGTAATTGCCTTGGTTAGTTAAAAACTGATTTTGCGCTTGTGTTAACTCTAAACTAGATGATAAGCCTTCATTAAACTTAATTTGAGTCTTATTTTCAATTTTTTGAGCTAACTCCATTGCTTTTTTGTTTGTGTTGAGGTCGTTTTTAGCTGATAAATATTCGGTTCTGGCTGTACTAACATCTAATTTTAGCTTCTCTTCTGTCATTATTTTAAGGTCAGACATTCTTTGTAGTTCAATATTAGATTTTTCAATTTCTGCCTTAAATTTAAAACCACTAAAAATTGGTACTTGAAGGTTTAACCCCCATAAAGTTGTGGGATACCATTTAGAGCTAGAAAAATCAAATTCATTTAAATATAAATTTTGACTATGGTTAAAAAAGCCGTACAGTTTTGGGTATATTGAAGAGGATGTTGCCTTTTTGTTTAGAGTTAATAAGCGCTCTTGATAATCCAATATTTTGTATTCACTTAAATTTTTTACTTCAGATTGCTTTTCAAGTAAGTTTGTTGGTATTTCATTTAACAAGGCAGAAAGTTTATCGGTTAATTCTATAGATTGCTCAATAGGATATCCCATTTGAAACTTCAGTACTTTTTGTGCAAGCTCTTCTTGTAATCTTGCATTGGTTATAGAGCTTGTTAATGTTGCAACGTTAAGCTCAAGCTGGTCAACATCTTGATCTTCAACAAAACCTTCTTTATTAAAAGCTTGGGTTTGTTTTAAAATGATCTCAATATTTTTTTGGCTTTTAGATAAAATTTGAACATTTTCTTGGGCAATTAAAGCCATGTAATATGCTTTTTCAACTCCTTCAATAATATCTTCATCTGTTTTTTGCTCGGTAATATTCATCAGTTCAGAATAAGCCTTTGAAGCCTTCAACCCATAAAAATAAGACCCGTCAAAAATGAGTTGGTTAGCCGTTATTCCTCCAGAAAAATTATATTTAGTGCCAAATTGAATCTCGGTAAACTCTCCATCACCTGTTGGGGCTGGGGCATTTATTGGAACACCTGTAGCCTGAGAAACACCACCTAAAAATTGAGTTAAATAATCAGGAAACCCAAATGCATCTGCAGGGGCAGGCTGCACAGGTATGTCTATAAAATTCTGAAAAGACCCTTCCCCACTAATTTGAGGAAAAATCATCGATTTGGTCGCGTTTACAGATTGCTCTGCAAGCTTGGTTTCATAGTCTGCATTTTTAGCTTGAAAGTTGTTTTCCAAAGCAAAGGCTTTTGCATCCTCCAAAGAAAAAGAAGTGTTTTGAGCATTTGCAACCCCAATAGTAAGAAGTGTTATTATTCCAATTAATTTAATCTGAAACATTAAAGTAAGTTTAAGTTTTCTGTTTTTAGTTTTTCTTTCAAATAGTCAATCCCCTTGGTGCTAGCTATTCCATAAATGTGGTAGCGCATGAGCTCGTCAAAAACTTCATCTAAACGGTATTTACTTGTCGAAAATATTTCGCCCGTAAACACAAGATCAATTTTTTGAATGTAAATTTTAGCAATTACAGGAGGGTTTAAATTTGGCCTGTACAAGCCTTGCTTCACACCTATCTCAAGGTTTTTAGTTATTATTTTGTAATGAAACTCATTTTTTAAGTTGTTCAACTTTTTCCATGCCTCTGGGTAGTATTTCTCTAAGTCATAGTAAATTGACGGGTGCATTTGCCTGAGCATATTACTTACATACTTGGTTATTTCTACAACTTCGTCAATAGCATTATCAAATGTTTCCATTATGTGATTTGCAACTGACTTATCTTTTTCACAAGCAACATCCATAACCGCAGAAACTAATTCTGCTTTATCCTTTACAACACTATAGACTGTTTTTTTAGAGACTTTCAGATTTTGAGCAATGTCATCCATGGTTAAGCTCTTTATGCCATATCGCATAAATAAGTCGTGCACTTTGTTAATTAACTCCTCTCTTTTCATAAAACACATCAAATTTAGGAAACTTTATGAACGCGGGAAACTTTTTTTGTAAAAAAAGTTTCCTTTGTAAGCAACATCAAAGAAAACTCCAACAAAATAAACCTATGTAATTAATTTACGTATAATGGTTTTGTAATTATAAATGAGACACCTTAACAGAAAATACATTAACATTAAAAGCCGCTTAGTGTTCTTTGGGTTTCTAATAATTATATCAATTTTAGGCCAATCACAAACAACAGTTAGTGGGGTTGTAAAAGATAAATCAACAGGTGAAAACTTACCTTTCGTAAACATTGCGTTTACCGGTACAAATAACGGAGCCAGCACAAACTTTGAAGGGTATTATAAAATCGAAAGCCAAACCCCTGTTGATAGTATTACCATAACATATGTTGGTTATCGAACGGAAAAAATTAAAATTAAGCGAGGAGTAAGTCAAACACTAGATATTGAGCTAGAAAACGAGGCTGTATCTCTAGAGTCTATTCAAATTATGGGCGATGCAAAATTAATTGACCCTGCAAAAGCACTTTTTAAAAGAATTGTTAAAAACAAGAGCAATAATAATAAAGATAAGTACGACTCTTACCAATACGAGGTTTATAATAAGGTCGATTTTTCAATAAATAACATTCAAGAATCATTTTTTGATAAAAAAATTACAAAGTCATTTAGTTTTATGAAAAACTATTTAGACTCTAGCCAAGGCAAAGCCGCTTTGCCAATGTTTATTACTGAATCAGTCTCTGACTTTTATTATAAAAAAAGTCCGGAGGCAAAAAAAGAATTTATTAAAGCAACAAAAATATCGGGCACTAAAAACCAAAGCGCTTCACAGTTTTTGGGGGATATGTATCAAAACATAAATATTTATGATAACTACATTAAATTACTAAACCTCTTTTTTGTTAGCCCTATTTCAGATGCTGGGTTATTAAGCTACAAATACACAATAAAAGATACTGTTTATGTAGACGGGCGGGTGAAATATCTAGTAGAATTCACCCCCAAGCGAAAACAAGAAAACACCTTTAATGGCGAATTTTGGGTAGATGACTCAACGCATAGTATAATTCAAATTAAAGCAACAGTATCTGAAGGAGCAAATATTAACTGGGTAAATACACTTAGCTTTTCTCAAAAATTTAAAGAAATATCACCAGGTAATTACATGCTCGAAAAAGACGAACTGCTCGTTGATTTTGAAGCCGCTAAATCATCTATGGGAATGTATGGGCATAAAAAAGCAAGTTACACAAACATTAAGGTTAACGAAAAACAAGACGACAGCTTTTATGAGGGAGCAAATGATGTAATTATTTTGGAGGATGGAGACAAAAAAACAAACTGGGATAACTTACGGCATGACACGTTAAGTTTAAAAGAAAAGCAAATTTATGAAATGGTAGATTCCATTCAAAATGTACCAGCATTTAAAACAATTGCCGATTTAGTTCAATTATTTGTTTTGGGTTATAAAGTTGTTGGTCCATTAGAGGTTGGGCCTTATTATACACTGTACAGCTTTAATGCGATAGAAGGTAATCGATTTAGAATAGGCTTAAGAACAAGCAATTCATTTAGCACAAGAGTGATGTTGGAAGGCCATGTTGCATACGGAACAAAAGACAAGAAATTCAAATACGGTTTGGGCGGAATTGCTTTCATAAGCAAAAACCCTCGGCAAATAATTGGTTTAATTTATACTAAAGACGTAGAGCAACTTGGTCAGGGTCTTAATTCTTGGAGATCAGATAACATTCTTTCCTCCGTACTAAGAAGAAATCCTGCCAATAGATTAAATGGATTTGAACAAATAAAATTAACCTATGAATATGAGTGGTTTTATGGCTTATCCAATAAAATTGAGATAACACAAAGAAGCATTAACCCGCTAGGAGAATTATCTTTCATAAAGCAAAGTGGCACTTCCGGAGAACCTACTGAAATAAATAAGCTAAACACATTTGAAGTTAGTATTAATACGCGTTTTGCAAAAGGCGAAAAATATTTGTCGGGTGAATTCAATCGGATAAGCTTAGGTACAAAATGGCCAATAATAAACTTTAATTATGCCTACGGATTTAATGGAGTTTTAAATGGAGAATACGAATATCACAGGCTTAAATTTCAACTAACAGATAAAATTGATCTTCCCCCACTTGGTTACTCAAACATTGTTTTTACGGGAGGAAAGTACTTTGGTATTTTACCGTACCCTTTACTAGAGTTACATAATGGAAACGAAACTTATTCGTTCGATAACACAGCTTTTAACCTCATGAATTTTTACGAATTCGTAAGTGATGAATACCTTACTGCATCTATCACTCACCATTTTAATGGATTAATCTTAAATAAAATACCATTAATTAGAAAACTAAAGTGGCGTGAACTCATTCAAGCAAATGCAGTTTACGGAACAATTTCTGAGAAAAACAAAAATGAATACCTTTTCCCTGCTACACTAAACACGCTTAATAGTAAGCCCTACATTGAAGCAGGCGTTGGTATAGAAAATATTTTCAAAGTTTTTAGAGTCGATTTAATAAAACGACTAACGTATATAGATGATGCATACGTAAACAATTACGAGTCGAATATAAATACCACTAAAATCCCTTCTTGGGGAATACGCGGAACCATTCAAATCTTGTTTTAATAAAACTTGAATACTTACAAGAAATAATTTTTGGCAGGTAAGGTTTGTTTTTTTTTGGGACAAAAAAATCTACAAAAGCATTGTTTTTATACATTTGCCCTCATGATTAACAATAATGTAAGAGAATTAATTAAAAACTTTGAAAACAAACGACCAGAAATTGTTTTTCAATGGAACGACCCGCTTACCGAAGCCGAAGGTTGGTTAGTTATAAATTCTCTTAGAGGTGGAGCTGCCGGTGGCGGAACTAGAATGAGAAAAGGATTAGATATGCGTGAGGTTGAATCGCTAGCTAAAACCATGGAAATTAAATTTTCGATCTCTGGTCCACAAATTGGTGGTGCAAAATCTGGTATTAATTTCGATCCTAAAGATCCTCGCAAAAAAGAGGTCCTTACTCGATGGTACAATGCGCTCATGCCTATTCTAAAAAGTTATTATGGTACCGGAGGAGATTTAAATGTAGACGAATTAGAGGAGGTTATACCAATAACAGAAGGCTTTGGTTTATGGCATCCGCAAGAAGGCGTTGTTACAGGGCATTTTCCTGATAAAGGAAGTGAAAAAATAAAAAGAATTGGGCAATTAAGACAAGGCGTTTCTAAAATTTTGGAGGATGTTGCTTTTAGCCCAGATACAACAAGAAAATTTACAGTTGCTGACATGATCACTGGTTTTGGAGTAGCAGAATCTGTACGATTATTTTATAAACTCACTAATCAAAGGCTAGAGAATAAAAAAATAATCATTCAGGGGTGGGGCAATGTCGCATCTGGAGCAGCTTTTTACCTTGCTGAAGCAGGCGCTAAAATAGTAGGAATAATAGATAAGGAAGGAGGAATAATTCAGAGGGAAGGATTATCATTTGGTCAGGTGAAAGAACTATTCTTAAACAAAGAAGGTAATTCAATTAGCAGTAAAAACTTACTGAGTTTTGGGCAAGTTAATAGCGAAATATGGGATTTAGAAGCTGATTGCTTCTTACCATGTGCAGCATCAAGGCTAATATCAAGAGACCAAGCTGAGCGAATGATAAGTGCGGGGGTTTCGCTAATCTCATCTGGTGCAAATGTTCCTTTTGCTGATAAAGAGATTTTTTACGGCCCAATAGCTGAGTATGTAGATCAAAACATAAGCTTAATCCCAGATTTTATAGCTAATTGTGGTATGGCAAGAGTATTTGCTTTTTTAATGTCTAAAACTAATCTTGAAATCTCAGATAAAGCTATTTTTGAAGACGTAACAAATACCATCGAAACATCCCTCAAAAAAGTAATCGAAAAAAACACAACACAAATTCAGCTATCACAAACAGCTTTTGAAATATCTTTGGAAAAATTAATTTAAGCTATGTATACATTAATACTCATAATATTTGTAATTGGCTATTTAGGCATAGCCTTTGAACACACTGTAAAAATAGATAAAGCCGCCTTTGCTTTAATTACAGGTGTATTGTGTTGGACAGTGTTAATCTTAGGGATTGATGAATTCATGAGTGCCAGTGACCTACTCAACACTCCTTACTTTTGCACTAGTGAAAACACTTTCAAAGCCACAGGCAAAGCCACCGCTATAGACTTTAACCACTATGTAAATCACTCATTATTAGAGCATTTAGGTGAAATATCAGGTATTCTATTTTTTCTATTAGGAGCTATGACTATCGTAGAGCTTATCGATGCTCACGAAGGGTTTTCTATTATTACAGATAAAATCAAAACAACAAAAAAGATTCAGTTGCTATGGGTATTAAATATCCTTACTTTTTTCATGTCAGCAGCCCTGGATAATCTCACAACATCTATTGTAATGGCAACCTTATTGCGAAAGTTAATTAAAGACAGAGAAGATCTGTGGCTGTTTGCAGGAACAATTATAATTTCTGCAAATGCTGGTGGTGCTTGGTCTCCCATAGGTGATGTTACCACTATTATGCTTTGGGTTGACGGACAAATAACAGCTGGTAATACAATTACACACTTAATAATACCTAGTTTGGTATGTGCACTTGTCCCCCTTATAATTTTATCCTTCCGATTAAAAGGAAATATTAATAAACCAGATGAAGAAATTGAAAGTCACATTTCGGTAACAGATAATGAAAAGAAAATTGTGCTATTTGCAGGTGTTCTATCTTTACTTTTTGTTCCGGTTTTCAAGCAAACAACGCATTTAGAGCCTTTTATGGGTGTTCTCTTGGGCTTGGGAGTACTTTGGGTAATAACAGAAATATTGCATGCTAAAAAAGATAAAGAAGAGAAAAGAAGATATTCCGTAATATCAGTACTAGAAAAGGTTGATACCCCAAGTGTTTTATTCTTTTTAGGTATACTTTTAGCGGTTGCAAGTTTACAAACGGCAGGTCACTTGAAGGTATTGGCCGTAGCTCTACAAGAGTATATCGGTAATATTTATATTATCGATGTTGCAATAGGGCTATTCTCTTCAATTGTAGATAATGTACCGTTAGTAGCGGGCGCAAAAGCTATGTATAGTGTAGGTGCCGTAGTTCCTGGTGCTTCATATCCTACAGACCATGCATTTTGGCAGTTTTTAGCGTATTGTGCTGGTACTGGTGGTAGCTGTTTAATAATCGGTTCAGCAGCAGGCGTAGCGATAATGGGTATATTAAAAATTGATTTTATGTGGTATGTTAAAAAAGTTAGTCTTCTAGCCTTAATAGGTTATTTAGCGGGTGCTGGTGTGTATGTTTTAATGTATATGTAAAAGCTAAATACCTCTATTGTTTAGTGTTTGCTAACAATTCATTAATTTCACATTGTGAAATTAATGAAGACAATACTTTTATTACCCGTATTGCTTATATGGGCTATTATACTTCGTATAAGAAATGCTCTGTATGATTTCAACGTCCTATCATCGTATAGTTTTGAAGACAGTCCGAAAACAATATCAATAGGAAACTTGAATGTTGGCGGAACAGGTAAGAGCCCTCATATTGAATACATCATAAGGATTTTAAATTCTAAACTCAGAACTGATAAGGAGCCTCAAGTTGCGACACTCAGCAGAGGATATAAAAGGAAATCAAAAGGGTTTAAATTAGCGAATTTTCAATCTACAGCAACTGAAATTGGTGATGAACCTCTTCAGTTTTTTAAAAAATTCCAAAACATAATTGTTGCAGTGGATGAGAGACGAGTCAGAGGAGTAAAAAACTTAAAAAAGCTATTTCCAAGCATAAAGGTGGTATTGCTTGACGATGCCTTTCAGCATAGAAAAATCAAACCCGGTTTATCTATTTTACTTACTAACTACTCTAAGCCATATACGGAAGACAATCTTTTTCCTATCGGTAACTTAAGAGAGCCTGCCTATGCAAGTCAAAGGGCTGATATTATTATTGTTAGTAAATCTTCAAAATATATCTCACCATTAGAAAAAAGAATTATCCGAGAGAAATTAAATCCCAAACCCTATCAAAGTATTTATTTTAGTTTCATCCAGTATCAAATGCCCAGAGCTTTAAACGAGGTAGATAAATTTAGTAATGAAATAAACCTGAAGCAAACAAAACCATCAGTACTGTTAATTACCGGAATAGCCAAGCCCGAACCACTTTTAGAGTACCTGAAAGATAAAACAAATAGCATAAACCATGTCAAATTTCCCGATCATCACTCGTACTCGGCTAAAGACATTGAAAAAATAAACCTAGAATTCGAGCAAATTTATGAAGGCAACAAAATAATTTTAACAACTGAGAAGGATGCAATGAGGCTCAAAAATTCTGAACTTACACCTAGTTTATTACCTTTGCCAATATATTACATCCCTATTGAAGTAAAACTCGGAGAAAAAGATACTGAAGAATTAAATAAACAAATATTAAATTATGTTAGAGAAGATAAAATCGACAGCGAAGTTTATAAAAGAACAAACTAATTTTGACCCACAAATAGGAATAATTTTAGGAACAGGCCTTGGAGGATTGGTGAAAGAAATTGAAGCAGAGCATGTTCTTAACTATGAAGACATTCCTAACTTCCCTGTTTCAACCGTTGAAGGACACTCAGGTAAATTAATTTTCGGAAAACTGGGTGGAAAAAATGTTGTTGCAATGCAAGGTCGATTTCATGTTTACGAAGGTTATGACATGAATGAGGTAGTATTTCCGGTAAGAGTAATGAAGTATTTGGGTATAAGCGCACTATTTGTTTCAAATGCAAGCGGTGGAGTGAATCCCGATTTTGAAATTGGTGATCCAATGATTATTACCGATCATATTAACATGTTCGGGTCTAATCCGTTATTAGGTCCAAATATCAATGAGTTAGGTACCCGTTTTCCTGACATGAGCGATGCGTACGATGAGTCAATGGTTAACATGGCAAGAAAAATTGCAAAAGAAAATAACATTAGAGTTGTAGAAGGAATTTACCTTGGTTTAACCGGACCTTGTTTAGAAACTCCAGCAGAATATATGATGGTAAGAAACTTAGGTGCAGATACAGTAGGCATGTCTACCGTGCCAGAAGTTATAGCAGCAAGGCATATGGGAATTCCATGTTTCGCAATGTCAATCATTACCGATTTGGGCGTTCCCGGTAAAATAGTTAAAGTAACGCATGAAGATGTTCAGGTTGCAGCAGAAAAAGCAGAACCACACATGACGTTTTTAATGACTGAAATTATATCAAAAATTAAAATTGAAGAAAACAGTATCGCCTATGCGTAACTGGAGCAATTCATTTACAATCTTATTATTGCTTTGTTGCCAAACCGTGTTAGGCCAGCAAAGCTTTAATATGACGTTGCTTGATAATTGGGATGATACAAGCATTGTTGCCAGTGATTCATGGGTAAACAATAGGTATAACGAGGTTTGGGGAATCACACAAAACGGGAAAGAGTACGCTGTTATAGGATCTAGTAAGGGCACGCACTTTATTGATGTTAGTACTCAAAATGCGACAGAGGTTGCTTTCTTAGAGGGTACAAATCAACAAAACAACGTGATCCATAGAGATTATCACTCCTTTAACAACTACTTATATATAGTAGCAGACGAAGGATCTGATATTACCCTGCAAATTGTTGATTTCAGTACCTTGCCCGACTCAGTAGTAACCGTTTTAGATGGAATAGATTTAGGAGGAAATAACACCATTAATAAATCACACAATATTTTTATCGACACAGCTTCTGCAAGATTGTATTCAGCATCAAATAAATTAAAAATATATAGTCTCCAAAACCCTGAATTCCCAACATTCATTAATGAAATAGATTTTCCAGAAAGTGTTCATGATATGTTTGTTCATAACGACACGGCTTATGTTAACGTAGGTAATAGCGGCTTATATATTTATGATTGTACAACCCTTACAGATGAATACGATCTTCCATTACAAGAAATACCTTTAATTGGTTTACTAACCGATTATCCTCAAGCAGGTTATAACCATGCAGGATGGCTTAACCCAGAAACTAACCTCTATGTTATGGCCGATGAAACGCATGGGTCTAAGTTAAAACTAATAAACACCTCAGATTTAAATAATTTAGAGGTAGAAAGTACCTTTTATTCAGGCGTAGACAGTATTCACTCAATCGCGCACAATGTTATCATTCAAGAGAATAAAGTATTCGCTAGTTATTATCATGACGGTATATATGTTTTTAACGTATCAAATCCAGCTAACCCAACTATATTAGGTTTTTACGATACGTCTACTCAACCTAATGCTAATAATTTTAAAGGATGCTGGGGAGTATATTCTTTACTTCCTTCCGGAAAAATTTTAGCGTCAGATATGGATAATGGATTATTTGTTTTAAAGCTAGATAACGTTGGTCTTTCAGTTTCTGAAAACCCTGTAAACTCTAACATAGTATTAACACAACAATCAAACTCATTAACGATTAACACCAGTGAATCTTTTAGTACTTTAACCCTGTACAGTACGGACGGAAAAATAGTTAAAATGAGTACATTAATCGGGAATAGTAATAGTCTAAGCTTAAATAACATCGTACCAGGAATTTACTTTGCTGAAGTAATAACAAATAAACACAAACTAAGTAAGCACATTATTATTCGTTAAACCTTTTAAATGTTTAACGTTTATTTTGTTAATTAAAAAAAGCATCAAATAGCTTTTAAGTATTTTAAAAGTTCTTTCAGTCAAAAAAATAGATATTTGTCACCATTCAAATAAAATCTCATATGAAAACACGCTCAAGTATACTAATGCTTCTTTTTATGGTAATGTTTGCCTGTAATGGTAGTTCATACAATAAAAACGCTACTATTAAAGGCAAGCTCATAAACTCCAATAATGAAATAATTATTTTAGAGAGACTTACATCAACTGAGGTGATATTTATGGACTCTACTAAAATTGATGATAAAGGAATGTTTTCATTTGCGGCAAAGCCTGAAACAGAAGGTTTTTACAGAGTAAAAATTAGCAATCAGAATTTCGTAAACGTTGTTTACGAAAAAGGCACCTCTATTTTATTAGAAGGAGATGCTAAACAACTTGCCAAAAACTTAACAGTTCAAGGTTCACCAGAAACAGAGCGAATGTTAGCGTTTAATAATGAACTTTCTAAAGTATACTATAAAAACGATTCTCTAAAGAAACTAGGTGCGGCCTATCAACAATCTGGCAATTACCAGGGGTTAATGGCTTTACAGCAAGAACAACAAAAGCTTGGGATACAGCAACAAAAATATATTCAAGAGTTCATTGAAAAGAAACCCGGTTCCTTCGTCTCTTTAGCAGCTGTACAAAGCCTAAAGCCAGATCAAAACCTCGATCTATTTATCAAAGTAGAAGAAGGCTTAAAAAAAACACATCCTAATTCAGAACTAACAAAAACTTTCTCTAAAAGCATGGCTCAAATGAGGCAGTCAGCAGAAGATGCTAAAAGATTAAACATTGGTAGCGAAGCACCAGAAATAATGTTATCAACTCCCCAGGGAGAATCATTAGCACTTTCATCCCTAAGAGGAAAAGTAGTACTTATCGATTTTTGGGCATCTTGGTGCAGACCATGTAGAGCCGAAAACCCCAATGTTGTAAAAGTATACAATAAGTATAAAGACAAAGGCTTTGACATACTAAGTGTATCGTTAGATAATAATAAAGATCGCTGGTTAAACGCCATTAAAGCAGATGGTCTAGAGTGGAATCACGTTAGTGATTTAAAAGGATGGAAATCAGTTGTTACCCCACAATACAAGGTTACCGGTATACCAAAAACCTACTTATTAGATAAAAACGGAATAATAATAGCAAAAGATTTAAGAGGCCCTGCCTTAGAGCGAAAGCTTGCAGAAGTTTTGGGAGGATAATAATATTCTTTATTTAAATATTTTGCAGTTCAAAAGAGTTCTTATAGGTTTGGCATCAAATTAAAAAATGAATTCATTTTTTAATTGACTTTTAGCAAAATCATTACCAATGAATTCTTATAAGGTATCTATTTTTTTACTATTCAGCATTTTTTTATGCTCAAAAGTTATTTTAACTCAAAACAGTAACTACTTTCAACAAGAGGTAAACTACATAATTGAAGCTACGTTAAATGATAAAAATCATACGTTAAGTGCGGAGCAAAAAATAACGTATACCAATAACTCAAATACTGAATTAGGTTTTCTTTGGTTTCACCTTTGGCCAAACGCTTACAAAAATCATGAAACAGCTTTAGCTAAGCAATTGCTTGAAAATGGAGCAACCAAATTTTACTTTTCTACCGAAGAAGAAAGAGGATATATAGATAGTCTCAAGTTCAACGTAAACGGTAAAATTGTTAAATGGGAGTACCACCCAGAACATATTGATATTTGTAAAATATATTTAAACGAACCATTAAAAAAAGGCGAGTCTATAACTATAGAAACCCCTTTCTTTGTAAAAATCCCTAAAGGCATTTACTCTCGCTTAGGCCATATGGGAGAATCCTACCAACTAACACAATGGTATCCTAAGCCCGCTGTTTTCGACTATAAAGGATGGCACGAAATGCCATATCTAAACCAAGGAGAATTTTACTCAGAGTTTGGCTCGTTTGACGTAAAAATAACCCTTCCAGAAAATTATGTTGTAGGAGCAACCGGAGATTTACAAAACAAAGAAGAGTTAACGTGGCTAAATGCCAAAGCAGAAAAAACAGCGAAACTACTATCCGACTCTACTTTTGAGTTTGATAAAGATAACTGGAAGGAGTTTCCTAAGTCGTCAACATCTCTAAAAACACTACACTATGAGCAAAAAAATGTGCACGATTTTGCATTTTTTGCAGATAAACGTTGGCATGTATTAAAAGGAGAAGTAGAATTACCAAACTCAAAAAAGAAAGTAACTACATGGTCTATGTTTACTAAAAAAGAAGCTGATTTATGGGAAAACAGCATCGAGTACCTAAACGATGCTATTTACTATTATTCACTATGGAACGGTGATTATCCTTACAAACAAATGACAGCTGTAGATGGCGCATTAACAGCTGGCGGAGGCATGGAATACCCAAATGTAACCGTAATAGGAACTTCAGGTAATGCCTTCGGGTTAGAAACCGTTATTATGCACGAAACGGGCCATCAATGGTTTTATGGAATTCTAGGCTCAAACGAAAGAGATTTCCCCTGGATGGATGAAGGAATAAATTCTTTTAATGAATTAAGATACATACAAACTAAGTACCCAGAAGCAACTCTATTGGGTACAGAAACTCCAAAAATTGCAGAAAAAGTGGGGCTCAACATCCCTCAAAGATTGCAATACTACTTGGGCTATTTAATAGCTGCAAGAGAAAACACCGATCAGCCATTGAGTCTAGGCTCAGAATATTATACCAACTATAATTATGCAGCAATGGTATATTTAAAAACCGCAGCTAGTTTTTATTATTTACAATCATACTTAGGCGAAGAAACCTTTGATAAAATCATGAAAAGATATTTTGCACTTTATAAGTTTAAGCATCCTTATCCCGAAGATTTAAAAACACTATTTGAAAAAGAAACACAAAAAGACTTATCATGGTTTTTCGATGGATTATTAGCTACTAGTAACAAAGTTGAATATAAAGCTAAGGGCGTTAAAAAAATAAACAACAGCAATTATCAGCTTAAAATAAAAAACCTGGGTAAAATTAACGCGCCAATACTTATTCAAAGTAATAAAGAGGATGGATCTTCCTCTAAAAAATGGATCGATTGGAATGCACCTGAAGGAGAGAGAATTCAAACTCAAGCCATCGAAGCCGAAACAAAAAGCATAGAAATAAACCCTAACATTGAAATGTTAGAACTTTCGACCGCTAACAACCGAATAAAAACAAACGGGCTATTTAAAAAAGTAGAACCTCTGCAAATTAAACCTCTTTACTCATTAGAAAACGGTAAAAAAACACAAGTGTTTGGTATTCCAACCATTGGTTGGAACGAATATGATAAAATTATGCTGGGTGTTGGTATTTATAATTCCTTCCTCCCGAAACAAAAATTTGAATATCAGTTATTTCCTATGTACTCTATTAGTAACAAACAACTTAACGGGTATGGGAATATTGCTTACAATTTAAATCTAACATCATCAAAGGTGTTTAAAGATATTAAAGTGGGTATTCATGAAGCCAGGTATTCATTTTTCAACGGTAATTTAGGTAATGCAACATTTATCAAAACAGCTCCTTATGTAGAGCTTGAGCTTAAGAAAAAGCAATTAAGATCTCCTATTAACTCAGTTATTAAAGCACAGTTTTTTAACTTAAATGAGTCTTACAACAATACAAGCTTCATTAATAATTACGGTAGAATCAGCTATAATTTCAAAAAGAAAAATGCAATTACTCCTTTTGAGCTGAATGGAGAGTTAGAGCAAAAATTTGAAACAAGCGATTCACAAACTTCCTTCACAAAAATATCGGCAGAAGCAATTCAAAAATTCAGATATAATAAAAAAGGCAGCCGTATCTCAGCGAGGTTTTTTGCGGGTGGATTTTTATCAAACCAAACTGCAAATCCAAGATATAATTTTAGAATGGATGGAGATAACGGATCAAGCAACTCAGGTATATTATTAGATTACACCTACGATAACTTATTTTTAGGGAGAAGCGAAACAGAAGGAATTTTATTTCAGCAGTTTTACAACGGACAAGGTAATTTTAAAATAGCAACACCTTTAGGTCAGTCAAACGAATGGATAACCGCATTAAACATTAAAATAGATGCGCCAAACGGCAGATGGCTTGGGTTGTACAGTGATTTTGGATACAACTCAAACAAAACATTCATGGCAAGTGCAGGGGCTTATGTAACTATTTTGGGAGGATTGTTAGAAGTGTATTTACCTTTAGCTTATAGCGAAAACATAAAAAATGTTCCCTCATTTAGCTCAAAAAAGTACTTAGAAAAGGTTCGCTTTGTAATTAATTTTAACAACCTTAATGTTTTCAAAAGCATAAATATTGCGAGATAATAAAAAAATATACTTTGCATCTGATTTTCATTTAGGCGTTCCTACTTACGAAAAAAGTAGAGCAAGAGAAGATAAAATTGTTACTTGGCTTATTCAAATATCTAAAGATGCCTCAGATATTTATTTAGTAGGAGATATCTTCGATTTTTGGTTCGAATACAAAACAGTAGTGCCCAAAGGTTATGTTCGCCTGCTAGGCAGGCTTGCTCAAATTACTGATAGTGGTGTTAAAGTTCATGTTTTTACCGGTAATCACGATATGTGGATGTTTGATTACCTATCAACCGAAGTTGGCGTAAAAATGTATCGCGAGCCAATTACAGTAAACCACAGTGACAAAGTTTTTTATATTGGCCATGGAGATGGATTAGGGCCAGGCGATCACGGTTATAAGTTTATTAAAAAAGTATTTTCAAATAAGATGTGCCAGTGGTTATTTGCCAGAATACACCCAAATTTTGGTATAGGCTTAGCAAACTATTGGTCTAAAAAAAGCAGAATTTCAACAGGTAATACCGAAGATGATTATTTGGGGGATGATAAAGAGTTTTTAACTCAGTTTTGTAAGGAGTATATTAAGACCAAGCCTATCGATTATTTTGTTTTTGGGCACCGACATTTACCAATTGATAAAAAAATATCAGACACATCAACTTACATAAACTTAGGTGATTGGATTAAATATGACACCTACGCTGTTTTTGATGGAGAAAAACTAGATTTAAAAACGTGGGGGACAGAATAGCTTGAACTCAAACTTCCTTCCCAAATAAAATTTCCAAAATAAGGGAAGTTGCAAAACAAATATTTATTTAACACAAATTCTTTGTAAACTGCATCAGGCCTAAAACATAAGAGAGGCTAAGGCAACATATTCACACTTTTTTTGTTAGTTTTGTAAATCTAAAATTACGCGAAATGAAGTTTCTAGTATGTATAAGTAAAGTGCCCGATACTACATCTAAAATCGGCTTTACAGACAATAATTCCAAGTTTAACGAAGCAGGTGTTCAGTTCATTGTTAATCCTTACGATGAATGGTACGCACTAGTAAGAGCTTTAGAGTTAAAAGAAGCAAACGGAGGATCGGTAACAATTATAACCGTTGGAGAGCAATCTGACGAGCCGGTAATGAGAAAAGCTTTAGCAATTGGTGCTGATGAGGCAGTGAGAATAAATGCCAAGTCTGACGATTCGTTTTTTATAGCAAAGCAAATAGCTGAGTATGCCAAAAACAACAGCTTTGATGTTGTTCTTTGTGGAAAAGAAACTATAAATTTTAACAGTGCACAAGTGCCTGCAACCATAGCAGAATTACTTGATATGCCACTAGTATCTTTAGCAACTAAATTAGATATCAATGGTAATACTGCAACCTTAGAAAGAGACGTTCAAGGTGGTTCTGAAGTAGTTGAAGTGCAAACACCATTTGTACTAAGTGCGGCAAAAGGAATGGCAGAGCAAAGAATTCCTAACATGAAAGGAATTATGATGGCTCGTTCAAAACCTTTAAATGTAGTTGAGCCTGTTTCTGTAGAAGCACACACAGAAATTTTAAGCTATGAGTTACCAAGCGGTAAAACAGAATGTAAGTATGTCGAAGCCGATAAAATGGATGAATTAATCGAGTTATTACACAACGAAGCAAAAGTTATATAATTATGAGTTCAGTACTTGTTTTCGCAGATTCAAAAAATAATAAAATAACCAAAGCATCGCTTGAAACAGTAGCTTATGGTTCAAAAATAGCAAACGATAATGGAGGAAGTTGCACTGTAGTAACATACGGAGACATTCCTGAAGCAGAGCTTAAAACCCTTGGCGCATATGGAGCTAAAGAGGTTGTTGTAGCCCGTTCGGCTAGTAACGACTCTCAAGTTTTGAGTAAGTTAACTGCCGATGTAGTAAGCGAAAAAGGAAGCGATGTTATCGTGTTTTCACAAGATTTTACAGGTAAAGCAGTTGCGCCAAGAGTATCAGCTAAATTAAACGCTGGTTTAGTTTCTGGTGTTATTGACTATCCTAATACATCAGAGGGATTTACCGTTAAGAAAAATGCGTTTTCAGGCAAAGCGTTTGCTTATGCTAGTATAAAAACAGATAAAAAAGTAATTTCAATTGTACCTAATTCTATCGGAATTACTAAAGGAGAAGGAGAGGCATCTGTAAGTGATTTTCAAGGTACTTTAGCAACAGCAGGAGTTACTGTAAAAGAGAGCAAAGTAAAAGGTGGTGAAGGAATTTTATTAGACGAAGCTGAATTAGTTGTTTCTGCAGGAAGAGGCCTTAAAGGACCAGAAAACTGGGGAATGATTGAAGAACTTGCTTCAGAAATGGGTGCTGCAACTGCTTGCTCAAGGCCAGTATCTGATATTGGTTGGAGACCTCATCACGAACATGTTGGCCAAACAGGAATAGCAATTAGACCAAACTTATACATTGCAGTAGGTATTTCTGGTGCTATTCAGCATTTAGCAGGTGTTAACGCCAGTAAAACTATTGTGGTTATTAATACCGATCCAGAAGCTCCATTCTTTAAAGCTGCTGATTACGGAATTGTTGGAGACGCATTTGAAGTAGTTCCTAAGCTTATAGAAGCATACAAGAACTTTAAGCAAGCCAACAATTAATAATCACTTGCCTAAAGTAAGTAATGGATAAATTAACATTAGATATTGTTGGGCTATCTTATAGCCAAACACAAACAGGTGCCTATGCGCTTGTACTTGGAGAGCAAGAGGGTAAAAGAAGACTGCCAATAATAATTGGCAGTTTTGAAGCCCAGGCCATCGCAATTGAGATGGAAAAAATGAAACCAAGTAGGCCATTAACACACGATCTTTTTAAAAACTTTGCAGAGTCATTTGAAGTAAAAGTTAAAGAGGTTGTTATATACAACTTGGTAGAAGGTATTTTTTATGCTAAACTGGTTTGCCAAAAAGGAGATCAAGAAGTAGAGATTGATACGCGCACCTCTGATGCTGTAGCCATTGCTTTACGCTTCGAATGTCCTATATATACATTCGAATTTATACTGTCCTCAGCAGGAATCATTCTTGATGAAACAAGCATGTCTGAAACCGAAGAAATAGAAGAAGAAATTGACTTAAGCACCATTGAAGATACCGAAGAAGATGCAGTGGTGGAGAAATCACCTAGCGAACAATCGGTAGAAGAGTTGGAAGCAGCCCTAGAGGAAGCCATTAATAGAGAAAATTACGAGCGAGCTTCTAAACTCAGAGATGAGATAAACAAGAGGAAGGAGGGGTAATTAATAATATTTTATTAAATCATAATTAACAACGTAAATCCTCTAATTAATAAACCTACAATAGCCATGAAATTTTTAAGCATCACTTTCGCCTTTTTCATTTTATTAAGTACAAATGCTCAAGATATTCAACTAGAAAACAATAAAAAACTAGCATTAGGTCTAGTTTTCTCACCAAATTATAGTTTTAGAACATTATCAACAACTGATGAGGCTTTTCAAGATTTTACCAGTTACAGAGATGAAACGGAAACATCAAAAATTGGCTACACTTCAGGGTTATCTTTCCTGATTTCTGCGTCAAAAAGAATAACTATTGAAACAGGAATTTTATATTCCAATAAAGGAGAAAAGACTACAAACCTGGGTTTAATTTTTCAAGGACCTGAGCCGCTAGCTCCAATTTCGGTAAAGCGTGTTTACAATTACTACTACGCAGAGATACCTGCAAAAATCAACTATAAACTAACAACTGGTAAAGCAAGCTTATTTGTTTCGGTAGGAGGCTCAACAAATATATTTTTGCAACAAACCACTAAGTCTATTATTACTTACACAGATGGTTCAACCCAAAAAAACACTTCAGAAGGGAATGATTTATCAAGAATTCAATTTTCTGGTTTAGCGAGTTTAGGTATTGACTATGCATTTAATGATGGCTTAAAAATGAGAATTGAACCTATTTATAGAAGAGCACTCATCCCAATTATAGATGCACCAATTAAACAATACACATATTCAATAGGCTGCAATTTTGGAGTATACAAAATGTTTTAAGCGGGTTCTTAAGCTTGTAATAGCTTTAATAATTATTTCTCCAGTTAATATTTATACACAAAACATTAATATTGGAGCATCTTCCCTCTTTGGTTATATAAATAGCAAATCATTAAACATGACTCAACTGAGTCCTGCTTTAAAACTATCCTATGACACATATAAATATGAGGTCTCTATAAACAGTGGTGTAAACTATGCTACACTTAAAAAATCACCAGTTTCAGTTAACAGCGTTTGCCTCACACAAATAGATCGCGGAAACGCAGGATTTGTTGATGGAAGTCAGGTCAATGAATGCTCTTGCAATTACAAAGGGTTTTATACAAACTTTAATTATAATTACTTTTTTTATAGAAAATCAAACCAAAAAATAAGCCACCGATTAGGTGTTGGTGGTTATATTGGCTTATCGTTAATTAAAGAACGTTACACTCATACCTATTCATCAAATTATAGAACTTTTTATGGAGTGCAAGAAACTGAAATTAGCGGTAATATAAATTACTTAACACCAAATATAGGTGGTCAAGTATTGTATTCGTTAACACTAAACCATTTATTTACAGCTAATATTGCTTATAGAATTGCAATGTACAGACCTTTTGATTTAAATGCACCAGAAAGAAACTCAGTTGATACAAACAGCCCGTTTATAGGCCTATCAAATCAGGCCAAAGTAAGTTTAACCTATGCAATTAAACAGAAAAAGAACCTATTTAGCGGAAGGTAATATATCCACTTTTATTCTTTCTTCCCTGTTCGCTAATTCCCAAGCAGTATAAAGAACCAGGCGAGTAATTTTTTGCATTTTATCGAAGTCAATCTTATCTACTGTATCGGTAGATTTATGATAATCAGCATGTACACCATTAAAATAAAAAATAACAGGCACGTTGTTTTTAGCGAAATTCCAATGATCAGATCGGTAATAGAATCTGTTGGGGTCATTTTCATCGTTGTACTTGTAATCTAACTCAAGTTTAGTATGTTTTGCATTTTCTGCTTCGCTAATGTTATGTAAATCGGTGCTTAGCTTATCTGATCCTATTAAATAAATATAATTGCTATTATTTTTATGGGCTTCATCAAGCCTTCCAATCATGTCAATATTAAGATTAGCAACGGTATTTTCTAAAGGGAAAACCGGAAAATCGGTATAATATTGAGATCCTAACAATCCTTTTTCTTCCCCTGAAACAGGCATAATTAAAATACTTCTTCTTGGTCCGTTACCTTCACGTTTGGCAATAGTAAACGCTTCGGCTAACTCTAGTAAAGCAGAAGTACCCGAGCCATCATCATCGGCCCCGTAAAAAATTTCACCATCTATTTTACCTAAATGATCGTAGTGAGCTGTTAAAACAATAATCTCATCTTTTTTGTCGGTTCCTTCAATAAAGCCCAATACATTTTCTGAGGTTAAGTTTTGTTCTTCACGATTAACAATTATTTGTAGCTTACAATTTAGGGGTTTGTAAAACGGTTTTTTCTTGCTTTTTTTAATAAAATAAGCAAGCGATTTATTAGAGGTGCCTAATATTTCTGTAGCAACATCCTCCCTTAAATACAATACTGGTAAACTTTCTTCTGATGTGTCAGTTGCTAACTTAGTAAAAGGTTTTTCGATGTAATGCGCTAAACTCTTGCTATTCTCATCGTAGCGGCTATCTACCATTAAAACAGCTTTTACACCTTTAGCTTTAGCAAGGTTAAACTTTGTTCTCCAGCTTGCAATCCACGTTTCGGGGTTGCCCTTTTTTTCGATGGTTTTAGGTACGCCAGATAGCATTAACACAACTTTACCTTTTACATCTACATTTTTGTAATCGCTGTATAAAGAATCATCTATGCCGTATCCAATAAAAACGACTTCATCGGTTTCAATAGTTTGATCTTTAAATCCTCCAAAGTAATAAAAATCTGTTTTAAAATTATAGGCCTTGTCATTAACTCTTAAAGAGCCTTTTGGGGGAAGAATTGTTATTGGAAAGGTTTGAAAATATCCTTCTGTAAGCTTTGCTAAAGGCTCTAGACCAAGAGTTTCACTAAAGTGTTTTTTAATGTATTTGGCGGCTTTTTTTTGACCTAACATACCAGTTTCTCTTCCTTCCAAACTATCTGAAGCCAAAATAGTGAGGTGTTCTTTTAAATCGGTATTAGATATTGTGCCTGCGTAACGTTTTGATAAATTACTATCGACTTGTGTGTACGAAAATGTAGTAGCTAAGCCAGTAAGGGCAATTAACAGGGATAACTTCATATATTAAATTTTTATTTTGGCAACTCTTTGCTCGTGCCTCCCTCCTTCAAAATCAGTGTCTAAAAAAACATCAACACATAACAGGGCTTGAGAAACATCAATAAACCTGGCGGGTAAAGTAAGAATGTTAGCGTTGTTATGTTGACGTGCTAGTTGAGCAATTTCTGGTTTCCAACTTAATGCAGCACGTATGTTAGCGTGTTTATTAGCAGTGATGTTTATTCCGTTGCCCGATCCACAAATTAATATCCCAAAATTGGCTTCATTATTTGTTATTATTGTAGCTACAGCATGCGCAAAATCGGGGTAATCTGCCCGCTCTTCAGAGTATGTGCCTTTATCTATAACTTCAATGTTTTTTTGCTTTAAATGGCCAATTATAAGTTGCTTTAACTCATAACCTGCGTGATCGCTTCCGATGGCAATTTTCATAATTTATAGGTTATGATTTTTTTATATTAAATAAATGATAGGCGTTTACCACTACTAAGTAAGCGTTTAAAAGAACGATTGGGTAACTACCTATAACAATGCCGTAAATGGTGAATATAAGAGCACCTATCATGTTAACTATACGTAACCAAACTATGTCTTTTAGAGATAATGATACGGCAACCATTATTGATCCTAAATATCCGAAAAGCTCTATTGGGGTAAATTCCATTTCTTTTTTTAACGAAATTACTCTTTATCAACTAAAACGGCAGATAATTACTATGATTTTCTTTTAGGAATAGCCAATATTTGGTTTACGATATGAAATACAGCCGGGCAATAGTCTATATTTTGAACGTGTAGGTTAATATTGTCTGTAAACTCATTACCATCAGTGTGAGGGTATTGCCTGCAAGCCTTTGGTCTTACATCATAAATTTGACAAGAGTTGTCTTCCTCAAGAAAAGTACAAGGCGTAGAGTTCATTACATAATCATCATCACCATCTACCTTAAGATATTGCTCTTGAAACTCAGTAACTTTCATTCCTAAGTATTTTGCTATACGTTGCCTGTCTGTTCTATTAACTATTGGGGGGATAGATTTGCAACAATTGGCGCATTGTAAACAATCTATTTCTTCAAAAGCTTGCTCGTTTAAGTCTTCTGCTTTTTTAGCAAGCGTTTTATGGTCTTTAGGTTTTAAGTGTTTTACAAAAGTCGAATACTGCTTTTTAACAGTAGATTTCTGTAACGCCCAATCTTTTTCTGAATAACTCCCCACTATGTATCTTTAAAGCCAACAACAACTCCTATGCAAGATTCTTCTTGAAGGGTTTTGTCAGAGATCACGTCAATAATTAATTTTCGAGAAGATTCTACTTTAAAATCCCAAGTTGGTCCTTTGTCTTTACTAGAATACAATAATTGGTTTGAGGGAGTTTTAACTTGAAAATAAGTGTTTGCTGAGCTCGTTTTATCGAATGCTGCGATTCTGTATGTGTGTCCAGAATAAAAAGATACTAATGTTTGAGAAGATTCACCTGGCGCTAATTTAATAGAGCTAAACTGGCCATTATGAATAAAGGTTTCTAAGGATGGTATACACTTATTTTTTACCACTTCGTTACACTCATACAATTTAAATGAGCTAATTGTCATAAAAATAAATGTGAACGATAGATAAAATAATTTTTTATTCATGAAATATTGTCTTTTTCAACTCATAGCTTCTACGAGGTAATGAATGAAAGGTTATAATTAAATTGTCACACGTTTTTCTTGCGAATTTCTGCTACGGTTTTAAAAAGATTTTCTAGTTGATCTTTTGAAGCAGCAAGCTCGTTTCTTCCTTCAACAATACTAATTCCGGTTTCTTCATCAATACCAACGGTTACTTCTTTTTCGGTGTAATTAAAAGTGTCGTAAATAGCCTTCAAACTTAAAAGCTCTTCATACGTTGTTTTTAACTCAGGGCTAATTTTAGATGTTTTTGAAAATAATGCGAGGAGGTTCTCTAAAGAATATTTTTGCTCAGCAATTCGTTCCTTTAAAACAATATTATCTGGGTTTTTCTTATATAATTCGCTTGCGATGTGAAGTGCTTCTAACCATCCTCCATACAAAACCAATGAAGAAACCTCTACATTTTCTGTTTCTTTTAAATAGGCATCTGCAACCCAGTAAACGTTAGAGACAATATGCATCATAGAGTCTCTATTTTCAATATTGTTTTCTACACTTTCAATCATTTGGGCATCAAAGGCTTTCATTATACCAAGTTCTTCAGCTAATTTTTTAGCAGCTGAAACAAAAAACATGATTTCTTGAGACTGATCAAAAAGGGTAGCATAGCTCATGTCTGCTCCAAAAGTGCCTAAGTTGATTGCTTGCTTTGCCTTAGTATCGTAGTTTGATACGTTTGTAGGGTTATTAAGTAAAGATCCATCATAGTTTGCGCCTGATTTTTTAAGAACAATTGCCGTTTCCAAGGGAGAAGGAATCATATAAAAAATACTACTAAGATCTTCTACCGTAGATTCTGCCTCAACATTTTCCATTAAATCGTTAAGATCTGTTGCCGCCTCGTTTTCACAACCCGAAAGGCAAAACAGAAGAGAGAGTGATATAAATACTCGAGAAACTGTACTCATTTTATGCTAAAATTTTCTTGAAATAAAGGTAATAGAAAAGCTCATAATTATTGCAACAAGTTAAGTTAATAAAGATTTTCCGGTCATTTCTATTGGTTGCTTAACGCCTAAAATATTCAAAATAGTTGGTGCTACATCTGCAAGAATACCATCTTTTAATGATGTAACCCCATTATTATTTGATACAAAAACACAAGGAACAGGGTTTGTAGTATGAGCTGTATTAGGTGAGCCATCTTCATTAATGGCAAAATCGGCATTGCCGTGATCTGCAATTACAATAAGTGACCTGTTTTGCGCAAGTGCTACTTTAACAAGCTGCTCTAAACAGTTGTCTACAGTTTCAACGGCTTTAATAATGGCATTGTAAACTCCTGTATGACCAACCATATCAGGATTAGCATAATTTAAACATACGAAATCAGGGTTGTTATCAGACATTTCAGCTATTGCTTTATCCGTTAACTCTTTGGCACTCATTTCGGGTTGTAAATCGTATGTTGCTACTTTTGGTGAGGCTGCCATTACTCTACGTTCTCCTTCAAATAATTTTTCTCTTCCTCCCGAAAAAAAGAAAGTAACGTGAGGATATTTTTCTGTCTCTGCTGCGCGTAATTGAGTTTTACCGGTTTTAGAAAGTACTTCACCAAGTGTGTTCTTAAGGTTATCCTTGTCATACAAAACGCCTAAATTTTTGTAACTATCACTATAGTTGGTCATTGTAAAATACTTTAAAGACAAAGTTTTCATACTAAAATTGGGCATATTAGTTTGTGTTAGCACTTCAGTTATTTCTCTACATCTATCCGTACGAAAGTTAAAACACAGTACAACATCATTTTCTAATATTCTACCAACCGGCTTGCTATTTCGATCAAACAAACAAATTGGTTTCATAAACTCATCGCTAACACCTTGCTTATAGTTGGCTTTTAGTTGAGAGGATAAATCTGTTAATGCATTGCCTATTCCATGAATTAATAAATCGTAAGCTTTTTTGATTCTTTCCCACCGCTTATCTCTATCCATTGCATAATATCTACCAATAATAGAGACTACCTTTACTTTAGTGATGTCAATATTTGCGTTAAGATATTTTAAATAGTCAACTCCCCCATTGGGATCAGTATCTCTTCCATCCAAAAAGGCATGTATATAAATTTTCGGGATATTATAATTGTTAACCGCTATGTCACAAAGGGCTATAAGGTGATTAATATGAGAATGTACACCTCCGTCCGACACCAAACCCATTAAGTGCAAAGGCTTTTTATTATTTTGAGCATAAGTAAATGCCTCTATAAGTTTTTTATTAGCTTGCAGAGTGTTTTCTTCTATTGCTTTATTTATTTTAACCAAATCTTGGTAAACAATTCTTCCGGCACCTAAGTTTAAATGACCCACTTCTGAATTTCCCATTTGGCCAATAGGTAAGCCAACTTCTAGGCCTGATGCAATAAGTTTGCTGTGAGGATATTTTTGTAATAAGCTATCAAAAAATGGAGTTTTAGCATTATAAATAGCGTTTGATGCGATTGGGTCTCCTATTCCCCATCCATCAAGAATAACTAAGCCTGTTTTAGCTGTTAACATGTGGTAAAATTACTTTAATAGTTGTGCCGTTTGGTTTTGAATCATGAACAGATATTTCTCCTCTTAACGCTCTAATTAACTCATACACAATGTACAAACCTAAGCCCGTGCCTTTGGTTGTTCGAGTGTCTTCGTTTTCGGCTCTAAAAAATTTTTCAAATATTTTGTCTTTATATTCTTTAGCGATGCCAATTCCGTTATCAACTACTTCAAACATGAGTTGATCATTTTCTAACTCGGCATTAATTAGTATGTTTTTTGAATCCCCACTATATTTAATGGCGTTCTCAATAAGGTTATAAGCGATGGTCTGAATAGCCTGTTTGTCTGATTTAATAAGAATAGTATCACTAAAGGTTTTTTTTATTTGAAAGGATGAATACATGGTTGCCAAATCATTGCAAACAGATGACAATATCTCTGAAAAATTGATTTTGGCATAGTACGGTCTAAAAGCTTTTGTTTGTACCTGAGATGCTAATAATATGTTTTCAACTAACTGAGACAGCCGCTGGTTTTGTGACAATGCCCTAGCAACTATTTTCTGTTTGTCAACATCTTGTATTCTTTTATTTTGTAGCGTTTGTAAGCTTAGTTTACTAGCTGTAATAGGTGTTTTTAATTCATGAGTAACAGAGAGCAGAAAGTTGTTTTTCTGTTTAGCAATAGCTCGTTCCTTATAAATAGATCTTACTACGGCTGCAAAGCCTATAAATATGATAAGCATAAAAACTGATCCTTCTCCAAAAATCATAGCTATTATACTTGAAGATTTGCCAGAAAGTGTTTCAATTTGTTTGGATTGATTGTAAATGAAGTAAGCCCACCATAAAAACTGTGCGACCACGTACAAATACAAAAAGTAGATTAAAAAAAGAGTTCTTTTGAATCGTACCTGTTTCATACAAACAAAGTTAAAGCAATACAGCCAATTAAACTTAAAACCATTATCTTAGTAACCTTTGAAATTGAAAAAATATGCGTACTGCTTTAACCACTTTTTTTATTGTTTTAGGTTTAGATCAAATTTTTAAGGTTTGGGTAAAACTTAATTTTCAACTGGGGCAAGAACTGGAAATTTTCAATTGGTTTATTATTCACTTCACTGAAAACCCGGGTATGGCCTTTGGTTTTGAGTTTGGAGGCGATTGGGGTAAAATATCACTAACTGTATTTAGAGTGATTTTCTCTATCGTTGGGTTTTACTACTTAAATAAATATGCAAAAACAGCTACTGCACATAAAGGTGTATTGCTTTGTGCAGGCTTAATTTTAGCAGGAGCAGTAGGAAATTTAATTGATAGCTTATTTTACGGACTAATTTTTTCAGATAGTACGTTTCAAGTAGCCGATTTAGTTCCTTTCGGAACAGGTTATGAGGCTTTTTTAAAAGGGAGAGTTGTAGATATGCTTTATTTCCCTCTAATAGACACACAATGGCCCAATTGGATTCCGTTTTTCGGAGGAGATAGACTCGTTTTTTTTAGGCCAGTATTTAATTTAGCTGATACAGCAATCTCTACAGGCATTATAACGTTTATCGTTTTTCAAAGAAAATGGATACCAGAGGAGGAGGTTATTAAAACCGGAGATTCAATTCAATCATAGTCATCTAGTTTAGATCAGTAATTCAAAGTGAACAAAAACTTTGTAGTATATCGTTCTTCAGCCGGCTCAGGTAAAACATATACACTTGTAAGGGAATACCTCCGGTTAATTTTAAAGCATGAAAACCCTTATAACTACAAACATATACTTGCCATAACCTTTACAAATAAGGCTACTAACGAAATGAAAGAGCGGGTTTTAAAAGCGCTCAGAGAAATTTCTGAGCCAAATAAAAACTCCTATTTAGCCAAAGAACTAGCCAAAACACTAAATATATCGAATGAAGAAATAGCTAAAAGAGCTTCTAAAGCAATTATGCATATGCTGCATAACTACTCTGATATACACATTTTAACTATAGATAAATTTGTGTACAAAGTAGCAAGGAGCTTTGCAATGGAGCTAAACCTCCCAATGAACCTTAATATTGAGCTTAACGCCTCTGATTTAATTGAAGTATCAGTTGATAAACTATTAGAACAAACTGGTAAAAACGAAGAAACTACAGAGTTACTATTAGATTTTTTAAAACTAAATAGTAGAAAAGATAAAACCTGGAAAATTGAAAATACGATTAAGAGTCTGTCAATACTTTTAATGCAAGAAGACTCTTCTCACTTTATTCCTCTCATTGAAAAACTGCAGTATCAAGATTTTAAAAAAATCTTAAAACAAGTAAATGAAACCGTTTCTTCCTTCGAAAAAACAGTTATGTCTGCAGGAGAAAAGGGCTTAGCGTTAATTCATGAAAACAATGTTCCTATTAATGCTTTTTATTATGCAAATAGTGGAGGCGTGCCCGCCTATTTTAAAAAATGTAAAGCGATTAAGAGCAAGCCTGCCAGTACTCTACAACCAGGATCAAGATTAGAAACTACTATTAATGAAGATAAATGGACTTCTGGCAAAGCAACACCAGCAGATAAAGCAGATATTGATAATATAAAAATAGAGTTGGTTGAATACCTTACAGAAATTATAACCATTGTCAGTCAACAAGCCGAACAATATACTTTAGCTAAACTTTTACAAGAAACACTTTACCCAATGTATTTACTTTCTAGAGTTAAAGAAAGTGTTTTTAACATTAGTAAGCAGTTGCAAATTGTACATATATCAGAGTTTAACAAACGAATTTCAGATGTCATTAATAAAGAACCTATTCCGTTTATTTATGAAAGAGTGGGCGAAAAATTTCATCACTTTTTAATAGATGAATTTCAAGACACATCTTTACTTCAGTGGAATAATCTTATTCCGTTAGTAGACGAAAGTTTGTCTAAAGGTTATTACAACATGCTGGTTGGTGACGGTAAGCAAGCTATTTACCGTTGGAGAGGTGGCGAAGTTGAACAATTTGCTAAGCTGCCCAAACTTATTTCAAATGAGAATCATCCAAACAATCATAGTTTGTATGCAAAAGCAATCGAATCAAATTTTGAGGCTAAAAACCTTGGCAAAAACTTCAGGTCTAAGAGAGAAATTATACAGTTTAATAATTTCTTTTTTGAGGAGTTAAAACATAAATTACCCGAAGAATTTCAGAATATTTATAACGATCAAAGTCAATTATTTGATGAAAAAAATACGGGAGGATGTGTTCAAATTCAAAAAATAGAAAAAGACGACATCTTAATTAAAATAAAAGAGAACATCGAGGAGTGTTTAAAGGATGGATTTATTGCCTCAGACATTGCCGTACTTGGCAAAACAAACAAACAATTGGTTGAAATATCTGAATATTTACTCGATCAAGGCATTGCTGTTAAATCTTCTGAAAGCCTACTGCTAAATCAAGATATAAACGTTTTAAGCCTCATTTCTTTTATGAATTGGGTCACAAATCCTAATTCAAAAGAAAAAAGAACCGTTCTTGCGGCTCATCTTCAAAAAATTAATCAACTTACCGAAAGCAGTGTATTAGCAATAATTGATAATGATGAAGCTCTTAAACTATTTTTAGAGCAACGATTTAACCTTATTTATTCTGAAGTCATTCATTTGTCATTATATGAACTTGCACACCAAGTAGCAGAAAGGCTACTGAAATATGACGGAAGCGATCGGTTTTTATCCGCGATGTTAGATCTTGTATTTCAATATCAAATAAAAAATCAAAGCTCTGTTTTTGGGTTTTTAAATTACTGGGAGTCTAAAAAAGCAAAATTATCTGTCCAATCTCCAGAAAATGTTAATGCAGTACAACTACTAACAGTTCACAAATCAAAAGGACTGGAATTTCCTATCGTTATTTTACCAGGTGTTAACTGGGAAAATAAAAAATCAGGCAGTAGAATTTCTTACCGTTGGGTGAAGAATGAAGAAAACACCTACACACAATTAAAATACTTTTTACTTCCTCTCAAAAAAGAATTGTCAGAGACAGCCTATAAAAACGTATTAGAAGCTGAACAAAAAAAAGAAATACTCGATGACTTTAACGTTTTGTATGTTGCTTTTACAAGACCTGTTCACCGTTTATACGTAAGTTATTCTTCTGAAAAAGGAATCGCAAAGTACTTTTCAAAACACTTAGAATCATCAGAATACTGGAACAGTGAAACAAACCTTTTCTGCCTAGGCGAAGCCTCTAAAAAAGAAATGGAAAATACTGATAAACAAGAAGATATTCCTGACTACTCATTCGAAAAAGCAAATTGGAATAAAGTAATTAAACTAAGTTACGAACATAAAAAATCCGAAATAAATAAAAAAACAAATTACGGTACACTAATTCATAATATGTTGGACGGTATTGAACATTTAAATGATGTAATAAATGTGGTTCAAAAGCAAATCGTGCTTGGTACACTCCCTGAAGAAGACAGAGCTATTTATGAAGATAAACTCAAAGAAATAATCACCCATCCCGACTTGGTTTCATACTTTTCAGAAGAAAACGAAATTCAAAACGAAACCGAAATATGTTTAAGTACTGGTGAAGTTGTTCGTCCCGATAAAATAGTCTTCAATAAACAACAAGCAACTATAATAGATTATAAAACAGGTAAACCATCCTCCCAAAACAAACAACAAATGGTTGGTTATATAAATGCGGTTAAAGATTTAGGCTATAAAAATGTTGCAGGTATTTTGTTTTACACCGAAACCCTACAAGCAGTGAATGTGTAGTATCTTTACAAAAGAAATACGTTTAATAATATTAAAGGCAGCACATTGATTAAAATTCAGAACTACATAAACGGAAGCTTTGTTGACTCTGTAACAACACAAACATTTAATAACACAAATCCTGCAACCGGAAAAACATACAGCTCAATTCCTGACTCTAATTCTGAAGATGTAGAGCTAGCATATAAAGCCGCTCAGGGTACCTTTTTGGGTTGGAAAAGCCTTAGTATAAACGAACGATCACAGTATTTATTAAAAATTGCGAGTGAAATACAAAATCAGCTAAATGAGTTGGCTTTGGCAGAAACTATAGATAATGGCAAGCCCCTGTGGCTAGCAAAAAAGGTAGACATTCCTAGAGCAGCCGCGAATTTTCATTTTTACGGAACAGGTATTTTACATTGGGATGCTAAAGCTCATTTTATGGAAGGTGAAGCCGTAAATTACACCACGCATAACCCAATTGGTGTTGCTGGCTGCATTTCTCCATGGAATTTACCCTTATACCTTTTTACTTGGAAAATTGCACCAGCATTAGCAACCGGAAACACTGTTGTAGCAAAACCATCTGAAGTAACCCCAATGACCGCTTATTTATTAAGCAAAATATGCGATAAAGTTGGTTTACCAAAAGGAGTATTAAATATTGTTCATGGGTATGGTAATAAAGTAGGTAGCGCAATAGTAAGTCACACTAAAATACCTGTAATCTCCTTTACCGGAGGCACTTCTACTGGTGCCGAAATAGCTAGAATAGCCGCTCCAATGTTTAAAAAACTGTCTTTAGAATTAGGGGGTAAAAATCCTAACATCATTTTCAGCGACTGTAACTTCGAGCAAGCATTAAAAACTACTGTAAGCTCCTCGTTTGCAAATCAAGGGCAAATTTGCTTGTGTGGTTCCCGCGTTTTTATTCAGGAAGATATTTATGAAAAATTCAAGAACGCATTAATTGAAAAAACAAATAAACTAGTAGTTGGTGATCCTGAAGAAAATGGGGTTACTACTGGGGCCATGGTTTCTGAGCAGCATATGAAAAAAGTGCTCTCTTACATAGAGCTTGCAAAGCAAGAAGGGGGTAATGTTTTAGTAGGAGGAAAACAAAAAAAACTGGAAGGAAGGTGTGCAGAAGGATACTTTATTGAACCAACCATTATTGAAGGGTTAACTCAAGATTGTAGAACCAACCAAGAAGAAATTTTCGGACCTGTAATTACAATTGAATCATTTAAAACAGAAGAAGAAGTAATTGAAAAAGCAAACAGTACAAAATATGGTTTATCTGCAACAGTCTGGACAGAAGATGTGCGAAAAAGCCATCGAGTAGCCCATAATTTAGATGCAGGTATTATCTGGGTTAACACCTGGTTACTAAGAGATTTAAGAACTCCTTTTGGAGGAGTTAAAAATAGTGGTGTAGGAAGAGAAGGAGGGTTTGAAGCCTTTCAGTTTTTTACAGAACCAAAAAACATTTGTATAAAATTATGAGCAATAAAAAACCGTCCTTTGACGAAATATACATGAATCTTGCAAGCGATATTAGTAAGCGCTCGCATTGCGTAAAACGCCATGTTGGGGCCGTAATTGCAAAAGACACACGAATAGTTTCCTTAGGTTACAATGGTCCGCCAGCTGGTACGCACAATTGCGATGTAGAGTGGCCCCAAACGGGCTGCGCCCGTAGCGAGCGCGGGGGTTGTTCGTTAGCTTTACATGCCGAAGAAAATGCCATACTATACGCAGCAAAAAACAGTATAGATTTAGTTGGAGCTACCATATATACTACACTTTCTCCTTGCCTAGCCTGTGCCCGAATGATTTACGCTTCAGATATTAAAAAAGTATTTTATAAAGATTCATATGCCGAATACAAAGGACTAGCTTGCGATGAAGGCATTGAATTTCTAAAAAAATTCGGAGTTGAGGTAGTGAGGTTTCATAAATAATCCGGCTTACTCAAATAACACACGTAATACTTTACAAAAACAAAGTGCAATCAAGTGATCTACTCGCAAAGCTCGTAGCTTCTTAATTTTACTAAGTTTTCACAATGCGCATTACACGTATTACCTGCGAAGGCCTAGCGTGTAGTTAACATTCCATAACACTTATCAGCAATCATAAACATGCGGTTAACAATTAATTGGTAACGAATTATTACCTTAGCGCAAAATTTTAGTAATGGGTTACAATAAATTAAACAACATCGTTGGTTGGATCGTATGGATAATAGCGTCATTCGTTTATTTATCAACTATTGAGCCAACAGTAAGTTTTTGGGATTGCGGTGAGTTTATCGCATCATCAGTAAAGCTAGAAGTTGGTCACCCACCAGGCGCACCTTTTTTCATGTTAATGGGTAGGTTATTCTCCCTATTTGTTGAAAAAGAAAGTGCAGCAATGATGATTAATGCACTATCAGCCCTATGTAGTTCATTTACTATTTTATTCCTTTTTTGGACCATCACACACCTTGCAAAAAAACTATTAAAAACTGCAGAAACTCTAACTAAGGGGCAAACGCTAGCTGTAATAGGTAGCGGTTTAGTAGGCGCATTAGCTTACACGTTTTCCGATACGTTCTGGTTTTCAGCGGTAGAAGGTGAAGTATATGCTATGTCATCCTTATTTACAGCCATTGTGTTCTGGGCTATGTTAAAATGGGAAAACGTTGCCGATCAAGCGTATTCTAATAAATGGATTATTTTTATTGCATACATGATGGGCCTATCCATTGGGGTTCACCTTCTTAACTTACTAGCAATACCAGCAATGGTGTTTATCTACTATTTCCGTAAATATAAAGTAACAACTAAAGGTATTGTCTTGGCTACGGTAGCGGCAGTTGCAATACTAGGTGTAGTACAAGCCGTTATTATACCTCAAACATTTAATATAGCATCTAAATTTGAATTACTATTTGTAAATGCAATGGGTTTACCATTCAATAGTGGTATGTTCTTTTACGTTCTTTTATTGGTAGGGGGATTAGCTGCCGGTATTTATCTTACACATAAAAAAGGAAAGTATTTAGGTAATACTATCTTTTTAGGTGTGGCCATGCTTCTTATAGGTTACTCAACATTTTCTATGATTATGATTCGTTCAAACGCGAATCCTCCAATGGATGAGAACAATCCTGAACATGCCTTCTCTATTTTGTCTTATTTAAATCGTGAGCAATATGGTGATAGACCTTTATTACACGGTCAGCAATTTAGTACACCATTAAATAATAAAAAGCCTTATAAGGATGGTAAACCAGTTTACTTTAAGGATGTTGAATCAGGTAAATACATTATCTCTGACGATAAAAAGAACTCGGTTCCTAATTACGCAGAAGAGTTTAGTTCTCTTTTTCCAAGAATGTATAGTAGTGAAGACAGGCATGTAAGAGAATATAAAAAGTGGACAGATTTCCAAGGGAAACGTGGAAAGTATAAAAATGCCCAAACCGGAGAAATGGAAAACATTTTCACACCTACATTTTCTGAGAATATAGATTTCTTTTTATCCTACCAAGTAGGTTGGATGTATATGCGTTATTTCATGTGGAATTTTGCAGGAAGACAAAACGATATACAAGGACATGGTAATGTTTTAGATGGCAACTGGATTAGCGGTATAAACCTTATCGACAATGCCCGCCTTGGACCACAAGATGATTTACCTGCTTCTTTAAAAAACAATAAGGCAAGAAATAAATTTTATTTCCTCCCATTAATACTTGGTATTTTAGGCTTATTATACCAATTTCAAAAAAATAAGAAAGATGCATTAGTTGTATTCTTACTTTTCTTTTTTACTGGTATTGCCATCCTCATCTACTTAAATCAGTATCCATTACAACCAAGAGAGCGTGATTACGCATACGTGGGCTCTTTTTATGCCTTTGCCATATGGATAGGCCTTGGGGTTCTTTTTATATACGACATGCTTAAAAGCGCAATTAAAGAAACTCCTTCAGCAGTAGCAACAACACTTGTGTGTTTTTCAGTTCCTGCTTTAATGGCTCAACAAGGTTGGGACGATCACGATCGTTCACATACCTACACAGCACGTGATTTTGCCAAAAACTACTTAAATTCTTGTGAGGAGGGAGCCGTTCTTTTCACAAATGGTGATAATGATACCTTCCCTCTGTGGTATGTTCAAGAAGTAGAAGAATACCGAACAGATGTAAGAGTTTGTAACCTTAGTTTATTAAATACCGATTGGTACATAAATCAACAACGAAGAAAAGCATATGATGATGGAGAGGCAATTCCTTTCGGAATGCCAGAATCTAAATACCGTCAAGGCACAAGAGATTATGTGCCAGTTTACGATAAGTTTGAAGGTAAAAACGTATATGTAAACGTTGATGAAGCAATTAAATTTGTAACTGATGACAGCAAAATGCTTCAATTAAGAGATGGAAGAAAAATACCTTACTTCCCATCCAAAACGTTCAGCTTAGATGTAGATATGAATAAGCTCATAAAATCAGGAGCTATCAATCCACAAAAAATCAAAGAAGACTCTGCAAAAATGGTTCAATCAGGCTATTTATCGCCTGCCATGGCTCCAACATTGGTAGATGAAATCAAGTGGAAAATAAATAAAGGCTACATTTTCAAAAATGATATGATGATAATGGATCTTTTAGCGAATAATAATTGGGAACGCCCAATTTACTTTGCGATAACCACAGGAGGATCCGCTTACATTGGTTTAGATCAGCACTTTCAATTAGAAGGGTTAACCTACCGTTTGCTGCCTATCAAAACAGTTAACAAAGACCCTAATTCACGTCAACAAGTTGAAACGGGCTATGTTAATACCGACATTATGTACCAAAACTTAATGAATGAGTTTAGTTGGGGAGGAATGGAGAAACAAGAGATTTATCTCAACGAGAACAACCGGAGAATGTGTATGAACTTGAGAAATAACTTTTCAAGGCTCGCAGAAGCTTTAGTTGCCAAAGGCGAAAAAGCCAAGGCGGTTGAAGTACTTGATCGTTGTTTAGAAGTTATGCCCGAGTACAACGTACCTTTTGATTATTTTATGGTTCCTGTTATAGAAGCGTACTACAAAACAGGTGAGAACGAAAAAGCAAATGAACTAGCCAAACAATTGTTTGAGCAGTTTGAAGAAGAGTTTATTTACTTAATGCGTTTCGAGGGAAGAGATTATGCTACCGTAAAACAGCAGGCTCAACAAGATATTTCAATTCTATATCGTGTTTTTGATACAATAAACAAAAACAAGCAAGAAGATCTTAAAAAAGAATTAGAACCTCGCTTCAAAGAGCTTCAAACAGTTTTTCAAGCTAAAGGTTAATATTTCGAAAAGTTAACTTGGTTGAAAGTTTTACATAGCCTCACGCAAGGTATATTTGATGTAAGTTGTTTTAAACGCAGGAGTAATTCCTGCGTTTATTTAACATTTGACGATGGTCCACACCCAATAGTTACTCCCTGGGTTTTAGATCAACTAAAAACACAAAACGCAAAAGCAACATTTTTTTGTGTCGGTGCTAATATTTTAAAGTATCCTGAGGTATTTAAAAGAATACTTTCTGAAGGTCACAGTGTGGGTAATCACAGTCAAAACCATGAACACGGCTGGAAAACATCCACAAAAAAGTACTTGCAAAGTATTGCAAAATGCAATGAACTTACTAAATCGAGTTTATTTCGCCCACCTTACGGCAAGCTTAATTTTAAACAATACAAAAAATTAAAGAACCAATATAAAATGGTGTTGTGGGATGTTTTAAGTAAAGATTATTCCTCAAAAATAACCCCTAAAAAGTGTTTTAAAAGGATTGTAAAAAAAACTAAAGCAGGCAGTATAATCGTATTTCACGACAGTGATAAAGCCTATAAAAATTTACAATACTGTTTGCCTAAAACACTAGAATACCTTTCTAAATTAAGGCTAGAGATGAAGTCACTATAACACAACTAGCTTTTTATTGCTGCTATACCGGGCAATCTTTTTCCTTCTAAATACTCTAACATTGCCCCACCACCGGTAGATACATAACTCACTTTATCTCCCAAGTTAAACTTATTAACTGCAGCAACTGAATCTCCTCCACCAACCAAAGAGTATGATTGCGAAACACTTACATTAGCAATACATTTAGCTATTTCTTTAGTGCCTTTTTCAAAAGCAGTCATCTCAAAAACGCCCATTGGCCCATTCCATAAAATTGTTTTAGCTCTATTAATTACCTCTTTGTATGATTTTATAGTTTGCTCTCCAATATCTAAGCCCATCCAGCCATTCGGTATTTCATCAGAATTCACTAATTGTGTGTTGGCATCAGCATCAAACTTGTCGGCAGCAATTACATCAGTGGGTAACCATATTTTTACTCCTTTACTTTTTGCTTTTTGCAAAATATCAACGGCTATATCTAACATTTCATCTTCAACTAATGATGTGCCAATATTACCACCTTGCGATTTTATAAAAGTAAAGGCCATCCCTCCTCCTACAATTATCTCGTTAGCAGTATCTAACAAATTATTAATTACTTCAATTTTTGAAGATACTTTTGCTCCACCAATAACAGCCAAAACGGGCTTTTCTGGTTTATTTAGCACTTTTTCTAAGTTACTTATTTCTGCCTCCAATAAACTTCCAAACATTTTGTTTTCTGGCTCAAAATACTGAGCAACAACAGCAGTAGAAGCATGAGCTCTATGAGCAGTGCCAAATGCATCATTTACATATACATCACCATGTTTTGCTAATTTTTCCGCAAAAGCTCTATCACCATTTGTTTCCTCTTTAAAATAACGTAGGTTTTCCAAAAGAATAACTTTACCTGGCTCTAAGCTTGCAGATAAATCAAACGCTTTTTCACCAATACAGTTTCCAGCAAATAAAACTTCTGCCTCTAATAAATTAGATAACTCTGGTACAATCTGCTTTAAAGAGTACTCCGGTTTTTCTTCTCCTTTTGGCCTGCCAAGGTGAGACATAAGTATAACAGAACCACCGTCTTTTAGTATTTTTTTAATAGTTGGTAAGGCTGCTGTTATTCTAGAGTTATCGGTTATTTTACCATCTTTTAAAGGAACGTTAAAATCTACCCTAACTAAAGCTCTTTTACCCGAAAAATTATAATTCAAAAACATATTGTTGTGATTTGTTCATGCAAAGATCATATTATCTGGTTTTTAAGCAAAAATTCATGAGCCTAAATAAGTTTGGTTTAATTCATTTATTCAAACGGTGTTTAGTTTAGATCTATCTGCTAAATCTTCAAACTTAATTCACTTTTGAATTCATTTACACAAACTTAATCCCCAAAGAACTTTTTAACCAACACATTGTTTGGACATATACCTAATAATGGGTATTTTCGTGTAATAAAATTTCTTATTTAGAATTAATCTAAATAATCAAGTATGATAAAAATTAGTGAATCAGCAAAAAAGCAAGCAATTCGTCTCATGGAAGACGATGGCAAGCCTAACGCATTTATAAGAGTAGGCGTTAAAGGAGGAGGCTGTTCTGGCTTAATGTATGACCTTACTTTTGATACAGATCTTAAAGATTCTGATAAAGTCTTTGAAGATAATGGTGTAAAAGTAGTTGTCGACAAAAAAAGCTTTCTTTATTTAGTGGGTACAGAGTTAGATTATTCTGGCGGACTAAACGGAAAAGGTTTTGTATTTGTTAACCCAAATGCAAACAGAACATGTGGTTGCGGAGAAAGCTTTGCGCTTTAGTAATAAAAGAAAATAATCATCTTTAAAAGATAAAATATGTCTAACCAAGACGAAATATTAGAAGAAATAACCTCAAAAGAGTACGAATACGGTTTTGTTACAGAAATCGATTCAGATAAAGCTCCAAAAGGGTTAAACGAAGATATTATTAAGTTAATTTCTAGTAAAAAAAACGAGCCAGAATGGTTGTTAGAATATCGCTTAAAAGCATTTGCTCATTGGAAAACAATGGAAGAACCACGTGAGTGGGCCCAGCTAAACTATGCCGAAATCGATTTTCAAGATGTACACTATTATGCAGCTCCTCAACCTAAGAAAAAAGTAGATAGCCTAGATGAGGTAGACCCTACCTTATTAGAGATGTATAACAAATTAGGTATATCAGTTGATGAGCAAAAACGTTTACAAGGTATAGCTGTAGATATAGTTATGGATAGCGTTTCAGTAGCTACAACATTTAAAGAAAAATTAGGTGAGTTAGGAATTATTTTTTGTTCATTCGGAGAAGCAGTACAAGAGCACCCAGAACTAATTAAAAAGTATATGGGTTCCGTTGTGCCTTATACTGATAATTTTTATGCAGCACTAAACGCAGCAGTATTTACCGATGGTTCTTTCTGCTACATACCAAAAGGAGTGCGTTGCCCAATGGAGCTTTCTACCTATTTCCGAATTAACGAAGCAAACACAGGTCAGTTCGAAAGAACACTAGTAGTTGCAGACAAAGGAAGTTATTGCAGTTACCTCGAAGGGTGTACAGCACCAATGAGAGACGAAAACCAGTTGCATGCAGCAGTAGTTGAATTGATAACAATGGACGATGCCGAAATAAAGTATTCAACCATTCAAAACTGGTACCCTGGCGATAAAAACGGAAAGGGAGGCATCTACAATTTTGTAACAAAAAGAGGTTTGTGTGGAGGTAATAACTCTAAAATTTCTTGGACTCAAGTAGAAACCGGCTCAGCAGTAACTTGGAAATACCCAAGCTGTATACTTAAAGGAGATAATTCAATTGGCGAATTTTATTCAGTAGCAGTAACAAACAATATGCAGCAAGCCGATACAGGCACAAAAATGCTACATATTGGCAAAAACACCCGAAGCACAATTATTTCAAAAGGTATTTCGGCAGGCAAAAGCCAAAACAGTTACCGAGGGTTGGTTAAAGTAAATAAAACAGCAACTAACGCAAGAAATTTTTCTCAATGCGATTCATTGTTATTGGGCGATAAATGCGGAGCGCATACGTTTCCATATATCGAAGCAAGCAATACAACAGCAAAAATAGAGCACGAAGCAACAACTTCAAAAATCGGAGAAGACCAAATATTTTACTGTAATCAAAGAGGCATTGACACCGAAAAAGCAATAAGTTTAATTGTGAACGGTTACGCGAAAGATGTATTAAATAAACTCCCTATGGAGTTTGCGGTAGAAGCTCAAAAACTACTGGCAATTAGCCTTGAGGGTAGCGTAGGATAAATGAATAATAACATAAAAAATAACTATTTAAAGCTATTCAGGCTGTCTGTTTTAGTTAAAAATACTAAACTAAAATTTTCTAAAGCTGCTGTGGGCTTCCTTTGGTCGCCTCCTCGCTTAACAAAATATAACGTTTATAATTTTCAAGCTATCACTCCCATCCTGGCTAAAAACAAAACAATAACAAACTATTAAGACAACAGCAACATAATTTAATCATGATATCAATAAAAAACCTTCACGCCAGTATTAATGGCAAAGAAATCTTAAAAGGATTAAACCTTGAAGTTAAGGCAGGAGAAGTTCACGCTATTATGGGCCCAAATGGTTCTGGTAAAAGTACACTAGCATCCGTATTGGCTGGTAGAGAAGATTACGAAGTAACACAAGGTGAGGTAACATTCGGTAAAAAAGATTTGTTAGACCTTTCTGCAGAAGATAGAGCAAGAGAAGGTGTGTTTTTAGCATTTCAATATCCAGTAGAAATACCTGGAGTAAATAACATTACATTTCTTAAAACAGCCGTTAATGAAATAAGAGAATACAAAGGCAAAGAACCAATGCCTGCAAAAGAATTCTTAAAACTAGTTAAAGAAAAACAAGCACTAGTTGAGCTAGATGGTACTTTAGCAAAAAGATCAGTAAACGAAGGTTTTAGTGGAGGAGAGAAAAAGAGAAACGAAATTTTTCAAATGGCTATGCTCGATCCTAAATTAGGAATCTTAGATGAAACCGATTCAGGATTAGATATTGATGCATTAAGAATTGTTGCAAACGGAGTTAATAAACTAAAAAGCGATAAAAATGCATTTGTTGTAATAACGCATTACCAAAGATTATTAGATCATATAGTGCCAGATTTTGTACACGTACTATACAAAGGAAAAATAATCAAAACTGGAGGTAAAGAATTGGCTCTCGAATTAGAAGAAAAAGGATACGACTGGATCACAAAACCAGAAATGGCTTAACAACAAACCCTAACCGTTTATGGCAAATACTATTGAACCTAAAAAACAGTTTTTATCTAATTTATCGCCAAATAAAAAAGGCGATACTGTAAACTGGAATAATGTAGATTTCCCTACATCTAAAACAGAGAAATGGAAATACACCAGAGTAGGTAAACTAACCAAAAATGCTTTCGATAATACGTTATCAGAAAACATAACCAAAGAATTTGTAACCGAGCACACAAAAGGGTACAGTCAATATATTACGTTTGATAACGGCAAATTTCAGAGTGCTTTAAGCTCGTTTAAAAGAGATGCTATACAAGTTGTTTCTACAACAGCAAATTTAGAATTAACACCCGCAATGACTAGCGAAGAAAAAGACATTTTCTCTACCGTTAACGAAGCTTTTTCAACAGACGGGTTACAAGTAAACATCGCAAAAAACAAAGAAATAAAGTCGCCAGTATTAATTCTTAATATTATTTCGGCCAATAATGCCGCGGCAATCCTTCAAAACAACATTAACGTTGGTCAAGGCAGCTCGGTAAACTTTGCATTTAAAACATTAAACACAAACAATTCAGATAACGGACACTTTAATGTAGTTAACTTATTTAATGTTGGTGAAAACGCACAACTAAATAGTTTTAACCTGCAAACCCCAAACACAAGTAGCTCTATAATAGAAACAACACAAGTTAATTTAGAGCGTTCGTCAACATACTCTTCTTATTACTATTCAACCGATGGTAGCTTAATAAGAAATAATATTACGGCAAAAATTAATGGAGAAGGTGCAGAAGCAAATTTGTATGGTTTAACATTAGCAAAAGATAAAGCACATATAGATCACTCTACATTAATAGATCATAGAGTGCCAAACTGCGAAAGCAACGAAATGTATAAAACAGTTGTAGACGATAAGTCTGTAGGGGTTTTTAACGGAAAAGTATTTGTTCGTCCAGACGCTCAAAAAACAAACGCATTTCAAAGCTCACAAGCAATAGTACTAAATGATGATGCAAATGTGTATGCAAAGCCTGAATTAGAAATTTATGCCGATGACGTTAAATGTAGCCACGGTTCAACCACAGGTCAGCTAGACGAAGAAGCAAAATTCTATTTAAAGAGTAGAGGTATTGGTGAAGATGCAGCAAACAAAATGTTAATAAAAGCATTTGCAGCAGAAATAATGGAAAACATTAAGCCACAGGTAATTGTTGATCAATTTGAAGCACAAATAGAAAAGTACTTCCAATAGAAGTTTCTGCTTTTTGTGCAATAATCAAATATTCTAAACTATGGACTTAGCCATTCAAGCGAATCAGAAAATAGATGTACAAAAAGTAAGAGAGGATTTCCCTGTACTTCATCAAAAAGTAAATGGTAGCCCTCTAGTTTATTTTGATAATGCTGCAAGCACTCAAAAGCCTAAACAAGTAATAGAAGCGATTTCTAATTACTACAAATATGAGCATAGTAATATTCATAGAGGAGTTCATACATTAAGCCTAAAAGCTACTGAGAAATATGAAAATGCAAGAGGCAAGGTTCAAGCATTTTTAAACGCACCAAAGCCCGAAGAAATTATATTTACCAAAGGTACCACAGGCTCAATAAATCTTGTTGCAAATGGGTTTACCACATTATTAAAACCGGGTGATGAAATAATTATCTCGTATTTAGAGCACCACTCAAACATTGTCCCATGGCAAATGCTCTGTGAACGCACAGGCGCAATATTAAAAGTTATTCCAATGAATGAGGCCGGAGAACTCATTTACGCAGAATATGAAAAACTACTTTCCAGAAAAACGAAATTAGTTGCTGTAAATCATGTTTCAAATGCACTTGGAACCATTAACCCTATTCAACAGATTATTAATCAAGCGCACCAGTATGGTGCAGCAGTACTTATCGATGGTGCTCAATCTGTATCTCATTTTAAAGTAGATGTACAAGCCTTAAATGCCGATTTTTATGTTTTTTCTGCCCATAAACTATATGGTCCAACCGGAGTTGGTATCTTGTTCGGAAAAGAAGAATGGTTAAACAAATTACCGCCTTATCAAGGAGGAGGCGATATGATTAAAACCGTTACCTTCGAAAAAACCACCTATAACGAATTACCCCATAAGTTTGAGGCCGGAACCCCAAATATAGCTGGTGGTATTGGCCTAGGAGCTGCTGTAGATTATATAGAAACCCTTGGTGTAAATAATGTAGGAGCATGGGAGGATGAATTGTTGCATTATGCCGTAGATAAAATGAAAACCTTAGGTACCGTTCGTTTCTACGGAACGGCAAAAAATAAAGCTGCAGTTATTTCTTTCCTTTTAGATGGTTGTCATCCTTACGATGTTGGTGCTTTACTCGATCAACAAGGAATAGCCGTAAGAACAGGTCATCATTGTACACAACCAATTATGGATTGGTATAAAATACCAGGCACATTAAGAGCATCTTTTTCCTTTTATAATACAAAAGAAGAAATAGATAAATTTATTATTGCCCTCGAAAGAGCCCAAAAAATGCTTTTATAATGACAATCAAAGAAAAAGAAGAAGAAGTTATTGAGGAGTTCAGTTTTTTTGAAGATTGGATGGCTAAATACGAATACATAATTGATTTAGGCAAAAACCTAAATGGTTATCCCCCAGAACAAAAAACGCCCGAAAATATTATTAAAGGTTGCCAATCTCAAGTATGGTTGCACGCCTATATGGATGGAGAAAAACTTATTTACAAGGCCGATAGTGACGCATTAATATCAAAAGGTCTAATTTCCTTATTAGTAGGCGTACTTTCAGACCAAACCCCCGCAGATATATTATCTAACAAGCTAAAGTTTATAGAAGAAATAGGACTAAACGAACATCTTTCGCCAAATCGTTCAAACGGATTAAGTTCAATGATTAAAACAATGAAAGCATACGCAATCGCATTTTCTAAGTAAATTTACATCCAATATGAATAAAGAGCTAGAGAATAAAATTATTGAAAAAATAAAAACAGTATACGATCCTGAAATTCCTGTAGATATTTACGAATTAGGACTTATATACAACATTAAAGACCTAGGTGATAAAAAAATTGGGGTGGATATGACGCTTACTTCTCCCTCTTGCCCTGAAGCAGAAACAATACCTGGCAGGGTAGAGCTAGCAATTAAAGAGTTAGGAGAGGTTGATAGTGTAGTTGTAGAAATTACCTTTGAGCCGCCATGGGAAAAAGAAATGATGAGCGAAGAAGCCCAACTCGAACTCGGAATGATGTAGGTTTTAAACTTGTTTTCTCTGAATACATGCCATTTTTGGCTTAATTTTTGACATGTTAATAAATAAGCCTAAATACATTACAAAATAAGATAATTGCTGGTTTTTAGTTTAAGCAGTATTTATTACCCTAAAGTTTCGTTGTATTGGGTAAATTTATATATTTGCTAATCAATAAACGATATAATAAGTATGATTACCGCACTCAAAAATAGTCTGTTCACCTTAATATTAGGTTTAGGATTGAGCGGTGCTTCTTTTGCAGGCACTATCATCTTGGAAGGAAATTACCAAGGTAAGAATCTTTACGTTCAGAATCCTTTTTCAGGAACGGGAGTAGGTTTCTGTGTTTTTGAAGTTAAAGTAAATGGTGATGTTACTACTGATGAGGTATATTCTAGTGCCTTTGAGATTGACTTAGCTAACTTTCAGTTAAACATTGGAGATAAAGTAGTTATTGTCGTTCAGCACAGAGACGATTGTCGTCCAAAAATTTTAAACCCTGAGGTTTTAAAGCCAAAAAGTACGTTTGAAGCTACTGAGGTTAAGGTAAAAGACAATGTTTTAAACTGGAAAACTAAAAACGAATCTGGTAAGCTAGCCTTTGTTGTTGAGCAGTTTAGATGGAACAAATGGATAAAAGTTGGAGAGGTAGAAGGAAAAGGAACTCCTTCAGAAAATTCTTATTCTTTTCAAGTAGCACCTCACTCAGGTGAAAACATGTTTAGAGTAAAGCAATGCGATTACACAGATGGATGTAACATTTCTAAAACAGCACGTTACCGTTCAACAATGACAGAAGCAACTCTAAAATCGTTAAAGGTGAAAGAAACGTTAGAGTTTACTGAAGAAACTATGTTTGAAATTTATGATGCATTTGGAAACATTGTTAAAAAAGGGTTTTCAGCTAATGTTGATGTAAATAATTTCAAAAAAGGTATTTACTATGTGAACTACGATAATAAAACAGAGCAGTTCATTAAGAAGTAATAAAAAAAAGAATTTAAATAATTAAAAACCTCGTTAGTAATAACGGGGTTTTTTTGTTTTAATACCATATCTAAAACATAAGAAAAATGATTTTAAACTTAGAACATATTGGCATAGCAGTTAAAGATGTAAAAAACGCAGAAAAAGTATTTACTAAACTGTTTGGTAAACAGTCTTACAAAGTAGAAAACGTAGCATCAGAAAATGTATCTACTATGTTTTATAAAGTAGGTAATGTAAAAGTAGAATTACTAGAAGCTACGAATGAAAATAGTGCTATTTCAAAATTTATTGATAAAAAAGGAGAGGGTATACATCATTTAGCATTTGAAACAGATGATATAACAGCAGAAATAGAACGTTTAAAGCAAGAAGACTTCACAGTACTTAATGATCCTCCAAAAAAAGGCGCAGACAATAAAATGATAAGCTTTTTACACCCAAAATCAACCAATGGTGTTTTAATAGAGTTATGTCAAGAGATTTCCGAAGAAAAAGGATAGTGTTTAAGCTCCCTCAATAATAACAACGATCTCACCTTTTACTTTTTTTTCTTCAAAATGCTTTAGTACGTCATTGGCCGTTCCTCTAATATACTCTTCAAACATTTTAGTGAGTTCTCTTCCTACAACAACTTTACGGTTTTCACCTAAATACTCGTTTACTTCTTTCATTAGCTTTAGTAAGCGATGAGGGGATTCGTATAAAACAATAGTTTTTTTCTCTTCTGCTAATTGCTTCCACTTGGTTTGTCTTCCTTTTTTTTGCGGTAAAAATCCTTCAAAAATAAAAGAATCACATGGCAAGCCAGAAGCTACTAAAGCAGTTATAAATGCACAAGCACCAGGTAAAGCCTCTACATGAATGTTATTTTCTATACACGCACGAATAAGTAAAAAACCAGGATCAGAAATACCAGGCATACCGGCATCGGTAACAATAGCTACTGAAGAGCTGGTTTCAATAAGCTCAATAAATTCATCTAATTTTTTATGCTCGTTATGCTGGTGGTAAGCTTTAAGGTGCGTGTCAATTTCGTAATGCTTTAGTAACTTACCTGATTGGCGGGTATCTTCAGCTAAAATAACATCAGCCTCCTTTAAAACACGAACAGCCCTAAAAGTAAAATCTTCTAAGTTTCCGATAGGGGTAGGTACAATATATAGTTTGGCCATTTTGGTTCTGTTTACTATTTATCTAACTCATCTACAAAAAGTGTGAGCAGTTTAAATATTTCTTGAAACTTAGTTAACGGCAATGTTTCTGGCTTATCAAAAACATCATGATAAGCACTAATTCCGCCCATTGTGTACATAAAAAAAGCAGGTATTCCTTTTTCTGTAAACCAGTAATGGTCGCTATTCATTGCTTTTCCTCTCTTCTTAATTTGTGGTAATAACTCGTTCGAGTTATTAAGGTTTTCTAGTAAAGAAAACTCTTTTTCATAAATGGATCCATTTACTAAAGTAACGCCTTCTCCTCCCGTTCCCATTATATCCATATTCATTAAAAACCGAATATTATTAATATTAAACGTTGGGTTTTCAATAAAATATTTAGAGCCTAAAATACCCACCTCTTCTGCGCCAAATGCCATAAAAACAACGGAATACCTAGAGGGATTAGCGCTGTAGTATTTTGCTAACGAAAGCAACATTGCAATTCCACTTGCATTATCATTGGCGCCAGGAAAATATGTGTCTTTCCCCAGCTTACCTAAATGATCATAATGCCCACTAAATACAATAAAAGAATCGGGTTGCTCGGTTCCAGGAATGTATCCTATTATATTTTGAGTGCGTTGGTTGGCTATTAACTTGGCATCAATATTTGTAGTTATTGTTTTTAAAGGTTTTGGCAGCACACTATCCGTTGCAATTACTGTTACAAAATTGTTTTGGTGTTGAGCATAACTAAAGGTTAATTTATTATTAGTGCCTTTAATTATTCCTTTAGCTTTAAACGCATTTTCGCGTATTGCTTTATTAACTACCGCAAGCTCATCTGTATTTTTTGGTAGGATGTTAGGGGAAATGTAAACAAACTTATCTTTCCACTTTTTGTTGGGTTTAGCTTTTATTTTTTTTGCGGTTACAACGTCAAAAGTGCCTTTTTCAGAGGAAGAAGCCGGAGAAAGGATATAATCATTACCTGTATTTAAAGCCTTGTCATTTATTTGTGTGGTAGCATTATCAGGGAATGTATTTACCGTTATTGCAAAATTTTGGAAGTAGGATTTATTAAATGTTGATACTCCTATTTTTTTAAACTCCGATGCTATGTAACTTGCTGCTTTTATGTGTCCGTTATCTACATATCCTCTGCCTGCCATAAATTCACTTGAGAGTGTATTAATTGCTTGCTTACTATAGGTTGCTTTTTGTGCAGTTAAGTTGGCACAGTAGCTAATAACAAAAATGAATAGTAGAGACTTAATAGCTGTGTTCATAAGGTTTAATAAGTTGTATAAAATCTTCCATTCCCTTAGATGCAACTTTTTTAATGTGAATAACATCTTTGGGTAAGTTAATTTCTAAATCACTTGGGTCAATAATAAATCGTTTACTGTTTTCTGGAGCCATTTCAAATAAACCAGCTGCAGGGTAAACTTTAAGTGAAGTGCCTATTACTAATACAATATCAGCACGAGATAACAAAGGAATGGCCTCTTCCATTGCCGGTACAGCTTCTCCAAACCAAACAATGTGTGGTCTTAGCTGTGATCCTTTTTCACATTTATCGCCAAGGTTTAAGTTATTTCCTTCAATCGTATAAATTAAGCTTTCGTCTAACGTACTTCTCGATTTTCTTAGCTCGCCATGTAAGTGTAGTACATTTTTAGAACCTGCTCTTTCATGCAAATCATCTACATTTTGAGTTATTACGTTTACATTAAATGCTCTTTGTAATTCTGCAATGTACTTATGAGCTTTGTTAGGTAACGCTTCAGAAGCTTGTTTTCTTCTTTCGTTGTAAAAATCAGTTACTAATTTAGGGTTTGCAAACCAAGCTTCAGGAGTAGCAACTTCGTAAACGCTATAGTTTTCCCATAACCCTCCACTATCTCTAAAAGTTTTTAATCCACTTTCAGCACTAACTCCAGCCCCAGATATTACAACTATGTTTATCATAAATTAATTATTTTTTTAATAAACCTATAGTTTACTTTTATACATCTTTACGGTGTTCTCTAAGCCCAAATAAAGAGCATCAGAAATAAGTGCATGCCCTATAGATACTTCCATCAGATTAGGAATTTGTTCTGCAAAAAACGCTAAATTATCCATATTTAAGTCGTGCCCTGCGTTTATACCTAACCCTAAAGATTGTGCTAAATGGGCACTTTTAATATATGGTGCTATAGCTTCTTGTTTACCTTTCAAAAAGTTAGTCGCATACTCTTCGGTATATAGCTCTATTCTATCTGCTCCAACTAATTTCGCGCCTTCAATAAAAGCGTTTTTATTTTCCATAAATATAGAAATACGTATATCATGCTTTTTAAATTCGTCACATATCTCGGTTAGCCAGCTTTTGTTTTTAACGGTATCCCAGCCCGCGTTTGAAGTTAATACATCTGGGCCGTCAGGTACCAACGTTACCTGATCAGGCATTGTTTCTATTACTAGCTTTACAAAATCGTCAGAAGGGTATCCTTCAATGTTAAATTCTGTGTGAACTATTTTTTTTAAATCATACACATCTGCCCTCGTAATATGTCTTTCGTCAGGTCTTGGGTGAATCGTAATCCCGTCAGCACCAAACTGTTGTATTTTAATGGCAGCATCAACAACGCTGGGTATATTGTTTCCTCTAGCGTTTCTTAGCGTAGCTATTTTATTTATGTTTACACTTAACTTGGTCATTACCTACTATTTTTAATACATTTACAGGTATAGAATGTTTCGAATTTAGGGAATTATACTAAATATTAACGGGATAATTTAACTACAATAAATTAATTGACAGAACCTTGTATTTAAACGAATTAATAAATGACGATTTACCGCCTTTGAGAGACACCGACTCAGTGGATAAAGCAATGGCATGGATGGATGAATTTAAAGTTAGCCATCTACCAGTTATAGATTCAAACCGAAAACTTTTGGGTTTGGTTACAGAAGATGATTTAATGGATGCTGAAAACCCTGATTCGTCTATAGCAGCTGCCAATTTTAGGTACAACATGGCTTTTTTAAATCAGAATAATCATTTGCTTGATGTGATTAATATTTTTGCTGAAACAAATACTACCGTAGTGCCTATTATTGATGATAAGGAAGCTTATCAGGGCTGCATAAGTTATATAAGTGCAATAAAAGAGCTGGGTAAAATTTCTTTTTTTAAAGATAGAGGAGGAATTATATCATTACAACTTAACCTACACGATTATACGTTAACTCAAATAGCAAATATTGTTGAGCAAAACGGTGCGCGTGTTATGGGAAGTTATGTACGAACATTCGGTGACTCAACTAAAATAGAAGTTACTATTAAAATAAACCGTTACGAGATAAGAGATGTTCTTCAAACGTTTGAACGTTACGACTATGTTGTAACGAGTTATTTTGATAATTCTGAATATGAGGAAAGTCTTAGAGATCGTTACGATCAATTTATGAATTACTTAAATACTTAAATTATGAATGTAGGATTATTTGGTAGAGATTTTGCCAAAAAACATCATCTTAATGTTCAGAATTTATTTAAAACCCTTTCATCTAAAGGAATAGTTCCTGTTATATATAAAGATTTTTATCATCAATTAGAAAGCAAGGGGTTTGAACTTTCAAGCTATACTACTTTTGAAACAGGACAACAATTAGTTGAGCAAGGCATTGACGTTTTAGTGAGTATGGGTGGAGACGGTACTATCTTAAATGCATCTTCACTTGTAATAGGTCATCCTATTTCCATTTTAGGTATAAATACCGGTAGGCTGGGCTTTTTATCAAGTGTTTCAGTTAACGAAGTAGATGTTGCAATGCAATTGTTAGTTGATAAAGAATATATCATTGACTTTAGAACGACATTAAAATTAGAAACTAAGAAAAATGTATTTGGTAAAGAAAATTTTGCGCTTAATGAATTAACAATTTCACGTAGAGATACTTCTTCAATGATTAAAGTTGAGGTGTATATGAATGATGAATACTTAAATACATACTGGTCTGACGGCTTAATTGTATCTACATCTACAGGCTCAACAGCATATTCATTAAGTTGCGGCGGACCAGTAGTTTATCCGGGTTCTGGTAATTTTATTCTTACACCGATAGCTCCACACAATTTAAATGTTAGGCCAATGATTATACCTAACGATATTACCTTAAAATTAAAGGTAGAAGGTAGGAACGAGTCTTTTTTAGTTTCTTTGGATTCTCGTACAAGTATTGTAGCAGATGGTCTAGAGTTTACTGTCAAAAAACACGAACACTCTATTCAGCTTGTACGATTGCCTAACCATAGTTACTTAACAACCCTAAGAAGTAAGCTGAATTGGGGACTTGATAAAAGAAACTAAAATTTGGTTTTTAATACCAACTTCTTTGTAGTGCAATCCTATTTGTTTTAAATACTTTTGTCATTAAGATGAGTACTAAAATTAATATACCTGCATATAAACTCAACCTAAATCAAAATGCTAAGATTATAAGCTTTAAATTAAATAAACAGCAACTTGTTAAGCTAAATGAGTTTGGTTTATTTGAAGGCTCAGAAGTTCAGCTTACAGCTGTTGCCCCACTTAGCGGCCCAGCTATTTTTAAAGTAAATGGTACTGTCAATTTAGGTATTGATAAATTAATAGCCAGCAATATTTTTGTTGAAATCCTCCCTTCTTAAAATTCTTATCAAAGTGAATCGTACTATTTATATTGTAGGTAACCCAAATAGTGGTAAAACAACATTATTCAATTTACTCACTGGGCTAAAGCAAAAAACGGGTAATTATTCTGGCGTTACAGTAGAAAAAAGAATACATACAACTGTATATGGTAATGAAGAGTTAAATATAATTGATTTACCAGGAACCTATAGTTTACGGGCGCGTTCTGAAGATGAAAAGGTAGCTATAAATGAGATTAAGAATTTATCTGCAACCGATCAAGTTGTTTTTGTAGCAGACGCTTCTTCTTTAAAATTACATTTATTTCTGTTTAAACAAATTCAAGCTCTTGGAGTACAACCCGTCTTAGTAATGAATCATATGGATGCTAGTACTGAGGTTTATTATGATAAAGCCTTACTTGAAAAAGAGCTTGGCACAACTGTTATAGACTTTAAATTCACTGATTTAGATTTTAAGACCAAATTATTAAACCATTTAGGTAAGGGGAGCAAAAAACGTAATGTAGTACCGCACATTAAACGAAAAACCTTGCAGGTTTACCAGGAAATAGATCTTGCTTTAAAAAATAGCACATATAAAATTGAGAAAAAAAGTACGTTTAATATCTTTGAAAAGTTAAGCTATTTAACCACGCATAAGTTTTGGGGGTTACTCATTTTTGGGTTTATATTACTTTTTGTATTTCAACTTATATTTTCCTGGTCGGCTTACCCGATGGATGCAATTGAGCAAAGTTTCGGGTGGATAAACGAAAAATTAAGACCAGTTTTACCCAATCACTGGATTAGTGATTTTTTAACTGACGGATTGTTAAATGGTTTGGCTGGCGTGTTAGTTTTCATTCCTCAAATAACAATGCTATTTTTAATTATTGGGTTTTTAGAGCAAACCGGATATATGCCAAGGGTTAGTTTTTTGCTGGATTCGATCATGAAAAAATTTGGGTTGAGCGGCAAATCTGTAATCCCTTTGGTAAGCGGTTATGCATGTGCCGTTCCAGCAATAATGGCAACCAGAACAATAACCAATCCGGTAGAGCGCTTAATTAGTGTTTTGGTATTGCCGTTTGTAACATGCTCGGCCCGGTTACCTGTTTATGTTTTAGTAGCCACTGTAGCTATTCCTGCTAAGCAGGTGTTTGGTTTTCTTGATCTAAGAGCAGTTGTATTGTTTTCTATGTACTTACTTGGTTTAGTCGCATCGCTTTTATCCTCTTTAATTATAACTTCTTTCGTTTCAAAGAATCGAACTCAAAACTTGTTTGTAATGCAAATACCAAGTTTTAAAGTGCCCAGTTTTAAGGCTTTGTTGGTAGAAGTTTATGATAAGGTAAAAGTATTTGTGGTGGATGCCGGAAAAATAATTTTAGTAGTTTCTTTAATTCTATGGTTTTTGGGTAGTTCAGGGTCAAATGCTTCTATTTTTAAAGGAGAGAATGTAAATATTGAGCAGTCATATTTAGGGTCTTTAGGTAAAACAATAGAACCCGTAATTCAACCCTTAGGTTATAATTGGAAGGTTGGTATTGCCCTAATTACTTCTTTTGCTGCGCGTGAAGTTTTTGTAGGAACGCTAGCTACAATTTACGGAATGGATGACTCCGAAAATATGCAAGAAGGATTAATTAGTAGCATGAAAAGCGATTATGATTACACACTTAAAAAACCTGTATATAATTTTTCAACCGGAATCTCTTTACTCTTATTTTACGCATTTGCTATGCAATGTATGAGTACAATAGCAATTGTAAAAAGAGAAACACACTCTTGGAAATGGCCTTTAATTCAATTTGTTGCTATGTCATTAATAGCTTATTTTTCAGCGATGGCCGTATACCAGATACTCGCTTAAAAAAGGGTCATGGCAGTTGTTACCATAACCCTTAAGCTTTAATTTATACGTCTTTTTTACCTAGTAGTAGTAAAGTGCTTGCAAGTACCTCAGTTATATACTTTGTATTGCCTTCTTTATCATCATAGCTTCTGTTAACTAGTTTGCCTTCTATGGCTACTTCTTTACCTTTTTTAAGAGTTTTTTCCATTATTTCTGCAAGTTTACCCCACGCAACTACGTTATGCCACTGTACATTTTCTACAGTGTCTCCTTTATTGTTTTTATACGATTCATTGGTTGCGATACTTATATTAGCAACTTTGTTTCCGTTGGCTAATGTTTTAACCTCTGGGTTGTTTCCTAAATTACCAATTAACTGCACGCTGTTTCTTAAGTTTTTCATAATAAAAAGTTTAAATATTTGTTTAAATAATTTGATGCCACAAAGTAACGATGAGCCATTTTAATTAGTCGGTAGTTAATCGGTTACATACGTTTATATCCGTTTGAAGCCGTTTGCTGCCGGGTAGTATTTTTTGTATATTCCTGTAATACAAGACTATGTATGGGTAAAAAATGTGAAAATTGCGGAGATGCTATTTCTGGTAGAATTGATAAAAAATTTTGCTCAGACCAGTGTAGGAGTTATTTTAATAACAAAGTAAATAGTGATATTAACCCGTATATGCGAAATGTAAACAATACATTGAGAAAAAATAGACGAATATTAAATTTACTTAATACAGATTCTCCAACTCGAGTGAAAAAGAGTGAGTTAGATAAAAAAGGCTTTGACTTTGGTTTTTACACCAACATTTACAAAACAAAAACTGGTAAGCAATACTATTTTTGTTACGACCAAGGGTATTTAAAATTAGATAACAACTACTATACTTTAGTTGTAAAAAAAGACTATATCTAGTTTGTAGGCTTGCATAATACTTACGGTTAAGAGTTTTTTCTGGTAGTTACACAACACGTATTTCATTTTAAATTATTGCAATAATCAATTTCAGTTAGGCTTTACTATTTGATCTTTATGATATGCTTATGCCCATAGTGTGGAGTTACTTCCACATTTACAAATACAGAAAATTAGTAAGTAGCTGATTATTATCGTTTTAAGTTGTTTTCGGCCTCTGGCAAGGTTATTTCATATAACTAAATAAATTCAACGCTATGAAAACTTTTACAGGACAACCAGACAGCATGTTAATTAAAAATAATTATACTAATCCACTTGTGAAAATTGACTGGTCTGAAAAGCAATTATCCAGTGGAGATCACGAAATTAAAGTGCAATTAAAATCTTCTTCTAGTTCAGCAAGATTAGAAATAGTTCAAGATCACCTTTTGGTGACCGAGGTGCTCATAGAAAACGACTTAGTAAAATACATTAAAGATTATTTAATTAAGTTACCAGGTGGTCAAATTGATGTATCAAGCATTGTAGGAATTAAAAATTCTGATATTTTGAAAATTTTATTAAATATTAAATCTTAATTATGAATAGCGCAATATATTTAACAGCGCTTCTGGCAATAGTTGCATGGGCACTAGGTTTTTTCGTATATGGGGCTTCTGGACTCATACACCTGTTATTAGTGTTAGCAATCTCTGTCATGCTTTATAATATAGTTAAGAACAAAGAAATTACTCAATAAATCAATTCAACAAATTTTAATTTTTTTTTATGAAAAAACCAATAACAACTACAGTAATATTATTTTCATTATTCATAATTGCTTCTTGTTCTTCACCAACAACAAAGGAGGATGTTAAGGAAGAAGTAACAGATGTGGTAGAAACAACTAAAGATTATTTTGAAACCAGAAAAGACAAGCTAAAAACTGATCTTAATAGATCGTCAGAAAAGCTCAAAGATAAAATGCAAAATTTGGAAGATAAAACTGAAGGCAAGTGGAATGATCTTGAAAACGAAATCAAAAATATATCTTCCGAACTTGATAATGCAACAGAAAAAACGATTGATGATATTGAAAAGAGAATAAGTAAACTAGAAAAATCAATGCAAGACTAGCCTATTCATATTTCAGCACCATCTATACACAATTCAAACTATATTTTAACACTAAATTAATTATTATGAAAACAACAGAAAAAATTTTATTATTAGCAGGAGCAGCAGCAGTAGGAGCAACATTAGGACTATTATTTGCACCCAAAAGCGGGAAGGCATTGAGAAAAGATATATCTAATACAATGGATAGCCTTAAAGACGAAGCCGGAGTATTAGTCAAAGAGGGAAAAGAATTTGCTGAAAAAACGATTAAAAACGTAGCTGAAAGTGTGAAATCTATAGAAAACTCAGATGCTGTTAAAGAGCCATATATTAACGGTAAAGCCTAAACTCGAGCTATGATAAATTTTAGTCAAATCAGACCTCAGCTCAATAACGTATTAAAAGGCTACTATGAACTAATAAGTCTGAAAGCTCAAGATCAAGTTGCAAAGTATGGCGCACACAGCGCCTACCACGCAACCATGTTTGGTTTAATATGTATGGTATTGATGTTCCTTTATACTTCACTAGCATTGCTAATTGGGCAAAATTTACAAAATTATGCCTTAGGTTTTCTCATTGCAGCTTCTATAATCGTAGTCAAGGCGGTTCTATTTTATGTATATAGAAACCCGTTTATACGCTTACTTAAGAAAATGTATATAGGATCAAATTACGAACCAGCTTCGTCAAATGAACAGACTGGAAGTGTATCAAATAGCGATAGGTTTTATGAGGATTTGAAACAGGCTGAAATTAACGTGTTGAGACAAGAGCACAATTTAGAATCTGCCCTTGGATTGAATAGCCCTGTATTTAGTTCGGATGGAAATCATTCAAATACTTCTAACCTTGGGCTTTTGTTTCAAGGCAAAGAAATCGTATCTCATGGCATATCAATTTATAATGCCGCCAAAAGGCTAGTTGATAGTCTTTCTTCTAAGCACCAATAATACCTTCTTCATTGAGCCTATCCAAACTTCAATATTTGCTACATACACTGCTGCTTGTAACCCTACTCGTGGCAGTTTTTATTTTAGCTAAGTCAATTCTGGTGCCTATTGTTTTAGCTTCATTTTTGGCCTCAGCCACCTGGCCGCTATTTTGTTACGTGAATTCTAAGCTCAAAAATAAGGTTATAAGCGCATCACTAATTCTGCTTTCATTCTTATTATTATTTGCAGGTATGGGACTATTAGTGTTTTCAGAAGCAAGAAGCTTGTATACAGACTTACCAAATATATCAGGAAACTTATCTAAATCAGTTAGTGATGTAAACCAATATATTCTTGAAAAAACAAATATTGATATCTCTAGTAATGTTAGTGGAGACAAATTGACAGAGCTAATTTCGAGCTCTAGTCAAATGATAGAACCATTCATTAATAACTTAACTGACTTATTTAGTATTTTAATACTAGTTCCTATTTACATATTTTGCATTTTTATTTATCAAAAACAATTATTAGAAACCATTAGGTGGTTAACAAGAAAATTAGAACTCAAATATAGAAGTGTTTTAAAATCATTTAACCGAATAACCCAAAGCTATATAAAAGGGATCTTTATTGTCACTTCAATTTTGAGTGTACTTTTCAGTACAGTGCTTGTTATTATTGATGTACCGTATTCTGTTTTGCTGGGTTTCACAGCAGGTATATGCTGTATTGTACCATATGTGGGGGTTACAATTAGCGGAATTTTGATAATGACTATTTCATACACGACTCAAGGATCAATAAATAATCTTATCATAATATTTGTGTCTTTTGGCTTTATTCAGTTTGTTGAAGGTAATTTTCTCTCTCCTAAAATACTGGGAAGTACTGTAAATATTAACCCCGCTGTAGCTATAATATCGCTTTTGATAGGTTTTCAAATTTGGGGTATAGTAGGTATGATAATAGCGATACCTACAGCAGCTATTTTAAAAAATACGCTCAACAGCTTCAAAGGGAGCGATTAATGTTATGCTTATCCCTGCTAATTAGGTTTGCCACTGAGTTGACTTGACTAAATCCTCTCTACATCAACCTGCAGTCGTTATTTAATCAACTTCCAACCTCTGCAAGGTATGTACCATCGAATTTTTATTTTATTAGTATAATTATTGCCCAAATTTGCACACTTTTGTGCTTATATGGTTGTATACTATGTCATCTGTCTAGTTCTGGTAATTGGAACGCTATTCTCGTTTTCCAGCAATAAGCAATGGTGGATAAGAGCATCTGATTTTTTTAAACTGCATTTTATAATCGTGAGCTTTATCATGCTTATAATAACGTTTTTTTTGCCACTACTGATTTTACCAAAAATCATGTTTGCAGTTTTAATGACTGCCGTATTTTGTTACCATGTAGTTCAAATCTATAGATATACTCCTTTTATTAATAAGACTGTTGAAAATTCAAATAGCAATGCAGACAGCTTGCACATAATTTCTTTTAATGTACTTGAGAGTAATAAGCAGTACGGCAAGTTTATTAATTTGATTAAATACCATAAACCAGATTTGTTTCTAGTAATGGAAGTTAATGATGTTTGGGATAAACAGTTAGAAAAACTTGAAGTGCTGTATCCATACCAAATTAAATCTGTGCAAAACAATCTGTACGGTATCAGTCTTTATTCATCTCAGCCATTTGAAGATGGTAAAGTTCAATTTTTAGTTAAATCTGATATACCTTCAATCAAAGCAAGTATCAAGTTTAAAAATAACACCATTGTGTTGTACGGGATTCACCCCGAACCACCTATTTATGGTGAAGCTTTAACCTCAAAACCCCGCGACTATGAGTTTGATAAAATCGCTGAACTGGTAAAGCGAGATGAGAAACCCTCCATAGTTATTGGCGATATGAATGATGTGCCGTGGTCAAAAAATTCTAAAAAATTTGTTAGGGAGTCTGGTTTAAATGATCCGTCTATTGGTAGGCTATTTGTAAATTCATTTCACACAAAATACTTTTTTACGCGTCTCCCAATAGATCAATTTTTTGTCTCTAAACATTTTAGGGTTTGTGAGTATAAAAGATTACAACATATTGGCTCTGATCATTTTCCAATACAAGTAAAGATTTCTATTAAGAGCTAACATTTAGTTAGCTACTTGTAAATGTTAGGCGGGCATTGTGTGGATAAATTTCTACGCCAATCCTTTGCTCATAACTACCTAAAAACCTGATTTATATACATTTAAGTTTTTGGTGTTATTTTTTCACTATATGTTTCTGAAAAGTGATATTAGTTGTGCCTACCTACGGATATAAAGGAAGTCAGGGCAATAGATAAACTTTTTTAAAAAATTAAAAAGACAATTTAAAAAACAATAATTATGAATGTTGAAGAAAGGAAGAAAACCAATATAAAATTTTATATACCACTGGCCGTAGGCCTTCTGTTATTAATATTTGGAGCTGTATTGGCTTCTAATTACGATGAAGGACTTGGTTTTAAAGAAAACGTAACCACGCTCTTTAAAAAATAAAATATTTAAACACCACAACTAATAACTATAAATTTAAACTATGAAAAGTAAAGATTTCAAATTTTATGCACTTTTAGCCATAGTGGTAATCACAAGTGCATCATGTAATAAAGGACGATACCCCGAAATTGAATCTGACAGAGGCAAGGCTTATTCTATCGATCACGGACTATCTGAATCTATTAAAAAAAATACAACTGATAATGCAGATTGGATTGACAAAAAAGAAGGTACATACTATTCCCCAGACGAATTTCTAACTCCAAAAAAATAAGAACATGGATTTGAAAGAACCTTATAATTTAATCACTGACAAGCTTGCAATATGGTATGAGCAACTAGTAAAAATCCTCCCTAACGCTTTAGTAGCATTTTTAGTGCTAATCGTATTTTTTATGATGGCTAAAGTAATTAAATCATTGGTAGGTAAGTTTGTTAAGCGCATGTCAGACGATCACTATATTAACAAATTTGCGGTCAATGGAGCATTTATTATTACAATTATTGCTGGCCTGCTGGTAGCTCTTAATATCCTAAACCTTGATAAAGCGGTAACTTCGTTTTTAGCAGGTGCAGGTATAATCGGGTTGGCCCTAGCCTTTGCTTTTCAAGAAACTGCAACCAACTTAATGGCCGGAATTATATTAATAGTACGAAAGCCAATTAAGATCGGTGATCATATCAAGGTATCGGGAGAGCAAGGCAATGTTCAGGAAGTTAGCCTGCGAACTACAAAAATTCAAACCTTCGATGGGCAACTTGTGCTGGTACCTAACAAAGATGTTTTTCAAGGAGTTGTGAAAAATTACTCACATACTGCTAGCAGACGAGTGGAAATTGCCGTTGGAGTATCTTATGGAGACGATCTAAATAAGGCAGAAGATATACTAAAGAAAACATTAATCAACCTCGACCACATTGATAAAGAAAGAGGAGTAGATGTATTCTACACAGATTTTGGAGACAGCTCCATAAACCTCACAGCCCGTTATTGGCTCCCTAATGGGTTTCAGTCCGAGTTTTTAAAATCGAGAAGTAGTGCCATCAAATTAATAAGTCAAACGTTTAACGATAACGATATTTCAATTCCTTTCCCGATTAGAACACTTGATTTCGATGCTAAAGGTGGAAAAACATTAAACACACAGTTGACCAATAATTCAAAGGGTTAGTACAATGATTTAATATGCTGAAAAGTAAATGAGCTAGCCTAAACTATCAGGTTATCTCGTTTACTGCAGCAAAATAACAGCTAAAAACTGTTCCTACATCTTGTTTGCTATCAACTGATATTCTTCCGTTGTAGCTTTTTATAGTGCTTTGCACTGATGTTAAACCTAGCCCATTTCCCTTTTTCTTACTCGTATAAAATGGATTGAAAATTTCTTCAATCTTGTCTAACGGTATACCTCTTCCATTATCTGCAATTGATAATCTAACATCATCGTTTTCATTGCTTAGTTCCAGTGTTATTTTCCCGGCAGTATGGTCTATTGCCTCAATTGCATTTATAACAAGGTTAACCACAGCTGTTTGCAGATCTGTAAAGTTTGCTAGGATAGTGTCTCTACCTGATGTTAAATTAATAAACTCTAATCTAATCCCTTTGAGAAGCAAGCGATCCTTAACAAGAGGCTCTAAACTACTAACCAACTGTGAAAGTTTAAACTTTGAGAGCGTTAAATTTTTGCTCTTTGAGGACTGCAACAAATCTGTAATTAACTGACCAATTCTGTTTGAGTTTCTAGTAATAAGGTCTAGCAAAGTATTAGCATCGTCACTTACTTCATCCTCCAGTTCAACAACTGCTAGATTAATATTTGTGAGCGGATTCCTAATTTCATGAGCAATAGATCTTGCGATACCTCCGGTCAGACTCATTTTTTCAGCTGCTTTTAAGTCTCCCTCCCATCTCTTTCTTAGCGTTATGTCTTTCAATGTTCCGAAATATGTTTCTTTAATTAAGTTCCAAGAAATATCGAATAAAACAACCTTTTTTTTGCCGCCAACAGAAATCTCGTATTCCGATGATTTTACTTCTACTTTCTCACTAAAATCAAAATTCAATCCACCTTCCACGTGTGTGTTAAGGAACGTATTAATAGATTCGCCTTTAATTTCTTCTTTATTAACATTAAAAAACTTACCAAAGGCCAAATTACAGTCTTTAATCCTTAAGCCTTTGTCTAACATGAAAATCTTCACCGGATTTTTTTCAAATAGAAATTGATAATACTCCCGCTCATCATTTAACCTATCCTTGTCTTTTTTCAACGCCTTATTTAATTCGCTGGTTTGTTTAAGTGAACCAAAATAGAGCATAGCAGAAAAGGCCAAAACAAATGGTAAACTTATCATTAATGCTGTTTTAATTGAATTGAGCTCAGAATCTTGGTGGCTAATTTTATCATTTTGTTCTCTGGTAATTTCCGAAATTATCGGAACTAAATTATCCATAATTTCATCTCCTCCCACGATTAATTTGTTTACAAATTTTTTGCTTGAAAGACTACTGTCTTTTGTGTGAGCTTTTAAATTTTTAATTAAATCAATTCTATGATTGACGAGTACTTCTATATCATGCAGTTTGTGTAAAATGCTTTTTGTTGAGCCAAGATTATTTTTGGCAAAATTAAAGTGCTCCCTTATACTTTTTGCATAGCTTTCGACTCTTCTGTTCTGTACGTCAAAGTTTTGAGTCATTAGAAAACCTCTAACTCCAGCTTCACATTTGTAAACATCTAATAGCATAAGGTTTAAATGTTGTATAGCATTTTGAGACTTTAATCTGTATTTACCAATATCGTCACTCTTATATAATAAAAATACAACAGCAAGAAAACTTAGAAATAGCAGCACAGCAGCAATTAATTGCTGTTTGAAGAAATTATCCTGCATTATGTGTGATCAATATTGTAATTATTCAGCTTATTGTACAGTGTTTTTCTGTCAATATTTAACAACTTAGCCGCCTTTGATTTATTGTATTTACACTCTTTTAACGCTTCAAGAATTGCAGTTTTTTCGGCTTCAGCAGATGCTATTTTCAAATTGCTAGGGTTGTAAATATCTTTCGTAGCTGAGCTTAAAGAGCTTACCAAACTATAATTTTGGATTTCTAAGGGTAGGATGTCTTTTTTAACAGTTTCTCCTCGTGTTAGCAAAACAGATCTCCTAACAATATTTCTCAATTCCCTTAAATTACCTGGCCACTCATATTTGTTAAATATCTCTAAGACATCAGGTTCGAATCCACGAATTTCTTTATCTAGCTCCTCATTAGTCTTCTGCAGAAAAAATGTTGCGAAATCCTTAATATCTTCCACTCTTTTCCTAAGAGGAAGAACGTCAACTTTAAACTCATTTAGCCTGTAATACAAGTCTTCTCTAAATCTCTCCTCTTTTATTGCTAAATTAACATCTTCATTAGTTGCAGCGATGATGCGTACATCTATATCTATATCTTTTGAACTTCCTAATCGTTTTACTTTCCGTTCCTGAATTACTCTTAACAACTTTATTTGATTCTCATAAGAAAGGTTGCCAACCTCATCTAAAAAAATTGTTCCTCCATTGGCTTGCTCAAAATGGCCCTGTTTGTCTTTAGCAGCACCAGTAAAAGCGCCCTTCATATGTCCAAACAACTCACTGCCCGCAATTTCCCCTGGTAAAGCTCCGCAATCTAATGCTATAAATGGCCCTTGGTTTCGCTCACTCTTTTCGTGTATATGCTTGGCTACATATTCCTTGCCTGCACCGCTTTCACCTAAAATTAAAACACTAAAATTTGTTGGAGCAACTAATGAAATTTGATGAACTAAATTTTTGGAAGCCTCACTTGATCCTACTACATATTTGGAGTGTTTAGAAGTGTTTTTACTTTTAACTGTTTTTTGAGATGAGTCTTTTAGGTCTGTTACTTCAACAGAAATGTAATCTTTAATCTTAATAAGAAGCTCTTCATGTTGAATAGGTTTAGTGATAAAATCAACAGCGCCTAGTTTCATAGCTTTAACTGCCAATTTTAAATCGCTGTAACCAGTTATGAGTATGACGGGGGTTTTATAGTGTAAACTTTTAATTTGAGGCAACAACTGTATTCCGGACCCATCTGGTAATCTTACGTCAGAAATAATTAGATCGTAACTATTGTTTTTTAGATTTTCAATAGCCTTAGACGCTGTAAACTCAGTAAATACAGTGTAACCATTTTTAGTTAAATATCGCTTGAGAAGAAATGCAAAGTCAACATCATCATCAATTACTAAGATTGTTTTACCTTGAGCGCTCATAAAAAAACTTTTTGTAAAGTTAGGTAATAGATTATTTGTTAACTATAAACTTACTCACTATTTAATTGTTTTAATATTACACTTTTTAGTAGGCGTAAATCAGTAGGTTTTTCAAAAATTTCGTTAATATCACTTAGATGTTCTTCTTGCTTAAGCACAGCTCTTGTGTAAGCTGTAAACACTCCTATATAACATTTGCTGTTAGCGTTTTTAATTAAGGGTATTAGCTCAACTCCTAAACCATCTCCTAAATTAAAATCAAGAATAGCAAAATCAGGTGTGAAATCACTTATTAATGTTCTGGCTTCACTTAAGCTATTAGCGGTTTTAGGCAACAGATTTTTTTTGATGCAAAACCGTGCTAACAAATTCGCAAGATCCGGTTCATCGTCAACTATAAGTACGCTTTTGTTCACTCTACAAAAAAAAACAAATTGTAAAATCGATCAAAGGAACTTAGTGTAGAACTAATTACACATATTGTGTAATTAGTTAACGAAACATATCAACATAGCACCTTAAAAGAGCGATAGTTAGTTAATTAACTTTGTGGCACAGTTTTGACTTTATTCGCTAAAAAGTTAAATTGTGAGATTCATTAAGTTAAAAAGTTGGCCGAAAAAAAGCAACTATTTGTACATTAAGCAGGCAGAAGTCAATTGTTTATCTACTCGTAGTTTAAAACCAATGCCGGATGTAGAATACCAATTAGTTAACTTAAACCAACATAGCCAAACGCTTTCGTCTTAATATTTTTACAATATGATACTACTCAGCTATTTAACAATTTTTTTCCTGATGTTTAATCCTAGTAAAAAAATAATTGCAGATTACACCTCGGTAGGTAATGATATTGCTGATGTCAATTTGAAAATTTTCAGTAACAATAAGTATCTTTTAGAAATTGATGTTTTGGGCGAAAATACAGATGTAAAAATGAAAGGACGTTGGGTAGAAGTTTCTGATGAATACGTTTTAGATTTTAAAACTCCTAGTAAGGCGAAGTCTTTTTTTGATACACATAAAAAGATTGGTTGCGAAAGCACTAAAATAAAAGACAAACACATATCCTTTCCCAAAAAGGCCGCTGAAATTTGCATTTGGCAAATCCTGTGTTATAACAAATCACTCTAATATTCATTAATCAATTAATTTTGCAATGAAGTACATTTTATCGTTTTTAATAGTATTAACATTAGGTCTAAACCAACTAAACTCACAATTAACAACTTCTCTAGGAGCAAAAGTTGGTTTAGCCAACTCCAAGCTCACATCTAATGAATTTAATAATATTGAAAGTTTCACCGGATCTTCAATAGGTGGGTTTTTGAATATTGAGTTATTCGAACTTTTAGCCTTACAGGCTGAAGTATTAGGAACAAAACGAGGTTCTAATTATGATTTTGGAAACATCTATTATGAGACAACAGCAAACTACCTTGAGTTCCCTTTGCTTGCAAAGTTGAGGATTCCGTTAGGAGATAATTTAAGGCCGTTCTTACAAGGTGGGTACACTATGAACTTTATCACTAAGCAAAGCGCTACTCTTGATGCATTGGATGGCTTAATAGTAATTGAGGATCGTGTTAATGATCTATACAAAACTGGCGGTTCAGCCTTTGTGGGATTAGGATTAGATATAGAAACCGAAGGAATACTCTTTTTCTTAGATGGTAGGTATATAGTTTCAAGTGGTGATATTAGTAATAACGAAGTTGAAGTTAGACTATCTGGTTTCACCGCCTCTGCAGGTATAGGGATAAAATTATTTAAATAAACAATACATAAAAATTATACATGTCAACAAAACCAGATTACAGCAGCCTCAAAGCTCTCTTTATAAATTGTACACTTAAAAAAGCACCTATAATTTCGCATACAAATGGGTTAATTAAAGTATCGGCAAACATTATGGAAAAGGCAGGGGTTTCTTGTGAATATATAAGAGCAGTTGAATATGACATTCCTGAAGGAGTTTATCCAGATATGACTGAGCATGGAAGCGAAAAAGATGATTTTCCTGAAATATTTGAGAAAGTCTTGAAAGCAGATATACTTGTTTTAGGAACGCCCATATGGTTGGGTGAAAAATCATCAGTCTGTCAAAAAATTATTGGGCGATTATACGGGAACTCGTCTTTAACAAATAGTAAGGGGCAATATATTTATTATGGCAAGGTGGGAGGATGTATAATTACCGGCAATGAGGATGGCGTTAAACACAGTGCTATGGGTATATTTTATATGCGCTTCAACATTTAGGCTATAGCATACCCCCTCAAGCGGATGCCGGTTGGATAGGAGAAGTGGGGCCTGGCCCTTCATACCTTGACCCGGAATCGGGTGGACCCAGTAATGATTTCACAAACAGAAACACAACCTTCATGACCTGGAATCTCATGCACTTAGCTTATATATTAAAACAAACTGACGGATTGCCAACATATGGAAACCAACCCTCGTCTTGGAAATCGGGAGAGAAATTTGGTCATGAAAACCCAGAGTATAGATAAAGGCTTCTCTTATAAGTTCAGCATATGCTAGTAACTATTAATTAATAGTATAACTCATTTAGCTAGCCACTTATTAAGTTAATGCAAAATATTCTTTAACTAAGAAACATTCTAGCACTACCTTTGTATAATTTCTATACCAGAATAAACTCCTTTAAATGGATAACATACTTGAAAAGCCTGTTAGTAAACAATTTTCTAAAGAATTGCCTGCCGACAAAATTGAAGAAAATTTCACCCGCCAAGTTAATGAAGCATGTTTTTCATTTGCTGACACAAGAGTTCCTACAAACCCCTCATTAGTTCATTTTTCATCAGAGTTACTAGCTGATTTAAATGTTAAAATAAATAATAACTCTGAATTTGTTCGTGTAATGAGTGGAGCTATCCCGTTTAAAGATTTTAAATCTTATGCGATGTGCTACGGAGGGCATCAGTTTGGGCATTGGGCTGGCCAACTGGGTGACGGGAGGGCGATAAATATTGCTGAATTTGAATTTAATAAGGTTAATTGGCAATTTCAACTTAAGGGAGCAGGTCCAACGCCTTATTCTAGAAGGGGCGATGGTTTAGCTGTTTTAAGATCATCCATTAGAGAATACTTGTGTAGTGAAGCAATGCACCATTTGGGAGTGCCAACAACTAGAGCTCTTTCACTTGTTAAAACAGGAGATTTAGTTACTCGAGATATATTATATAATGGCAATCCAGAGAACGAACAAGGGGCAATAGTTTGCCGAGCTTCTCCAAGTTTCATCAGATTTGGTAGTTTTGAGATTTTTACTTCCCGAAAAGATATTAAGAACCTTCAAAAACTCGCAGATTATACAATTAACCACCATTATTCTTATTTAGGAACTCCTTCCAAAAAAACATACATTCAATTTTTTAAAGAGGTAGCTAACCGTACTCGCGAAATGATTATTCATTGGCAAAGAGTGGGTTTCGTACATGGCGTTATGAATACCGATAATATGTCAATACTTGGTTTAACGATAGATTATGGCCCCTATGGATGGCTAGAAAATTTTGATCCTGGTTGGACGCCAAATACGACAGACTCTCAATATAGAAGATATCGCTTCGGAAATCAAGCAAGTGTTGCATTATGGAATTTAAATCAGCTTGCAAATGCGTTATATCCTTTAATTGAACAAGTTGAACCCCTACAGAAAATACTAAGTGAATTTAGAACGAGCTATCTGATTGATTACCATAAAATGATGGCCGACAAACTGGGGTTGTATCAATTAAATAAAATACCTAAACAATTTCTTAAGGATTTAGAAACAAATTTGACAAAGTCTGAAATAGATTACACTTTTTTTTTCAGAGAGTTATCAGATAACAGCAACCAAGTTGAAGAGGATTTTTGGGCTATTATAGAAAAAACAAGCTACCTAAATTTAAAAGCGTTACATCCACATAAAGAAGGTTGGACTACATGGTTTTCTCATTACGTTAATTTATTTATCAAGGAAGGTATAGACGTTACAGAAAGAGAAAACAAAATGAAAGCTGTAAATCCTAAGTTTGTTTTACGAAATTACATGGCACAATTAGCGATTGATGATGCCGAAAAAGGAGATTATAACCTTTTAAATGAATTGTATCAGTTGTTGTTAAAACCCTATGATGATCAGCCAAAAATGAATAAGTGGTATGCAAAACGACCCGATTGGGCGAAGCATAAGGTAGGTTGCTCAATGTTATCGTGCAGTTCTTAATAAGTTAAATTAATACTATGAAAAATTTTAATAAAGCCTATATAGCAGGAGGATGTTTTTGGGGGATGGAGGACCTTTTTAGGTACAGAGAAGGAATTATTGATACTGAAGTTGGTTATCAAGGAGGCGAGAATGAAAATCCAACTTATCGATATCACCCAGGACATGCCGAAAGCGTGGAACTAACCTATGACCCTTCAAAAACTAGCTTTAAAGAGATACTAGATTATTTTTTTAGAATACATAATCCTACAACAGTAAATCAACAAGGTAATGATAGAGGATCAAGCTACCGTTCAACTATTTTTATACAAAATGAGGAAGAACGAAAAATTGCCGAAGAAATAATTGAAATCGTTAACAAATCTGGCCGGTGGGATAGTAAAGTAGTAACTACTTTAGAGCCGTTTGCACCTTTTTGGCCAGCAGAACCAAATCATCAAGATTATCTAGTTAAAAACCCTAACGGGTATACCTGCCACTTTGAGCGTTTTGAACATACGTTTTTAGAATAATACAAATATACTTATACTAGAGCTTGAGTTTGTGGTTACTTTTAATAGTTAATCACTCTCACATAACACACTTGTAAGTAAAACGTATTAAGAACCGTCTACAGCATTAGAAGTGGAATTAACACCAAATATATATTGACATGAAAAATTGGAATTCAATAAATACAGAAGAACAGGTAATGAAAATCATTGAAAAGTCAGCTTTAAAGCCCCAAATTATTTTTAAGGATAGTGTTAGTTGTGGAATAAGCGCTCACGCTAAAAGTAAATTAATAGAGGGTAATGAATTAGTCACAGGCAGAGCAGACTTTAATTATTTAGATTTACTTTCTTACCGAAGTGTTTCAAATTATATTGCTGACATCTTAAGTGTTACACATCAATCACCGCAAGTGATAGTTTTAAAGAATAAGGAGGTTGTATACAACACATCACACAACAATATTGAACCTGAACTTATTGCTCAGTATTTATAACGAAGTATTCGTAATGTAAAACAAAAAACCTCTTACATAATTCTTATGTAAGAGGTTTTAATTTCCCAATGTGGGCCCACATGGGCTCGAACCATGGACCCCCTGATTATGAGTCAGGTGCTCTAACCAGCTGAGCTATGAGCCCTCTTCTTAAAGAAGGAATTCAAAGGTAGATTTTATACTTGAAATTACAAAATGTATTTAATGCTAAAAATCAGTGTCAACGGTAATTGATTCACCAACTTCGTCAAATGAAGTGGCATTAATAGGAACATCTGACACCACATTGGAGATTCTTATTTTTTTATTTACAGCAGCTGCTCCTCCAATGTGCCCTATAAAAGTATCGTTAAAACCGGATACATTAACATTTTTAAAAATTAGTTTGCTTTTTGTGTCGTCTACGTTATTTCCGTTATGCATACTAAAGGGAGGGCTCACAGCATCCATACTAGTTCCAAAATAGTTTCCCGAAATTACAAACTTACCTATTGAAGCACCAGCAGTACCTCCGTGATAAAAATTTACAAATGCGTTGCTACCTAAATAATCAATTGCTTTACAATCCTCACAATTAAAGAAAAAGTTACCGTCATTTTTATTCGGTCTGAACCTGCATATATCCGTACTATATATGCTGTCGGATATCCAGTTTTTAATATCTATATATACGTTACAGTTATTATCTGCTTTTAGCCAGTCGAATATAATCCCATTGTGCTCTCTTTCTGGCTGAGAAGTTTTGTTTGTTAGTATGTCTGAATAAAAGTCAGTTGAATCTAAATAACAATCAAAACCATACCGAGGAGGTAAAGAGTGGAATTTTATTTTCACTGTTGCATTATTGAATGCGAGTGCCTGCCAAAAACCAGTAGTAGGTACCGATTTATATTGCTTTTCAATTTCAATGTCTAAGTAGCTTCTTTCTGTGGGGAAACTTCCTACAGTTCCATAACCGTTTGTATATTTGAAATGACCACCGTTATTTCTAAAAATAAAGTTTTTAATATATAACTTATTTACTTCGTTAAATTGTTTGTCTATTTTGAATAAAAATTGCAAGTCAATGGTATCAAACACAGCTGTAGATATCAGACTTGAACTGTCAAGTTGTATTAAAGAAGAAGTGCTATCGAGACTTTTGTAATTAAGAAGTCCCTTGATTTTTGTAATTCCACCCGAAAGATCATAAAATAATGGGTGATAACCATTAATTGTTTCAAAAGATACCTGGTTAAAATTATATGAAACTCCGTTCTTGCATAAAGAGGTTTCTTCTTCGGTTCCTTCTCTCATAGCTCCAGAACTTACATTTCCTGAAGTATAAGTTCCATGACTTACAATTATTTGATCTCCACTATTTGCACTATCTTTCGCTGCCCATGGATCAGCACAAGGTAAACAAGTGTATCCTTTTTTACAATTACTGTTATCGCCATTTATGGACACATACCATATGTTTCCAGTGCTATCACATGAAACAAGATCGCTAATTGCTGTTTTATAAATAATATTACTATCGTTTATTGTAAGTACGCTGTCGTTGTCTGTAGAATTTTGCATTCCGTCTATCCTAACAGGATCGCTTGAAGATTTAATGTGAAGTTTAGTTGAAGGGTTATTTGTACCCAAACCAATATTTCCAGTACTTAGTATTCTTAACCTTTCAGTTGCGTTTGTTTTTAAAACTAAATCTTGGGCATCTGTTGTTCCCAAAAAGTTTGTTCCAGCGGTAGTTGCTTCGTTTCCCGATAAACCCCAACTATTATTATTACCACTTGTTATTTCTTTTTCCCAAACAGGTACTGTTGTTGTTCCTGTGTTTACATATATTGCACCAAGGTCGGTATCATATACAATTAAACCAGTAGCAGGTAAGGGTATAGATGTTCTTTGTGCTGTAGTCATTCTTGGCACTAGCAATCCTTTAGTAGTAGATTTTAAATCTAATATTGAGGATGAATTTGGTATACTACCATCTTCGCTAATCCCAACGGATTGAGAATGGCCAAAATTATTGCAAAAGAACAGTATAATTGATAGGAGATAAATTAATCTATTCATGTGCAGGAGATTTTAATTTCCTACATGAATACGTGATTACTTATCTTATGGTTACACGTTAAGTAATTGTAATATAAAATTAATCTAGCTTAAGTACTGCCATAAATGCAGCCTGAGGAATTTCTACATTACCGACTTGTCGCATTCGTTTTTTACCTTTTTTCTGTTTTTCTAAAAGTTTTCTTTTTCTTGAAATGTCACCACCATAACATTTAGCAGTAACATCTTTTCTTAAGGCTTTAACGGTTTCTCTTGAAATAATTTTTGATCCTATAGCCGCCTGAATTGCAATGTCAAACTGTTGACGAGGAATAAGCTCTCTTAGTTTCTCACACATTCTTTTTCCGAGGCTATATGCATTGTCTTTATGCACTAATGCTGATAATGCATCAACCGGGTCGCTATTTAATAAAACATCCATCCTAACTAATGCTGAGGTTCTGTAACCTATCGGAGCATAATCAAACGATGCGTAACCTTTAGAAATGGTTTTTAGCTTATCATAAAAATCAAAAACAACTTCAGCTAGAGGCATTTCAAAAGATATCTCAACCCTATCTGTTGTTAAGTAGACTTGGTTTGTAAGTATCCCTCTTTTTTCGATACAAAGTGACATAACTGGTCCTACAAAATCTGTTTTAGTTATAATTTGGGCACTGATGAAAGGCTCTTCAATATAATCCAGCTTTACCGGATCTGGCATATCTGAAGGGTTGTTTATGATGGATTGCTCACCTGATTTAACAAATGCATTGTAAGAAACATTAGGTACAGTTGTGATAACTGTCATGTCATATTCACGTTCTAATCGCTCCTGAATAATTTCCATATGAAGCATTCCTAAAAAGCCACATCTAAAACCAAAACCAAGTGCTGCCGATGATTCTGGCTCAAATGTAAGAGACGCATCATTCAATTGAAGCTTTTCCATGGCTTCTCTCAGCTCTTCATACTCATCCGTATCTACAGGATAAATTCCTGCAAAAACCATGGGCTTAACATCCTCAAAGCCTTTAATTACATCTTGACAGGGGTTTTTGATAAGCGTAAGTGTATCACCTACTTTTACTTCTTTAGCAAGTTTAATACCAGAAATAATATAGCCAACATCTCCTGTTTTAACTTCTTTTTTCGGTTCCATTTCTAGCCTCAGAGTTCCAATTTCATCAGCGCTATATTCTTTACCCGTATTAACAAATTTTACTTTATCACCCTTTTTTATAGAACCGTGTTTTACTTTAAAGTAAGCTATAATACCTCTGAAGGAATTAAAAACAGAATCAAACACTAAAGCTTGTAGGGGTGCTTCTGGGTCTCCTTCTGGCGCAGGTACACGATCAATTACTGCATCTAATATATCAGGTACTCCAAAGCCAGTTTTTCCACTTGCAGAAATAATATCTTCTCTTTTGCCACCAATTAAATCAATGATTTGATCTTTCACTTCCTCTGGCATTGCACTATCTAAATCCATTTTATTTAAGACAGGTATAATCTCTAAGTCATGCTCTAAGGCTAGGTAAAGATTGGAAATGGTTTGTGCTTGAATACCTTGCGTTGCATCAACAATAAGTAATGCTCCTTCACAAGAAGCAATTGACCTTGAAACTTCGTAAGAAAAATCGACATGGCCAGGTGTATCGATAAGATTTAGTGTATACTGCTCACCATCTCTTTCATAATCCATTTGAATGGCATGACTTTTAATTGTGATTCCCCTCTCCCTCTCCAAATCCATATCGTCTAGGGTTTGGTTTGTTAAGTTTCTAACACTAACTGTTTTGGTTTCTTGCAATAACCTGTCTGCTAATGTGCTTTTGCCATGGTCAATGTGGGCTATAATACAGAAGTTTCTTATGTTTTTCATTCTAATTTTTTCGTGTAAGTCAAATTATAATATTCAATAAGATCAAATAATGTCAGTCGCTTCAGTTTTAAACTGATAACCCAATCTTTTGCCAGTTTGAACTGGTGCATAACGATTAATTTGCTTTATTTCTTGAACGCTAATTTTTTGTACATTATCGTACTGAGGAATAAATAGATCAAAATCTAAAGTGTAAAGCAAAAGTGATTCAAGTATTTTTCGAATTTCAACATCGTTAATAACCGATTTTGAAAAGTTATTGTACAGAAAGCCAATTTGTCTTTTGCCTTCAACAAAGTAGTGATTGTCTTTATTTATAAAAACCCTGCCAATTAAGTAGCCCATATCACCATTACGCTCATACTTTAAAGAATCCTTTAAAAAATTATAAACGTATATGATACCGCAATACGATCGATTTTCATCTTGATGTAAATAAGTAGTTTTCCACATACCGTGGCTTCTATCAAACTGAAAAATATTGGTATGCATATGAAACAAGAGAACATCTCCAGCAATGGTTACTTGTACTTCGTATTTATTTTTCACCTTATACTCAACAGGTATTGATGAATCTAAATTTGGTAACGATTGTTTGATCTCGCCAACTATTTTTTTTATTTGTTTTATGAATCCTTCAAACACATTAAAGGTATTGTTATAAACATCTTGCTTAAGTGTACCTTTTAGTTGTATTAACTCAAGTAATGATTCGTAGGCTGTGTTTTCTTTTTTGTTTGACATATTTTAATAAGCTTTAGCGAATACGACTTTTCTTTTAGAAGGTTTTCCAGTGTATATACACATTCCTTCTTCGGCACTTGACTCGTCTAATAAAATACAACGAATAGTTGCTTTTGTTTCTTTTTTTATTTTTTCTTCTGTTTCTGAGGTTCCATCCCAATGAGCTAAAATAAATCCCCCTTTAGAACTTAGCGTTTCTTTAAACTCTTCATAGGTATTTACCGTATGAGTATTTTGAGCTCTGTGATTTTTATTTTTTTGTAATAAGTTTTCTTGTATTTGAACAAGTAAATTTTCTATATATGTATCAATGTTTTCAATTGATACAACTTCTTTAGTTAACTCGTCTCTTCTTGCAACTTCGACAGTATTGTTTTGTAAATCTCTCGGGCCAATTGCAATTCGGGTAGGAACGCCTTTAAATTCGTACTCTGCAAATTTCCAGCCTGGTTTATGAGTGTTTCTGTTATCAAATTTTACGGAAATATTTTTTGCTCTTAGTTTATCAACAATTTCATTAGCCTTTACAGCGATTTCATTTAGCTGATCTTCCCCCTTGTAAATAGGGACGATTACAACTTGGGTGGGTGCAATTTTTGGAGGAAGAACTAAGCCTAAATCATCAGAATGCGACATAATTAAAGCACCCATCAAACGCGTTGAAACCCCCCAAGAGGTTGCCCAAACGTGTTCGTTTTTCCCTTCTTTGGTGGCGTAAGTTACATCAAACGCTTTTGCGAAATTTTGCCCTAAAAAATGTGAGGTTCCTGCTTGCAAAGCTTTCCCGTCTTGCATTAATGCTTCAATACAGTAAGTATCAAGTGCTCCTGCAAAACGTTCAGTTTCTGTTTTTTTTCCTTTTAACACTGAAACTGCCATCCAGTTTTCTGCAAAGTCAGAATAAACACCCAGCATTTTTTCTGTTTCTTCTATTGCTTCTTCTTTTGTGGCGTGTGCTGTATGTCCTTCTTGCCAAAGAAACTCTGCCGTTCTTAAAAATAAACGAGTTCTCATTTCCCAACGTACAACATTAGCCCATTGATTAATAAGTAAAGGTAAATCTCTATAGCTCTGTATCCAGTTTTTATAAGTGTTCCATATAATAGTTTCGGAAGTAGGTCTAACAATTAATTCTTCCTCCAACTTGGCCTCAGGATCAACAACCACTCCGTTTTCACTATTCTTTAATCTATAATGTGTTACAACTGCACATTCTTTAGCAAATCCCTCAACATGGGCTGCTTCTTTACTTAGGTACGACTTAGGTATGAATAATGGGAAATAAGCATTCTCATGCCCGGTATCCTTAAACATTTTATCTAATGCGCCTTGCATTTTTTCCCATATGGCATAGCCATAAGGTTTAATAACCATGCAACCTCTAACATCTGAATTTTCAGCTAAGTCAGCTCGTTTTACTATTTCGTTATACCACTCTGAATAATTGTCTTTTCTAGTAGGAAAGTTTTTTGCCATATTAGGTATTATAAGGAAAGCAAAAATACATATGATTTTTATGATAGCCTATACATAACTCGTTACTTTAGGCATAATTGGCTGAAAACGAAAAGAGCCTCACTTAATTTAAGTGAGGCTCTTTAAAATTGTATTGTTATTAAGTATTTATTTTTTAACTACAGTAGTTTGAAACAACTCGCCTCTTTCAGACTCTATATTTACAAAATACGTTCCTGTTGCTAAGTTTGAAATATTTATTTGATTACCTACGATTTGGTTTGTACTTACCTGTACTTTACCTAAAACGTCAGTTATTTCAACGTTAACAATTTTGTTTCCTTCAGACTTAATGTTTAATATATCATTAGCTGGGTTTGGGAAAACTTTTATTACGGAATTTGATAAATCATTCAATCCAGTAGAAATATCGACTGAAAAATTGTCCATAATTATATTAAGTTGATCAGCAGGACTGTAAGCTAAAAAGCCAAAGGTGTATTCTCCAGTTGTTGCAACTGTGATTTCAAAACTACTTGAGGTTAGCCCTGGTAGTCCGCTGAAAACGGTGTCTAGAAGTAAATTATTTAAACTATTGCCAGTTGCACCCTGTCCATAACTAACTATTAGTGCTTCAGTGTAGCTAGTACCTGTAGATCCCCAGTCAAAGCTAATATTATATGTCTGACCTCCAGTTAGAGTGATTGGAGGCGAAAGTAACCAATCATTAGCAGCCTCACTTCCATTGTATTCAATTCCTGCGACATTATTACCTTGGTAATCATATGTTTGCCAAACTTTATCATCATTATTTTGGTTTTCTTGTATCCAATAACATGGTAATAGTGGTGCCAATGAAGCTTCAAAATCTTCAGAATAAGGAGCAACTATTCCAGTACTAGCGTTACACTCTGTTATTGCGTTACCTACAACACTAATATTACTTGTGTCTGAAGAGCTACAAACCGATGTTACATAATAATCATAAGATGTTTGTTCATCTAAATTTGATATTACATAAGAATTTGATGTTACGGCTATTGAGGTTCCTTGACCTGGTGTGAATCCTTCTGTGCCATACTCAACAATCCAGTTACTTGATCCAGATATATCATTCCAAGAAACAGTAATATCCGTATTATTTACCGTACTCATTAAGTTAGTTGGCTGAATACATGAAGGAGCTTCTTCAATTGAAAGATTATCTATAGCTAAACCACCTTGATCAGCATCTGAATTTCCGTAAAAGCCAATATTGTAATTTCCTGTTGTTTGAGGAGTGAAAAAGTAAAGGCCTTGTGTGTATTCACCGTTGCCAACAAAAGCTGTGTCTAAAATAACTTCAGTTAAGTTAGATGGATTGTTACCTATACCTAATGCAACCTTAAGCTTTTCATTGTATCCAGTGCTAGGTGAACTCCAATCAAACTTTATTTGGTAAGAGGTATTAGCATTTAAAGTTACTTCTGGGCTTATCAACCAATCGTCACTGTTTTCGTATGAGTTCCATCTCAAATACGCAAATTTATCTCCAGCGTCATTAAATGTAACCCATTCTACTTCATCACCATTCTGGTTATTAGAAGTCCAGTAACATGGTAGTAGTGGTGAATTGCTTGTTTGAAAGTTTTCCGTGTAAGGCACAGATTGAATTATTGCTGGTAATGGACATTCGGTAATAAATGAAACCGGCCCTTCAAATTCGCTTGTATCTCCAGGCGCGCAAATTGATCTTACATAAAAGTCATATTCTGTCTGTGTAAGTAAGTTATTTAAATCTGTAGGGTTATCAGATGTAATGATAGTATTACCTGTACCTAAAGTAAAACCTAAAGTACCGTATTCAATTTCCCATATGGTTGCTGTTGCTTGCTCAGTCCAAGATAAAGTTGCTGATGTTCCGTTTACAGAAGCACTCAAATTAGATGGTTTAATACAAGATGGCGCTAAGTCTAGTCTAAAGTTGTCAATTGCAACGCTTCCTTGATCTAAATCGCTGTTAGCGTAAAATCCAAAACTGAAATTGTCTGTAACAGTTGGAGTATAATAGAAACTATAACTAGCTAAATCTGTAAATCCTGTATAAGTTGTATCAAGAATCACGTTTACTAAATCGCTAATTGAGCTCCCTGTTCCGAATGCAACCTTTAGTTTTTCAGAGTAACCTGAAATTGTTGAACCCCAATCGAAACTAAGTTCATATGTTGTGCCTGCCTCTAAGGTTATTTCAGGTGAAATTAACCAGTCGTCTGTTTGTAAGTCGCTACTGTAAAGTACTCTAGCAACGTTACCATTATTTGTTGCTAATGTTGACCACTCTAAATCATCATTATTTAAATTTAATTGAGTCCATTCGCATGGTAAAAATGGAGTTGGAACGGAGTTGAAATCCTCAAAATACGGTATAGTTTGAACACTTGTGTTACCTGAACATCCTGATGTAAAACTCCATGGTCCTTCAAATTCACTTGAATCTCCCGCTGTGCATATTGCTCTTACGTAAAATTCGTATTCGGTTTGTATCATTAAATTATTTATTTCAGTAGGATTTGAGCTAGTTATCATACTCATTCCTGTGCCAGGTACGAAACCTAACGTGTCATATTCAATTTCCCATGTTGAAACTGAAGGCATGTCATCCCAAGATAAAAATACGGTGGTTCCGTTAACTGAGTCGGCAAGGTTTGTTGGTTTTAAACATGTTGGAGCTAAATCAACTTTAACATTATCTAAAAACCAGTCATCTGCGTCATCTCCTTCGTAAACAAACGCTAAATAAATGTCTTGTCCAGAATAGGAATTAAGTAGTACTTCAAATTCTTTCCATTCATCTTCGTTCCCAACAGGAACTTGTACTAGTTCAGTAAATGCAGATCTGTCATTTGTTGTGGTAGATATCCAAACTCCATGATATTCATAAAATGAACTGAAATTAGTTCTCTCTTGAAAACTTAAAATGCTATTTGGGGCTAAGTTTAATATCTGGCTCGATATTAAAAAAGAAGCATCATGACCAATTGCGTAACTAAACTTAAAACTCGAGGTTGGTGAAACAAACACAGATTCGTCAAGCCCCATAACATTTACTGCGCCAGTATCGGCAATCCAGTTTGCTGGCGGGTAAACACCCGAATCAAAATTCTCGGCAAGTTGCTGGCTGTAATTACTGCCAATTGAAACTACTAAAAGCACTACAAAGGATAATATTTTCTTCATTTTATCATGTTTTTTGCGAATTTAATGTTTTTCAGCTAACCGCAAGTTTGTTGTACTATATTTTTTTCTTACTATATTTAAATGATTATTCTAATAATGGCATGTTTATTGATGCTATTACATTGAAAAACTTATGATTATGATACGGATACTACAACTAACATTCTTCTTGTTTATATTATGTAACGGTGCATTCTCTCAGTGGGGGGGGACTAGCGAAGAGCATGATGATATTTACTTTGATCAGAAAGATAGAGTTTATGAAAACACAAATAATTCTTCTCGAATTTCAGATATTCCTGAAAGTGAATACGGCACAAATGATGGATCTACCAATAGATCGTATGAAGATGTTGAGTATTATCAAGAAGGCAATACGAGTGAGACATACCGTGATGAAGCAGGGAATACCATAATTACAAATAATTACTATGGTGACAATAACAACCAGTATAACAGAGATGATTTTCACGATTACTCTTATGCAAGTAGAATCAGAAGGTTTAATCGCCCTGTTGTAAGTTTAGGTTACTATGATCCGTTTTACACAAATGCTTATTGGTACAATAATGATCCTTTCTTTTATGGCGTAAGTATTTATGATACATATAGTTTTTGGAGACCAAGACCATGGAGAATGAATGTTGGTTGGGGATGGAATTCTTGGAATAACTATAATAATTGCGCATGGGGCTTTAATACAGGATGGGGTTATGATCCCTGGGGTTTTAATAACGGCTGGGGAGGTTATGCTGGCTGGGGTTACAGTGCCGGTTGGGGATTTGGTAACTCCGCTTACAATGTCGGCTTTATGAACGGTTATAATACGGCAATGTATCAAAACGCATTAGGTAATAGTTATTATTATAATAGCTTTGATGCAAATAGCTACAGAAGCAATACAAATTTTCAACATAGGAACTCAAGTGGTCTTTCATCATCTGGCATACCACAAAGAGACTTGGGAGAAAAATACAGAGCCGTGTATGGCAAAAATGCAGTAAATACTAAATATGCTCCTGCAGCTGCGGTTGCTTCTGCAAGAGCGGTTGAAAACCCTAGAAGTGTAAGAATAACACCAGAGAAAAGAACCATTTCTAACACTAGCACTCAACCTGTAAGAGCTGTTAACAATGAAGGTAAGGCTGTTCCTAGAAATAGTAGTAACACAACACCGGTTTATACTTCACCAAGAAGTGGTGATGTTAAAACTAGAGATGTTGTTAAGCCAGTTCCTACAACGACTAGATCTCAACAAAATGATGTGAGAATAAATAATACACAGCAACCTGTTAAATCTACCAGAACTCAACCCACAAGAGTAACAACCCCTGCTAGACAAACTAATCCTACCAGAACAGTTATTCCTAGTAACGGAAGCAGAACGACTCCTTCAAGAAATGTTAGTCCTAGTAATAGAGGAATAACTACACCAAGCAGAACAGTTAATCCTACCAATAGAGGTACAGTAGCTCCAACCCGATCAGCTCCCCCCGGTAATGTTGCTCCAAGAGGTCCATCTAATACTAGAAGCTCTGGAAGACAGAATATTCAGGTTAAAACGCCAACTGTTAGAAAAAATAGCTCTTCGAGAAGTGCAAGAAGTAGAACCAGGGTTAGTTCTCCTCAAAGAACAACGTCACCTAGTACAAGGTCGGTTAGCACACCTAGTAGAAGTAACACAAGAAGTGCTTCTCCAAGCCCAACGAGACCAAGAAGTACCCCGACTCGCTCAAGTGGAGGTAGAAGGTAAGGCACTTTGTTTTAATTAATTTACATTATAACCGTAAATATTATGTTTAGGATACTATTGGCTATTAGCTTAATATTAGGAGTCTCGCATGAGATTTTATCTCAAAATGAGCAAGATGCTTATAGGTTTTCAAATTACAACTTAACTGGTTCTGCAAGGTATAACGCAATGGGAGGAGCTTTTACTTCTTTGGGTGGAGATGCTAGCGCAATACATATTAACCCTGCTGGGTTAGGAGTTATTCGTAAAGCTGAAGTTTCAATTAGTCCTTATTTACGATTTACAGAAAGTGAAACATACCATTACGGCCAACGTGCTAATGATGTTGGGGCAAATGCAAGATTTGGGAACACAGCTATAATTTTAGCGGCATCTACTCAGAAAAATAGCCGATGGAAACAAAGTAATTTTGGCATTACGTTTAGCAAATTAGCTGACTTTAATAGTAATGTTTTAATTGAAGGAAATAATTATGAAAGTTCTCAGCTTGATGTTTTTAAGTTTGATATTGAAAATGGCATTTTTAATACTTACGGAAGCGATCTTGCTTGGCAAACTCTTTTAGTAGATACAACAACTATTAATGGCCCCTTAGAGTATTATTCTCAAATACCTAATTACAACCAAAAGCAAAGTTTAAGTATTACATCTAAAGGAGATATTCGTGAAACCCTTTTTAGCTATGGGGCTAATTTTGATGATATGCTTTATATTGGTGCATCTGTAGGTTTAATTAGATTGCGTTATGAGAATATTTCTCAGTATACTGAAACGGTTTCAGATACAGATTCTTCTACTTTTTTGGATGATTATTCAATAACAAACACGTTGAATAGTGACGGAAATGGTATTAGGGCTAGTTTAGGAGTTATTTACAGGCCTGTTAGTTATTTAAGATTAGGAGCTTCATATCAGACATCATCAAGTATAGCAATCACTGACTCATATACCTCTGCAGCTGTTGCTAATTACGAAGGAGGTAACAGCATACCAAGTGTTCCGGCCCCTGGTCTATTTGATTACAGATTAAGAACACCTTCAAGGTTAAATACAGGTGTTGCTTTTGTCTTTAAGAAATATGGTCTTTTGAGTATTGATTATCAGCGCTCAGATTTTTCTAAATCACGACTAACTTCTCGACCTAGTTCTTTTTATTCGTTTGACTTAGAAAACCAAAATATTGCTGATTTTTATAAAGTACAGCAAGTTGTTCGTATTGGCGCTGAAAGTAGGTATGGTAAGTTTAGCTTTCGGTTGGGTTATTCACACACTTCAAATGCTTTAATTAATAACAGTTTGAATAACTTAAGCTCCGCAAGTGTTTCTGGTGGTGTTGGCTATAGGGTTAAACATTTTTATGCTGATTTAGGTGTTGCAACCACAAAATCAAAGCAGAGAGCTTATATATATGATCCTGCTTTTGTTAGAGCAAGTCTAGTACACTACAGCGAGCTAATTTTAAGTACTACTATTGGATTGCGGTTTTAAAAACTGAGCGTTATAATTATTTATAAATCTTAATATTTCATCTCTTCCATAACTGGTTTCTGAGGATGATAGAAAAGTTTGAGGTAAAGTCTCCCAGTAGTTAAGTAGCTTTTTTTTGTAGTTAAGAATGTTTTTGTGCAGTGCTGAGCTTGATAGCTTATCTATTTTTGTAAAAATAATAACAAAGGGAATGCTTTTTTCACCCATCCATTGCATGAAGTCTTTGTCGACTTTTTGAAGTTCTATTCTGCTGTCGATTAATAAAAAAGTACAAATTAAATTACGTCTTCTAGACAGGTAATGTTTTGTATTTTTAATCCAAGTGGCTCTGTTAGTTTTTGATGTTTTAGCGTATCCATACCCAGGTAAATCAACCAGGTACCAAGTATCTTCAATGATAAAATGATTTATTAAAGCTGTTTTACCTGGCGTACCCGATGTTTTTGCTAAACCTTTGTTGTTACAAAGCATATTTATTAGGGATGATTTGCCAACATTAGATCTACCTATAAAGGCGTACTCTGGCAAGTCAGGCTCTGGGCACTGATCTGTTTGAGCAGAACTTTTAAAAAACACGGCATTTAAATTTTCTCCTTCCATTAAAACTTTTTGTTATACCATTGTTCTAGTAAATTATTAAATGTTTCTGGGTGCTCCATCATAGGTGCATGCCCACATTTATCAATCCAAAACAAATCGGAGTCTGTAATTTTTTCGTGAAATTCATCTGCTACATGAGGCGGAGTAATATTATCGTTTTTACCCCAAATTAAACATGTAGGGAAGGTAAGCATGGGTAGCTCATTTCTCATATTATGTCTTATAGCAGATTTTGCTAATCGCAATATTCGTATTAATTTTTCTTTGTTGTTAACTGCTTCGTGACATTCGTTTACCAGTTCGTCAGTTACCATTTTTGGATCATAAAATGTTTGTTCTATCCTTTTTCGAAGAAAGGCTTTATCTTCTCGTCTTGGAAAACCAGCTCCAAATGCACTTTCGTATAATCCGCTGCTGCCTGTTAATGTTAAGCTTGCAATTTTACTAGGTTTTTTTGCTGCGTATACTAAGCCAATATGCCCGCCTAGTGAGTTGCCTAATAGGTGTACTTTATCGTATTTTAAGTGTTCTATGAATTCTTCTAGGTGCTTAGCTAGTGACTTTATATTTGTTGAAATAATTGGCATTTCATACAATGGTAATGCCATACCTATAACTCTGAACTTATTACTAAAATGATTCATTATTGAATCAAAATTACTAAGCTCTCCGAAAAGGCCATGAAGTAGAATTAAGGGCTCGCCTTCACCTTTTTCGACAAAGTTAAATTCGTGTTTTTTTTTAAACCCTAGCATGCTACAAGTTTACGTAATTATTTCTGATTGCTAAACTTTGCTGTTATTAGCTATTACCTAAGCTTTATTAAAGTACCCGTTTTCAGCTCTGAGTATTTGGTAATGCTATTATATTTACAGAGATACTTCATTTTTACTCCATATTTTTGTGAAATATATCTTAGGTTTTCGCCTGTTTTAATTTTGTGTGTTTTTATCTTAGACTTTTTTCTTTTGGGCTGCAAAAAGATAAGCTCATCTTCGTTAAGCTTACTGTTTTTATCTAAGTCGTTATAGGTTGCAATTTGCCATCCTCCCAAATTAAATCGTTTGGCAATTTTTTCGGGCGTATCTCCTTTTAATGCGAGTGTATAGTTAATATTGTTTGGGTGTTTTTTTATGATGTTTGAGTTATCTGTTTTAGGTGGTGCTGTTTTGTGTGTTTTGATTGACTTATTTTTTTCGTTGGTGGCGACTATTTTTTTGGTTGGTATTGGTTTTGAGTTGTCGAGCTCACTAAGGTTATTGTCTTCAATAATTTTTATGAGCAATGCAGGATACTTTGGATTGGTTGCGTAACCTGCCTTTTTTAATCCTTTTGCCCAGCCCACATAATCTGTAGGTTTAAGGTTAAAAAGAAAGGCGTATCTGGAGCGTTTACTCAAAAACTCTGAATGATCGTGAAAGGATTGATTGGGATTTGAATATTTTCTGAAGCATTCATTTTTTGCATCGTCATCTTGTATGAATGTAGCTCCTTGCCAATCGTGGCATTTAATGCCAAAATGGTTGAAGGCATAGCGTGCAAGTGGGCTATTACCATCTCCACTTTCTAAAATACCTTGAGCTATTGTGATACTTGCCGGAATACCTGTACGATACATTTCTTTTATGGCAATGTTTTTATACTTATTTATATATTCTTGTCTTGAATAAACTCTATCTGTTGGTTGGCTAAAACTTAAGAGAATACTTGAGATACTTATAAGTATACATGTGATTGTTTTTTTCATTGTAACTAAAGTGAGAAAAAAGCTACAAAGGCTAGCTACTAAAAATGAAAAAAGTAGTTAAAATTAGTGTTGTGCAGTGTTTTTTGCGTTATAGGATTGCAATGATTACCCTGCAGTGAGCGATAGTGAGGCGAAGCGTAAAAATGGAAAGCCTGGTTATGCCAGAGGCATAAAACGCCCAGTTAGTTATTAAATAGTTTTAAAAACTCTTCTCGCTTTCTACGGGAAACCTGTACTTCTTTTCCGTTTTTTAGCAAGAGGTATCCTCCGTCACCTCTAACAAACTCTTTGATGTAATCTAAATTAACTAGGTGCGAGCGATGTGTTCTGAAAAAGCCATGTTTGTTGAGTAACTCTTCATAAAATTTAATGGTTTTTGACACTAGTTTTTTTGTACCATCTTTAAAATGGAAAGTTGTGTAGTTTTCGTCAGATTCGCATCTTATAATATCGGTTAACTCAACAAAAGATAGGCCTTCAGAGGTTGGAATTGCTATTTTACTAATGGCTTTTTTTTGCGATATATTATGCAAAACTTCGGCTATTTGATTCTGGTTTTTTGGTGTTTGTAACCTATCTTCTACATTATTGATTGCAATTTCTAATTCATCCAAGTCTATTGGTTTTAGAAGATAATCTGCGGCATTTAATTTTAGTGCTTGGATGGCATATTCGTCATATGCGGTGGTGAATACGACCTCAAAATTAATATTGTTGAGTTCTTGAAGGAGGTCAAAGCCGGTTTCACCTTTCATTAAAATATCGAGAAAAATTACATCTGGTTTTTGTTTCTCAATAGCTTCTTTAGCTTCTGTAACTGAACCAACTACGGCAACTATATTTATTTTTTTAGAGAAGTTATCATTTAAAATAAATCTTAAATTTTCTCTAGCTTTTAATTCATCGTCAACTATAATTGCTTTCATGTTTGTTTTTTAGTGTTTTGCTCTAAACCAACCGTAAAATAGTCCTTTTTTATTTGAGTTATTTCTTTTTGCTTTTTTCTTTGAGCTGCGCATCATTTTTTTTGTTTGTTTAGATTGCATGTCTTTCTGGTATTTTTTAAGCGCTTTTAGCGCTTTCGCTTCTCCTTTTCTTTCTTTTTCTTCTTTTTTAGCGAGTTCTTTTTTACGTTTTTTAATATTTGTTTCTCCTTCTAGCTTTTTTTCTTGTGTGAAAACAAGTGTAGGCGTTAACAATAATGTTAAAACAAGTATTTTTTTTAACCACTTATTCATTTTAGTAATTTATTAAAAATGAAAGATACGACACTACCGTTAAATAAGTTATATAATCATTAAATAGATAGTATTTAGAATACTTTGTAAATTTATAAAATGTACCTGCATGGGTTAGACACTCCAATAGAATACCTAAAGGGCGTAGGCCCAGAACGAGCTAAGTCACTCAAAAAGGAATTAAATATTCATATTTATGAGGATTTAATTAATCATTATCCGTTTAGATATATTGATAGAACGGAGATGCATTCTGTTTCGCAATTAACAGCTGATTCAGGAGTTGTTCAATTAATTGGTAAAATATCAAATGTTGATACGGTTGGAGAAAAAAGAGCGAAACGCCTAACAGCAGTATTCTCTGACGGTACTGGCGTTTTAAATTTGGTTTGGTTTCAGGGTATAAAATGGGTGAAGCCTCAAATTACTAATAGTGAAAAGTTTTTGGTTTACGGTAAAATAAATGCTTTTAAGGGTAGGTTAACAATTACGCACCCAGAAATTGAAGCTGTGTCTGCTGAAAATGCATCTGGGCTCGCCAAAGCATCCTTACAGCCTGTTTATTCCACTACAGACTTATTAACTCGAAAAGGATTACACAGCAAAGGTATAGCAAGGCTTGCAAAAGCTCTAATGCCTATTGTTGATCAGTCTTTGAAAGAAACATTGCCTGCAACTATATCAGAAATTTTGAAACTTGGCCCTCGGAAAGTAGCAATAAAAAATATACATTTTCCGAGTGATAAGATTGCTTACCAAAAAGCACAGTATTACTTGAAATTTGAAGAGTTATTTTTTATTCAAATACGATTATTGAAGCTCAAAAAAAATAGACAGCTTAAGCATAAAGGCTTCGTGTTTGTTGAGGTAGGCAATTATTTTAAAGCTTATTATAATGAAATATTAAGCTTTGAGCTTACGAATGCTCAGAAAAGAGTAGTTAAGGAAATAAGAAAAGATTTAGGTAGTGGGAAACAAATGAACCGTTTATTGCAAGGTGATGTTGGTAGTGGTAAAACAGTCGTTTCTTTGTTGATAATGCTTATTGCTATTGATAATAATTTTCAAGCAGTTTTGATGGCGCCAACTGAAATTCTGGCACAACAACATTTTAAAAGCTTAGCATCTGATTTAGAAAAGGTAGGTGTAGGTTGTGCTATCTTAACAGGATCTACAAAGCAGGCTGAAAGAAAAATCATACATGAAGAATTATTATCAGGTAAAATAAAAGTAATAATTGGCACACATGCACTTATTGAAGATACAGTTCAGTTTAAAAACCTTGGATTAATAGTTATTGACGAACAACATAAGTTTGGTGTTGCACAAAGAGCTAAGCTTTGGGCGAAAAACAAAAATGGAATACCTCATGTTTTGGTGATGACAGCTACTCCTATCCCAAGAACGCTAGCAATGACTTTGTATGGAGATTTAGATACATCTATTATTGACGAGCTACCACCCGGTAGAAAGCCTGTTAAAACCATTCACCAGTATGAAAAACATAGGGCAAAAGTTTTTGGGTTTCTAAAAGAGCAGGTTGATAAGGGGCGGCAGGCTTATGTAGTATACCCTTTAATTGAAGAGTCTGAAACGCTTGATTATAATTATTTGATGGATGGTTATGAGAGTATTAGTAGAATGTTTCCTTTGCCTGAATATAAAATAGGCATTCTTCATGGCAGGATGAAGCCAGAGGATAAAGAGATTGAAATGCAAAAATTTGCTAGAGGAGAAACACATATTATGGTGTCAACTACCGTGATTGAAGTAGGGGTAAATGTGCCAAACTCTACTATTATGGTAATTGAAAATGCTGAAAAGTTTGGATTGTCACAGTTGCATCAATTAAGAGGAAGGGTAGGAAGGGGTGCAGAACAATCATTTTGCATTTTACTATCTAGCTATAAACTAAGCCTTAATGCAAAAGTTCGTTTAGAAACCATGTGCAGAACCAACAACGGATTTGAGGTTGCTGAGTCGGATTTAAAATTAAGAGGTCCTGGAGATATGATGGGTACTCAACAGAGTGGAATTACCGACCTGAAAATATCTAATTTAGTTACTGATGGTAAAATATTGGGTTTAGCTAGAGAAATGGCTCAGAAAATTTTAGAGGAAGATCCTTCATTAGAGAAACATCCCTTACTTTTAAATGAGCTACAGAGAAAGAAAAAACGGTTTAAAAACTGGAGTCGAATATCTTAATTTCATCAAAAAATAATAGTTAACTATGAATAAGTTACTACTATTATTAATTTGAATGAATAAGTTTATTTAATCCTTCTTCAATAAACATTTCAGGCTTGTAATTAAGAACTCTTTTAGCCTTATCAATTGATGCGTATGATAATTTTATATCTCCTTGGCGGGGTTCAGTATGTGTAGGTTTTAATTCTGAAATTGACGGTTCAACCTTGCTAAAGTTATTTTTAATAATGTTAAACAACTCATTTAAGGTTGTTTGTTGTCCGCAAGCAATATTGTACACAGTGCCTAACGCCTCTTTATTAGTAGTTGTTAATGCTTTAATGTTAGCATTAACAACATTTTTTACATAAGTAAAATCTCGCATTTGTTCGCCATCGCCATGTATTGTAGGAGATTGATTGTTTTTAACAGATTTCACAAACTTAGGAATCACGGCTGCATACGCACCGTTTGGATCTTGTCTTTCACCAAAAACATTAAAATATCTAAGGCCAATAATTTCTAAACCATATAAGTCTGAGAATACATTTGCATATAATTCGTTTGTTTTTTTTGTTACTGCATAAGGCGATAAAGGTATTCCCACGTTGTTTTCTGTTTTTGGAAGATCGCTGTTATCTCCATAAACTGACGAGCTTGACGCGTATACGATTCTTTTAATACTGGAATTGTGCGCTGCCCAAAGCATATTTAAAAACCCAGTAGAATTAGCATTATGAGTTGCTAAGGGGTTTTCAATAGATCTGGGTACCGAACCTAACGCTGCTTGGTGAAGAATAGCGTTTGCGCCCTTAAAATTTTTCAGGCACTGTTCGTAGTTAGATACATCTCCTTCAATAAATGTGAAAAGTGGGTTTTTAAGATGATGTTCAATATTTTCTTTTTTTCCAGTGCTAAGATTGTCAAAGCAAACTACCTCATGCTTTAGGTTTAATAATTCATCGCATATATGCGATCCAATAAATCCTGCACCACCTGTTACAACTATTTTCATTGATCTATGATAATTTTTCTTGAAATTTGCATGTATGAGTAACTGGAGCAAAGCTAAGCAATACTTTGAAGAAACATTTGGTGACGGCCTTGATTTAAATGCAATACTATTTATTATTGGTGTGCAAGAGCTAGGCAAGGGCTATCAGAAATTTAGTAAGGATGATAAATTAAATGTTCTACACATTGCAATTTGCACTTTACTAGAGCCCTACGGTTACTATAGTTTTTCTGGTTACGATAAAGATATGTGGCCCCATTGGGAAAAAACAGATCAACTACCAAATTTAAACGCTGTTGAGCAAGAGCAATTAATGAAAAATGCAATTGTAGACTACGTAGTACAAAATGAATTAATTACAGAGTAAGTAGTGGTGGCTAATTTATTTACTAAGGTTAACTTGCCTAGCGACATTAGTGTTGCAAATTACAAGCATTCTTTCTTTTTTATAGGTTCGTGTTTTAGTAATTCTATCGGAAATATCTTCACTAACAGTAAGTTACAAACTTTAATAAATCCATTTGGAGTCTTATTTAACCCAATTAGTGTTTTAAATGCGGTAGAAAATATCATTTCTAAAAAAGTGTACTCTGAGAAAGACTTATTTTTAAATAATGAAGGAGTTTGGATTAGTTTTGATCACAGCTCGCAATTCTCTGCGTTAACTTCAAATGAAGCACTAAGCAATATTAATAAATCAGTAAGAAACGCACATAGCTTTCTATTAAATACTGATTATATATTCATAACTCTAGGTACAGCCTGGGTTTACGAAAATAATAGTACAGGAGGTATTGTAGCTAATTGTCATAGATTTCCTCAGAAAAAATTTAATAAGAGAATATTATCAGTTGATGAAGTTTATAAAAGTCTAGCTAAAATAGTTGAGCTAGTAAAACGTAAAAAGAAGTCTGTAGAGATTGTATTTACACTAAGTCCAGTGAGACATATAAAGGATGGAGTTATTGAAAATGCAAGAAGTAAAGCAATATTGTTAACTGCAATTCATCAATTATGTGACACTGGTTTTGCTAAGTACTTTCCTTCCTTTGAAATAATGACAGATGAGTTAAGAGATTACCGTTATTATAAATCTGACTTGCTTCACCCTTCTGACTTGGCCGTTGATATAATTTATGAAAAACTAGCTTCTGTTTTTTTTGACAATCATACAAAAGAGTATATATACGAGCACAAAAAGCTAAATAACTTGCTCAACCACCGCCCAGTATTTTCAGAATCAGGGGCGCACAAAAAAACACTACTCAAAATAACTCAGATGGAAGAAGAAATAACCCGTAAATACTTTGGTAAGTAATTACATTACTACATCCCAAATATCTTCAGATTTACCTATCCAATCTTTAAACTGTTCTTTTCCTCCTCTCGATTCCCAATCAGAGTCTATAGTAAGTTTTGAGCTTATACCACCTCTGGGATTACAAACCATTACAACCCTTAATCTTTCTGGTTCATAAACCTCCATTAAGTGATCGTAAAATAAGTTTATTAGCCTTTCGTATGAAACAATAATGTCTCTAAGGTGATAAGAGTATAGCTTAAGGGATTTAAGTTCAATAATCTTATTTTTTGGATAAAATGTTAGGAATACACTCGCAAAATCTGGCTGATTATTTACGCCTAAAAAAGTAAATTCCGGAATTTTTATTTTTATCTCGTAGGCTCCCTTGGATGGATTAGGTATTCCTTTTAAGATTGATTTATCAATGCTTGGGTACAATTTCTTTTTTTCGTTTTCCATTATCTTATTTTAGTGGCTGAAAGATGGGCAATCGCAATCTTGCTTTGGTTGCTTTTTAATTCCATTTGAAGAAGCACAACTGAATAAAATTAAGGAAATGCTAATCAGAATTAATAGAGTGCTTTTTGTAAATTGGAACATAATTAAAGCAAATATCAAAATTAATTTAATCTTTAAATCATTAAACTTCAGTTTTGTTACTTCTTCTTAAAGTTTTACATTTAAGCAAATCTTTAATTTGAATATTTTAAGACATATAGGTTCTTATGCATTAATGCTTTCGAAAACGCTTAAAAAACCTGAAAAAACAAGGGTTTTTTGGAGTAGATTTGTAAGAGAAGTTAGTGTAATGGGCATTGGATCCTTGCCTTTGGTATTAATTATTTCTTTTTTTATTGGCGGAGTAATTGTAATTCAAACAGCCTCTAATATCTCAAGTCCATTTATTCCTGCATATCTTATTGGTTTTACCACACGACAGTCGATGATATTAGAATTTTCAACCACAGTAATAGGTTTAATTCTTATAGGTAAAGTAGGTAGTAGCATTGCAACTGAATTGGGTACCATGAGAATTACTGAGCAAATTGATGCACTTGAAATAATGGGTGTAAACTCTAAGTCGTTTTTAATCCTTCCTAAAATATTTGCATTGGTATTTGTTAATCCTTTATTAACAATTTTTAGTATTGGAATTGGTATTGTTGCAGGAATGTGGGTAGGCGATTTAACAGGACTATGCCCAATGAAACAATATGTGTTGGGTGTTCAGTATTCTTTTAAAATGAGCGATGTAACTTATTCTTTAATAAAATCTATTGTTTTCGGATTTATTATTTCTTCTATACCTGCTTATTTTGGCTATTTTGTAAAAGGTGGTGCTGTTGATGTAGGAAAAGCAAGCACAAGTGCCGTTGTTTATACCAGTATAGTACTACTTTTTATGAATTATGTAATTACTCAATTAATGTTGTTATGATTGAGTTGCAAAACATAAAAAAGAGCTTTGGAGATAATGAAGTCTTAAAAGGAGTTTCACTAACCTTTGAAACTGGAAGTATGAATCTAATTATTGGTGCAAGTGGTTCGGGTAAAACAACAATTGCTAAGTGTATGGTTGGCTTGCATAGTCCAGATTCAGGAAAGGTATTGTTTGACGGTAGAGACTTCCATAATTTAAATTTTAAAGAACAAAAAAATATTAGAAAGGATATTGGTTTTTTGTTTCAAGGCAGTGCCTTGTTTGATTCAATGACTGTAGAAGAGAATGTTAGTTTTCCATTACAGATGTTTTCTTCTTTATCAAAAAACGAAGTTAAAGAAAGGGCACAAATGTATTTAGAAAAAGTAGGTCTTTCACATGCGTTAAAGTTATATCCTTCGGAACTAAGTGGAGGGATGATGAAGCGAGTAGGTATTGCCCGAGCTATTTCTGCTGGGCCTAAATACTTGTTTTGCGATGAGCCAAATTCAGGATTAGACCCTCAAACATCGGTTGTAATTGATGAGTTAATATCCTCCTTAACAAAAGAGTTTAATATTACTACTATTATTATTACGCATGATATGAATTCAGTCATGAGCATTGGTCAAAATGTTTTTTTTATTCACAAAGGAAACTTGCTATGGAAAGGCTCTAGTAAGGAAATTCTCACAACCAAAGAAAAAGAGTTAACCGATTTTGTGTACGCGTCAAGTTTTTTAAAGGAAGTTAAAAATCAAATTATAAGTAAGTAATGGTTCTTGAAACGTATATTCACTAGTAAAATTTTCTTATAGAACTGTTAAAATAACTACATTTGCAGTATTGTTTTCAAGGTAAACAGCCTTGTATATATTTTTGTAGATGAAAAAAGTAGCATTAATTACCGGGGTAACTGGTCAGGATGGAGCATATTTAGCTGAATTGCTAATTGAAAAGGGTTATGTAGTTCACGGTATAAAGCGAAGAAGTTCAATGTTTAATACGCAGAGAATTGATCACTTATATCAAGATCCTCACGAAAAAGATAGAAATTTTATCCTTCATTACGGAGATACCACTGATTCTACGAACTTAATTAGAATTATACAAGAAACGCAGCCTGACGAAATTTACAACTTGGCAGCTCAATCACACGTTAAAGTTTCTTTTGAGGCACCCGAGTATACAGCTAACGCTGATGCTTTGGGTACATTACGTATTTTAGAAGCAATACGAATACTCAAATTAGAAAAGAAAACTAAATTTTATCAAGCGTCAACATCCGAGCTTTATGGTAAAGTTCAAGAAATACCACAAACAGAAACAACACCTTTTTATCCTCGTAGCCCTTACGCAGTAGCTAAGTTATATGGTTTTTGGATTGTAAAAAATTATAGAGAGGCATATGGTATGTATGCTTGCAATGGGATTTTATTTAATCATGAAAGTCCTTTAAGAGGAGAAACATTTGTAACCCGAAAAATTACAAGGGCAGTTGCAAGAATATCCCTCGGATTACAAGAAAAAATGCACCTAGGTAATTTAGATGCTCAAAGAGATTGGGGGCATGCTAAAGATTACGTAGAAGGAATGTGGCTTATGTTACAGCAAGAAAAAGCTGACGACTTTGTGCTAGCAACCGGAGAAACCACACCCGTTAGAGATTTTATTTCTAAAGCTTTTAAACAAGTAGGAATTGAGGTAGATTGGCAGGGAAAAGGAGTTAGCGAGAAAGGAATTGATCGTAAAACAGGAAAAACATTAGTTGAGGTTGATGAAAAATATTTTAGACCAACAGAAGTTGATCTTTTAATAGGTGATGCCACTAAAGCTAAAACCGAATTAGGTTGGAAACCAAAGTATACCCTAGAAAAGTTAATTGAAGAGATGATTACTGCAGATGTAAAGCTTTTCGAAAAAGACAAATTCTTATTAGATAAAGGTCATTCAATATACCAGTTTCATGAATAAAGATTCTAAAATATACGTTGCTGGCCATAGAGGTATGGTTGGCTCTGCTATTTTAAGGCTTCTTATAAAAGAGGGATACAGTAATATTGTATATGCTACTTCTTCAGAAGTTGATTTAAGAAATCAGCAACAAGTAAATGATTTTTTTGATAGAGAAAAGCCTGATTATGTATTTTTAGCAGCCGCAAAAGTTGGAGGTATACAAGCAAATAATACATACAAGGCAGATTTTATGTATGATAATTTAATGATAGAGGCTAATGTTATACATGCAGCATATAAAAATGAAGTGAATAAGCTGTTGTTTTTAGGTTCATCATGTATTTATCCTAAAAATGCTCCTCAGCCAATTAAAGAAGAATATTTATTGTCAGATTATTTAGAGGAAACGAACAAACCATACGCGCTAGCTAAAATATCTGGCATAAGTTTGTGTCAATCATATAACGATCAGTACGGTACAAACTTCATATCAGCTATGCCCACTAATTTGTATGGGCCAAATGATAATTACGATCTTAATAATTCTCATGTTTTTCCTGCACTAATTAGAAAATTTCATGAAGCAAAACTCAACAACCAAGCAACAGTAGAGATTTGGGGTACAGGCAAGCCTATGCGTGAATTTTTACATGTTGATGATTTAGCTTCAGCCAGTTTATTTTTAATGCATAATTACAACAGTTCTGATATTATAAATGTAGGATATGGTAAAGACATTACCATTGCCGATTTAGCACATTTAGTTAAAGACGTAACTGAATGCTCAGCAGAAATTACATTTAATACAACTAAGCCAGATGGTACCTTAAAAAAGGTAATGGATGTTTCTAAAATAAAAGCAATTGGCTGGGAGCCAAAGATATCTCTTAAAGAAGGTTTAAAGAGTGTTTACAAAGAGTTTAGTGCGGCATATGAGCCACAATCTATTTAGTGTAAAGTATTTTGCTGTATTACTGTTCTTAATGTGTTCAGTTGATTTAAGAACTCAAAATGATAGTTCTATTAATGGCAACTTAGCTTCTGAAGTAAATTCTACCGAAGATTCATTACTCAATTTTGCAGAGTTTTTTAAACCCCAGAATTCATTTTCTTTTTCTGGGTTTAAAAAAGAAAACAAAAGCAAACTTTCAAATAAGCTTTTTCACGATCATTTAATTAAGTTATCCGATACTAATTTTACTGTTGTTATAAATCCTGTAGTTAATTTTCAATACTACAATGTTGCAAAAGGAGGTGCTGACACAACAACATATTATGTAAATACACGGGGTATTAGCGTTAAGGGTGAGCTGGGTAAAAAAATATTTTTCAGCAGTATTTTTGTAGAAAATCAGGCGGTTTTCCCAAATTATATATCTAATTATATTGATACATTTGGAGTTGTTCCTGGCGCAGGTAGGGTTAAGCCTTTTAAAGAAGAAGGAGTAGACTATGCTTTTGCGGAGAGCTATATATCTTTTTCGCCAGTTAAAACATGGAATCTTCAATTCGGTAATAACAAGCGGTTTTTTGGTAATGGTTACCGAAGTTTAGTATTGTCTGATAATGCATTTAATTATCCTCATATTTATTCAGAAAACACATTCTTAAAAAATAGATTCAAGTATGTTTATTTATATGGGTGGATGAGTACCTTAAATCGCTTGCCCAATGTAACAACAGTAGAAGCTCCGTTTGTTAGAAAAAACATGTCTGTCCATGCATTAGAATATTCATATAAGAGTATATTCAAGATTCAAATTTTTGATGCTTCAATTTGGAGTCGTTTTGACTCAGCTCAAACATCTGTCACGCCACTATCTTATCAACCCATTGTTGGGCTGAGTTTAGTAAATACATCAAGTAGCGTTAGTCATTTAGCTGGAGTTGGAGTTTCTGTATTCCCTTTTAAAACTCTTAAAATGTACAGTCAAGTAATGTCTAATTTGCAAAACAGCAGCACTACTTCGTTTCAATTAGGGCTGTCAGGTTATCGCTCTTTTAAAAATTTTGGTGCCAATCTACTTGCAGAGTTTAATAAAGTGTCTTTAAATTTTTATAATGGATCGGGAGATTTTACTAATTATGCACACTACAATCAACCAATAGCTCATCCGCTCGGTTCTGGGTTTTCAGAATTAGTTACTAAACTAAATATCATCTATAAAAGATTGGGGATAAAAATTCAATATAACGTAAGTCAGCTTGAAACAGATTCTCTTTCCACCCGTAAAGGATTCATTTTTTCTAAAGAGGTTAATCCAATTCAAGAGATCTCTGAAAATAATAAAGGGTTGCTTAATTATATTAATATTGAAACCTATTTTGTAGTAAATCCATCTTATAATCTTAATATATACGTGGGTTTTACAAATAGAAATCTAACTTTGAATGCGAATACAACTACAGATAGTTTTGTGTATTTTGGGTTGAAAACCAGCTTATTTAATAATTACTTTGATTTTTAGAAGCCAAAAAAATGATTACAGTATATCCTCTTGAACCTATAATACTAAGTTTTTTAACAGCACTTATTGTAGCAGCTGTTTCTATGCCGTCATTAATTAAAGTGGCGTACTTTAAAAATTTAGTTGACGCGCCAGACGGAGATAGAAAAGTGCATAAAAGAATAATACCTTCATTAGGTGGTATTATAATATTTGCAGCAACTATTTTCTCTGTTTTTCTTTGGTTTCCTTCAGATTATTTAAAGGATTACGAGCAGCTTTTAGGTGCTATTAACAATTCCAAGTACATTGTTTCAACTGTTATAATAGTGTTTTTTGTAGGGGTTAAAGATGATATTATAGGAACCTCACCAATGAAAAAGTTAATCGCTCATATTTTAGTAGCTTTTATACTGGTATTGATGGGTGATATTAGAATCACTAGTATGAAAGGTATATTAGGTGTGTACGAGCTTCCTTATTGGGCAAGTATTTTCCTTTCAATGTTTACCTATACGGTTGTTGTAAATGCATTTAACCTCATTGATGGGGTAGATGGCCTAGCCGCAGGAGTAGGGTTTGTGGCATCAGTAGCTTTCGGTATTTGGTTTTATTATGCAGGAAGTTACGATATGTCGGTGCTAGCTTTTTCACTAGCAGGCTCACTACTTGGTTTCTTATTTTTTAATTTTTCTCCGGCTAAAATATTTATGGGAGACTCTGGTTCTCTAATAATTGGACTAATTTTATCAGTTCTTTCCATAAAACTTATTGAATACGATGCTGCCAAACTGCCTAACTTCATGGTGCATATTACTAAACCAGTTTTTGTTTTGTCTTGCCTTTCCTACCCCTTAATTGATACATTACGAGTGTTTATATTACGAATTTTAAAGGGCCGCTCACCATTTAGTGCCGATAGAAATCACATACATCATCGTTTATTAGATATTGGCTTAAGCCACGCCTCCACCTCTATTTTTGTATATGGCTACTCATTATTAATGGTGTTTATGTCTATTGTAATCACTGTTGGTCCAACGCTCACTTTTTTAGCAATAGGTGGTGTGGCTATTCTCTTGTTACAAATTCCTTTTCTATTTAAAAAACGTGTAATACATAATACTCGCTTAGAGGTTTTGAAGGATGATTATGCAAAAGAAGCGTCTGGTAATAAAAATATGGGTGCTTAATTGTGAAGTATGTTATTTTAATATCATTATTAGCAAGCGTTTTTTCTGTTAACACACAATCACCTTTGTATAATAGGTTTAGTGTATATGATACCATAAACAATAACCACGGCTCAATTAATTCAGCTTTCCCATTCTCAAAAAGTACGGAATTTAAAATTAGTCCGGTTGTTAACGGTTTAGCTAATATATCTTCAACTAAACAGTTTTCTTCATTAAATGAAGCCGGACTCTTAGCCTCACTGAGTGCTAAGCAGTTTTCTGCGTTTGGATTATTTACTTATGGTATTTCGGTTTTAGATGACAATACACTAACGTTTTTAAATACCTATCAAACACTTCCAGGTTATGGGTTAACTTATTCTAAAAATAGTCGACAAGTTAATTTTTATTCGTTGTTAGGAGGGGTGAGTTATAAGCCCTGGGAGTTTTTGAAAATATCTCTGCAAAATAATAGGTTGCAATTAGGTGATGGTTACCGATCTCACTTGCTAAGTGATGCAACTCCAGCTTACCCACATTTAACTTTGGAAACAAAGTTTGGAAGGAATTTTCGTTACTTAAATGTTTTTGCAATTCATAAAAACAATAACCCCTTTAATAGAGAGTTATTTTCTAGCTATAAATTTATGGCTTCTCATTACTTAAGCATTAGCATCGGTAAAAAGGTTTCTTTAGGTTTATATGAATCTGTTATTTGGGGTAATTCAGATGCGCTAGGCAACAGAGGCTTTGATGTAAATTACCTTAACCCATTTGTGTTTTATAGACCAGTAGAATATGCAAATGGTTCTGCTGATAACTCCATAATAGGATCAAACCTTAAGTACTCTCCAGCAAGTTGGATAGATTTTTACGGGCAGTTTGTAATAGATGAGTTCCTCCTTTCTGAACTTAGAGCTAAAAATGGTTGGTGGGCAAATAAATATGCAATTCAAGTAGGATTATTTGTAAAGAAAAGATTAAAAAAAGCATCAATTTTTGCTCGCGCAGAAGCAAATATAGTTAGGCCTTTTACGTTTACACATTCAAGAAGTGAAGAGTCGTATACACATGCCAATACACCGCTGGCACACCCATTAGGGGCTAATTTTAAAGAGTATGTTGGTATTGCCGCAATAAAATCTAAAAAATTTTTGATTGAAGGTAAGTTGATATACGCAATTCAAGGAAAGGGCTCTGATTCAACAAATATTGGTTCAAACATTTTAAAGTCATATGTAACTAGAGAAGCTGATTTTGGTAATTTTATAGGCCAAGGTATTAGTCAAGAAAGAATTCAAGCGTCTTTACTAATAATGTATCAATTATTGGGTAATAAGCCATATTGGTTGTCTTTTGAAACTCAGGCACAAAAAATAAGTTCAAGTAAAAGTTTATTAGGGTTCGAAATAGGTTTACAAACCGTTTTATGGAACAGGTATAAAGATTATTACTAATTAATCTTTGACACCTATTGTTTTTAACTCCCTGATCACCAGCAATATAAGTGTTAAATTAACCTTTTAGCAACCAATTTTACTTGTTAATTTTGTTGTATTAGTTCAATAAAAGTTTGCATACAAAAATAATGCTTGTATATTTGTCGCTCATTAACGGAGACCTGGTAGCTCAGTTGGTAGAGCATCTCCCTTTTAAGGAGAGGGTCCTGGGTTCGAGCCCCAGCCCGGTCACAATAAAAAAGCAGCAATTTGCTGCTTTTTTTGTTTAATTTAGTTTTATCACTCATCCCATTGCCCGGGTGGCGGAATTGGTAGACGTGCATGATTGAGGGTCATGTGTTCATTAGAACGTGCAGGTTCAAGTCCTGTTCCGGGCACTTTTTCAACTGTAGTGAATAACACAGAAACCATAGCCCCAATTCTTTTTTTCGTTTTTACAATTATTGATATAGGTTACTATGTAATACTGTATTTAGGTTTTTTTAAAACATCCCCTAACAAGTACGTAAATAATCATACTATACCTGTTTCTGTAATTATAAGTAACAGAAATAATAGTCAAGAATTACAGCATTTTTTGCCAATGGTGCTTTCTCAGCAATATGAAAAATATGAGGTTGTAGTTATCGATGACTTTTCATCAGACGCTTCTTTAGAAGTACTAGCCAAACACAAAACGAATTTTGCTAACCTTGTTATTATTAATTTAAGCAAAATTGATAAAGTACACCAAGGTAAGAAGCGAGCGTTACAAGTTGCAATTAACCATTCAGCATATAATAATTTATTGTTTATTGATGCAGATTGTTATCCCTCATCGCCTTATTGGATATCAGAAATGGTATCTCGCTCAAATGAGGCGAAGCAAATTGTTTTAGGTTACGGTAAATACAAGTCTTATAAGGGGTTATTAAATCGCTTAATACGTTTTGATACGCTAACCATTGCCGCACAATATTTTTCTTGGACTAATCTCGGAAACCCTTATATGGCTGTGGGTAGAAACCTCCTTTACTCAAAATCAATGTTTCAAAATAATAAAGGATTTGAAGATCATGAGCACCTTGATTCAGGAGACGATGATCTATTTATTAAGCAATCAGCAATAGCAACAAACACTTCGGTTTGTATCTCTTCAAAAGCACATACTATTTCGTTGCCTGAAAAATCATTTTATAAGTGGCTCCTGCAAAAAACGCGACATGTTACAACAGCACCTTATTACTCATTTAAAAATAAAATGTTGTTGAGCTTCGTATATTTTACAAAGCTAGCCTGGTATATGCTTTTATTCATAGCAATAATTGAGTGTCAGAATCATTTAAGCATACTAGCTATTGTTATTTTTATTCGTATAATTGTTCAGCGTAGTTTGCTAGGTAAAATAGCTGATGCTTTAAATGAAAAAGGATTGGTTAACTTTGTATTTTTTCTTGAAATAATGCTTTTGTTTATTTACCCTGTTTTTCACGTTAGTAAGTATTTTTTAAAACATAACCGCAAATAATTACTGCCAAAATAAGATGAACGATAATCTTTCACAAAAAGCCAAAAGAGACTATAAGTTAATTCGTGAAGCTATAGACAATCATAGCCAGGCAGCATATGCTGAGCTAATGGGTTATTATCGTGATTCCATCTATTTTATGGTTTTAAAAATGGTTAATAGTAAAGATGATGCCGAAGATTTAACTCTAGAAGCCTTTGGTAAAGCCTTTAAAAAATTACACCAATACGCCCCAGATTATGCATTTAGTACTTGGCTATTTAAAATAGCAAGTAATAATTGTATTGATTTTTTACGTAAAAAAAGAGCTTACATCGTTTCTATAGATAAAACGTATGATGACGATGAGAATAGTTCTGCTAAATTAACATTGAAGTCTGAAGGATTAGATCCTGAAGAAACGGCAATTAAAGCTGAAAAAGTAAAAGCAATGCGAGAGGTAGTACAAAAGCTTAAGCCTAGATACAGAAAACTCATAGAGCTAAGGTATTTTGACGAGTTGTCTTACGAGGAAATATCAAAAACAATGGATCTTCCTCTTGGAACCGTTAAGGCACAATTACACAGAGGTAGAGATTTCTTGCATCAGATTCTTAAAAATACGATTCAAAAATATTAGATTAATTAGTCTACTTTAATTTATTAAAGCCATGTCTAATTTATATTTAAAGTATTTCCCTGCGCTTTCTGATATACAAATTCAGCAGCTGAATGAGCTTGAAAAGCTATATTTAAAATGGAATAATAAAATTAATGTTATTTCAAGAAAAGACACTCAAAACATTGTAGTTAACCATGTTTTACATTCCCTGAGCATTGCAAAAAAATTTGAGTTTCCTGATAATTCTAAGTTACTTGATATAGGTACTGGAGGGGGGTTCCCTGGTATACCCTTAGCTATATTGTTTCCTAATTGCCAATTTACACTTGTAGATTCAATAGCCAAAAAAATTAGCGTTGTTAATGCAGTAAAAAAAGAATTAAATTTAAACAATGTAAGAGCGTTTGCAGAAAGAGCGGAAGATCTTTCAATTAAGCCAGATTATATTATAAGTAGAGCAGTTACCAGACTAAATCGCTTTATGGGTTGGATTGAAGGGATTATGCCTGTAAGTGATGAAGTAGTAGTTCCTAAAAAAGGAATTATATATTTAAAAGGTGGTGACCTTACAGAAGAACTATCAGAACTATCAGAAGTATCTAGTAAATACACCATAATCAGCCATGCTATTTCATCAATATTTGATGAACCATTTTTTGAAACCAAACAAATAATTCACCTCTATCAATAACCATATGTCTGCTGCAAAAATTAAGTTAAAAAAAGGCAAAGAGAAATCAATTCTAAGAGGCCATCCTTGGATATTCTCTGGCGCTGTTCATTTGGTAAGTAAAGAGTTGAATGAAGGAGACGTAGTTGAGGTATATGATTACTCAAATACTTGGCTCTGTTTGGCAATATACGATGGCGGCTCTTTAGCGTTTAAAATTGTTTCCTTCCATCAAAAAGAGCTTGACGCTACATTTTGGGTTAATACATTTCAAAAGGCATTCGATTATCGAGCATCATCAGGCTTACCTAATAAAAGTACAAATGTTTATAGATTAATACATGCAGAGTCTGACGGTTGCCCAGGTCTTATTGCTGATGTTTATAACAACAATCTTGTAATACAGTTTCATGGTCAAGCACTAAGCAAAATTAAACCGGAAATAGTTGAAGCCCTTAATTCCATTAACAAATGGACTTGTATTTACGAAAAGCCTCCTTCCATATTAAGAGACAAGCAAAAGCAGGAGCCCAAGTTATGGAAAGGTAAATTACCAGAAGAAATTACAGTAACTGAAAACGGAAATAAGTTTTTGGTGGATATTAAAAAAGGTCAAAAAACAGGGTTTTTTATAGATCAAAGGGAGAATAGAAAACAAATTACAGCGTTTACAGAAAACAAAACAGTTTTAAATGCTTTTGGGTATTCGGGCGGGTTTAGTGTTTACGCTGCTAAAAATGCAGAAAAAGTTATAACACTAGATTCATCAAAAGAAGCGATAGAGCTAGCAGATAGAAATGCAGCTTTAAATAAGTTGAATAATCATGAAGGAGTATGTGCTGATGTTTTTGAGTATTTAAAATCTACACCAGAGAATCATTTTGATGTAATAGTTATTGACCCTCCTGCGTTTGCTAAAAGCAAAAGAGCACAACATACCGCAATAAAAGCATATACGCGCCTAAATAATGAGGCTATGAAAAAGCTTAAGCTAAATGGTTACTTGCTTACTTTTTCTTGTTCAAAAGTTATTAATCGGGGTTTGTTTGAAGGGGCTGTTGCTGCTGCTGCAATAAAAAGTGATTGTACATTTAAGATAGTTAAGTCATTGCAGCAATCAGCAGATCATCCGGTATTAATAAGTTTCCCTGAAAGCCTTTATTTAAAGGGTATGGTTTTGCAAAAGTCAGAGACTTTTTAAATCATTATTTAATTATAACGACATAAGTTTAACCCCAATAAAAATGGTTCTTGGTTGAGCTGGCCCGAATACAAAATTACTATCTCTGTTTTTGCCAATATCAAAGTTTGTTTGATAAGCGTTTAATACATTTTTTACGCCAGCAAATACTTCCATCCCAAATTGTAATTTTGTAATAGGAAATGTATAACTAATTTTAGCACTTAACTCAGAAAATGAGGGACTGTTAATTATTTCATCTACTAATTGATTTGGGGCTCCTCCAAAATGAGGAATAATCATACTTCCTGTGTATACAAAGTTAATATTGCCCGACCATTTTTTATTTGGAGTTAAAGTGAGATTTGCAAAGCCATAATTGTTAGGGGTTCTAATAAAATCTTTTATTCCTTCTAACTCATCAATATATTTTACTTCATTTTCAAACGCACTTTTTTGGGTCGTAAATCCGGCTTCTAGCTGTGCTTTGCCATTAATATTTGTTCTTAGTTCAAAAGTTACGCCTTGTACTGTGGCACTTTGTCCGTTTTCTTTTACAAATTGTTCGCCAAATTCATCTTCCCCTACTGGGTTTAAGTAAAAGGCCTTGTCTAACTTGGTGTAAAAACCTTCAATTGTATATCCCCAAACATAGTTTTTGGCAGGATAATCTTGATTAATTGAGGCGTTTAAACTCTGTGATGTTTCTGGTAGTAAATTGGGAGATAAAGAGACTCTTGAAATTCCTCCTCCCGCAAAAGCGATGTGTAAGTCTGAATCAAATGCCTGTGGTGCTCTAAAACCTGTGCCGTAGCCCAGCCTAATTTGTGTTTCTGGTTGAGGTTTGTATAATAACGAAGCTCTGGGGTTAAAAGTGAGTTTATTGATTAGATTGTGAGCATCTATTCTAAAGCCGGATAGTAAATTTAATTTTGATGTGACCGCCCAATCACTTTGAATAAATGTTCCGAAATTTTCCGTTGTTTGATCAATGAGGTAATTGTAGGCAAGGATGTTATCGTTCACATAATCATATACAAATTCTGAACCCAATGTAAAAACATTGGTTCCACCTAAAAACTGCTCGATTTTATGATTTAATTGTACACCAACATTATACGTTGTTACTTTTGATGTTCCGTAGGGTGGATTAATAATGTGGTTGTTAAATGCAATGCTGTCTTCAATGTCTGGTATAATACCTGTATAATGTTTTCTGTCGGTATTTTGCCATGCTAAATAACCAATTAGTGACGATTTAAATTCATTAAAGTTTATTTGATAATCGGCACTTCCCATCCAAACATCATGAGCTCTTTCTTCGGATTGTTCTGTTAAATAAGCGGGAGTTATTAAATCCATTTCTCCTCCAAAACGGTATTCATTTAACTTACTTATACTCACTTCTAGTTTTTGGTTTTCGGTAGGAATTAAAAAAAAGTTTGTACCTAGTGCTGTATTATTTAGTAAGGGTAGCTCAGAATAATTATCGTTGTTATGATCGTAAAACCCTCTTTTTCTATGGTTTACAAAAAAGCTTAATCCCGATTTTTTGTTATCTGCAACAATGCTGAGATTTCCTAATAACTGATTATCTCCTGTTTTACCGTTAATATTATTATGAGAATACCCTATTTCGTATCCGCTTTTTTGCGGAGTTTTGGTAATGATGTTAACCGTGCCTCCAATTGCACTAGAACCATAAAGTGACGATCCGCCTCCTCTAATAACCTCTATTCGTTCAATCATGTTTACTGGTAATTGTTCCATACCATATAAACCGGTTAATGGACTAAAAATAGGCCGCCCGTTAATTAATATTTGTGAGTAACCCCCAGCTAAACCATTCATTCTTAATTGGGTGTAATTACACGTTTGGCAGTTAGTTTCTACCCGCAACCCTGGTTGAAATTTTAATCCTTCAGAAAGATTACACACTTGTAAGTCGCTTAGTTGTCTAGAGTTCATCACATTAACTATAACGGGTGATTCTGTTTGTCTTTTTTCTGTTTTTGTACCCGTAACCACAACCGGATTAAGCATTAAATTTTGTCTTGTAAGGGTAATATTTTTCGTTGTTATTTGTGAGGATGTAATTTCAATATTTGTTTCAAAATCTTTATAGCCAGCATAAAACACAGATAAGATAAAATTCCCTGATTTCAAACCAGTTAATTCATAGTTTCCGTTGGCATCTGCTATGGTTTGCTTGTTTATTTTTTTAATATAAACAGTTGCGAAAGCCGCCTCTCCGTCTTGGCTATAGATTTTGCCTTTAACCGTACCATTTTGGCTAATTAAAATTGTTTGCGTTGTAATTGCGAGTAGTAAAAAACTAAATTTTAATATGTAATGTTTCATATGTCTTCTCACAAAGTTAGACATATCTAACAAATAAATTGCATAATACTTATTATATTTGCTTTTATGCCTACAGAGATTAAAGAAAACTATTTAAAAGCATTGTTTCATTTAGGACAAAAGTGTGAAAAAATATCAGTTTCAGACTTAGGCAAGGAATTAGGGGTTAGTAAACCTACGGCAAGTGATATGGCTAAGAAGCTCGATGCTAAAGGTTGGGTGCATTATCAAAAATACAAGCCACTTCGTTTATCGGATGAGGGTAAAAAACAAGCTGCAAGCATTATTAGAAAACATAGGCTATCGGAAATGTTTTTATCTCAAATAATGGGTTTCGGTTGGGAAGCCGTGCATGAAATGGCAGAAGAGTTAGAGCACATCAAATCTGAGACATTTTTTGATAGGATGGATGAATTACTTGGTTTTCCTACAACAGACCCGCATGGTTCACCTATTCCTGACAAGCAAGGTTGTTTTAAAGACTCTAATTACTCGCTACTTTCTGCCACGAGTAAAGGAGAAGAAGTTACTATAAAGGCACTTATAAACTCCTCTTCTGAGTTTATTGTGTTTTTAAATAATAAGAAAATTAAACTTGGAACAGTTTTAAAGGTTTTAAGTAAGGAACCTTTTGACCAAAGTATTTTAGTGTCTTACAACGGAAAAAAGATAACCTTGAGTCAATCGGTTTGCAATAGGTTATTGGTAGAATAAATTTTTACTCTACCTCTGTACTTATATGAAATATGGCATCACCTTTATGCACTATTGGTATAGTATTTATACAAATAATATAACAATCTCTTTGGCATATTATCCGTTTTTCAAAATCACCATACGGATCAGTTATTACAGCTAATAATTCGCCTTTTTTGGTAAAAACTCCGTTTTTAGCTTTAATGTGAAGCATCCCTGAGTAAGGCGATCTAAGCCAGGTAGATTTATTAATAATTATGGTTGGAGATTTAGGTAAAGGCGCTATATCCTTCATGCCTAAAAATTTCATTACTCGTTCTACTCCAGCAACTCCTTTTGTAATGCTTTCCTCATCAAAACTTCTTGATTTTCCTCCTTCAAAAACCACAGAAGGAACATTCATTTTGTTTAATAATTCTCTAACCGATTTTGAGATTGTTTTTGATTGTACAAGATAAGATGGTGCAAATGCTTTCGCTAAAGCTACAGACTCAGAATTACTAAAATCACATCGTAACTGATCAATATTTTCTCTTTCTCCTCCTCCCGTATGAAAATCTAATGCGTAATCGATTTTTGTGGCAATTTCTTTTTTAAAATAATATGCAAACTGACTGGCTAATGAGCCGTTGGCTGAACCCGGAAAAACTCTGTTCAAATCTCTTCCGTCAGGAAACTCTCTTGATAAATTTAAATACCCAAACACATTAATCACGGGTATGCAAATTACTGTCCCTGCAGCGGGTTGATTTATTTTTTTATGAATAACTCTCCTTACAATTTCTACACCGTTTACTTCATCACCGTGAACTCCCGCTAAGAGTAATAACACTGGTCCAGGGTTTTTAGAGCGTTCTACAATTATTGGAATTTTGACGCTTGTATGCGTGTGTAGTTTTGCAACTTCAAGTTCAAGGTATTTGCTTTCTCCACGTTTTACACTTTCCCCTAAAATATGGAGCTGTTTTCTAGACATTTCTTTCTATATATCTTATAATTTCACGCGCAATATTTTTTCCGGTAGCTATTTCAATTCCCTCCAAACCAGGTGAAGAGTTAACTTCCAACACAAGCGGACCGTTTTTAGATTGGAGCATATCAACGCCTGCAACACCTAATCCCATTGCTTTGGCTGATTTAATTGCAGTATTTTCTTCTTCCTCACTTAACTCTATTACTGTTGCACTGCCACCTCTGTGCAAATTAGACCTGAACTCTCCGTCTTTTCCCTGTCTTTTCATTGCACCAACTACAACTCCATCAATAACGAATGCTCTTAAATCTGCTCCACCAGCTTCTTTAATAAACTCTTGCGCTACTACTCTAGCTTCTAAGCCATTAAAAGCTTCCATAACAGATGTAGCTGCATTTTCACTCTCTGCTAATACAACTCCCAGACCTTGAGTGCCTTCCAATAGTTTAATAACCATTGGTGTTCCGCCTACCGAATCAATGATGTGATTTACATCTTTAGAGTAATTTGTAAAAATAGTTTTTGGCATTCCAACACCTGCTCGTGAAAGAATTTGAAGACTTCTTAATTTATCTCTTGATCTTACTAGGGCTTGAGACTCGGTTGTAGAGAAAATTTTCATCATTTCAAACTGTCTAACTACTGCTGTACCAAAGAAAGTTACAGACGCTCCTATTCTTGGTATTACAGCATCATAACCTGATAAGTATTTTCCTTGGTAATAAACCTTGGGGTTTTTCTTTTCAATTTCTAAGCTACATTTTAGGTGATCTATTATGTGAATTTCATGACCTTTTTTGGTTGCTTCTTCAACAAGTCTTTTGGTGGAGTATAAATTCTGATTTCGAGATAATATTGCGATTTTCATAAGAAAGTGGTTTTATGTGTGAAGGATAGGTTTTTTAATGTAGTATCAACAATATATCTATTGTTCAGAAGTTTTCTCCCTAATAAAGCAGGGAATTTCATATTATCTCTTGTAGTTAAGGTAAGTTTTGAAAAAAACTCATCTCCAAAAATTACAAATTTTGTATTAATTAAATATCGAGCTTCAGAATGCCCGAAAGAATTCTTTACAACTTTGGTATCATATTCGTAAATAGTTATTTCTTCTTTGTGGTAAGCCTCGTATGTGGAATCTAAAAATTGAACGACAATAGCAGGCCTGCCGTTTATGGTTTTTTCCAAGATGCTTTCACAATGTATTGATGAGGTATAAGCGCCTGTATCAATTTTGACGTCAAGATTATAAATATTTAGGTTAGGTAAATCAATTTTATCGTATCTACCAATTACTTTTTTACCCACACCAGTTTTTTTAAAAGAATTGTCAAATTAACTCTTTTTTATTGTATTCTAAAAACATTGTATTAATAGTTGTTGATAATGCTTTGTATTAATAGTAAGTTTGTAATTAACAAATTATTAATAACGACATAATTTGAGTTACGAATAAACAATTTTATTGAATCTATTAAAAAATGATCACCTATGGACCTGACAAAACCTTATGAATTAATTACAGATAAACTTACACAGTGGTACGAGCAAATTATAATACTGTTGCCTAATTTTGCAGTCGCGGTTGTGGTGTTATTTTTATTCTTTTTGGCAGCCAAGCTTGTTAAAAAGGTAGTTCAGAATTTAATATCCAGAGTCTCAGAAGACTATTATATACGTAAGTTTACCTCAAATGGAGCCTATCTGGCTGTAATTATTGCAGGCTTGCTTGTAGCTTTGAATATTTTAAATCTAGAGAAGACAGTTACATCATTTTTAGCTGGAGCAGGTATAGTTGGTTTAGCGTTAGGTTTTGCTTTTCAAGATATGGCAACCAACTTAATTGCTGGAGTTATTATGATTCTAAAAAAACCTATAAAAATTGGTGATCATATTGAGGTTGAAGGTCACCAAGGAATTGTTCAGCAGGTGAGTTTGAGAACCACAAATATCCAAACCTTTGACGGACAATTGGTGTTGGTACCTAATAAGGATGTTTTTCAAGGTGTGGTTAAAAACTTTTCACATACTGCTAGCAGAAGGGTTGACATACCTGTAGGCGTGTCTTATGCTGACAATTTAGAGAAGGTTATTGATGTTTTGGAAACATCTTTAATTAAGTTAGATGACATTGATAAAGATCGCGGCATTGAAGTTTTTTACACTGATTTTGGCGGTAGCTCTATTAATTTAACAGTACGATTTTGGTTACCTAAAGGCCAGCAGGCACATTTTTTGAGTTTGCGTAGCCAGGCAATTAGAAAAATAACTACCGTATTTAGAGAGAACGATATTAGTATACCATTCCCGATAAGAACGTTAGATTTTGGAATTGGTGGAGGAGAAAAACTTTCTGAACACTTGAAAGTACTTAGTTCTAAATAAAATAGGTTTGTAGCCTAGCAAATAATGCTTGGCTACAACCATTTTTTCTTTTTAAAAAAGAAAATCATAGAGCTTGATATTGCAACTATTAGTAACCAAAAAATTGGGTAAGACCACCTCCATGTAAGCTCTGGCATTTTTTCAAAATTCATTCCGTAAATTCCTGCTAAAAAAGTTATGGGAATAAATATGGTGGAAACTATTGTTAAAACTTTCATTATATTATTCATTTTGTTGCTTACCTCAGAAGAGTGCAAGTCTTTTATACCTGAAAGTAAGTCTCTTTGAGATTCTACACTTTCAATCACATGAATTGTGCTATCATAAGCATCTCTGAAGTACTTGAGTGTGTCTACATTTATTAGTACATCACTCTCTGATTTCATGGTTTTTAATAATGCTTCTCGTACGGGATATACTGATCTTCGTAAAGAAATTAAGGCTTTTTTAATTTCTAAAATATGATTTAGTATATTATCTTCATTGTGTTTTAAAACATCTTCTTCGAGTTTTTCCATTTGGTTTGATAAGTGCTCTATTACTAAATAGTAATTATCAATTATAGCATCAATTAAGCAAAACATTAGGTAATCGCAATTTTTACTTCTTACTCTGCCCTGTGAAAGCCTAATTCTTTGCCTAATAGGTTCAAATAAATCTCCGGTTCTTTCTTGGAAAGAGATTAGATAATTTTCTCCTAATATAAAGCTAACCTGTTCTTGAACTATTGATGTACCTGTACTGTCTATACCTAGCATTTTTAAAGTGAAAAGCATTGAGGTGCCGAATACATCTACTTTTGGTCTCTGAGTGGTGTTTAAGATGTCTTCTAAAAAAAGCGCATGTATGTTAAATGCTTTTCCGATATGTTCGATTGCTTTAATGTCATGTAGTCCATCAATATTTAGCCACAAATTTTTGTTGATTATGGGCTCTATAATATCATTTTTTATGTCAACGCTTTTTTCTGTAAAGCTTACTTCATCGTATACAAACTGCGTGCTGTTTACTTTTTTAGAGTGCCTGCTTCCTATATGTATTAAAGAGCCTGGCGCAGTACCTGCTTTACGTGAAACGTGTATTGTTGAACTCATATTTTCAAGAAATTTGTTGTAGTAAATATCGCCTACTTAAAATGCCTCCCCAATTGTAATATAAAAGTTAGATCCTTCTGGTGTCACTCCCCAATCCACTCTTATATTTACTTTCTTTTCCTTATCTACCATATATCTTAGACCAAGGCCGGCTGCTGATACATATTTGTTGGTAAATAAGCTATTTAAATCGCCACTAGCCGTTCCAATGCCGCCAAATAGAGTTGCGCCAAACGATTTGTAAATTCTAGCTCTGTATTCAAATTGAGCAAGAAATGTATTGTTATCAATAAATCGCTCTCCTATATAACCCCTAAGCCTTTTTGCGCCTCCCAAGGTTGATAAGTTAAAAAATGGTGCGCTTCCTGTTGTGGTTTCAATTCTTGAATTCAAGGCCAAAACGTGTTTCCACTTAAATTGAAAATACTGACTCACCTCTAGTTTAGATCTTCCGTAATTAAAACTGCTGCCAATTGCATGATTAAAAATTACATGATTTAACTCTACTAGTGTAGCACTTGTAGGCCAAAAAATATTCTCTCTGTTGTCAAAAATAAATTCTGGACCAATACCAACTATTGTGCCACCACTTGGGCTTCCGACCAGTTTGCTTGATTCTAGAATACCGCCATCTTCAATGTTTTTAATTTTCATTCCATCAATTGCTAGTCTTCCACCAATATATAACGAAGGTCTGACCTCCCTTGTCATGTTTAGCCTTAATCTCGGGAAATTTACATCATAACTTTCTTCATCTTTAGGTTTTGAGTCAATACCAACCCCAAAAAAAGGAAAATTATATAGGTAGTACCCTAATTCTCCATTAAAATTATTTTTGTTATCATCCCAAAAAATTTGAAAAGGCATAAATATTAAGACTTGTTTTTTTTGAGTAACAGATGCTATAAATTGAATTTGAGAAGGCCTGTCTTTAATTGTTTGCTCTTTAAATCTAAATAGATAGGTACCGGCTAAACCTATGCCCCACTTGGTTTGAGGAGTGTAAAAAGCTAGGGGCACACCAATGAATGTATTTTTAAAAGAAGCGGTGTCTTGAGGCGTTGACTCTTGAGAGTTACAATTACCGGTAAATATTACTATAAGGATTAGTACGTTAACAATATGTTTTATTTTATTTAATAATGCTACCATAAGTTAGTCCTTATCTTTATTTTCAAGATCCCGATAAGATACGGGTTCTTTTGGTTTGTTAGGGGTGAGTTCAAAACTTTTTTTTGATAGCGGTTTAAATGAACTTTTACCTGGTACTTTAAAAGTACTACTATAGGGCTTATATCCTTCAGATTCAATTTCAATCTTATACTCTCCAACAGGTAGGGCTATAACGAACCTTTGGTTTTTGCTGTTTGCTACAAACTCTCCTAATTTTTTGTTTCCTTCCTTATTGTAAACTAATATAGAGGCATCTGTAATTTTGCTTTTATAAAACTCCGGGCCTTTGGCTGGTTTGGTTTTGCTATTTTTATCTGGCATTATTTTTATTTCAATATCCTTAAACACATATTCGTTTATGTTTGGTGGGACTTTTTTGGCAGAAAATCTCTTAAGCTCTCCATCTTTTTCAAATGTGAGTATTGCATTATATTTAAAGCCAGGTCTTTTTTCTTTCTTTATTTGCTCAATTACTTTCCATTCACTTACTGTATCGGGTAGGTAATCGTATGTAAATCGTTTTTTCAGATCTCCTTTTTGTAAAATAATGAACTTCTCATACTCTTTATAATCAATTGGAATGTTCTCATACATTGAACCAACAAATGTTGAAATACGATCTTCTACATCCTCAAAAACAACTTCGTAAATATCTAAATCTCCAAAGCTATCTTCTTTTATGTGAGTGGATAGGTAACCATACCTTCCGGTTTTATCGAATGCGATATGGTAATTGTTGTCTGCTGTGTTTAATGGGTAGCCTACGTTTTTAATGGATTCAAATTTGCCTGTTTCTTCATTTTTTATGCATGTAAAAACATCATAACCTCCCATGCTTCCGTGGCCTTCAGAGGCAAAGTACATTGTTTTTCCGTCTGAGAGCATGTGTGGAAATGCGTCATCCCACTTAGTGTTTAATTCTTCAACAGCAATAGGAATTCCCCATTCACCTGTTGGCAATTGTTTTGATGAATAAATGTCATAACCACCTTTCCCGCCTTCTTTGTTAGATGCAAAATAAAGCATGTTTGTTTTTGGATCAATACATGCTGAAACTTGTTTGGCACCACTTACATTAATGTTTTCATTGAGGTGATATGGTTTTGAGAATTGCTTTCCTTTTTTCTCGGCAGCGAGTACTTCATCTTCTGTCTCAAAATCGAAAAAATCTATGAAGATAGTGCTTGCATCTACACTAAGTCCTGTTACTTCATCGTCATGTGATGTACCTACAGCTCCTCCCAAAGAACGGGCTTTAGACCATTCTCCATTTTTATCTTTAACAATGTAAATATCTTCGGTATACAAGCCATCCCATGCTAAATAACCTTGGTTGTTTTTGCTTCTTTTGGAGGTGAAATATAGTTCAGATTGGTTTTCACTCATATAGGGGGTGAAGTCTGGTGCATCTGAGTTAATATCCTCCCCAAGATTTACAAAACGTATGTTTTTAACAGGGTATTTCACCATTTTTTTTGCGGTCTCGCACATTTGAATGTACAACTTGGCTCTTGCCTTAAGATCGGCTTCAGAAGAGCCTTCGTCTGCTTTTTTATATTCTACAATTGCTTTATCAAACTTTTCATCTAAATGATATGCCTTGGCTAGCATAAAATGCGCGTCTTTTTCGTTGCTTCCGTTTTTTATAGCGGCATCTAAGTGCTTGATAGCCTTTGAGTAATCTATATAGGTTTGTAAGTAGCTAATGCCTAAACGGTAATTATAAAGTGGATTATTAGGTTCTACTTTAACGAGTGCCTCATATTCTTTAATAGCTCCTATCCAATCTCCGTATACAAAATCATCTTTAGCTTCGGCTGCATCTGTTTCTGGTTGTGTAGTCGTTTGAGAAATAGCTTTTATGCAAAAAAAAGCTAATGAAATAAAGAGTAAAAAAGATTTAATTAGTGTCATATTTAATGGGTGAAGCCTTACGAAAGTACTAATTTGATTGGCAATGACAAAGAATGCAATTTTTAGATTTTTTGACTAAAAATAGAATGGCTTAAATGTTGCTTTGCCATTTTGATTTATTTGTAATGTTGGTGCAGGAATTTTAATGAAATTTAGGGTGCCTAAAATAATTTTTAAGGCTTTGTTTTTTGTGGGGATGTCTTCTAAGTCGATATCAAAGCTTAAATAATACTCTCTATTTCTTTCAAAGTAGGGTAGTGGGTTGTTGTTATTATCGAAGGATGGATTTTTGCTACCCCCGGTCATGCCACTAGCGCCATATCCTACAGAAATATTTAACCACTTAGGTATTTTTTTAATGTTAGTAAACTCTTGTATACCTGCTGAGAGCCAATATGTTTGACCATTATAGTCTTTTAAAGCTCTTTCAATGGGTGAACTCCCTAAGAGGTTTGGGCGATATTTGGCATAAGGTGAATATGAGCTAGAAAATTTTAGTTTTATACGTTGATCCTCCCAAACTTGTTTTTGTATTGCATATAAACCAACACCTGCAAAATTACTTATAATGTCTCCGTATGATGCTCCCCAGTCAGGAGAAAATCCATCTAGTGTTTCAATGGAAGATAAAAATAAAAGCGACCCAATACTGCTTTGAATAATGGATTGTTTTTTACTTAACCCTCCCCATTGTGCAACATGGTCAAATGTTTTACTTAGGTAATATGCGGTAGTTGCATGACCAACTTTATCCATTTGTAGCCATTGATTATTATCGTTAAAAAAATGAAATGATGTAAGAGGATAATCTTTATACCATAACGTATATAAACCAGCAGTAAAACCAATAAAACCTGTGGTGTATGAGGTGTAGATTATTTTTTTTCTTTTAGCATAATTTACAGTGTCAGCTTTTTGTGCTTGTGAGTATAAGCACAGCACCATTAAAACTATGGTAATTATAGTTTTTGTTTTAAAAGAGTTTACTAGACAAAGCATCGGCTACTATAAATGTACTACCTCCTATGTAAATAACGTCTTTTGGTTTGCTATTTAATAAAGCTTGTTCAATAGCGTGTTTAACAGAGCTATGTTTGTTTCCTTGTAAGCTGTAGTTTTTGGCTTCGGTATAGAGTGATTCAGCGTTTTTACCTCTTGGTACATTTGGCTTACAAAAATAGTAAATCGCATTTTTGGGTAGTAGTTGTAATATTTTTGAACTGTCTTTATCAGAAACCATCCCCCAAACTATATGTAAGTTTTCGTGTGGGGTAGTTAATAGTTGATTCATTGTAAAGTTAACCCCCGATTCATTATGGGCTGTATCACATATTACCTTTGGTTTGTTTTGAAGTATTTGCCAGCGGCCCTGTAGGCCTGTGTTTTTAATTACGTTAGATAATCCTTTTTTTATTGTATCGCTTGATATTTTAAAGGATTTTTCAGTCAGTATTTTAACTGCAGTAGTTACCGTGTTTATGTTTTTTTGCTGATAGCTTCCTTTTAAATCACATTCAAATTTATGGTGGATATTAGGCTTGCAAAATGTTATTTCGGCATTACGCTCCGCTGCCTTTTTAATAAAAACAGGCTTGGTTTCGCTTGTATATTCGCCTATACATACAGGGATGCCGGGTTTAATAATACCCGCTTTTTCAATAGCTATTTTGGTAAGTGTGTTTCCTAGTATATCTGTATGATCATAGCTTATATTTGTTATAATACTTAATATAGGAGTTATGATGTTTGTTGAGTCGAGTCTTCCTCCTAGGCCCGTTTCTATAATTGCAACATCTACCTTTTCTTGTTCGAAATAGTAGAATGCCATGGCAGCTGTAATTTCAAAGAAAGAAGGTTTTATTTGTTCAATACTTGGCCTTATTTTATTTACGAATTCAAGAATTTTTGCTTCAGAAATTGCTTGACCATTTATTTTTATGCGTTCATTAAAGTGAACTAAATGTGGTGAGGTATAAAGGCCTACTTTCAAGCCTTGTTCTTGTAAAATAGAAGCCAACATATGGGAGCATGAACCTTTACCGTTGGTGCCCGCAAGATGAATAGTTTTAATTTTTTTGTGAGGATTATTTAGTGTCTCACATAATTGAATAACACGGTCTAAGCCGGGTTTATACGCTTTTTTACCTTGGTTTTGAAACATTGGTAACTGCGCATATAAAAACGTAATGCATTCGTTAAAGCCAGTGAAGTTCATTTTATATTTATGATTTTTTCTTAAACGACCAGGTAACAAATATTTTGGCTACTTCATCACCATTTGTATCTTTTCCTGTTGATACAAGCTCAATAGTTCCTGGTTTATTCGTTTGCTCTAATGTATTTATAAGCGTAAAGAGTTCTTTTACTTGATTACAAGTGAAAATAATATCTGTATTTGCTTTTTTTGAAAATTCTGCTCTAAAATCAACCACTAGCATTGACCATTTGCCTCTGCCTGCTGTTGCTATTAAGCCGGGTATGCCAGTAGATAGCTCTGCTGCACCAGCAAGAGCAGCAAAATAAATAGATTTAAAAGGGTTTTGTGTTCGCCATGTAAACGGAATTTTTACACTGCACACTTCTTCGTTTACTTCTGTCATTTTAATTTTCCAGAAATATACGCTGGGTAACTTAGCTAACATACCTAACCTAAACTTTAGGGGTGATGTCATGTCTCTAATTATCTTTTGTGCTTGTTCATTTAGCATGTTGTGTCGTATTTATAAACGACAAAGCCCAGGGAACCTGGGCTTTGTTTTAATTAATTGAAAAATAACTTTACCATTTGTAGTATATACCGATTTCAGCGGTTAAATCGGTAGTGATAGATTTGTTTATTTCGTAAAAGCCATAGCCAGCCATTCCATTAAAGCCTATTCTATTACCAACATAAATATCAAAACCAACTCCAGCTCCCGCATTTATTGCTTCGTATTTATAAGATTCGCTTTCTTGGGTCAACTCATTCCATCGAGAACCTGTTTCGTCTAGCATATAATTAGCAGAAGCATATAAGTACCATTTACCAACATAGTAGCCATTTAATTTAACCTCTTTTAGCTCAATTAGTGGTGTAAAACCAATGTTGACATCAGCCCTGCCTTCTTCAAACTTAGGTAATGTAGTTATTTGAACACCTAACTTTCCTGGCCAATAACGGTAAGAAAAGCCATAGCCAGTTGTGAAGCCTGCTGCTAAACCAATTTGTTGTTTAAATTTTTCAGTTGATTCAGTATCTCTTTGGTTGCTTTGAGCAAAATTATTTGTACTCATTGCTAAGCATCCAAAGATTAAAAAACATAATTTTTTCATAACTAAATATTGAAAATTTGGGTAAATGTATGTATTATCTTCCTAACACAAAAATGAAGGTCATGGAGCCTACTTGTTCTTCAGGAGAGTCTGGGTTGGCACTAAATTTAGCATCGTATGCAGCTTCTTGCGCTTTTTTAAATAATATACTACTGTTGGTTGTTGATCCTCTACCTCCGGGTATTGCTCTAATTACTTTACCTGCTCTGTTTACTCTAATATCTACTACAACCTTACCTTCATCTTGTGAGCTATCATTTATTTTAGGGATAGATTCAATTGCTCTTCCTCTTAATTTGTACGAACCCCCACCGGGTAATGATCCTCCAATATTACCTCCATTTTTAGTGCCGTCCGACCTGCCCTGTGTTCCTGGTTTGCTGCTATTGCCTCCACCACTTTCTTTTCCTGCATCGGTGTTTTTAGAGCTATTTTTAGCCCACATTTGTTCGTAATGCTTCTTTATTATAGCTTCTTCTTGTTCTCTTTTAATTCTGTCAAGTTCTTCTTGTGTAGGTTTTTTGGGTTCTTGTTTTTGTTTTACTTTGTTTGTTGGTGCTTTAATTTGAGGGGTAGAATTATCTGTTAAAATTTCTTGTGCTACAACTGGTTGGGTAGGCTTTACCACGGGCTGAGGGTTTGGCGCAGGGTTATCAAAGGTATTGCCACTACCAACTTCAGTTAATCCTAATCGAATAGTTAAGGGGCTGCCTTCTTCTTCTATTGGAGGATCTGGAGCTGTAAACCCAAAAAATAAAAATAATACAAACAATAGAGCATGAATTGCTAATGTAAGTATTACGGAAGTACTTTTATTTTTCTTTTCGGCTTGTCTCATAGGCCTTAATCTGGCTCAGTTGCAATAACAACATCAATTCCGTTTTTACGAGCAATAGCAAATAAGTTAATTGTAAAACCAGTTGGTACCGACTCATCTACATACAAGATGGCTTGTTTTTTTGTTTGATTTGCAAATTTAGCAATAAGCTCTTCCTCAACTATTTCAGGATTTATTTTTTTTGATCCTACATAATAGGTTAAGTCTTTTTTAATGGTAATTGATACCGTTGGTTTTTCAGAGGTGCGATTGTCACTATTAGGTAGATTAACCAACTCACCATGAGGATTTATAAGTGTAGATAATACAATGAAAAATATGAGCAACAGAAACACAATATCAGTTAATGATGCCATGTTAAACTCAACACTTACTTTATTTGAACTTTTTATAGCCATTTATGCTGGTTCTTGAAGGATGTCCATAAAATCTAAAGTAACTGCATCCATTTTATGAGCAATTTTTTGCGATCTGTTAGAAAGTATATTGTAGGATAAAAATGCAATAATACCCACTATTAAACCAGCTACTGTAGTTACAAGTGCTTGCATAATACCACCCGAAAGTTGATCTACCTTAACGGCCTGGCCTGCTATTTTCATTTCATGAAAGGTAACCATCATTCCTAAAACGGTACCTAAAAAACCTAACATTGGAGCCGCACCAGATATTGTTGCTAGTATCGGAAAACTTCTCTCCATGGCGTTTAATTCAATTTGTCCTACATTTTCAATCTCGGTTTTTATATCTGATAAAGGCTTACCAATACGCATGATACCTTTTTCAATCATTTTTGCAAATGGTGTTTTTTTAGTTTTACATAATGCCCGAGCGGCATCTAATTTTCCGTCTTTTACGTATTCACGAATTTGATTCATAAAATTTTCTGGTACTTTACCTGCTTGCCCTAATGCAAAAAAACGTTCAAAGAAAATGTACATGCCAACTATAGACATAATTAGCAGTGGAATAACTATTAATAATGTGCCTGTATCTGACAAAAGACTAATAATAGAAATTGTTTTCTCTCCTTGAATTACTTCTGAAGCGCTAGTTGATAGTGAATCAATAGGCATGGGAACTTGTAAAAAAAATGTATTAATTAACATATGCTTAATTGTGCTTGTGCTAAAAGTAATATTAAGATTAATAAATAGTGTTACTCTAATAAAAAGTTATTCACTTTAATACGTTAACGGGAATAAGATAAGTTTTATTTTAAAAGATGTTATGTAGTGTAGTTAATTATTGTTTTTACTAACAAGCTCATTTATTTCTGCAAGATGCTTGTTCAGCCAAAATTTCCATGTGTATTTTTCTTTAGCTAGGCTTCTTGAGTTTTTTTGTAAAGCGTTCCAATGTTTTTTATTTGATAATAAATTCAGACATTCGGTTGCAAATAAGTGAGAGTCATCCGCTATTGAAATATGGTTTTCTGTTAATCCTTCAATACCTTCTACTCCTATAGAAGTTGTAACCATGGGTATGCCCCGGTATAAGGCATTTAAAACCTTTACTTTAATTCCACTCCCAAATTTTAGCGGAGCAATACAAATTCTTGATTCTTGAAACAGCGGTTCTAAATCTTTAATAAACCCAGTTAATTGAACGTTTTTTAAATTATTAACCCGTTCTGTAATTCGGTTGTCAGGGTTTTTTCCAGCTATTTTAAATGTAATTTCGGGTTGCTTACTGATAATTATTGGCCAGCATTTTTTTAAGAACCAGATTAAGCCATTTATATTAGCTTCCCAGCTTAGTGTGCCAACATATAAAATCTGTTTTTTGGTGGTGCTAAATTCTATATCACGTTTGTTTAAGAGTGCGTCATCACCAAGGTGATACGTTGATTTAAAACAGCCTTTATTATCAGTAATGGCTTTTAGTTTTTTAATGTCATTTGGCGCTGCAAGTACTAAATCACTTAGTTGGCAGTATTGCTTTTCCTTTTTTTTAATTCTATTACTCTCAAGTTTAAGCAATGTTTTTTTTAGAATATTGGGCTCAATTGCAGCCATTCTTTCCCATAATACATATTCGGCATTATGTTGGTGTAATATTTTTTTGCTGGTATGAGCACTAGATATGTATTGATACATTTCATAGTGATCAATTATTATCACATCAGCTTGTTTGCAGAGATTTACTATGTTTTCTTTTATCTGAGCACAGTAATTTCTGTATTCATTTAGCGTTTTACTAGTTAAATAACTAGTAAGTAAGTTTATAGTATTTCTCTCTTTTTGGCAGTTAAAGTAATGTCCTTTTTTAAGGGTTACGCGATTTTCAAACTCTTGAATGTTTCTATTATCATCATTTTTTAAAAGTGAAACCAGCGTTAGTTCTGTTTCTCTACTCAAGTATTCTACTAGTTTAAAACTCTTAATCACGCCCCCGCTTGTGGGCGGATAGGGTAGTTGGGTGGTAAGGAAAACAATTTTGATCACTTTATTTAGCCTCTGATTCTTAGTCTTAATTTAAGCTATCCCAAATCATGTTTTTTAATTGTGGAATTCCTTTTTTTGTGAAGGATGATATAAAAATTGTTTTCATATCTTTTGGTAATTCATCCTTTAAAGCCTGTTCGAGTTCTTCATCTAGTAAATCTGCTTTTGTTATAGCAATAAGTCTTTCTTTGTGAAGTAGCTCTTTGTTATACAATTCAAGTTCTTTTACTAGGATGTTATATTCATCTAAAATGCTATTTGTATCACATGAAATTACAAAGAGTAAAATAGAGTTTCTTTCTATGTGTCTTAAAAAACGATGCCCTAATCCTTTTCCTTCATTGGCACCCTCAATTATCCCAGGTATATCTGCCATTACAAAAGATCGGTATCCATCATTATGAGGTACAACTCCTAAGTTAGGAACAAGTGTAGTGAACGGGTAATTTGCTATTTCTGGTTTTGCTGCACTTACTACAGATAGTAGAGTAGATTTACCTGCATTAGGAAATCCAACTAAACCTACATCGGCCAATACTTTAAGTTCAAGTACTTTCCATCCTTCTTGGTGATCTTCACCTGGTTGAGCGTATTCTGGAGTTTGTCTTGTTGATGATTTAAAGTGTGTGTTACCAAGGCCGCCTCTTCCTCCCGGAATAAGAATAAATTCCTGCCCGTCTTCAGTAATTTCACATTCTTGTACCCCTGTTTCGGCATCTCTGGCTATTGTTCCTAATGGTACTTCAATTATTTCATCATCTCCATCCGCGCCTGTTCTTCCGCCTCCGGTTCCGTAATTTCCGCTTTTTGCCTTTATATGTTTTCTATACTTCAGGTGTAATAAGGTCCACAATTGCTTGTTCCCTTTTATAATTATATGACCACCTCTTCCACCATCACCACCATCAGGCCCGCCTTTTGAGGTTAGTCTATCTCTGTGAAAATGAGCAGAACCTGCGCCTCCTCTTCCGGACTTTAGAAAAAGTTTAACATAGTCAATAAAGTTCGGTGAAGCCATTGTGTTGGTTTTATACTTTTATTCCGTCTAGTGCTTCACAGAGTCTGAAAAACACTTCCTCAACCGTCCCAATACCATATACTTCGGTGTATTTGTTTTGGTTAGAATAATAGTCTTTTAAGGGTAAAGTCTCGTTTTTGTAAATGTTTATTCGGTTTTGAATAACGTCATCATTAGCATCGTCAGGTCTTCCTGATGTTAATGCTCTTTGTTTTAATCTAGATTTTAATTCCTCTTCAGGAACATCAAGAGCCAGCATTACACCAATTTCACTGTTTAATTTCTCTAAAAAAGTGTCTAACGCTTTTGCTTGATCTATTGTTCTCGGAAATCCATCAAAAATAAAACCGTTAGGGTTGTTGTATTTATTTACTTCAGCTTCTAACATTTTTATGGTTACTTCATCTGGTACTAGTTTCCCATCATCCATATATGTTTTAGCAAGTTGACCTAGTTCGGTATTGTTTTTTATGTTAAACCTAAAAATGTCTCCTGTAGATAGGTGTACCAATTCATACTTATTCAATAATTTTTCTGATTGAGTACCTTTTCCAGCACCTGGAGGACCAAATAAAACAACATTTAACATATCGTACTTTTTTAAAGCGGATTGCAAATATATAAAAAGCAAAGGTGTATTGCTAGTCAAATTTTTCGGCTACGAGATATAGTGTTATATAATTGGCTTACGGAGTGCTATATTTGTATTATGTCATTTAAAATTGAAACCACTGATTCCGGTTCAAAGGCAAGAACAGGAACTTTAAAAACTGATCATGGCGATATTCAAACGCCCATATTTATGCCTGTAGGTACTATTGGTACAGTAAAGGCCGTGCATCAAAGAGAGTTAAAAGAAGATATAAATGCTCAAATTATTTTGGGAAATACATATCATCTTTATTTAAGACCAGGTACTCCAATTTTAGAAAAAGCCGGAGGCTTACATAAATTTATTAATTGGGATAGGCCAATTTTAACTGATAGTGGAGGATACCAGGTGTATTCATTAGCTCAAATGCGAAAAATTAAAGAAACCGGTGTCCAATTTTCTTCTCATATTGATGGTTCTAAACATATATTCAACCCTGAAAACGTAATGGATATTCAAAGGAGTATTGGGGCAGATATTATAATGGCATTTGATGAATGTACTCCTTATCCCTGCACTTACGAATATGCTAAACCTAGTATGGAAATGACTCATAGGTGGTTAAAACGTTGTATTAAGCGAATTGATGAAACAGAGCCTTTATACGGGCATCACCAGAAATTATTTCCAATAGTTCAGGGTAGTGTTTACAAAGACTTGAGAATGCAATCTGCAGAGTTTATAGCGTCTTGCGGTAGAGAAGGGAATGCTATTGGAGGATTATCTGTAGGCGAACCTGCTGAGATGATGTATGAAATGACAGAAATTGTTTGTGACATCCTCCCGAAAGATAAACCTCGTTACCTAATGGGAGTTGGAACACCAGTAAATATTTTAGAGAATATAGCGTTAGGTGTTGATATGTTTGATTGTGTTATGCCTACTAGAAATGCTCGGAACGGACAGTTGTTTACTTCAAAAGGAATAATTAATATTAAAAATAAGAAGTGGGAGGATGATTTCTCTGTATTAGATGAGCAAGCGAATACATATGTTGATACAGAGTACTCAAAAGCTTATTTAAGACATTTGTTTACTGTCAAAGAAAGATTGGCTGGTCAAATTGCATCAATACATAATTTGGGATTTTATTTATGGCTAGTTAAAGAAGCTAGAGAACAAATTAATGCAGGTACTTTTAGCACTTGGAAAAGAAAAATGGTTGTACAGTTGGCGCAACGCTTATAGTTTAATACGTTAAGTATGGTTAATCGTTTTATAAACAACTATTTTAATATTATATATTTACTACGTGTTAAAGAAGCTAGATGTTTACATAATTAAAAAGTTTTTAGCGACAACTTTTTTTATTTTGGCAGTTATTATGGCATTAGCTGTAATATTTGATGTTTCTGAACGAATTGATGATTTTGTTAGCCGTGACGCACCCATTTACGCTATAATTTTTGAGTACTATTTAAACTTCATTTTTTACTATAGTAATCTATTTAGTGGTTTAATTATTTTCATTGCGGTTATCTTTTTCACTTCCAAGCTAGCTTCTGATACAGAGATTGTAGCTATTTTAACTGGTGGAGTTAGTTTTAATAGGTTATTATATCCTTATTTTATTGCTGCTACTTTACTTACTGCAGGGGCTTTGTACATGAATCATTGGGTAATACCAAAGGCTAACAAGGCCCGTTTAAATTTTGAGGAGGTGTATATACGGAATAAGTTTCATTATGCAGATAGAAACACGCATCTTACTTTAAGTCCCACAGAGCGGGTCTATTTTGAAAGCTTTAATGCCTCTACAAACATGGGTTTTAAATTTTCTATGGAAGGATACGATGGTAATCAACTAATATATAAGTTAAATGCAAAAACTTTTTTGTGGGATACTACAAAAACCAAATGGGTTTTACGAAACTACCAAGAGCGTTTTATTGATGGTAAAAACGAACGCTTGGTAGGAGGTTGGCAAAAAGATACTACATTAGCTTTTACTCCTGATGAGTTTAAGAAGAGAACAAGTATTGTTTCTACAATGAATTATACCGAGCTATCTAAGTTTATTGAGGAGGAAAAAGAAAAGGGTTCTGATGATATAATATTTTATGAGTTAGAAAAACATCAGCGTACTTCATATCCTTTTTCAACATATATACTTACCCTTATTGGTGTAGTTATCGCTAGTAAAAAGGTTAGGGGAGGTATTGGCCTACACCTTGCTACAGGAATATTTATATGTTTGATTTATATTATTTTTATAAAAACCACAACGGTTATGGCAACTAATGCAGGTTTAGATCCTGCTATTGCAGTTTGGATACCAAACATTGCTTTCTCATTTATTGCTTACCTCTTGTACACAAAAGCGCAAAAATAGGCTTAAACTAGAAACGTTTCGTAGTTAAGGAATGTCTTTTGTAAATCAATTGACTGGTTCTTTTTAAACAAACCAATTACAGTAGATCCGCTTCCTGTCATAGATGCAAATACGGCACCTAAGCTGTATAGTTTTTCTTTGGTTTCTTTTATTGATGGATAGGTTTCAAAAGCCCAATTTTCAAAGTCATTATTTATTTTACCTTCCCAATCCTCAACGGGAAGCTTAATTACTTCTTTTAGGTTGTTAGAAGATAACTTAGGGATACAGTTTTTATAAGCTTCAATAGTAGAGATATGTATTTTGGGATTTACTATAGCAATTTTATATGCAGCTAACTCAAGGTTTATATCCTCCAAAATATTTCCTGTTTCTTTAACAAGTTTAGGTTTGTTTTCAATGAAAAAAGAACAGTCGCTTCCAATTTTGTGTGATAAACTTTTTAAAGTATCAATACTTAAATTCAGGTTAAAAAGGTCGTTAATCAACATGATTGTAAATGCTGCATTTGATGATCCTCCCCCCAGACCAGCACCCATAGGTATTCGCTTTAGAATATGAATGTTTATTGGCTTAACATCATATTTTTCATGCATGAGTTCCCATGCTTTATAGCATAGATTTTCTTCGCATGGTCCATTAATTTTTTTTCCGTAATTAGTTACTGTTGTTTTTTTACTTTGAATAATCTCAACAACATCATAAAGATTAACTGGAATAAATATACTCTCTATGTTATGATAGCCGTCCGCTCGCTTATTTAAGATGTTTAATCCTAAGTTAATTTTTGCGTTGGAAAATGCAAGCATAGAATTTTTTAAAATTAATCTATTGAACGCTCTTTAAACCTCACGCTCAACATTACTTCATGTGAACCGGAACTATAGTTTCCGATGTTTGAAACTAGCACATCATAAGAGTAACCAATGGCTAAATGATTTGCAAATGTATAACCTAAGTTTAATCCTAATGCATCTCCAGTTCTGTATGAAAGCGCAGCTGAAACCTTTTCTTTGTAAGTGCACATAGCCATTATTTCTGCTTGCACGGGTACCGGATTTACGTATTTAAGTAATAGGGTAGGCTGTAGCAAAAAATCATCATTAATCTGATAATTATATCCTCCCATTAAATAGTAATGTCCGGTTAATCTTCCGCTTGTTTTATCATTAATTTCTTTATACTTTATTCTTGTGTGAGTTAACTGAGCTAATGATACGCCAACAAAATATTTTTCCGTGTATAGGTAACCTGATACTCCTGCATCAGGAATAATAGAGGATTGTAGGCCCGCGCTTAAGACAGGGTCATTAGTTGTAACATTGCTAATTTTTGATCCATCAATTACGAATTGCAATAATGATCCGTACATAGCCATCGATAAGGTGATGTCAGAATTCAGTTTTAAGTGATACGCAAATGATCCACTTACACCCAACTGTCTTGTAGGGCCGCTTATATCACTAAATACATAACCTCCAACTCCCATATTTTCGCCAATAGGGCCGTTAACACTTATAATGTTTGTTCTAGGTGCATCAGTTATGCCCAGCCATTGCTCTCGGTGGTTTATTTTTCCTTCAAAAAATGGTTTGCTTCCAGCAGTTGCAGGGTTAATTACGTATGAGTTCATTAAGTACTGTGTATACTGCGGCATTTGTTGACTCAGTAGAGATTTATTACACATAACACTTATTAGTGTGCAAACTACTCCTGCTATTAAGTTATACTTTTTCATATGCGATTAATTATCTTACTATTGTTATAGGACCTGTAATTGGCTCTGGGAACTCTGGTCGGTTAAGTTCAATTATATAGTAATAGGTTCCTACGGGTAATTCTTTTCCTTTATATAAGCCGTCCCATGGAACTGTGTACCCTACATCCGATTGCCATAGTAACTGCCCCCATCTGTTATAAATTTCTACAACCACATCTGGGAAGTCTTGTAGGTTTTGTATTACCCATACATCATTGGTTCCATCGTTATTAGGTGTGAAACCTTCGATAAAACTTATTTCAGGGAATACAATTACTGTTACAGAGTCTGAAGCAATACAACCATTTGCACTAGTTACTTCAACCGTGTAAACAGTTGTTTCGTCAGGGCAGACTTCTGGGTTAGCAATCGTAGTTGAGTTTATTTCTAGTTCTGGAGTCCAACTATAGGTTACTCCATTAGCAGCTGTCGGATTTCCTCCAATTGTTCTACACAAACCATCAATAATTGGGTTTGTTATTCCTGCATCGACAATTGGCGCATCTTCAACCGAAACAAGAACGGTATCATTATCATTGCAACCGCTAAAGTTTATAGCTAAACTATAAATGTTTTCACCCACAGGAGGAGACTGATTGGTTAATATAGAATCAGAAGATATTGTAGTTCCATTAAGTTGCCATTCATAACTTAAGTCGATACCTGTTGCAAAACTATTAATTGATATTGGTAATTCGTTTAAGCATAGCGAAGTATCAGTAGCTATTAATGAATCTATGCTAACAACAATTTGTGAACCAACAACAGTATCTAAATTAAATGTACAGTTGTTTTCATCTGTTACTATTAAATTATACTCACCTGGTAGTAAACCAATTATATCTTCTGATGTTGAGGCATATCCTTCCGGGCCAGTCCAATTATAATTGTATTCAATTGTACCACCAATTGTTGTTACTGATATTTCACCTTCAGTTGATTGAGAACAAACGGCATCAGCAATTAAATCAACAGTTGTAATTAAGGAATCTGGCTCTTCGATTTCAATCTGTGCTGTTGCTTCACAATTATTTGTGTCAGTAGCTATTACGTTGTAGGTACCATCACAAAGTCCAGATGCGGTTTGGGTAGTTTGATTTAATGGATCATCCCAAGTATACTGATATGGAATAGTACCCCCGGTCTCATTAACTAAAGCGGTTCCATCACATATATCTTTACAAGTAACATTGGTAATAGCTGCGGTAATAAAAAACGAATCCGGCTCTGTTATTTCGTAAATATCAATTGCTTTACAATTTAATGTGTCTGTTATAGTTATGGAATATCCTCCCACACCAATGTTTTCCAAATCTTCTGTCGTTTCTCCAGACGACCATAAGTAGGTTAGTGGAGTGTCAGTACTTAAAACATTTAGGTATATATAACCATCAGTGTATCCAAAGCAGGAAGCATTTCTTAAACTGTCAAGGGTTAAAGTTGGTCCTGTTACATTGCTTAATGCGGCACTATCTAATATAGCACAATTATTTGCGTCTGTTACAGTTAACTCGTATACATTTGCAAAAAGTCCTGTTGCTAATTCACCGGTTTGACCTGTTGCATCACCACCCCATTCATATGTATAGTTTCCCACTCCACCGGTCGCACTCGCTGTAATTTCTCCATCGTCTAAGTTACATGTAGGGTTTGTTGTAATATAAGAAATAAGTATTTCATCTGGTTGTACTAACGTTATAGTTGTGTCAATTGTACAATTGTTCGCGTCAGTAACAGTTAAACTATAACTACCGGCTAATACGCCTAATAGAGATTCTGTAATACTTCCGTTGTCCCAGGAGTATTGGTAAGGTGTGTTTCCGCCACTAACTGTAATGTTAATATTCCCTAAGTCGTTAAAGCAGAAAATACTATCAATATTATATGTTAATTCAACTGGTGTTATGTTTTCAACGGTAGCGGAATCATTTTTACTACAGCCTTGAGCGTCAGACACTGTATAATAATATGTTCCAGCAGCTAAGTTATTTAGTGTTTCGGTAATGTTTGTTGAGGATGCCCATTGAAATGCGTAAGGCTCACTTCCACCAGAAACAGCTAGGGTAATTGAACCGCTATTGTTTCCGTTACAAGAGATGTCTACTATAGCAGGTATTATTATTACATCAGCACCTTCATCTATACTATCAACAAGGCTAGTTATACAGCCATCTGCATCTGTTGTTGTAATAGTTATTTCACCTGCCATTTGATTTACAATTGAGTCTACTAAAACACCGTTGTGCCACTCGTATGTGTAAGGTGGAGTTCCTTCAGAAGCGATTACACTTGCCGATCCGTTTGCATTGCCTATACATGTAACATCAACAATACTTAAGCTTATTGTTGGCCCATCTAAATTGCTAAGTGCTGCGGTAAATTGCTGAGTACAATTTAAGCTGTCAGTAATGCTTATACCATATAAGCCCGCAGGAACATTATCTACTAAAGAATCTGTTGTTCCGGCAGTTATACCAGATAACCATTCATAGGTGTATGTGCTTCCCGAACCACCTGAAGGTGTAACAGAAATAGAACCGTCACTTTGATTACAATTTGCCTCATTTATAGCGAAATTTGCTTCTATTGATGAAGGATTGGTAATTAATATTGTTGAGTCAAATGTACAGTTTGCATTATCAGTTATTGTTACAGTATAACTACCTGCTTCAAGGTTGTTAATTTCATTATCCATATCTGCATTTGACCAGCTATAGGTATACGGAGATACCCCGCCTGTAGCATTTACAATTACTGTTCCTGTTTGTTGGTTAAAGCATTCAATATTTGTAATGGATGCATTTAAACTTATTGGATCAGCCTTAGTAATGTTAAAAGATTCTACAGATTGACAGCTACCTGCATCAGAAATTGTTACATCATACGTTCCTACAACTAAGTTTTGAATATTTGCTATATCGGGTTGCGTTGGTGACCAATTATAATTATAGCCAGGTGTTCCACCACTTACTGAAAGTGATATTGATCCATCATTAATTGAATTGCAAGAGATATTATTTACTGTTGAAATAATATCTAACTCAACGCTGTTAATTATCGTGTCTGACTGTATTGTTAGACAGTTGTTCGCATCAGTTACAGTTACAGTATAAATAGCAGCAACCAAATCATTTGCAATGGAATCATTGTCATTATTGTTCCATAGGTATGTATATGGGCTATCACCTGAGATTACCTCTACTGTTGACATTCCATCATTGGTGTTTCCACAAGAAACGTTTTCAGTTAAAAGGTTTATTTCTGGTCCATCGCTATTACTTAAGTTTTGCGTTAACTCTATTGTACATCCTACGTTATCTGTAATAGTTAAGCTGTATGATCCTGCAGTAACGTCATTAGCTATCGAATCAGAGTCTGCATTGCTCCAAGCGTATGTGTAAGGTGCAGTGCCCCCTGTTGGTATAGCTGCGACAGATCCATTACTGGTATTGCAATCAGGCTCTGCTAATACAAATGTAGCGGTTAATACTTCTGGTTGAGTTATTTCAGTTGAGTCTATTGTAGTACACCCATTATTATCAGTAATTGTAACATAGTGGGTGGTGTTTTCTAAATTACTGATTGAACTTGTTGTTCCGCCATTTGGTGACCAATTATATTGATATGGTGCTGAGCCTCCATTTACAATAGTATTTGCGGATCCGCTAATGTCACCACTACACAAAATATCGGTAGAAGTAGTTACTGTCGTTAATTCTGTTGGCTGAGTAATTACTACTGAGTCGATCACTTCACACCCTTGCTGGTCAGTTACTGTAACTATAAATGTACCTGCATCGAGGTTAGATATAAATGGATTAGATGATGAGTTACTCCAAGTAAAAGAATAGGGAGCTAGACCATCCATTGCTGTTACGGACGCATAACCATCCATATTATTATTACAACTAATATTATTAAAGTCTATTTGTGCATCTAGCGAAGAAGTATCTACTAGTTCAATAAGGGTTTGTATCTCACAGAGGTTTCCGTCAGTTATTGTAACAATGTAGTTTCCTCCACATAAATTTATAGCCGTTGCCGTAGTTTGAGAAGCGGCATTTGCTGGCCAAATGAAATTATAGTTACCAGTACCACCTGTTGTTGTAATTGTTGCTTCTAAATCACAAAGCGTGTTACAGTCGGGATTTACAAATGTGTAATCCGCTATCAGCTGTTCGGGTTGTACAACTTCAGCAGTTCCTATGGTTGGACAGTTGTTATCGTCTGTTACAATTACTTGATATAGGCCATTAGTTAATCCACTAGCAGTTGCTGTATTTTGTAAATTCACATCGTTCCAAACATAACTGTATGTTGGCGATGATCCTCCACTTACCACTGCCGTAAGTATTCCATTTGTACCTTGGTAACAATTTAACGTGTCATTTATTACTGATACTATTGGCCCATCAGTATTGGTGATGTTAAATATTTCGGTTGCTCTACAGTCGTTAGCATCAGTAATAGTTAGTTGGTAAACACCAGCTGAAAGACTTGATAAATTACCTGTTATACTTGCACCTGGTGACCAACTATATAAGTATGCTCCAACACCACCTGATGGTGTAGCAGTAATTGAACCAAATGATAACCCACAATTTGTGTTGTTGATTACTGAGTTAATCTCAATTGGATTGGGTTCGTTAACTACATACATTCCTGATGTTGTACAATTATTATCATCAGTTACTATTACAGTATAACTTCCTGAGTCTAAGTTTGAAATTACTGGTCCGTTTGTTCCATTGTTCCAATCGAACGAATAGCCTGGTGTTCCACCAGTTGCTGACACTAGAATTTGTCCACTAGCATCATTATCACAATCTAAATCTTTAATAGTTTCTGAAATTGTTATTACTTCTGGATTAACCAAATTTATCGTTTGAGTAGATTGACATCCTCTAGCATCCTGAACTGTGATAGAATAGCTTCCTGCATTTAGATCGGTTATAAACGGCACGTTATCTCCATTATCCCATGCGTAGGTTACAGGAACAATCGCGTTAGATATAGTGGCTAAAATTTGTCCATCACTTGATCCATTACATAAAGGGTCACTTTTTGTAAAATCAACAGTAATTTCTAATGGCTCTGAAATAACTACTGTGTCAATACTTGAACAGTTATTTGCATCTGTAACTTCAACATAGTATTCTCCTGCAGTGACATTGCTTATTGCAGAGTCTGAAGAAATATTTGGCACCCAATTGTATGAGTAAGGAGGGGTTCCTTCGGATGCTGCTATAGTAGCACTTCCATTATTACCATCAAAACAGGTTACATTTGTAATGCTTTTAGTTAAAGTTGGGCCGTTTGTATTTGTAACTACATATACGAATGTGTCTCTACAGCCCAAGAAATCTGTAATAACTAACGGATATATGCCCGCCAGTTGACTACTAATTGAAGAAGAACTTTGCCCACCAACTAACCAGTTATACGAGTAAGGCGATGTTCCACCACTAGTCGTAGTGGTAACTTCACCTTGGCTGAATCCGCAGAGTGTGTTTGTAATTGTAGCTACCGAAATTATTTCATCATTTTGTTGTATTACTGCAGATTCTTCTACCGTACATCCTGCGTTATCAGTAACTGTTAAATTGTAAGTTCCTTCAGAAAGATTATTTACAGTATTATTAGTAGCATTGTTTGCGTTTACTCCCCATTGATAAGCGATAGGTGAAATCCCGCCTGTTACTGTAGCTTCTAAGCTCCCTGTTTCGTCTCCGTTACAATTTACATTTGTGCTTACTATGGAAACATTTAGGTTTGGAGAGACATTTATGCTAGTAGAAATTGGTTTAGAGCAATTGTTTACATCGGTAATTGTTAAGGAATAATTTCCTTGTGTTAAATCAGTTAATGTAGGATTGTCTGATCCATCCATCCAAATAAATTCATAAGGTGCATTTCCTCCCGATGGATTTGACGCTATTGTTCCGTTACTAGCACCAATACACGATTCATCAATAACGGTTAAATTTGGTTCAATTTCATCTGGCTGTCCAATGATTATTCTTGGTGGGATGTAGGCACAACCATTTGCATCTTCAATAATTACCAAAAGAGTGTCGGTACATAAGTCTGTTACCATTGATGTTGTAGATGCTGATGGGTCATTCCATAAGTAATTGTAAGGAGGTAATCCACCAAGCACACCTGCAACAGCTACTGAGCCATTACAACTATCAAAACAGTTTATTTGATTTGCAGTTAATGTTGCACTGGTTGGTCCGCCTGCTTCAGAGACAGGAACATCAACAACTAAAATACATCCATTACTATCTCTAATAGTATCTGTATAGATAACACCTCCAGGAACACTTGAAAGAGATACGCTTGTTGCGCCTGTATTCCAACTATGTATGTATGGAGGAGCTCCACCCGAAAGAGGGAAAACTCTGGCCGACCCCGTTGTTCCTATACAATCTGATGGGTCGCTAAACGGAGAGCCTTGCATTGGGCTAGGCTCAAAAATTTCAATAGAATTTGTTGCGATACAGCCGTTTATATCTTCTACAACAACATTGTATACACCTGCCTGTAAATTATTGGCTGTAGGTGTAGTTTGATTTAGTGGATCATCCCATGAATAGGAGAAGTTAGGTGTTCCTCCCGTTACAATTGCAGTGGCAGACCCTTCGGGTGTATTTGAGCATAGTAAATCAGATGTGTTAAATGCTATAATTATTGAGTCTGGTGATAAAATAGTATCTGTAAATATTTGAGCGCAGTTATTTTGATCTGATATGGTTACAAAATAAATTCCTGAGTCAAGGTTGTTAATTGATGATCCTGTTTCTCCAACAACACTCCATTGGTAGTTATAGGGTGCAATTCCTCCAATTACATTTGTAGTTATTGATCCGTTTTGATCGTTGTGACATTCAAGGTCAGAAGTTGTGAAGTCTACTGTTAGGGCAATTGGTTCAATAATTGTAACAATATTCGTAATCGAGCAATTATTGTCATCTGTTGTAGTTAAATCATAATTTCCTGCACATAAATCTGAAGCTATTAAGCCTGTTTGAAAGCCTGTATTAATATCCCATTGATTTGTGAAATTACCAGTACCTCCTGAAACAACTGCTACTGCAGATCCATCACAAGAGTCATTACATGAAGTAGGACTAGCTGTTATGGTTACATTAATTTCACTTGGCTCTGTGATAGTTTCTTGTGTTGTTTCCGTACATCCTCTATCGTCAGTAACTGTTATTTGATAGGTTCCGGCCATCAAATTTATTGCTGAATCAACTGTGCTCACGTTTGATGTCCAATTATAACTGTAGGGCGCAGTTCCCCCTGTAACTTGAGTGTTTATAATACCATCAGTACTGTCATTACAACTAATATTTATTACACTTGCACTTGCTCGAAGTACATCAGGCTCTGTTAGAATGAAAGTGGTGTCAACTGAGCAGAGTGCGCTATCTGTTACTGTTACTGAATAAATACCCGGAGCAAGATTTGTTATTGAGGGAAAAGTATCAGCAGCACTTGTATTCCATTGGTAAGAATATGGCTCGGTTCCACCAGTTAAAATAGCTGTTAAAGCTCCATCATTATTTCCGTTACAAGTAATAGGTGTTTCATTTACATCAAGTTGTAATACGTTTGTATCTGCCGACATAAAAACACTATCTCTTCCTTGACATCCTGTTTGGTCTGTTGCTATTAAAATTAATGGCCCCGTACACACGCTATCAGCTTGAGTTGTATTCGCATTTATAGTAGTAGAAATACCATCTGACCAATTAAAATTATATGGAGCTATTCCTCCAGAAACAACTGCCTCTGCTGTTCCATCACACATCATATTATTACAGTCTGATTTTACAACTGTAATGCCAAATACAACCTCTATTTTAGGGTTAATACTTATTGTTTGAGTTTCAGAACACCCTATGTTATCTGTTACAGTTACAGTAACATCACCTATACATAAATCTTCAGCGATACTATCTGTTTCAGTATTTGTATGACTCCATGCGTAGCTATACGGAAATTCTCCTCCGCTAACTTCTACTTTGGCCTGACCATCACAAAAATTTGAACAGCTTGTGCTATCTTGTGATCCAGTTAGCAATAGAATTGAGCTTTCTGTTATATTAAATGTGACTATAGTTGTACATGGTTCTGCATCAATTATGGAAACAGTGTAAGTTCCTGCTGTTAATTGATTTATTGAAGAGCTTGTTTCAAGTGCATCGTGTGACCATTCAAAAGTATAACCTGGGGTTCCACCCACTGGGTTTACAGAAGCGGCTCCATCATTTAAACCAGAACAACTTACATTGGTTTGTAATGGATTAGGCTCTAAATTGGAAGGGGTGGTAACTAGTATACTGTCATTTAATACACATAAACTATCATCTGTTATAGTAAGGCTTATAAACTCTGGACAAGCATTTGGGAATGTATTTGTTGTATTAGAGCCATCTTGCCATAGTATATTTAGGTTCCCACTTCCTCCGCTTGGTGCAGTTATAGCTGTTCCATTACATTGATTACATTGTGATTCTAGCATAGATAGATTTGCTTCTATAGAATCTCCTTCAGTTATTGTAAAGCTTTCAGTTACTGAACACATCTGATTGTCTGTAATGGTTACAGTATAATTATCTGCACATAATGAGTTTATTGAGTTTCCATTTACACCAGTACTCCATTCTATTGTATAGCCGGTTCCTGAGCCTCCAGTTGGGGATGCAGTTGCAGTACCATTACAGTGGCCAAAGCAACGATTGTTTTCTAAAGTGATGCTCGCTTGAATATCAGGGTTTTCATTTATGGAAAAGTTTATTAAAACAGGACAACCTGCTCCATCAATTATTTGCAACGCATAATTATTACTTGCACTTAAGTCGGTTAAAGCTGAGTCAGTATTCTGTGCTCCTGGTATTGCTATTCCACCATCAGTCCAGTTGTATGTGTAAGGTGGAGTTCCACCAATTGGTGTTGACGTTGCAGTTCCATCTTCCGCTCCAAAACAAGATACATTTGTACTAATGAAATTTGTATTAAACGGTGCGGGCTCATTGACTATTACACTGTCAACTATTGAACATAAACTATCATCAGTTATTGTTACATAATATGTGCCTGCCGATAAATTTGTAATGGTAGGTGTTGTTTGTGAACTACTCCACATATATGTATAATTCCCTGTTCCACCCGTTGGTGAGACTGACGCTTGACCATCTGTAAAGCTATTACATGAGATATCGCTAGAGTCTGTATTTGATATTATTGGTCCGTTTTCTACAAGTGTGATAGAGTTGTTTGTTTCACAATTAAAAGCATCTGTTAGTGTGATGCTATACGTGCCAGCAGTTAAGTTAAACAGTGTGTCGTTTGGGTTCGGAATATTCCAGTTAAAATTATACGGAGGAGTTCCTCCTGAAGGATCAATAAAAGCAAATCCTGAATTATCTCCAAAACAATCAATGTTTTCTCCATCAATATTACTTTTTAATGTGTCTGGTTCTAAAACCTCCAATGTTAATTCTTGAGGGCAAGTACCAAGGCCATCGTTATCTGTTACTGTTACTTCATAGGTTCCTGCGGTTAAGTTTGTGGCAGAATCGGTACTACTAACATTAGGGCTCCAGGCAAATGTGTATCCGGGTGTTCCTCCGGATACATCTAAGTCTATTTTTCCGGTATTATCTCCCGCACAAAGAACATTTGTTATAACCGTATCAATATCTAGACCTGTTGGTTCAGTTAATCCAGTGGTTGCTTCAGCTGGGCAGTTGTTGTTGTCAATAACTTGCAGTGTGTATGAACCATCACATAATTCACTTATTGAATTTGTACCATCTCCGGTTGGTGAGCCTGTCCAATTATAAACATAGGTTCCGTTAGATGTTCCTCCGGAAACGTTTGCATTTATTAATCCATCACATTTATCTTTGCAGGTTGGGTTTGTTGTGTTAAATACAATATCAATTGGTGCTGGCTCATTTACGGTTAATGCTGGGTTATCTGCTGTGGTAAATGTTCTTGTACAACCGTTGTTGTCAGTTGTTGTCATAGTGTAATCACCTCCACAAAATCCACTTGTGGTTACAGCAGTGAAAAAGTTAGGAACTGAACCTGTTAAACCATTGCTAAATACATAATTAATTGGAGTGCTTCCGTTTAACCGCATTACTATAGACCCATCACAACTGTCATTACAGGTTGTTGTCGTGCTGTTCATAAATGTTATGGTTGCTCCAGGAGGGCTAGTAATTGAAACATTGGTTACCTGACCTGGATCTGAACCTGGACCAGCAAAAGATTGATCTTGAGCAAATACACTGTATTGAGTTCCGTTTGGGCAGAGATCTGTATAAGTAAATGGTAAGTCAGTTACATCAAGAGTGTCAATTAAAAAAAACGGTACAGCGGCATTTTGAATAATTATTTCATAGGGGCCTGTTCCATCGGTACTGATAATATTTAGCTCCAATTCGCCATCACAAACATTAGAGCACGATGCATCCTGACCATTTGCTGTTAAGACTGTAACCTGTGAAAATAAATTTATGTCGGATATTAATATTAATATCACTGTTAAAGTGAGAACGAGTGAATTTTTTAGTTGCATTTCCGCGTATTTTTAGATTTTATTTGAATCTGTTTTTACAGACTACTCTCAAAATAGCTACTAAAGTAGTCTTTAGGCTTTACATCTAAAAAAAATACTTAAAAATTTATTCACAGCCTATACTTAGTAAAGGTGTTAATCGTATCTATGAACAGGTTATTTTGACGCTTTTAGATTTTTATAAAGAGCAAAACCAATTATGAACATTAGTATATATGGGATGGCCATTAAGTATAATATGCCCTTATTTATGCCTTTACCAATTGTTCCTCCTTCACTTAAATCTGTTTGTAAGTTTGCTTTACACATTGCACACTGCGCTTCTAGTGAATCTGTGAATCCAAGTGCAAATAGTATGATTAGAGTTAACAATATTAATATTTTATATCTCATAATATGGACTAATCATTAAATAAACAATCACTCCCGTTATTGCAACGTAAAGCCACAATGGGAAAGTATATTTTGCTATTTTCTTGTGCATTGCAAACTTACCAAGTTTAGCTCTGCTGTATGTTATTAAAACAAAAGGTATAACCACAATTGAAAGAACTATGTGAGTTATTAAAATAAAGTAGTAGACATACGCTGTAGCTCCCTCACCACCAAATTTTGTAGAGTCAGAAGTTATATGATATGCAATGTACAGTAACAAAAATAGTACTGACAGTACAATGCTGGTATTAATTAAATTTTTGTGAAGCTCAATTTTTTTATTTTTAATTGAAATTACGGCCAGTATTAGTAAAATTGCTGTTATACCATTAATTGCAGCATAGATGGGAGGCAAAAAGCTAAAATCATAACCGTTAATTTTAACCTTAAAAAGCAGAGCTACAGCTAATGGTATTATTACAGACAGTAGTGTTGTCCATTTTTTATATTGCTTTTCTTTAATGTTGTTATTGATGTCACTCATTATTGATTTTTTAACGGTAAATAAGCTTCTGCTTTTAAAACCTTTATCTCGTCAATAAGTTTATCAACTTCTTTGTTATCTGTTCCTTTGTAATATCCTCTTATCCTTCTTTTGGCATCTATTAGTACGATTCTATCGTCATGGATGAAATCTGGTATGGTCGTATCTTCTATCGCGGTTAAGAAGAATTTTTTTTCAGCTAGTCGATAGATGTCAGATTTATTCCCAGTTAAAAAGTCCCATTTATCATTCGTAAGGTTAAATTGCTCAGAATAATCTTTCAAAGTGCTTACTGAATCTTTTTCTGGGTCAACTGTTATGGAATAAAATTTTACGTCTCCATCGTTTTTAAAACGGTTGTAAAGCCTGTTCATTTCTTGATTCATTGGTATACAGATGCTTTTACAAGTACTAAAGAAAAAATTTGTAACAAAAATTTTATCCGTAGTTGTATCACTCACTATTTGTTTACCAAGATGGTTTGTAAATGTAAAGTCAGGAATTTCATGATAATTGGTATCAGTAATTTCTTTGCCATTTACAGTTTTAACGATTGCTTGTTTAGGGCCGTAAATTGGTAGAACTGTAAAATTATGCTTGCCTTTGGTTAGAAATATGTACAGTAGTGAAGGAAATAGTAATACAAAAAATAGGATTGCAAATTTCTTCATGTAGATATATTAACTCAGTGCGTTACCTTCGAATAGACAGATAAGTATTAGATAACAAATAAATGCTATATATGGAATTATAATTGTGTATTTGAAGAATTTTCTTTCATCGCCTAAATGCATAAACGAAAAAACAATATAGCCTGCTTTTATTGCTGTCATAACAATAAAAGAATACTTCACAACTTCCCATTTAACACCTACCCAGCCTGAAGCAATTACACCTAATAAAACTTCTACAGTGGTTAGTAATGTTAGAATACCAGCAACTTGCCATATTTTTTTTCTTAACTTTTTCCCCTCTTCCTCTGAGTGTTGAGCGTTTAAAGAATACTCTATTACATCATCTCTTTCCATAACTCTTGTGAAAAATAAGATTTAAACTAAATAAAAGAAAGTAAATACAAAAACCCACACTAAATCAATAAAGTGCCAGTATAATCCTGTTTTTTCAACCATTTCATAATGTCCCCTCTCATGATAAACTCCTTTTGAAGCACCTAGCAAAACAATTATATTTACTATAACACCACTAAATACGTGAAATCCGTGAAATCCTGTTACGAAAAAGAAAAATTGAGAATACTGTTTAGCTCCGTACTGGTTTCCTGACAAATTAGCTCCAAAAATCGGGTTCCCCTCAGTGATTAATTTTTGTGCTTCAGCCCCTTCAACGATGTAATGTTTACCTTCGTTATTAACGGCTGGCATCATTAGGTTTAAATCAAGCTGAATCATTAACTCTTTAAAAGATGAATTTATCTTCGAAAGTTCTTTTCTAGAATATTCTGAAGAATTGTGTAGTTGGTGAGTGAGGTGTTTTAATTCACCTATCTGTTCTGGCGTTCCTTTTATCTGCTCATAATATTCTAAGCGGTCACCTGATTTATTTGTCCATTGAGCAATCACACCATTATTCAGTACGTTGTAAGGTATTCCATCATCATTAAGCGATGTGCTTCTTACTTCAATTGCTCCTAAATCAGTACCATGTATAAAGTGACTCCATTCCCAAACTTGAGATAACAAAAAGAAAGCTCCACCGATTATTGTATACGTTAACCATTTAACGACCCCTTTTTTGTCCATTCTGTGTCCAGCTTCCACCGCTAAGACCATTGTTACAGAACTAACAATAAGGATAAAAGTCATTAAGGCAACATACATTAATGGTAAATGTGCATGACCAGTTAGTGGAAAAGCGTGAAATACATCTTCACTTGAGGGCCAAATTGCGGAATACTTATGCCTGAAAAAACCGACTGCGGTTAAAAGTCCACCAAAAGTTAATGCATCAGAGATGAGAAAAAACCACATCATCATTTTGCCATAACTAATACTGAAGGGTGAGATTTTGCCACCCCACAAAGTTTTCTTATCTATTGCTTTTGCTGCTTCGCTTGACATTAAGAATAGTTTAATTTATACAATGTTAACGAATATATATTAAAAATAATAGTAAAAAGACCCACAATATCGTTAAAAAATGCCAGTATAAACTAACTAGCTGTACGCCTAAATGATTCGCTTTACTATATTTTTTTAATGAAGCCTTAATACTTGTTATTACTAAAGCTGCTAGTCCGAAAAGTAAATGTGCTAAATGCATAAATGTAATTGTGTAAAAGAATGAACCAGCTGCATTGCTTTTTTTTCCGGAGAAGAAAATTTCTTGTTCCACTAGTTGATTCCATCCACTAAATTGTGAGAATGTGAATGCAATGCCTAGGAGAAGAGTAAAAACTAAACCTATTAATAGCATGGTTTGGTTTTCTTTATTGATAGATATTTGAGCACAAATCAATGTTAGACTACTTAAAAGTATTATGGCTGTACTAGTGTAGAATACGCTTGGTATATTAAAAAGTACCCATCCACCTGCATTAAAACTTACTATATAAGCACTGGTTAAAGCAGCAAAAAACATAACAATACTAACTACACCAACTAATAGCAGTGAGAGCTGGGCCTTTTGATTTGTTCTTTTTTCTTGAGTTAGAGTTGTAGACATTATTTTAAATTTTATCAATTAGCATAAAAATTTGAACTACAGGTAAGTATATAAATGAAGCCATCATTAATTTTAGAGCACTTTTTGAATCAAGTCTCTGGTATAATAGGTATGCGGTATAAATAAAATAAATACCTGCTAGTATTGATGTAATAAGATAAATGTACCCACACATTTTAAAATGGAATAATAAATAAGACACCGGTATAATAAATATTGTATAGAGTAATACAATTGCAGCATTTCTTTTGTTCAATTTATTACTTATAGGTAGCATTTTAAATCCTGCTTTTGAGTAATCTTCGTTGAGTTTCCATGCTATTGCCCAAAAATGAGGGAACTGCCATGCGAATTGTAATAAAAAGAGTAAGCCTGGCTCTAAGCCAAATGTATTAGTTGCTGCAACCCAGCCTAACATAGGAGGGAACGCGCCTGGTAAAGCGCCAACGAAAACGCATATGTGACTAACCCTTTTTAGAGGAGTATATAAAACCACATATAAAAACATTGAGAATATACCTAACCATCCGCTTATCTCGTTAATCGCGAATAGTAAGACAAGGCCAGTTAACCCAATAAAAACTGCGAAAGCAAATGATTCGAAATTAGACAATCGGCCTGATGGAATTGGACGATTTTTAGTTCTGTTCATTTTCTTATCTAAATCTTTTTCAATGATTTGGTTAAATGTATTTGCAGAACCCGTTACAAGATATCCTCCAAAAATAAGAAAAATCAATTTTGATATTTGAAAATCATTTTGTCCCAAAAAAAAGCCAATTAGAGCACTAAAAAGTACCAGCAACGTTAGTTTAGGTTTAGTGAGTTCTAAAAGCGCTTTTGCTTTTAAGTTGACGTTTATAGCAGCCTCTGATGAAAGCATAGTTTACAAATACTCTACAAATGTACTGATAAAGATATTTAGTTTGAAGATTTAGCTGTTGTAATTAGAAAAACAACAAAGCTTTTATAATACGCCTCCTGAAGATCGATAACCTACGTATAAAGCAATTACTGAGAGTATAACACTAAGAGATATGTATAATGCAGCATAAAGTACTTGTTGAGTTTTAACTAGATGGAATAACTCATTACTAAATGTTGAAAAAGTACTAAACCCTCCGCAAAATCCTACAAGGAGTAGAGGGCTTATGTACTGTTGAAATTTTATGTTGTTTGTTGTGTAGCCAAAAACTAGTCCGAAGATTAGTGCAGCAGAAATATTAATAATTAATGTAGTTAGAGGAAACGCTAGGTCTTTATTTGCGAAATTTATGCTTATAAAGTACCTAAGTACTCCCCCGATACCACTGCCTACAAAAATTAAAACTGCAGGGTGCATTATTTTTTAACGAAAGTTTTTTTGTATAAGTCGATACTTTCTTGAATGATTCTGAAAGCTTCTTCTCTACCTTGGAAATCTTCAACCTCTACTTTTTTGTTCTCTAAAGCCTTGTATTCTGTGAAAAATTGTTTGATTTCAAGTTCAGAATGAGGCGGTAGTTCACTAATGTCATTAATATAGTTTACACTCTCATCGTTAGCGGCAACTGCTATAATTTTATCGTCAGCTTCACCTCCATCAATCATTCTCATAACGCCAATAACTTTAGCTTCAACAACACACATTGAAGGTATTTCGATAGATGAAATAACAAGGATATCTAGCGGGTCATTATCTTCGCAATAAGTTTGTGGTATAAAACCATAATTTGCAGGATAGTGAACAGAAGAGAACAATACTCTATCGAGCATTAATAATCCTGATTCTTTATGTAGTTCGTATTTTCCTTTGCTCCCTTTCGGAATTTCTATTATAGAATCTACAGTTTTAGGTGCGTTATCACCAAAACCAACATCGTGCCAAGCATGCATATATATTTATTTTAGAAACCTCCTCTACTTTTTTGTGAGGAGGTATAAGATTTTGTTTAAAAAATTAAGAAACGACAGCCATGTTATCTAGTGTTTCCTTAACACCACGAACAGCTTTTTCTGAAACAGCGAGTAATGCTCTTTCATCATCATTTAAATCGAGCTCAATGATTTTTTCAATACCATTTTTACCTAAGATAACGGGAACCCCTAAGTAAAGATCTTTAATGCCATATTCACCTTGTAACCATGAACAAACAGGAAATACTCTTTTTTGATCTTTCACAATTGCCTCAACCATTTGAGCTGCAGCAGCACCAGGCGCGTACCATGCAGATGTTCCAAGTAATTTTACAATTTCTCCTCCACCTTTCTTTGTTCTTTCTATAATAGCATCAAGCTTATCTTTTTCTATTAATTCAGTTACAGGAATGCCGCCAACTGTAGTGTATCTAGGAAGTGGAACCATTGTGTCCCCGTGTCCACCCATCAGAACTGCTTGGATATCTTTTGGTGATACATTCAACTCTAAAGCCAAGAATGAACGATATCGAGCTGTATCTAATATGCCTGCCATTCCAAATACTCTTTTGCTGTCTACTTTAGCGGTTAGGAATGCACAATATGTCATTACATCCAAAGGATTTGAAACAACAATGATTTTAGCGTTAGGAGATGCGTCAATAGCTTTTTCAGTAACTTGTTTTACAATACTAGCATTTGTTGCGATTAAATCATCACGGCTCATTCCCGGTTTTCTTGGAATACCAGAGGTAATAACAATTACTTCAGAATTTCTTGTTTTTTCATAATCATTAGTAACTCCAACGATCCTTGAATCGTAAAGGTTAACAGGAGACGTTTCCCACATATCAAGAGCTTTGCCTTCAGCAGTGCCTTCTTTAATGTCTAATAAGATTATTTCGTTTGCAATTTCTTTGTGAGCTAAAACGTTAGCGCATGTTGCACCAACATTACCAGCACCTACTACTGTTACTTTCATTTCAAAAATTTTTTATCAATTTGACACAAAAGTATGTAAAGAAATGTTATCTAATAGCAACCTTTGCATCAAATTCATCGTTTTGTAGTAAAATTGCATAGCGCAATACACTATGAATAATTATTTTTCAAAATTATTATTACTTACATTCTTCACAATAATTTGTTTTCACAACAATTTGTTGGGGCAAGCAATTGCTGATTGCGTTGGTGCTTTAACAATTTGTGAAACTACATACCCTTATTCTGATCCGTTAACAGGTAATGGAGCTGAAAACCCAGGTTTCACTTTGTACGACTACGGAAGCTCAAGTCCTGTTATTGGTACAAGCGGCACGCCATGTACACAAGGAGCAAATGCAATAATACCTACAGCTGGGCAGGCATGGTATTATTTTCAAGTAAAAGAATCAGGTTCACTTTGCATGAGTATTTCCCCCACGAGTAATAGTTTAGACGAAGATTATGATTGGGTAGTTTTTAACGTAACAAATAAAACATGTGAAGATGTAGAAAACGACATATCAATTATTGTTGATTGTAACTTCAACACAAACACATCTAGTAATGTTACTGGACCTAACGGTCAAGCAGGGTTTCAAAACGGCAGTTGCTTAAATGTTTTACAGGGAGAAGAATATTTATTTTTTGTATCTCGTAGTAATTCTAGTAATGCTTCATCATTCAGTGGGTTTTCAATAAATATAGATAATGCTGGTCAGCCAGGTGCTGCAAATATCATTGATAATGTTAATCCAGAAATGACAGCGGTAAACACAAATCCAAATTGCGGAGATAACACATTTGATTTAACCCTCTCTGAACTTATTTCATGTAGCTCAGTAACCCCTTCAGATTTTACGTTAACCAACCCTGCAGGAATTTCAATACCGATAAATAGTGTTGTTTCTCAAGGTTGTTCCGATGGAATAACAAATAGGTCAGATGTGTTTACATTTAACTTAGGTGCTGGCTTATCGCCTGCAGGAGTTTTTACACTTGAAGTGGTAGGTGATATTTTAGATATGTGTGGAAATCCAATTGTTAATTTAACTCAAACTTTTGAAATTACTACTAATTGGGATGCGACTGTGTCTACAACTCCAACACTATGTGAAGGAAATACAGGTACAGCTACATTAAACCCTACAAACGCGGCGGGTACGGTGAACTACGAATGGAGTGCTGCTGGAGTAGGTAATTCAAGCACAGCTAATAATTTAGATTCTGGAAACTATACTGTAACCTTATCTGATGGTTCTGGTTGCGATATTGTTAAAAATGTATATGTGCCTTTATCCACTCCTACTTTCAATGTTACGGATGATGTAATTAATACTAATTGCACAGGATCTGTTGGTTTGGCTGAGATTATAAACGTAGGAAATGCACAGGCTCCTTTAACATATTTATGGTCTAACGGAGATACAGACGAAAAGATAGAAAATGTTTCTGCAGGTAATTACACTGTAACAATTACAGACGACAATGGCTGTGAAAACACACATAACGTAACAATAGGCTCAATAACACCCGTACTAATCATTAATTTTACAACAACGCCTTCAGGTTGCGTGGGTAATAATGGATCAGCAACCGTAGTTAGTGTGAATGGCTCTGCCACACCACTAAATTACGCTTGGGATTTAAGTAACGGAGGAACTCCCTCAATAAATCAACTAACCGGTATTGGCCCGGGGAATTATATTGTAACTGTAACTGATGGTAATGGTTGTGTAGTCACTGATGATGTGTCAGTCTCACAAACAGGCTCATCTATTGATATAGATTTTTTAGTAGATCCTGCAATCTGCACCTCTAACTCAGGTGTTGCCAGTATCACAAATATTCAAAATGCGGTTGGAAATATATCATATAGCTGGTCAAATGGAGACGCAGATAGTGTTTTAAGTGACGTAAGCTCAGGAACATATATGGTAACAATAACTGACGAAGATCAATGTAGTTTAATTGAAACTGTTGATATTCCATTAAACAACATTGGGTTGACTTTAAACGTTACTACAGATCCTTCAATTTGTGGAGGTCCTTTTGGCTTGGCTACAATTACAGCAGTAAATAATGCAACCGAACCAATTTCTTATACGTGGGATCTATCCAACGGAATGGCAGATTCAAACGGAAATAAGTTATTTAACGCAACAGATGCTACCTATCTGGTTACGGTTGTAGATACTTTTGGTTGTTCTGTCCAGCAAGACATTACTATAGGGTTAAATAATATTGTAATTGATGCTACTGTTGATATTGTACCCGCAGTTTGCGAAAGCCCCTCTGGCTCAGCAACGGTATCAAGCGTCACCAATGGCACAAGCCCATTTGTGTACTCTTGGACTTTGGGCGGTGGTAATACAGCAACAATAGACAACTTAATAGCCGCAACATACAATGTCACTGTTACAGATTCTTTTGGATGTGAAACAATCGAAACGTTTGACGTAACTTCAGTTAATGACCCCAGTTTAGAAATAAGTTTACTAAACTCTTCTGATGTATTATGCTTTGGTGAAAACACCGGTGAGGCTGAAGTCACGGCTCAAGGAGGTACGGGAGTATTAACATTTACTTGGTCAGATCCTTTAGCTGCAGGTAATAATTATGATGAATTTTTAGCAGGAAGTTACTCTGCCTACGTAACTGATGTAAATGGATGTATTGATTCTCTTGAATTTTCAATTTCTGAGCCGGATCAAATTGTAACAAATGTAAATGTTACTGATACTATAATGTGTATTGGTGGCGATTTAGCTTTATCAGCAACCGTAACTGGTGGTACAGGAGTTTTTTCATACGAATGGACTGATGATTTGGGTAACATATTAGGAAACACACAAAGCATTTCTATTAGCCCCGATCAGGGAATTATTGTCTCATTATTAGTAAGTGATGTTAACAATTGCGAACTTTCTCAGCCGGTAACAAGTATTCAGTTTTTCCCCGAACTTCAAGCAGATATTACAGGTTCATATGAAATTTGTGAAGGAGATGATGTAAATATTGGTGTAGAAGTGTTGGGTGGAAGTGGCCAATTTTACTATGAGTGGAGTGATGGTAGCTTTGATCCTGCAATTACAGTTAGTCCTTTATTAGATACGTGGTATTATGTAACGGTTTCTAATGGTCCTAATTGTACAACTCCTCCAAAAGAAGATTCAGTACTCGTAGAGGTTTCTCAACTAGCTGCAGTTAATTTTTCAGCAGATGTATTAGAGGGATGCCCACCACTTGAAGTATCATTTGAAGCTTTAGATTTTGATCCTAGCTTAAGTTATACCTGGGTATTTGGTGATGGAGTTCAAAAAGTCACTAACTCAAAATTTGAGATATATTCATATACTAACAGCGGTTGTGTGGATGTTCAGTTAAATGTTACTACAAATGAGGGCTGTGTGTCAAGTAAAACTGAAAACTGTTTTATTAATATATATCCAACTCCTGATCCTAAATTTAGGTACGGACCAGAAAATCCTACCAACTTGTCTCCTTTAGTTACATTTTACGACTTAACACCTGATGTTTTTTTCAGATCTTGGATTATAAACGAAACTGATTTTTACACTGACTCTATATTCAATTATAGATTTCCTGGAGCCGGAGAGTTTCCTGTAATTCTTTCAGTTACAAATGAGTTTGGCTGTATTGATTCATTATTTAGTAGTGTTTTTGTTGATTTTGAGACTGTTATATACGTTCCAAATGCTTTTACACCAAACTTGGACCCCTTAAATGCAGAGTTCGGACCGTTAGGTGAAGGAATTGAAAAAGAAGGGTATGAGTTTATAGTTTTTGACCGCTGGGGTAATGAAATATTTAAAACCAATGATTTTGCCTCTAAATGGAATGGTAGATATTTAAATAATGGTTCTATTTGTCAAGAAGGCGTTTATGGATACATCATTATGTATAAAAATCATTTACTTCAAACAGAAACAATTAGCGGACATGTAACACTTTTACATCCTGTAGAGTAGTTATCACAATTTTTCACAACTATTTTCTTATTTTGCAGCTTACAACAGGCAACCCATATAATGGGTGAGCGTTTTAACTGAGAACAATGACTTCAAAATCAACAGATCTTAAACAAATAATTGATGGTTGTGCCAAGAATGATAGGGCAAGTCAAAAAAAAATGTATGAATATTTTTATAGAGGAATGATGTCAGTTTGCATGCGGTATACAAACAATGAAGACGAAGCAAAAGATGTACTTCAAGAAGGTTTTTTAAAAATCTTTGCAGGAGTTTTAAATTATAGTCATACAGGGTCTTTTGAAGGATGGGTTAAGCGCATAATGGTAAACACATCTATAGATTATTATAGAAAGCGACAAAGAAGCAAGATTGTAAACACAGAGAACGACTTTTTATTTGATTTGGATGAGAAGGCAGAGTTCTTAAATGATAATAATGACGAGGATCTTTTAATGGATCCTAAAATTGTAATGAAAGAAGTTGCGAATCTTTCACCAGCATACAGAACTGTTTTTAACATGTATGTAGTTGAAGGATACACACATAAAGAGATTGCTAGCGAGTTAGGGATAAGTGACGGAACATCAAAATCCAATCTTGCAAAAGCAAAAATGAATTTAAGAAAGAAATTAAGTAAGTATATAAAATAATTAGGATGAAAAAATCATTTGAACAACAAATAAAAGAGTCGTTAGATTCTTTTGAGGTGAGGCAATCTCCCAGTGGTTGGGACGAAATGAGTGCGCTTTTAGATAAGCAGCAGCCAGTTTCAAAAAACACTGCTAGCAAAAAACTTGGCAAAGGTCTACTAAGTGTTGCAATTGTTGCAGCTATAGTTTTTTCAATTTATAAAATGAGTTTTAAAGAGGGAAAATTAGCTAAAGAGGTGGTTACTACTATTTCTTCTGGGAATAAAAGAACGAAAAATAAAGTATTTAATAAGGAAGTAGTTGATAACCCTAATAAAGATTTACGAACTACTGTTAATAACAATGCTGTAGATATGACAAATGCTTCAGACCCGAGAGAGGCCTTGAACTTACAAAAACTTCCGAAAGAAAAGGGTGAGATTGAATTGAATGAAAACTTGGACAAGGCAGATTTAGTGGCTGTACAACCAAAAGAACCTAATTTGTTAAACACCACAAATAAAGAGAATGAAAACCAGTCAGCTAAAGTTTTAGAAAATCTGAGCACCGCCTCAATTGGGGTTAGCAAATCTAAAGTTTGTGAAGGATTAAATATAATATTTACAGCTAATGAGCAGCTCTGTGTAGACTGCTCTTTTACTTGGGATTTTGGGGATGGTAATATAAAAAGAGGAAAATTAGTAAACTACAAATACGAAAATGCAGGTTTGTATAATGTACAATTGACGGCTTATAAAGATGGTAGTAGTTTTACAGACACTAAAAATATTGAGATTTTACGAACACCTTTAGTAGATTTTCAAACAAGAGTTATTTATGATAATGATATGCCTAAGTATGAGTTTGACTATCCTTACAGAGATAATAAAACTGTGTTATGGATGTTTGAAGATGGATCTCAGTATACAACAGCTAAATTCACCAAAGGCTTTTATCAAAAAGGGAACACCAGCGTAAAGCTAGAGGTAACTAACTTGAATGGATGTAAAGCCGCAAGTTCAGAAACTGTAGAAATAAGACAAGTACTTAGTCTTTTAGCTCCTAATGCATTTAGCCCAAATAATGATGGTAAAAATGACACTTGGATGCCAGCTAAATTAGCAGATGAAACCTATAAAATATTTGAGCTAGTTATTTACGATGGAAGAACAAAACAACCTGTGTTTACTTCTAAAAACGCTCAAAATAGATGGGATGGTAAAATTTTAAACAGATCAGTGCCTGCAAAAGGAGGTGAGACATTTGTATGGACAGCAAAAGTATTGGTAGAAGAGGGAATATATAAAAACTACCAAGGGGCTATAGTAATTACTGATAACTAAATAAATTTTGAGATATTTGGGCTGCTTTTAAAAGTAGCCCAATAGTATTTTAAAAACACTTCATAACTCATTAATAAACATATTTTAAGCCCATTAATCCCATCCATAAAACCAAGCTGAAAAACATAAGTTCTTATAAACCTTATTATTGGGTTTGTAAGTGTTTTAGCCACAAGGGTCAGCTTATTCTTTTCCTTCATTTTTCTGGCGGAAAGTAAAGCATACTTTTTTACTTTTTCTTTATGTGTTTTTACTGAGTTAAATGAATAATGCAAAATGTCGCCATCAATATTTTTAATTGGAACTTTTGTTTTTAAGACTAGTTCCTCATGAACTTCAGCCTCATTCCAAAAAGCCTCTTTTTTGTTGAAAAGCCTTACTTTTGTATCTGGGTACCAACCGCAGTGTTTAATCCAAGAACCACAGTAGTTAGTTAAACGATTAAATGAATAGGCTCCGCTTAACCCCTCATCTTTTATTCTTACGATAGAGTTTTTTAGCTGGGTTGAAAGAACTTCATCAGCATCTAGAGATAATATGTAGTTAAAAGTAGCTTTTGAATGACCAAAGTTTTTTGTTTTGCCGTACCCTTCCCAATTTTTAATATAAACAGTCGCCCCTAATTTCTCTGAAATATTGACAGTATCATCTATAGATCCTGAATCCACAATAATAATCTCGTTGGCAACTTGTTTTAGTGATTTTATGCAATTTGCAATATTGTGTTCCTCGTTTAGTGTTATTACAACGGCAGATATTTTATCAATCATCATCATTACTTTTAATCCAGCCTGCAATATTGCTTTTATCAATCCTTTCAAAAGTTTTATTACTATTTATACTAACAAATGATCCCGCTATCCAGAATAGTAAAGCAGGAACTCTGTATCTTACAATAGCACCCAATACGGGTATAGTCCATCCGATGAGAAGTAATAAGCTTGTACATGTAAAAAAGCATAAATAAACAATATTCCTGTGCTTAAAGTCTAAGTTTTTGAACTGAAATATTGCAGCTAACAATGCAAATAGGAATAGATAATTTTCAGCAATGCTCATAAGCTCAAGGATTGAGTTACTTTGCCATGGCATTTTTAGTAAAAATGAGTTTTTTAGTGCAATAGGTATTGCAAAAATGAAGCTATTAACTGAATAATCTAATACATATACATTTAGTATACTATTTGCATTAGAGTGTTTTGCAAGTCTTAAAAAATCCTCTTGTTTTTTATACATTTCCCAAATAATATCGTAAGTTTTACCTAAACTGTGAATGTAAAATACTGCGCCAAATATTATGCTTACACATACTAAATAACTTAAGAAAGAATATTTGAGTTTAAAATAGTTGTTTATTAAATATACTGCAGAGTAGGGTAGTACAATTAATATAATGTATGGTTTTAAGTGGAGTAAGACCCAACAGATTAGAATACATAAGATTAAGGCAGGTAAATTTATCTTTTCTTTTAATTTATTAACGCAGAATAAAAACAGCCCTAAAAAAAATACGATAAAGGTTTCTTTCAGAACCCCTGACCCCCAAAAGAGTAAGGAGGGCAAAAAAAATATAGCGATTAAAACTAATCGTTTATATTTAATGTGTTTTTGAAAGAAAATATAAAATCCTGTGGTACCTACTAAAGAACAAAAAGCACTTAATGTTTGATGTATGTGAAAATTGCCAAAAGCAAATAAGCCAAAAAAAGCATTAATTCTAATCAAAGTTCTATTGTCGTTGAACATAGCGTTTTCCCAAACTCTATACCAATAATTCATAACACCATAGTAGTTGTGTTCAAAAAATGTAGTTCCATCTTTCCAACCAAAAAACATTTTAAAAAAATCTGAAGGATTGGTTTTGAGGGCTGAAAGCATTATTTGAGAATCATCGTAATACTTAAAAATGTCTGCTGTTTCTCTATTATTATAATACTTGGTGTAAACAAGATATAGCGCAAAGGTTGCAATTAGTTTTGTGAAAAAGGCAAGTGTTAAAAACGATTTTGAGATTCCGCAATTTTTAAAAAACGGAATTCGCCATATTACAAAAACAAGTAGTAGTATATAGCATCCGCTCAAAAGCATATTCAAATTTATACTATTTACTTAAATATGTTTAAAACAGGTTTGTTTAACATTATTTACCATTCAATTAATAATATCTGCCACTTAATAAAGCTCATGTTAACTTATAAAATAAATAATTGACATTTGTTAAATAAATGTTTTTTCACCTGAATCTTTGTGGTAGTCATGTGTTTGAAGTTTTTTTATCAACAACGAAAGTTAGATGATAATTTCAAATAATTTTTTATCTTCGCACATTCCCAATTTATGGGTGTTAAAATGTTTTAAAAATTAATTTTATGAACAGATTTTTACTTTCCGTCATTTTTATCTTCTTAGGTTACACATTTACTTTAGCTCAAACTGGGCAAGGAGGTGTGAAAGGAAAAGTGTTAGACAAAGAGAGTGGTGAGGGAGTTCCGTTTGCAAACATCTCAGTTAAATTAAAAGGTAATCTTGTTACTGGTGGTGTTGCTGATTTTGATGGTAATTATACTATTAAACCACTAGCTCCTGGTCAGTATTCAATTGAAGCTTCTTACGTTGGTTATCAACCGCAACTTGTGCAGGGAGTAATAGTAAATTCTGATAAACTTACATTTCAAAATTTTAAAATTACTACTCAAGCCGTAAACTTAGAGGATGTTCAAGTTATTGCTTACGCAGTCCCTTTAATTAGTAAGGATAATACAACATCAGGTGATCAAATTACCAGAGACGATATAGATAAAATACCAGGTCGTAGTGCCACAGATGTTGCAAAAACAGTAGGTGGCTTGTTTTCTAAGGATGATGGTTCTGGAGACTTAAACTCAAGAGGAGCTCGTGACGATGCTAATATTATATATGTAGATGGTGTTCCAGTAAGAGGTACTGGTAACATTTCGAAAGGCGCGTTAGAAGAAGTTGCTGTTATTACAGGTGGTGTTCCTGCTCAGTACCAGGGCTCAACTGGTGCAATTATATCTATTACAACAAGAGGTGCGGCTAGAGAATACTCAGGGAGTATTGATTATTTAACATCGGGGTATAAAATTGGTGATAATGTTTATGGTTTAGATGCACAAGGATATAATTTATTAGAATTTAATGCTACAGGTCCTTTATTATGGAGGAAGGATTCTGAAGGAAATAAAACGGATCCTATTTTAGGTTTCTTTGTTTCAGGTAACGTTACCGATGTTATAGATAATGAACCTTCTCCGATAGGAATGTGGAAAGTGAAAGATGAAGTTTATGATCAATTATCTGCTGATCCATTAAGATTTAATTCAAATGGAAGCGGAACATTCTTGAATCATGAGTTTGTTAGATTAAACGATTTAGAAAAAGTTAGAACGAGATTAAATGTAAGAAGACAAGGTGTTAACGTTAACGCTAAGCTAGATTATAACATTAATAAAAATACTACACTAACATTTGGTGGAGCGTACGATTTTCAAAATAGAAATGACGATCGTTTCCGTTCTGGATTCTCCGAATTAAACCCAAGAGGAGATTTATATTCATATACTTTAATGAATTCTCACCATAACCCAGAAATCATAAACACAAATGCAAGAGCTTACGTTCGTCTGGTACAACGTTTTGGTAGTGGAAATCCAGATGAAGAAGAAGCTTCTGCTTCAATAGTGAAAAATGCATATTATTCCATTCAAGCTGATTATCAAAATCTTACAAACAAAAGTTGGGATGAGAATTTGAGAGATAATGTTTTTGGTTACGGATACTTGGGTAAATTCACTACATACCAAACAAGACAATACGATGGTGGGCAGGATTCACTAACGGGTATTACCGGTTTAATACAACAAACATTTGTGGATACATTGGTTGCATTTGATCCTGACTTCACATATAATCCTCAAGCAGCTACAATAACAGAAGGTTTTTATAATCTTTATGGTTGGGAGGGAATTGATGCTGATGGAAACCCTATTTACGATGCAGAGTTAGCTGGTGACAATCTTAGAAACCTAAATAACATCTCACTAGCAGGTGGTTTAAGAAACGGAGATGAGCCAAGAGATATCTACGGGATGTGGAGGTCTCCTGCTTATGTTAACAACAATTACTTTTTAAGAACCCAAGAGCAGTATCGTTTAAACGCATTATTTTCTGCAGATATAAAAGATCACGCTATAACTTTAGGGTTTGAATATGAACAAAGAGTTGATAGAGAATTTAATTCATCACCAAGAGGTCTATGGACTTTAGGTCGTCAGTTAACAAACAGACATATAGCAAACTTAGATTTCTCTAATCCACAAATCACTCAAATATCTACTTTTCCTATCGTGAATTACGATAGATTAAATAGTGCTCCCGATGAAGCATGGGGAGGAGGTTTTAATGGCGCTGATCCTCAAAGTTTTTTTGATTATAATCTTCGTTTAAAATTAGGCTTAGATCCTGATGGTGTTGATTACGTTGATTTTGATTCTTATGGCCCTGAAATGTATTCGTTAGATATGTTCAGTCCGGATGAGTTATTAAATAATGGTAGTGAATATGTTAGCTATTTTGGTTATGATCATACTGGTAAAAGAGTTAACGATTACAGTTCCAACTGGTTGAATGAGTTTTTTACTGCTCAAGATGAGTTCGGTAACTTTAAAAGAGAGATTGCTCCATTTCAACCAATATATGTTGCTGGATTCATTCAAGATAAATTTTCTTTTGATGATTTAGTTTTTAACGTTGGTTTACGTGTAGATAGGTACGATGCAAACCAAAAAGTACTTATCGATCCTTACGTACTTTTCCCAACGGTTAAGGCTGGCGAAGATTTAACGCAACAAGGTATTCAAGAATATGAAGTGCCTAATAATATCGGTGAAGACTACGTTGTATATGTTGATGATGTAAGAAACCCTACTTCCGTAGTTGGTTTTAGAGATGGTGACACTTGGTACAATGCTCAAGGTATTGAAATAGAAGATGCAACTGTATTAGAAGGTCCTCAAGGAATTGCGCCTTTGTTAGTAGATAAAAATGTTTCAAGCGGACAGGAAATTAGGGAGAGTTCTTTTAGAGACTACAAGCCAAGAACAGCTGTTATGCCTCGTATATCTTTTTCTTTTCCAATATCTGATGAAGCTTTATTTTTTGCTCATTATGATGTGTTAACAAGAAGACCATTATCTAATAACAGACTTAATCCTACAGATTATTTCTTTATTAACAATGTTGGACAGTCTTTAATCAACAACCCCGATTTAGGTTTTGAACAAACAATTGATTACGAATTAGGATTTAAACAAAAGCTTAATAATTACTCTTCTCTTTCAATCGCTTCATTCTACCGTGAATCAAGAGATTTACAACAAGTAGTAAATTTACGTCAAGCGTATCCTAATGGTTATATAACATTCCAAAATGGAGATTTCGCAACTGTTAAAGGATTACAATTATCCTACGATTTAAGAAGGTTAGGGAATATTAGAGGTAGAGTTTCATATACATTGCAATTTGCTGAAGGTACTGGTTCTGGTGCTACTTCTGGCTTAAACTTAGCAAGAACAGGTAAGCCAAACCTAAGAAACCTTATTCCTCTTTCTTATGATCAGCGTCATACAATAATTGCTAATATCGATTACAGATACGGATCAGGAAAAAACTATAACGGTCCAGATGGCTTTGCAAGAAAAATACTTGAAAACTTTGGTGTTAACTCTGTATTTAACGTAGGTTCTGGCACCCCGTATAACCGCCAACAAAACATTACTTCACCAGCATTGTTTTCGAGTAACTCGGCAATACTCGAAGGCCAATTGAATGGTGCAAGATTGCCATGGAATTTCTCAGTAAATTTAGGCGTAGATAAGAATTTTGATTTAAAATGGAATAAAGATGAAGATGGCAAGGCTTCATACACAACTCCAATGTCTGTTTACTTACAAATTGATAATTTATTCAATACACTTAATATTGTAAATGTTTATAGAGCAACAGGTAACCCTGATGATGATGGGTATTTAACTGCTCCTGAATTTCAGAATATTATTCAAGCACAAAATAGTGAGTTAAGCTTTAGAGAATTATATTCTTTAAAAGTTAATACAGGTGCCAACTATACATTACCTAGAAGAATTAAAATTGGAGTTCGTTTGGACTTTTAATATTAGATAAAAACAGAAACGAATATTTACTTGATTACAAAACAAAAAAGTATGAACGTATTAAAACTAAGAATAGCAAGTATTAAAATAGCTTTAGCAGTTATTATCCTTGCTCCATTTCAAGCGAAGGCATATTTACATATTGCTGATGCACCAGCAACAAGCTCAGGTAAAGTTGCTGCTAGTTGTTTGCCTCCTTCAGCTGCAACAGATTTGGACATTAACAATGTTCAGGCACTCATACAAACTGGTGGTGATATGTGGTGGGATCTGCAAGGCGTAGCTAAATATGAAGTGCCTAAGGTGGAAAACGGAAATGGACCAACAGCTATATTTGCTGGTTCTCTTTGGTTAGGTGGGGTAGATGTTTCTAACCAACTTAAAGTAGCCGCTCAGCGTTTTCGTCAGGTAGGTAATGATTTTTGGACCGGTCCACTTAGAAACGATAATGCGGAAACTACTGCTGAAGTATGTCAGTTATATGACAGGCATTTTAAAACAACAAAAATCGAAGTCGAAACATTTGTAGCTTGGAATAACGCTAAAACATTTGATGCTGAAAACCCAGGTGAAAATACTGCCGAAGAAAGTTTTCCAAATTATAGTGTTCCATTAACTATCCAAGAATGGCCAGGAAATTACACCGGTCCTGATGCTGATTTTTATGATTTTAACTTAGCCCCTTTTGAAGACATTGATGGGGACGGTGTATATAATTGGCAGGCTGGAGATTATCCTAAATATAATTTATCTGGTGATGGCGATTGCTCGACTGAGCAACTAAATGAAATTTATGGTGATCAGAACCTTTGGTGGGTTTTCAATGATAACGGTAATATTCACACAGAGAGTGGTTCTTCACAAGCTATCGGTATGGAAATAAAAGCTCAAGCTTTTGCTTTTGCCACCAACGATGAAGTAAATAACATGACTTTTTATAATTATAACCTAATAAACAGATCAACATTTACTTTAGCTGAGACATATTTTGGTTTTTGGGTTGATCCTGATTTGGGTGGAGCTCAAGATGATTTTGTAGGTTGTGATGTTAGTAGAGGTCTTGGTTTTTGTTACAATGGTGATGCATATGATGAAAGTGCTAATGGTGCTTTGGGTTATTTAGATAAGCCAGCCGCAATAGGAGTTGATTTCTTCCAAGGTCCTTTTCAAGATTTTGATGGTGAGGATAATGATTGGTATACAAAAGAAAATCCTATACCCGATGGTGCAGTAGAAGGTAACGGTGTTGGTTATGCTGATGGTATTCCTGATAACGAACGTTTTGGTATGAGAAGGTTTTTATATCACAACAACGATAACAGCCCTACAGGTGATCCTTCAACTGCTACTGATTATTATAATTTCTTAAGAGGTTTTTGGTCAGATGCTACTCAAATGGTTTACGGAGGTACTGGTTATGTAAACGGTTGTTCTGCCCCGTTTTCATGTAACCCAGCAACATTTATGTTTCCTGGGGATTCTGATACTGAAAACTGGGGTACTGGGCAAGAAGAAATCCCTTGGTCAGAAGAAACATCTGGTAACACACCACAAGATAGAAGATTTTTACAGTCTGCAGGTCCGTTCACTTTAGCTCCTGGAGCTCAGAACTACATTACAGTAGGAGTTGTTTTTGCGCAAGCAACTACTGGTGGTCCTTTAGCATCAGTTCAGTTATTAAAAGAAGCTGATAACAAAACACAGGCTGCATTTGATAATTGTTTTAAAATACTTGAAGGACCTTATGCACCTGAAATGACATTTCAAGAGTTAGACCAAGAGTTAATCGTTTATTTAGATAACCCAATCACTTCGAATAACTATAAAGAAGGTTACGCCCAGCTAGATCCAACTTTACCAGCTCCTGAAGAAGTTCTAGTTGGTACGCAGCAAGTGGTAGTTCCTGATACAACAGCAGTAAGTTTTGAAACTATAGTTGATATGGATACACTGTATGCAACAGATTCTACTATTGTTATGGATTCAATATTTGTGTACGTAGATACTGCTGCTACTCCAGATGACTCAGTTTATTATGTATATTCTTACACTGAATATAATACACCTGAAGAAAACGGTGTGTTTGTTTTAATAGATACTTTTTTAATTGACCCTTCAACTGGTGATCAAATTGATGTCCCGTTAACTGCATACGTTCAAACTTTAAATCCGGTTATAACTACTGAAACTTTTCAGATTCCTGTTTATACCATTGAGCAAAACATTGAAACTAGTTTTACGTTTCAATCGCTAACTGAACAAGAAAAAATTGATTATAGCACTTACTATTTCCAAGGTTACAAAGTATATCAAGTTAAAAATAAGTCTATTTCTTCCGCAGATTTAGATGATGTGGACAAAGCTCGTTTAGCATTCCAGTGTGACATTAAAGACGGAGTGTCCTCTATAATTAACTATGAATTTGATGAGTCAACTCAGCAAACGGTCCCTAGATTAAAAGTGGAAGGGCAAGACGATGGTATCTCTCACTCTTTCAAACTTGAAAGTGATTTATTTGCTACTGGTGATAACAAGCTAGTTAATCATAAAGAGTATTACTTTATGGCTGTTGCATATGCATACAATTATTCTCAGTACAATGAGTTTGATCCTAACAATACACTTGCTGGTGGTCAAAAACTACCTTACTTAGAGAGTGGAAAGGGTGCAACGGGAACTTCGGTTCAAGTATTTACAGCTATACCTCACAAAACTTCAGTTGAAAATGATGGAACTATTCTAAACTCTGGTTACGGTGATGAAGTTGAACTAACACGTTACGAAGGAAAGGGTAATGGTGGACGTTTTTTAAAATTAACACAAGGTAGTGTTGACGAAATAATGAGCGGTTCACCTTGGGGTGCAGCTACCGTTACTTATCAAGAAGGGTTTGCGCCAATTTCTGTTAAGGTAATTGACCCTTTAAATGTTCCAAGTGGAGATTTTACCTTTAGAATGACTGAAGATGACACAATAAGAGATCCGTTACTTAAAAATGCAAATTGGCAGTTAGATTTTGTAGGCCAAGTTGGTGGTAGAGATACTTCTCTATCTTGGACATCAGATAATACAATAGAGGTTGGTAATGAACAACTTCTACTTGACGTAGGCTTATCCATTTACATTGAGCAAGTTCCGTTTATTGAAACTGGTGAAGCTAGTGAGTCAGCAATAGCTTATTTGAATGGGGTAGTTGGAGCAGAAATTGAATTCTCTGATCCTTCTGACAGATGGTTAGATGCTATTCCAGATAATGATGCAAACAATAATACAAACTGGATAAGATCAGGTAAAACCGATGTTGATGGTGATGATTTATTATCTGATTATTATACAGTTTCTGGAGGTGAGAACAAGTGGGTTGATCCTTTAAGTATTTACGAAAACATATTAGGAGGTACTTTTGCTCCTTATAAGCTAACAGCTGCAGAAGCTAATGGACCGATGGCAACTAGACCAAACTCTTTTGATTATGTTGCAAACAGTCATATGATTAATAATCGTTTAAGGTTTTTAAATGATGTAGATATAATTTTTACTTCAGATAAGAGCAAATGGACAAGGTGTGTGGTTCTTGAAACACAAAGAGATGCTACAGTTTCAATAAATGCTGGTCTTAAAGGTTTCCCTAGAAGATCTCTTTCAGTAGACAAAAATGGTAATGCCATGGATACTACTGGTATAGGAGGAAATCTAGATGCACTACCTGCATCTGATGACCCTAATGCTCCGAACTTTGTAAGCGCTTACGGTATGAGTTGGTTCCCTGGTTATGCTATTGATGTTCAAACTGGTGAGCGTCTGAACATGTCTTTTGGTGAAGATTCTTGGTTGAAATCTCAAAATGGATCTGATATGATTTGGAACCCGACAAGTGATATTTTTGAAGGTCCTTTTGATGACGTACGTTTAGCAGGTAAGCATTTTATATACGTTTACAGAAACAATGTAGTTGAAGATGATTTTCCATTAAGAGAAGACCTAGGTCTGTTTGCTTATTCACGTTATGCAATGTTAGAAAACCTTCAGGCACCAGCGTATGATGAGGGACGATTCAACATTACAAAGTTAAAAGAAGCCAACGGAAGCTACACAAGCAGAGAATTTATTTCTGTTCACCAAGCTATTTCATGGGCTGGTTTCCCAAGACTGGCGGATGGTTTTGAATTAAACTCCGTTTCTGAAGGTATTGTTCCTTCGCCTTTAACAATAAGACTAAGAGTAATGAAACCATATGAAACTTATGTTTTCAACAATAACAACAACAATACATTTGATGTAGGTGAATCATTGCCTAACTCAGCAGATTATTACGTGCAACGTGGTCCAATTGAGTACAATGGTAAAACTTACCAGCATGGTGATAATTTCTATGCTGATGCAGGTACCTCTTTTGGTATCCCAGCAGTAAGTGGTGCTGCTAACCAGGTTGATAGCTTTAACAATGTTATACTTACTCAAAATGCTGGTTTGCCATTTTATACTTTTAATACTAATAAGTACGCAGCTACTCAGTTTGACAATAGTACAGCAGTTGAAGCACTTGATTTAATTACTGCGGTGCCTAACCCTTACTATGCATATTCTAGTTATGAAACAGATAGATTAGATAATCGTATTAAAATCATTAATTTACCCGAAGAGTGTACGGTGAGTATTTATACGAGCAGCGGTATATTGGTTAGACAGTTAACCAAGGATGATCCTTCGGTTACTTCATTGCAGTGGGATTTAAAGAATACGGCTAATATTACAGTTTCTAGTGGTATTTACATTATTCATGTAGATGCACCTGGTGTTGGTGAAAAGATTGTAAAATGGTTTGGAATGATGAGACCTATTGATCTTGATTCATTTTAATTAATTTGACTAAGTAAATTATGAATTATAAAAACACATTTAAAAGTATTGTTTTAGTTAGCATTGCTTCAGCTTTTACTTTTTCTTCATACGCGGGTAATAAAGATAGAGTTGGTGAGTCTGGTGCTTCTGAACTTAAAATTAATCCTTGGGCAGCTAGTTCTGGTTTAGCAAACTCAAATACATCAAGTGTTATTGGTGTAGAGGCTATGAACCTAAATGTTTCGGGTTTAGCTTTTGTTGATGGCACGCAAATAAACTTTGTAAATAAAAGTTGGTTGTCTGGTTCAGGTATTAGTTTAAGATCTTTAGGTTTTGGACAGCGAACTAGCGAAACCTCTGTTTTTGGTATTTCAGTTACAGCGATGGGCTTTGGTGAAATTCAAGTAACTACCGTTGATCAGCCTGAAGTTGGTTTACAAGGTACGTACCAGCCTACTTTTTTAAATATTGGACTTTCTTTTGCAAAAGAATTCTCAAACAGTATTTATGGTGGCGGAACTGTTCGGATGGTTTCTGAACAAATTGCAAATGCTGGTGCGCAAGGTATTGCTTTAGATGCAGGTATTAGATATGTAACCGGAGATTTAGATCGTATCAAATTTGGTATTTCATTAAGAAACATTGGTCCTAAGATGGTTTTCAAGGGTGATGGCTTCTCTGAAAGAGTTATTTTTAATGAAATTGAGTATACACTCGAACAAAGAGCCCAGGGTTTTGAAATGCCAGCCCTTTTAAACATTGGTGCTTCTTACGATTTTCATTTAGGTTCATCTACAAAAGGTGATACAGTTGAAACTGAATTGGCTGAATCTATGCATATTATAACTGCATCTGGTAACTTTCAATCGAATTCTTTTGGTAAAGATGTTATATCTGCTGGTTTGGAGTACGGATTTAGAAAGCAGTTTTTAATACGTGTAGGATATTCTTATGAAGATGGACAAATTGGTGATGAACTTTCTTCCGATTTAACAAATGCTTATACGGGATTAGCAGCAGGAGCATCTGTAAATATTCCTTTAGGATCTGAGGGTAAAAAACTTGGTGTTGATTATGCATACAGAACAACTATTCGTTTTGCTGGTACACACAGTATAGGTTTAAGAATAGATTTATAAGATTATTTAATTTTAATTTTTTAAGGAACTCATCATCACTGGTGGGTTCTTTTGTTTTAATACTACTTTGAAATGAGCGATGTAATATATGTAACTGAGGAAGGTCTCGCGAAAATGCAAGAAGAAGTTAGTCATTTAGAGCGAGTTGAAAGACCAGCTGTTTCTAAACAAATTGCTGAAGCAAGAGATAAGGGTGATTTATCTGAAAATGCTGAGTATGATGCTGCAAAAGAAGCTCAAGGTATGTTAGAAATGAAAATTTCTAAACTAAAAAATAAGATTGCAAATGCACGTTTAATTGACCCCTCGCAGCTAGATACAAGTAAAGTTTTAATTTTATCAAAGGTTAAAATCAAAAACCAAAAAAATGGAATGCAGGTTGAGTACACAATTGTACCAGAGAATGAGGCTGATCTTCCTTCAAAAAAAATATCTGTTGAGTCGCCTATTAGTAAGGGCTTGTTAGGCAAAAAAGTAGGTGATGTTGCAGAAGTACAAACTCCAGGCGGCATTATGCATTTTGAAGTTTTAGAAATTGCTCGTTAATTATACATCAACTCTATAACTTTATTAAGTGGCTTCTATATTTACTAAAATAGTTAAAGGTGAAATTCCTTCTTATAAAATTATTGAAACAGATAAATGTTTAGCCTTTTTAGATGTGTTTCCTTTAGTTGAAGGTCATGTTTTGGTTATACCAAAACAAGAAGTTGACGATCTTTTTGATGTGGATAATGAACTGTATACCGAATTGATGCTGCTTTCTAAAAGAGTTTCAAAAGCAGTGAAAGAGGCCTATCCTTGTATAAAGGTTGGGGTTTCAGTTATAGGTTTGGAAGTACCACATGCACATATTCACTTAATTCCTTTAAATGAAGTTGCTGATATGAATTTTTCTAAAGAAAAACTCAAACTTACTAAATCTCAACTTGAAGAGTCTGCTAAAAAAATAAAGAACTTCTTATAGCCTAACTTTCTTTTTGATCTTTGTATAACTTGTAGTTTTTATAACTAAAGTCTATTCCAAAATAGTCTCTTAAAATATCTTTACCTTTTTCTTTTAGTGATTTGTTGGTAAAGCTTGGGTTGTAATTGAATTGCCAGTTTAGTTTCTCAATTCGTTTTTTCATTACTTCAGGGTGTGTTCCTTTAAACTCTTTTAGCTCGCTAATTCCTTTTAAATAATCGTACTCTTTCACCTTTGCTACGTTTTTGTTTATCCAAGTATTATCGTGCCAGTATCTGTTGAAATTTTCTTGTTTTAATTGCATGGCTTTAGGCTCTTTAACCCATCCATAATGATTTATGTATGCATTAATGGGAGCTACTGTCAGCATTTTGTCCTGTCCCTTTCTAAAGCCTTGGGCGTCTCTAAATGACTGTATAGACAAGCTTCTGCGTACTATTCTTATTTCGTTTTTATACCATTTATGAGATGCTCCTATATAATCATACGATCCATAAAAATGACGATACTTAAAAAGCAATCCATCAACCTTTTTGTTGGATAGGTTTGTTTGCATTGCTTCTAGTATAGAAGCATGGTCTTGTTCATGAACTACTTCATCACCCTGAATGTAAAACGCCCAATCAATATCTTGTGAAATATGTTTAAAAGCTTTGTCGGTTTCTTGCGCCAATACTTTGCCGCCTTCTCTTAAGCTTTCGTCCCAAACGGTATCAATAATTTTGATTTTGGAACTTTTAATATTTTCAATTAATCCTCTGGTGTTGTCTTCTGAATCACCAACTGCGACTATAAATTCGTTGCATAAGGGTAATATGGAGGTAATGGCTTCTACAATAGGGTAATCGTATTTAATTGCATTTTTAACAAAAGTGAACCCAGCTACTTTCATAGCAAACTACTGTGGCAATATTTTAATACCATCATTTTTAAGTTCAATCCACTTCTCTTTGTACAGTTGACCAATGGTTTTCTTAAAAGTCTTTTTGCTAATCCCTAAGGTTGCCATTATTTCTTCTGGGCTACTTTTGTCTGTTAAGGGTAAAAAACCTTTATTCTCGTTTAAACGATCAATTAGAGCTTCTTTTGTGGATCGTATATGCTTGAACCCGCTTGCTTGCATGCAAACATCAATTTTGCCATCAGGTCTTAGGTTTTTAATGTAGCCTTTTACATAGTCTCCTGGCTGAATTGCAGTGAATACTTCATTTTTAAATAGTAAAGCTTCGTACGTTCCGTTCACAATAGTTCTCCAAGCAATATCAGTAGGTTCACAAACTAATAATTCAACAACTTGATCTACTTTTAAGTCACCATGACCTTCATCTAAAAATTTTCTAGTGTACGTACTACCAGCTAAACGATCCGTTTCTTCATCAAGGTAAAGGTAAACAAGATACTTGCTTCCTATTTTCATAGGGTGTCTTTGTTCCTTTAAGGGCACTAGCAACTCCTTCTCTAACCCCCAATCCATAAAAGCTCCAAAATCACTTTGGGCTTTAACAGATAAGAATCCAAATTTACCTAATGTAACTTTGGGTTCTAATGTTGTAGCTACTATTCTTGATAACGAATCTTTATAAACAAATACAGTTATTTCGTCATCAATAGACATATCTTCACTAATGTATTTGTTTGGCAATAAAACCTCATTATCATCAGGGTCTATAAGGTAATAACCGTTGTCTGTTTGACGGTTAATTATTAGTGTATTATATTCACCTATGTTCAATAGTGATCTTTTAATAGAATTAACTCCAGTTAAATTATTGGTTTAATAACCGCTTCCGCTTGCTCCAATTACTTCAATAGGATGCCAAGTTGTTTTCACTTCTTGCAAGTCTATTATTTTGTAAGGATTTTGAGTTTCCGCTTCTGTTTTATAAGTGCTAGGAGTGTAGTTTTTAACTCGTTTAATATTATCTACAGCTAATTCTTGAATTGTATGTAAATGTTTGTCACTTTCTCTATGGAAAGATACAGCATTAACATCCATATGGCTCCCGAAAAAAGAAACCAATTCATCAAGCTTGCCTGTTAATACATTTATTACTCCTCCCGGAACATCAGATGTATGAAATACTTCTGATAAAGTAATGGAACATAGAGGTTTACTTTCAGATGCTAAAACAACAACCGTGTTTCCTCCAACAATTGCAGGTGCTATACTTTGCGCTAAGCCTAACAGACTATTGTTTTCTGGCGCTATAATTCCAACTACTCCCATGGGTTCGTATGCCGAAAAGTTGAAATAACTACCCGAAACCGGATTAACAGAACTAAAAACCTGCTGAAATTTATCTGCCCAGCCGGCATAATAAACAAATGTTTCTACAGCTGCGGCTACTTCTTCTTTTGCTTCTGCTTCCGTGCTTCCTTGAAAAACAATTTCTTCTATAAATTGTGCTTTTCTAGTTTCAAGCATTTCGGCAATACGGTAAAGTATTTGACTTTTATTAAAAGCAGTCGCTCCACTCCATCCTGTAAATGCTTTTCTAGCTGCAACAACTGAATTTCTGACATCTTTACGAGACGATAAACATATGTTGCCTAAAATTTCTCCTTTTGAATTAGTAGGCTTATAATATCTACCTGATTCGGTTCTTGGGAATTTTCCTCCAATATATACTTTATAGGTTTTTAAAACCTCTAGTCTTTCATTCTTTTGCATACCGTTTCCGTTATTATTCGACAGACTTTCTGTAGCTAAATCTTTAGTTGAAACATTTTTAGTTTTAGTGCTCATGTGTGTTTTCTAAAAAGGTTATTTTAATTGAGATTTAAATATGCCGATAAGCCATGTAAACCTCCTTCACGACCAAAACCACTTTCTTTATATCCACCAAAAGGAGAAGCAGGATCAAACTTATTATACGTGTTTGCCCAAACAACACCAGCTCTCATTTGAGAAGTTAGGTTAAATATTTTAGACCCTTTATCCGTCCAAACACCAGCAGATAAACCATAAGGTGTGTTATTAGCTTTTTTAATTACTTCGTCAACAGATCTAAAAGTTTGAACCGCTAATACGGGACCAAATATTTCTTCTTGAACAATTTTATTTGACTGAGCAACACCAGTAAATAAGGTAGGTTTACAGAAAAACCCCTTGCTAGGTAAGCTGCATGAACCTTCAAAAAACTCGGCCCCTTCTTTTTTGCCAATTTTAATATAGTCTTTAATGGTTTTGAGTTGCGCTTTAGAGTTAATAGCTCCAATATCAGTGTTTTTATCTAATGGATCTCCAACAATAAGTGTGTTAATACGATCTTTTAATTTTCTAATTACTTGATCATAAACAGGCTCTTCAATAAATAATCTCGATCCTGCGCAACAAACATGGCCTTGATTAAAATAAATACCATTTATTATACCTTCAACTGCCTGATCAATTGGTGCATCTTCAAAAATTATATTTGCCGCTTTTCCACCTAACTCTAATGTGGCTCTTTTGTTTGTTCCAACAATGGATTTTTGAATTATCTTGCCCACACCAGTAGAACCTGTAAAGGCAATTTTATCAATATCGTTATGGTTTACAATTGAACTTCCTGTACTTCCGGCACCTGTTACAATATTTACGACTCCGTCTGGCAAGCCAGCTTCTTGTACGAGTTCTGCTAATTTTAATGCCGTAAGTGGAGTAGTTTCTGCAGGTTTAAGTACAACAGTATTACCACAGGCTAATGCAGGGGCAAGTTTCCACGCTGCCATAAGTAAAGGGAAATTCCAAGGAATTATTTGCCCAGCTACTCCAATAGCTTCTGGTTTTTTTCCAGGAAACGCATAGTCTAACTTATCAGCCCATCCTGCGTTGTAAAAAAAGTGTGCAGCTGCTAAAGGCACATCTACATCTCTTGATTCGCGAATAGCTTTTCCGCCATCTAACGATTCAATTACAGAAAACTCTCTAGCTCTTTCTTGTATTAATCGTGCAATTCTATATATAAACTTAGCGCGTTCTTTAGCAGGTAGTTTAGACCATGGCCCAAATGCTTTTCTTGCAGCTTTAACTGCCTTGTCAACATCTTTTTCGTTGGCTTCTGCTATATCTGCAATTTTCTCTTCAGTTGCAGGATTAATAGTGTCAAAATACTTACCTGAACTAGGCGCAACCCATTTACCGTCAATAAAAAGGTCGTATTTTTTTTTAAGGTTTATATGACTTGTGCTTTCAGGTGCAGGTGAATACTGCCACTTACTATCAACACCAAGTTTTAATCCTGTATTTAAATCTTTCTTTCCCATAGTGTATATATTCTAATCGATTGAGAAGTAATCACTTGATTGATAAATTCCGGTACGTTGTTTTTCTAACTGCATTAGTAAGTCATTGGCAAGGCTACTTGCTCCGAAACGGAACCATGTATTGTTCATCCAATCCGCTCCTAAAACTTCATTTACCATTACTAAATAGTGTAACGCAAGTTTAGCGTTAGAAATTCCGCCAGCAGGTTTCATGCCAACCATTTTTCCGGTTTTGTAAAAATGATCTTTAATAGCTTCAAGCATAACTAAGGTTACAGGCATAGTTGCAGCCGGACTAATTTTACCGGTAGATGTTTTAATAAAATCTGCCCCTGCATGAATAGCAATGTCACTAGCTCTTCTTACCTTATCAAAAGTGCCTAGCTCCCCCGTTTCTAAAATAACTTTTAAACGAGCTTTACCGCAAGCTTCTTTTATAGTTGCAATTTCATCGTAAACGTAATTATAATCTCCGTTTAAGAATTTACCTCTAGAAATAACCATGTCTATTTCATCAGCACCGCTATCAACAGCAAATTTTGTGTCATCAATTTTAACACTTAAAGGCGCCTGACCAGCAGGAAACGCTGTAGAAACTGAAGCAACTTTTACTCCCGAACCTTTTACCTCTTTTTTAGCAATGCTAACCATGCTTGGGTAAACACAAACGGCAGCAGCAGTAGGTAAATCGGGGTAAGAATCGTGCATATGTTGTGCTTTGTAGCACATTTGCTTAACCTTTGAAGGCGTATCTTTACCCTCAAGCGTAGTTAAGTCAATCATGTTTAAGGCTAATTTTAATCCAAAAATTTTGGTTTCCTTTTTAATACTACGTTTTTGAAAACGTGAAGCCTTCTCAATAATAGATGTTTGATCTATTGTTGGTGACTTTGTAAAATCGGGTAAGGTTTTTATCTTGCTCAATTTGATTGTTTTGTACAAAAGTAGCCATGTTAGGGCGATTTTGAAAATTATATGGTATAAACTATACTTTACAGTCGCTCTTTTTATGCTTTGTCTTAATTCATAATTTGTTTTATGAGTGCTTAGATAATGTTAATTTTTTGGCTGTTACACCTTGCGTTAGGCAAGGCGTCAGGCTGTACGTTATATCTTTTGGTTTGTGAAAGCAGAAATAGGTACAGCTTGCTGCTTAAACCAAAAGGATGCCACTGCCATCCTTAACAGGTTTTGTGTTGTAAAATAGGCGCTCAGATTGCAGCGGCAGCTTTTTAAATGTTGGCGTATTTTTTATTGGAGTTCCAAAGCGATTTTATGAGCTCTTGTAAACGACTTATAAAAACAAGCTAACATTTAAAAACTATAGTGTAAAGCTGGAAACAGCCCCCAATAATTCTACTTTAACACCGGCTTTTTAAGCTCAAAGTTTTTTCCAAGGTAAACTGCTCTTACTCTTTCATCATTTGCGAGATCTTCGGCTGAACCAGATTTTAGAATTTGACCCTCAAATAGTAGGTAAGTTCTATCGGTTATGGAAAGTGTTTCTTGCACATTGTGGTCGGTTATTAATACGCCAATGTTTTTGTTTTTAAGCTTTAACACAATGTTCTGAATGTCTTCAACAGCAATTGGGTCAACACCTGCAAACGGTTCATCTAACAAAACAAATTTAGGTTCTACGGCTAATGCACGAGCAATTTCGGTTCTTCTTCGTTCACCACCAGAGAGTACATCTCCACGGTTTGTTCGCACATGGTTTAGGCTGAACTCGGCAATAAGTTCTTCTAGTTTTTCTTCTTGCTGTTGCTTAGTGCGGTTGGTCATTTCAAGAATGGCCATAATGTTGTCTTCTACACTAAGCTTTCTGAAAACCGATGCTTCTTGGGGGAGATATGCAATTCCTTTCTGTGCACGCTTGTACATAGGTAAATCGGTGATTATCTCGTTATCTAAAAAAACGTTTCCCTGATTTGGTTTTATTAACCCAACAATCATATAAAAACTAGTGGTTTTACCAGCTCCGTTTGGACCTAGCAAGCCAACAATTTCACCCTGGTTTACTTCAACAGAAACAGAGTTAACTACGTTTCGCTTACCGTATGTTTTTATTAAGTTTTGTGTGCTTAGTTTCATTTTGTAGGACTTATTTCAATATTCCTTTTAATCCTCCACTCAAATCTAATTTCTTTTGTTCGTCAATATCAAATTTTTTAGTGAAAAGAAAAACTCTTCCCTTTAGTTTACCCTTTACTGATGTGGTTACCGACTTCTGTAAAACTAGTGAAGGAATGGTTTGCATTATACCTCCGGCAAGTGGTTTATAATTGATATGAATAGACACTGGGTAGGTTAATGTACTGTTTTTTTTAAGTTTAACAGTAGGTTTAACTCTTGCTTTACCGAAAATTTTGTTTGCTAAGGCAACATCTAAATCACTTGATTTTACATGAATATTGTAGTTGTTTGGGTTTTCAATTCGAGCATCAATACTCATGTCAATACCAGACTTACTTACGTTTTTAATTTTTACATTATTCATGCTAATAAGGTTTATTTGCTTGTAGCTACACGAGCTCATAGATAATGCGAGTAGAATAATTGGCAAGATGTTTTTCATATGTATAAAGTTAGTTTAATGTTTCTTAAGCTTGTTTTAGAATAAACGCGTTTAAATAAGTAATTATTTGTTTTCGGCAATGCATTTAGAAAACGGTTCAAAAAATCGCTCTAGTTTTTGGTTTCCTACCCCCGATATTTGCATGAATTCTTCTTTTGTTTGTGGTAAGGCAGAAGCCATTTCTTTTAATGATTTATCACTAAAAACAATGTAGGCAGGTACTCTTTCTTCTTTTGCTATTTCTTGTCTCAAATTTTTTAATGCGTCAAACAAGCTTTTATTCATATTATCGAATTGTCTAACAATTGATTTTTTTGCCCTGGGTGTGGCTATAGTTTTATCAATTTTTTCTGCTACTGTTAAATTAATAGTGCTTTCTGATTTTAAAACTCTTAGCCCGAAATCGGTTATTTTAAGTTGGTTCGCATTTTGGTAGTCTATTTCAATAACACCAACGTTTACGAGCTGAATTATATAATTTTGCCATTCGAAAAAACTATACTTTGCTCCTTTGCCGTATGTTTTAATTGTGTCGTATTTGTTTGATATGATTTCTTGGTTTCTTGAACCTCTTAATACATTTATCAGAGTGTTTGCGCTTACTTTTTGGTTTAATCTGTACATAGCCGATAGTGCTATTTGTGCAATGATTGTGCCATCAAAGAATTTTGGAGGATTTAAACAAACATCACAGTTACCACAGTCTTTTTCTAAATGCTCATTAAAGTAGGCTAATAAAATTTTTCTTCGGCAGGATGTTGCTTCTACAAATTGCTGAATTCGTTTAAGTTTTTCAATCTGCATATCTGCCTGCCCACTATCTTCGGCAAATTTTCTTAGTAGGATGAGGTCTTTATACGAATAATAGAGGATTGTTTCAGAAGGTAAACCATCTCTACCGGCTCGCCCAATTTCTTGATAATATCCTTCGATATTTTTTGGCAAGTTGTTATGTATAATCCAACGTACATTAGATTTGTCTATACCCATTCCAAAGGCAATAGTGGCAACAATAATTTTAAGATCGTCATTAATAAACTGTTCTTGAGTTATTGCTCTGTCTTCACTATTCATACCTGCATGGTAAAAACCTGCTCTTATACCATGGCTGTTAAGTGTATTTGCTAATTCTTCGGTGTTTTTTCTGCTTAAACAATAAATTATACCACTTTCGTTTCTTCGTTTAGTGATAAAGTTTACTATTTGTTGAGTTTTCTCTTTTTTAGGGACTTGCCTTTTTACTTCAATACTTAAGTTTTCTCTGTTAAAGGATGAAATAAATGTTTTACATTCTTTTAGCGCGAGTTGATTAATAATGTCACCTCTTGTTATTTTGTCTGCAGTTGCTGTTAAGGCCATAAATGGCACATGACTAAAAAGCTTTCTTATAGCTTTCATTTTAGTATACTCTGGCCTAAAATCGTGCCCCCACATAGATATGCAGTGAGCTTCATCAATTGCAATGAGACTAACGTTTAGCTTAGAGATTTGATTTTCTGCTATTGATAATAGTTTTTCTGGCGAGAGGTATAACAGCTTTAACTTGTTCTCTGCCGCTTCGTGCATTATTGCTATTTCTTCAATCGAGTCTAAAGAGCTGTTAATATATGCTGCATTTACTCCGTTAGCACGTAGTGCCTGTACTTGATCTTTCATTAATGAAATTAGAGGAGAAACAACAATTGTTACTCCTTCAAACAGTAAAGCAGGTATTTGAAAACAGAGAGACTTTCCACCACCCGTAGGCATAAGTACAAAACCATCCTTTTTGTTTATTACATGTTCAATGACTTCTTTTTGGTTTTCGCGAAACTCGTGATAACCAAAAGTTTGATTTAATATTTCTTGAGCTCGTTGTATCATCATAAAAACAAAAACCCCCTTAGTATTCACCAAGAGGGTTTATATTAAAATAAAAGGTTTTATTATCTTAAGGTAAAATTAATAGGTAAGTTAAAATACATATTAACCGGTTGATTTCTTTGCTTACCTGGTTTCCATTTAGGCATTTTTTTAACGACTTTCATTGCTTCTTCATCACAGCCAAAGCCAATTCCTTTTAAGATTTTTACATCTGTAATTGAACCGTCTTTACGAATAACAAAGTTTACGAAAACTTTACCTTCGATATGCTCTTTACGAGCAATATCTGGGTATTTGATATTACTTACGATAAATTCCATCATTTTTTGGTAACCACCAGGGAATTCAGCTTGTTCTTCAACAATGGTGAAAATTTCAGGAGCTGCTTCAACAACTTCTTCTACCTCAATATCTTTAATTTCTACTTCGGTGTCTTCGTCCATTTCGCTGTCAATGTCAATGTCTTCCGTTTCAACATCATCCTCAACAATTTCAAGCTCTATTTGCTCGGGTGGGGGTGGAGGTGGGGGTGGAGGTTGTACTTCTTGAATAGTTACCGGCATCATTTCTTCTTCTTCTTCAATTATATCTCTATCACCAAGTGTGCTTTCAGTGATTTCATACACTTTCCACTCAAATGCCATCAACACGAAAGCAAGAGCAAAGGCTAAACCGAGTATACGGAATAGGCTTTTCTTGTTTTCAAGATTGGCTTCGGTATTTTTTTTCAACTCCATAGGTATCTTTTAATCTGTGTAAAAATAATAAAATTATCTATACATTCTTAATCAAATGCCAAAGGCTTTAATTGGGAATGATTTATTTTTTTAAAACTGTAGGTAAAGTCAGCTCAGATTTATTAATTCAAAATTCGTTTTTGCTGAGCTGACTTTTGTTAAAAAGCTTACTTACAGTAGTTGCTGAACTTATTCCTGCAAGGTTTGCAATTATATCAAACAGTTCTAGTGATCGACCTTTTATGAAGGTATGCTGAATTATTTCAATAATCAAACCGTAAAATAGACAAGCGCAACCGTACAATAATATTTTTCTTGAATTAACCTCGTTTGGCTGTTTTAATATTAAAAACATCCAAACAAAGTACAGGAAAAAATGTGTTATTTTATCAAAATGAGGTACTGGTATTTCTATGTTTTCGCCCGATGAAGGTGTTAAGCATAACACGGCAATTAATATACCCCAGACAAAGCTAAGCTTTAGGTAAGTTTTTTTGCTAAGCTCCAATATGACTTTTATATTCTTCTACAGATAATAAATCGTTTAATTCATTAACATCTGCAACTTTTATTTTAACCAACCAGCCACTTTCATATGGGTTGGAGTTTACTGTTTCAGGATTGCTTTCTAAGGAGGAATTAAACTCAATTATTTCTCCAGAAACTGGCATAAATAAATCTGACACGGTTTTTACCGCTTCAATTGTTCCGAAAACTTCTTCTTTATCGAGTGTTTCTCCTTCTGTCTCTATTTCTACATACACAATTTCTCCTAGTTCTCCCTGAGCAAAGTCGGTGATGCCTACAGTAGCGGTTTCACCTTCTATTTTAATCCATTCGTGGTCTTTAGTGTATTTTAAATCGTTTGGAAAATTCATTGTGCTAAGTTTTCTCAAAAATACTATAAATATGTGTTAAACAAAAAAGCCCAAAGAAGTAAATCTTTGGGCTTTTGAGTGAATAATTGTTATTTATTACTTTCTAATAATAAGTTTTGAAGCGTTTGTTACTTCACCAACAGTATTACTTATAAAGTAAACTCCATTTTGAAGGTTAGATAAGTCAATTGAATCTTCTTGCTTGTTTAAGTTGTTAGAAGAGTGAACGATATCACCTAATAAATTAAAAATATTAATTTGCTCGCTTCCTTTAATAAACACTATGCCTGTTGAAGGATTTGGAGAAAAGTTAAAGCTAGCCTCGTTATTAATGTTGTTAACACCAACAGCCCATGCTCCAACAACAAATTCTTCAGTTGATTCACAGTTATTGCCGTCAGTTATAGTAACTGTGTATGTGTCTGGCAATAAATCTGATACATCTTCTGTTACAGGGCCGTGACTCCAAGCATACGTAAATGAGCCGTCACCACCTGTTGTAGTTAAGTTAATGTAGCCTGTAGGACATGAAGCACATTGCGCTGTAGCTACTTCATCGGTTGTTGTAACAATTGCAACGGCATTTTCATTTACTGTAAATGGCTTTACAAGTTCACAGTTATTAGCGTCAGTAACCGTTAGCGAGTAAGTATCTGCAGATAAATTTTCATTTATCTCAGTAGTGGTTCCGTTACTCCATAAATAAGAATATCCTGGAGTACCACCTGTAACACCAACGTTTATTGCTCCATTATCACCGTTTACGCAAGTAACATCAGTAACTACATTTGAAACGTTAAGTTGTGTAGGCTCATCTACCATTGCAGATGCGATACCCATTTTCCCGTTTGCACCAGTGATAGTTACAGTATATGTACCAACATTTAAATTAGTAGCGGTTTCAGTAGTTTGGCTAAGTGCATCACTCCACTCATACGAGTAAGGTGCTGTTCCTAAATCTAAAACAGAAGCTTGAGCCGAACCTGTTTCTCCAAAGCAAGGTGCATTTAAACCTATTGCATTTGCTATTAACATACTGTCAGCTAAAAATAATACATCAACAATACTTCCGTCTGTATTTGTATTAACTGTAACCATTGAATAGTCTCTTCCTTTTGCAAAGAAATCATAAGATGTTAATGTGTCTAATCTTGGGTTTTCATCTAGTATTCCAAAACTCTGTGCTGGGTCAATTAACTGCCAAGTGTTTCCGCTAAAAGAGCTTTTTACAAACACACTATCTACTAAATACTCAACTCTTTTTTTACGTAAAACTTGTTCAACATCGTTTAAAAGAGTCATTTCTCCCCAAGCGTCAATTTCGTAGGAAGCAACCCCTTCGTGTACAACTCTAATCGAGTCAATGAAACTTACGTTAATTCCAATATCCGAGGCAGCGACTTTCACTTCGAAAGTGGTTATATCGTTTGTTACTTGGTCAAGATAATTTGTTGGTATGTCTAATACTTTTTGTGGATCGGTGAATGGCACAACCAATTCAACTCCTGTTGCTTGACCTGAAATTAGTTCACCGAGATCTCCGTTTGTTCCAAGTAATAAAATTTCACCATTATTGGTGTCAAAATAAGTATTGTTGCTTGAAGATGTGTAAAGGATTTCTGCGTTTGGAAATACCCCTGCAGCATCAGAGGTGTCGGGGTCACCAAACGTATTTATACTGTACGTGTAAATTAATAAATCTGTGAAATCCCACGACTGATTTGCGCCTGGGCTACCCACGTTAATGCCAACGCCAGCTGTATCTCTTGCTACAACAACTTGATCGCCAACGGATCCGAAGTCAGAAAGATCTAAGCTAATCTGTCCGAAAGACAGGGTAGCTGTTATTAATGCAGAAGAAAGTAGTAATAATTTTTTCATATGTTTAATTGTTAATTCTTTACAATTTACGAAAATGATTGCAAATCGGATAGTTTTTTATAAACTCCATCTTTTTCGATCAATTGTTGGTGTGTGCCTTGCTCAATAATTTCACCCTTCTCAATTACCACAATTTTATCTGCTTTCTTAATTGTAGAGAGTCTATGAGCGATTACAATTGATGTTCTGTTTTTCATCATGTTTTCAATGGCATCTTGAACAAGTTTTTCTGATTCGGTATCGAGGGCAGATGTAGCTTCGTCTAAAATAAGTATACTAGGGTTTTTTAGAACAGCTCTTGCTATGCTTATTCTTTGTCTTTGTCCTCCAGAAAGTTTTGTGCCCCTATCTCCAACTATAGTTTGGTATCCATTACTAAATCCTTGGATAAACTCATGTGCATTTGCGATTTTAGCGGCCTGAATGATATCACTTTCTTTCAGGTGTGTTTGATTAAATTTTATGTTGTTTAAAACGGTGTCGTGAAACAAGAATGTGTCTTGAGTTACTATCCCTAAAAGTTCTCTGAGTTGTGAGAGTTTATGTTCTTTAATGTTTTTACCGTCTAAAAGAATTTGACCTTCTTGAGGATCGTAATACCGAACCAGTAGATCGGTTAGGGTAGATTTACCTCCTCCGGAAGCACCAACTAAGGCTATTGTTTCGCCTTTATTTATACTAAGGTTTATATTGTTAAGTACTTTCTTACTACCATATGAAAATGATAAGTTTTCTATTTGTATAGAGGTCTTAAACTCTTTAAGATCAATAACGTTTGCTTGTTCTTTTACGTGATTTTCTGTAGAAAGTATTTCATCAATTCTATCGGCAGCTGATGCTCCTCTATTTAAATTAATTTGTGCGGTTGCAATTTGCTTTGCATGGGGTATAATTTGTGTAAATAGAGCAATAAAACCAATAAACTCTGAAGGATTCAATTCTTTTGTTTTAACAATGAGTGATCCTCCATACCAAATAACAATTGCCATAACTAGTATTCCTAAAAATTCACTTAGCGGTGAGGCAAGATCTTTTTGGTGATAGAGTTTTGTTGTTGTTTTGGTTAGTAACTCGTTCGTTTTAGTAAACTTCTCTTGCATAAATTGCTGGGCGCTAAATCCTTTAATGATTTTTAAACCTGAGATTGTTTCTTCGTAAAATGATAATATATTCCCCATTAATGTCTGACTTTTTTTAGCTGACCGCCTAAGTTTTGATCCGAAAATGCCAATAACAGCACCTGTAACTGGAATAACAATTAAAACAAACAAGGTAAGCTTTGGGCTTATGGCTAGTAAGACAGCGAAATAGGCAATAACGGCAATGGGATCTTTAAAAATCATTTCAATACTTGAAAGCACTGTCCATTCAATTTCATTTATGTCGTTACTAATACGTGAGAGTAAATCGCCTTTTTTTTCTTTAGTAAAATAGTTGAGGTTTAAATCCACTACTTTATCATAAACTCTTTGTCTTAAGGTTTTTATAACTCCGTTTCTAACAGTAGCAGCATGGTATAGAGCTAAATATGAGCATAAATTTTTAAGAAAAATAGAACTAATAATAGCCAAACAAATGCCTCCAAGAACTGCCATTTTACCGCCTTCGTTTTGTGAGATATAACTAGCAGCTTCGAAATTGAATTTTGATAATAAATACTTTGGGCTTAGACTGAACTCTGGGTTGCCTAGTGCAATAATACTATCATAATCTTCATAACTTTTTTGAAACAACAGCTCCAAAATAGGCATTATTAGTGTGACTGAAAAAATAGAAAATACAACAGATAGTAAGTTGAAGAAAACATTCAAGCCAATAGAGCTGGTATAATCTTTAGCGAACGCTAATATTTTAAATAGTTTTTTCAATGTGGGCAAAGATACAGTCAAATTGATTGAGCTACAAACTATCCTTTGTTAGGATTTAAACTTGCGAAGTAAAGCCATATATTTGCAGGATGGATTCAATACGTCAGAACAAGGTTTCGAAAGTTTTATTAAAAGAGATTAGCGGTGTGTTAAGCCAAAAGTTTTCTCATCTGTTTTTAGGGTCAATGGTTACTGTTACGGCATGTAAGGTGAGCTCTGATTTATCTTCGTGCAGGGTATTTTTGAGCATTTTTGCTGGCGCTCCAAAAGAAGAAGTATTGAAAAGTATTAATGATTCTCAAAAAGATATTCGTTTTGAATTGGGTAAAATCATTAAAAATCAGTTAAGAATTGTTCCGTTACTTCATTTCGTTATTGATGATTCGTTGGAAAGAGCAGCACGTATTGATGAACTTTTGAAGAAATAAGAAATGACTAAGAAAACAATTGTTACTTATAATGTAAACGGAATAAGAGCTTCTATGAAGCACGGTTTAGGTGAGTGGTTACAAGCGACTAATCCTGATGTGGTTTGCTTACAAGAAATTAAGGCCACAGAAGATCAAATTGATAAGGCTTTATTTGAGTTTTTAGGATACCATTGTTATTGGTATTCTGCACAAAAAAAGGGATATAGTGGTGTAGCTATTTTAAGTAAAGAGAAGCCAAAACATGTGGAGCATGGTTGTGGAGAGGAAGCATTTGATAACGAGGGGCGAGTAATTAGAGCTGATTTTGAAAACTTTTCTGTTATATCAGCTTATTTTCCTTCTGGAACAACAGGTGGCCCCCGTCAAGATTTTAAGTATACATTCTTGGACTATATGTACGATTACTTAAACGATCTAAAAAAGACAATTCCTAATTTAATTGTTTCAGGAGATTATAATATTTGTCATACAGCAATAGACATTCACAACCCTGTTTCCAATAAAAATTCTTCAGGTTTTTTGCCAGAAGAACGTGCTTGGGTAACCAAATTTTTAGAAAGCGGTTTTATAGATTCTTTCCGGTTTTTTAATGAAGAACCACATCATTATTCTTGGTGGTCGTACAGAGCTAATGCCAGAGCTAACAATAAAGGCTGGAGAATAGATTATAATATGGTAAGCAAAGAAATGGAGAGTAAGTTAAAACGCTCTGTTATTTTGCCAGAGGCTAAGCACTCAGATCACTGTCCTGTGTTACTTGAAATTGAAATTTAGTTTTTGGTGGAAAATAGATGGAATATATTAGATAATGCAAATTTAGAAGTAGTTGAAACGTTAAAAGACTCACTTTCGGTTTCAGAGATACTTTCAAAAATGCTGGTAGAAAGAGGTGTGAGCTCTTTTGAAGCTTCTAAATTGTTTTTTAGACCAAGTTTAGATCATTTGCATGATCCTTTTTTAATGAAGGGAATGCAAAAAGCAATTGACCGTATTGCTTTGGCTATTAAGCAAGAAGAAAAAATACTTGTTTATGGCGATTATGATGTAGATGGTACAACCGCTGTTTCTGTAGTGTACGATTTTTTTAAGCAGCGATATGAGCATTTAAGTTATTATATACCTGATAGGTATTCCGAAGGTTATGGCATATCCCCTCAAGGAGTAGAATACGCAGCAGAAAACAATTATAGTGTGGTTATTGCATTAGATTGTGGAATAAAAGCCATTGATAAAATAGCCCGAGCTAATGAATTAGGTGTAGATTTTATAATTTGCGATCATCACACACCAGGAACAACGTTACCAGAGGCTTTTTCTATAATTAATCCTAAACAAAAAGATTGTACATACCCTTACAAAGAATTACCAGGCTGCGGAATTGGGTTTAAGTTAATTCAAGCATATGCGCAGCAATTTGATATTAATAAGGATGAGGTTTTTAAATACTTAGATCTTGTTACAGTAGCTATTGGATGTGATATTGTACCAATTACCGGAGAAAATAGAGTTATAGCCCACTACGGCTTAAAAAAAATTAATGCAGGCAATGCGTTTTTGGGTGTTCAGGCATTAATAGATATATCTGATGTGAGAAGACCACAACTATCTATTGAAGATTTAGTTTTTAAAATTGGGCCAAGAATTAACGCAGCAGGAAGAATTGATCATGGTAAAAAAGCAGTTGCCTTATTAACCCAACCAGATGCTGTTTTATTAAAACAAATTGCAGAAGCAGTTAATGAAAATAATGCAACAAGAAGAGGAATTGATAAGCAAATAACTGCTGAAGCGCTTGACATGATGGAGGAAGATCCGTTTTATAAAACAGCAAAATCGACTGTTTTATTTAAAAAAGATTGGCATAAAGGCGTAGTTGGTATTGTTGCAAGTAGGTTAATAGAAAACCATTATAAACCAACCATTGTTTTAACAGAAAGTAATGGTAAAGCAGCAGGTTCTGCTCGTTCGGTAAAAGGATATAGTGTATATAATGCAATAGATGCTTGTAGTGATTTATTAGAACAATTTGGTGGGCATAAATATGCAGCTGGTTTAACAATTAAGTTAGAAAATATTGATGCCTTCAGAAACAAATTTGAAGAAGTAGTAAGTAGAACCATTAAGCCTGATATGCTAAGCCCAGAAATAGATATTGATGCAGAGGTTAATTTTAATGATATTACGCCGAAATTTATTAGAATATTAAATCAGTTTGCGCCATTTGGTCCTCAAAACATGAAACCTGTGTTTGTTACTAGAAATGTTGTTGACGCATCAAGAACAGCTTTGGTTGGAAAAGATAAAAAACATGTTAAGTTTCATGTTAAGCAAGAAGCTTTTAATGATGCTGAAATGAAAGGCATTGGTTTTAGTATGGGAGAACACTATGATAAAATTAAAGATGGTAAGTCGTTTGATGTAGTTTATACTATTGAAGAAAACCATTGGAATGGAAACATTTCTTATGAAATGAATGTTAAAGACTTGCGATTTTGTGAGGATAAAACTTCTGCGTAAGTGATTGAAATGGAAAGCCCACAGAGAGCTCGCGAACGAGGACTTGCAATGTAAAGCACGACCATGCCTTTGGCTTGGTTACGCCCAAATAATATTTAAGAAAATAGAATAATAACAGTGAAAACGTCTGATCATATTGCTCAAATTTTAAAGGTGCTGCCTCATAAGCCAGGGGTGTATCAGTATTATGATGTGGAAGGAAGATTGATTTATGTAGGCAAGGCAAAGTCACTTAAAAAAAGGGTGCAATCTTATTTTACGAAGCAAAAGCATGAGTCGGCAAAAACAAAAATACTCGTTAGAAACATTGCCGACATTAAATATATTGTAGTTGATAATGAGTATGATGCGCTATTACTAGAAAACTCGTTAATTAAAGAAAATCAACCAAAGTATAATGTGAATTTGAAGGATGATAAAACGTATCCGTCAATTTGTATTAAAAACGAACGGTTTCCTAGAATTTTTTCTACCAGAAGAATAATAAAAGATGGGTCGGAGTATTTTGGGCCTTATCCTTCGGCAAAAGTTCAGCATTCGTTACTAGATACCATTAAAAAAATATATCCATTACGAACCTGTAATTACGATTTAAGCGAGCAAAATATAAAGGCAGGTAAGTATAAAGCGTGTTTGGAATATCAAATAGGCAATTGTAAAGCGCCATGTATTGGTAAGCAAAGTTTGGCAGATTATAATGCTGCCATTCAGCACATTAAAGAAATTATAAAAGGAAATGCAAAACCTGTAATAAAGTCGTTAAAAGAGCAAATGGTTGCGCATGCGGAAGCCATGGAGTTTGAGGATGCTCAAAACATAAAAGAGCGTATTGATTTAATGGAAAAATACCAGAGTAAATCAACTATTGTTAATCCTAAGCTTAAGAACATAGATGTATTTACTATTGATGTTGATGGCAAGGATGCAGTTGTGAATTACATGCTTATTAATAACGGAACAATAGTGTATTCGGTAACTTTTGACGTAGCCAGAAAGCTTGAAGAGCCTATTGAAGAGATATTACCAAATATAATAATGGAAGTGCGCGATAGATATAAAAGTACATCGCGAGAAGTAATTACATCGGTTGATTTAGATATAGAAATTCCTGACGTTCAGCTGCATTTTCCGCAACGAGGAGATAAAAAAAGTTTGGTTGATTTATCGCTCAAAAACATTAAATACTACATTTTAGATAAACGTAAGAAGGCTACTTTAATAGATCCGGAAAGGCATTCGATGCGAATACTTGAGACTATAAAGTCTGACTTGCGACTGAAAGAATTACCACGACATATTGAGTGTTTTGATAACTCTAACCACCAAGGTACAGACGCAGTAGCTGCTTGCGTAGTGTTTAAAAATGCAAAGCCGGCAAAGCGCGATTATCGTCATTTTAATATAAAAACTGTTGTAGGGCCTGATGATTTTGCATCAATGGAAGAAGTTGTTTACCGTAGGTACAAGCGCTTAAAGGAAGCAGGCGAGCCTTTGCCTCAATTAATTATTGTTGATGGAGGAAAAGGCCAACTAAGCTCTGGAGTTAAGAGTTTAAAAAGGCTTGATTTATATGGTCAGATTGCAATTGTTGGGATAGCAAAGAGGTTAGAAGAGATTTATTTTCCGGGAGATTCATTGCCGCTTTATATTGATAAAAAATCTGAGTCGCTTAAAGTAATACAACACTTAAGAAACGAGGCCCACCGTTTTGGAATTACGCATCACCGTAAAAAGAAAACAAAACGAATGACTAATAATCAGTTAACGTTAATTGAAGGCATTGGAGATGTTACAGCTAAAGAATTGCTAACTAAGTTTAAATCGGTTAAGCGAATTAAAGAAGCAACAGAGCAAGATATAGCTGAGGTGGTTGGGGCAGATAAGGCTAAAAAAATAAAGGCATATTTTTTAAAAGCTTAACTATTTCCGCATTTTGGCTTGTGCATGTAAACCAGATCTAATATTTTCGCATAAAAATTAGCAATGGTACGTACTTGGTTCACATGTAAGGTTAAATATTTTAAACCGATAGAAGATAGCGATAAGGTAGTGAAAGTTACAAGTTCGTATTTAGTTAATGCTCACTCGTTTACAGAGGCAGAGGCAATTGTTACTCGTAATTGCGAAGAGTTTATTATTGGCGATTTTTATGTGGATGGATTAACTAAAACTAATTTAAGTGAAGTGCTTCCGTATGATGATGCTGATGATTGGTATAAAGTAAAAATTGCTTACATAATGGAGTCTGACGAAACCGGTAAAGAAAGACAGGTTAGTACCTTTAGCTTGTTACAAGCCAATAGTGTGATGGATTCTTTTGAAAAAATAACGAAGGTTTTAACAAGTTCAGCCGACAGTTGGGTTATACCAAGTATAGGTATTACTAAAATAGAGGAAGTGTTCTTTTATAACGAAGTTGAAGAAACGTTAAGAGAGGATGGTTTTGTACCTGTTGAAGAAAGCTCTGCAGTTTCTGATATGCCAACAAGTGATTCGTTTGAGTAAATACAAAAGGATGTAAAAAAGAAAACCCCATAAATCATCGATTTATGGGGTTTTCTTTTTTATTATGATATGTAGAGTTAGCAATACTCATCAAAAGCACCTTTAAGGTTATCTGCAATTGCTTCAGCAGAAACACCTTCAATATGATGACGTTCAATAAAGTGCACCAATTTACCATCTTTAAATAATCCCATGCTTGGCGATGATGGAGGGTAAGGTAGCATGTATTTTCTTGCCTGATCAACAGCTTCTTTATCAAAACCTGCAAAAACAGTAGTTAAGTTATTAGGTTTTTTTGAGTGTTGAGCAGCTAATTTAGCAGCTGGGCGAGCATTTGCAGCAGCACAACCACACACAGAGTTTATAACAACCAGTGTAGTTCCTTCAGCATTTGCTAATTTATTATCAACCTCTTGAGCACTTCTTAATTCTTCAAAACCAGCATTTGTAAGGTCTTGTTTCATTGGAATTACTAATTCTTCTGGGTACATATTTTCTAATTTTAAGTAAAGTTAATAACAATACACATTAAAGTAAAGGTTGTTCACAATCTTTAACGCGCAATAGCTACAATAATTGAGTGATAAAAATACTTGTTATTATTGCATCTTGAAAACACAACGTTTATATCATTTAGAAGGACTTAGGGGCTTTGCCGCTCTTATAGTGTTTTTTTGCCATTTTATGGAGATGTTTTTGCCCTCCTATAAATCAGATTTATTTAGCTCTTTATTTGGCTTTACAAACTCAGAAATGTTAAGTACAGTTATTTCATCAATAATTCTGTTTTTTTTTGATGGTTTTTTGGCTATTTATGTGTTTTACTTTTTGAGCGCTTATGTAATTAGTCTTAAGTTTTTTGATACTGATATTCTAGGAAAATACTGGGTTGCTGGTTTTAGTAAACGCTACTTTAGGCTTGTAATACCAGTAATGGCGTCTGTTTTTTTAGCTTATACACTCCTTAAGCTTGATCTGGTTTTTATCAAACACGATGCTCTTCTTTTTGCTAATGGCGTTTTTAATGAATGGTTAGGAAGTTTTTATAGGTTTCCTATAAGTGTTAAAAATGCTTTTATTGAATCGATTTTTGGTTGTTTTTTTAATTATTCTATTTCTAAAAGCTATAATCCTGCATTATGGACTATGGGGCCGGAACTAATAGGCTCATTAACTTGTTTTCTGCTTTATGCGATTTTTAGACAGCATACTTGGAGGTATCTTTTTTTTGTTCTCTTTCTTGTTGCCAGCTTGTACTTAAACGAGCTGTGGATGTTCGTTTTCATTTTAGGTTATTGCTTTTGCGATTTACAAAAGGTATCTGGCTTGAGTTATTTTGATAGGCTTGAGCTGGTAATTAATAGAAAAGGGGTACTTCTAATACTTATAATAAGTTTCTTGTTTTTAGGAGGAAACCAAAATATGGGAAACTATATAGATGTTTTGCTAAGCGTGTTTATAGTATTACTTGTATTATATGCTTCGCTATTAAAAAGTTTTTTCTCTAGCAAATTTTTAGTGTGGATTGGGAAAATTTCTTTTGGGCTTTACCTTATTCATTTACCAGTTTTGTTTTCTTTTTCCGCCTTCTTATTCTTAAATATTCAGCTGAGTGCTACTTATAAATTGGTAGTGCTTTTTTGTTCAACGCTTGGTGTATTGCTACTAGCCTCTTACGTTTTTACGGTAACGTTTGATAAGTGGAGTATCTCGTTTTCAAAGTATATTGGTAATGCTGTTTGGAATGTTGTTAACAAGAAAAGCTCAGCTAAAATTTAAATTAACTTCTTTTACTTTGAAAAAAGTCGGTTAATAATTTAGCCGCCTCATGCGCTAAAACACCTGTTACTAATTCTGTTTTTGGATGAATTATTTTATTAGAATACTCTTGATATCCATTTTTTAAATCTGCTGCTCCAAACACAATTTTTTTAAACTGTGCCCACTTTAGCATACCAGCACACATAACACAAGGCTCTAGTGTCACATAAAGAGTGCATTCAGGTAAATACTTACTCTGAAAATGTTGAGATGCTGCCGAGTAGGCCTGAATTTCTGCATGTGCAGTAACATCGGTAAGTTGTTGTGTTAAATTATGAGCCCTGGCAATAATTCTGTTTTCAGCAACTATAACTGCACCAACAGGTACTTCGTTTAAGTCGAAAGCTTTATTTGCTTCATTCAGCGCTTGCTTCATGAAGTGTTCATCTGAAAATATACTTAGGCTCATTTTTTATTTAGTAATTTTTTAATTTTTTCTAAATCTGCTGGAGAGTCAACACCGGTGTTTTCTATTTCAGTTATTCCTGTTGTTATTTTGTAACCATTCTCAAGCCATCTTAACTGCTCTAGCGATTCAGAACGTTCTAGTGAAGAAGGTTGTAGAGTACAAATTTTATTTAATGTATCGGTTTTGTAGCCATACATTCCTATGTGCTTAAAGTAAATAGTGTTTTTATTACAATTTCTATTATTCGGGATTCTACTTCTACTAAAATATAAAGCCTTTTTATTTGCATCTACAACAACCTTTACTTTATTAGGGTCGTCAATTTCTTTAGAGTCTTCAATCTTTTTTATTAGAGTCGCAATTTCAACGTGAGGTTGTTTTAAGACTTCAATAAGTTGATTAATTTGCTTCGGATTTATTAAAGGCTCATCACCTTGAATATTTATAACTGAATTTATGGTGTTGTCACTTAGTATATTTAATACCTCGTTACAACGATCAGTTCCGCTTTGGTGATGTGTGGCGGTCATTTTAACAGGAATATTTTTGCTTGCACAAAACTCAAAAATTCTCATGTCATCCGTAGCTACTATTACCGCATCTAGTTTATTACATTTCACAGTGTTTTCGTAGGTCCATTGTATCATCGGCTTTCCGTTTATTTTAACTAACGGTTTGCCTGGAAAGCGTGTAGACTCATAACGAGCAGGAATAATTCCTATTATTTTTAATTTTTTATTACTCAATCTGCTTTAAATATATATTAAAGGTAAAATAATTTCTACTCGGGTTCCAAGTGTTTTTCCTTCCTCAATAATTTCATAAGGCCCTTTAACTGAGATTTCACTTTTTAAGTATTTCTTTTTTAAAAGCTTTAAGCGTTCTTCAGTAATATTCATCCCCTTGGATATGTGAGTTGAAATTAAATTTACTTTTTTCTGTCTGCTTTTTTCAATACCAATACCATTATCTTCTATAATTACAGATAGGTATTCATTTACTGTCTTTTGAATTTTTATAATAATTCTTCCTTTACTTTTGAGTGGTAAAATGCCGTGCAAAATACTGTTTTCTACGAAGGGTTGAAAAAGCATGGAGGGTACATTACATATTTGAGGGTTAATGCTTTTTTCAATATCAATAATTGAGTCAAAATCCCCTTCAAACCGCATTTCTTCAAGTGTTAAGTACAATTTTATTCGCTCTAGTTCTTCGTGTAAGGTTACATGTTCGTTTTGAATGTCATCTAGGTTTTTTCTTATAAGTTTTGCGAATTTAGTTAAGTAATTACTAGCCGATTTACGATCTTGTGTATTTATAAAGTATTGAATGGAATTTAATGAATTAAACACAAAATGCCTATTCATACTGGCGTTAAGTGCTTGTTGCTCTAGCTCAAGTAATTGGCTTTGGTAAGATGCTCTTTCTGCTTCTAGTTTTTTAGATCTTATGTTTTCTCTCGTTTTGTAAATTACAATTATGATAGAGCCAATAATAATAAGGCAGGATAAAATAAACCACCAGCGAAACCAAAACGGCTTTGATATTGTAAAGGATACTGATTTTGTCTCGCTCCAGTTTTTTTGATTAAAACTAGCCTGAACCTCAAACGTATATTTGCCAGGAGGAAGGTAAGAGAATGTTACAAAGCGTTCTTTTTGAGTAGGTGACCAATCGTTTTGAAATCCGAGCAATCTGTAATGGTATTTAATTTTTTCAGGATTTTTAAAATGTAATCCTACAAAGTCAAATGTTAAGTAATTTTTGTTGTGTGGTAAAGTAAAGTTATTGGGTAACATTTCATCAATGTCAGCAAACTCTTTTAAATTACTTTGCTTAAGAAACAACCTTATATCGGTTAAATAAAGTTCTGGGGCTTTATTATTGCTTGAATTTTTATAATAAGTTGGGTTAATTCTACACGTGCCATTAGAGGTTCCAAGCCAAACATAGCCTTTGTTGTCTCTAAATATTGAGTTCTGATTACATTCAAGGCTAGGTAAACCGTCTGAGACAAGAATTTGTGTAGTACGAATTTTTTTTTCTTCAAGCCATTTAAAAGGATTAAAACGAATAACACCATTATTGGTGCCAAGCCACAAGAAACCATAGTTATCGGTTGTGATGCTATTTACTACGTTTGAGTTATACGTTTCTCCAATTTTCAGTAGAGTCCCCTTTTTTGATGATTTATTAAAAACATAAAGCCCGTTTGATGTTCCTGCCCATAAATACCCTAAATGATTTACAAGGCACTCTGCATTGAGTTTTCCTATTGAACTATTGATAGAATATGCTTTAAAAACGTTGCTTTTAACGTTAACAATTCCGTTGGTTGATGCAAGCCAGAGTTCATTTTTATCTGTTATAATTGACTTGACTCTTTTTCCTATAACATCTTCAAAAAAGGAAGTAAATACACCATTCTGATGTTTTATTACTCCATTTTTAACCCCTAGCCAAATTGATTTTTCACTATCTTCTGCAATGGCAGTAACTCTGTTAGCGTTTAGACCTTTACTTTGATCGAAGTGGGTGAATACATTGTTTTTAAAGCAAGAAACCCCTTGGGAGGTTCCAAACCATAATTTATTTTCTGAGTCTTTAAATGAAGACCAAATTGTGCGATTTAATAACTCATCGTTTCCGTAGTAACTGTAACTATTTTCTTTGTTTTTTTTAGCAAGTCCATTTCCATATGTTCCGAACCAGAAATTTTGTTGGCCGTCTTCAAGCATAGTCATTACTTGATTGCTTTTAATTCCACTAGTAGCATAGTAGTTTACGATTTGCTTACCAGAGTACTTAAAAACACCATTGCCGTCAGTTCCTATCCAAATGTTACCTTCATTATCTTCAAACACTACTTTTGCATTCGCGTTTTTAAGTCCATTTTTTTCGTTGAGGTTGATAATTTCTTTGTTAGAGATTTCGCTAACTCCGTATTTTGTTGCGGCCCAAACTTTATCATTCTTATCGATAAATATGTTTCTAACCACTCTGTAAACTAGTCCGTCTTCGGGTGTTATAATATTTTGTTTGTTGTTTTTTAGTTTAATTGCTCCAGCGGATGAAGCTATCCAAAATGTTCCGTCTTTTTGCTGGTTAATGGCATAGTATATTGTATCTCCAGTGTTGCTAAGTAGTGTTTTTGAAGTTGTAGCTGAAAACACCTTATTCCTGCTTACTGCCCAAATTTCATTGCTTTTATCTTTAAATAAATCTCGTATTAAATTTGTGTTTTTTTGGGAGGAAGGAAGTTGAAATGTAAGGTTTTTGGTGTTGAATTTAAACAAGCCATATCTGTCAGACCCGAGCCAGAGCAGGGAGTCGTTTTCAAATTCTAAGCTGAGTATGTAAGCGTCATTATTTTGCTTTGGTAAAGGAATTAAGGTTATTTTATCGTCTTTTAAGTAGCAAATGCCGCCTTGCACGGCCAGCCAGAGTGTGCCGTTTTTACTTTCGGTAATATCATTTATTTGATTGTTAGGTAAACCGTCAAGTACAGTGAAATTTTGAAAATTTTTGCCGTCAAACTTACTTAAGCCTCCAATTGTACCAATCCAAATAAACCTTTTTTGGTCTTGGTGGATACATAAAACTTGAGATTGAGCTAGGTTTTGCTCTATTGAATAATTTTGAAAATTATAATTCTGGCAAAGTGCAGGTCTGATACCTACTTTAATGAGGATAGTTAATATAAAAAGTTTTAAAGCGGTATTTGACACTCAGTAGTTTTGTAACAAAGATACACTGTTCTTTTAAAGACTACTTATTATTGTAAGCACTCATTGTTTTTTGCAAGCCTATAAATGAAAAGCTCTTTACAATTTCATTTATTTTAGAAAGTCTTTCGGCTAGTTGCTCTTCTTCTTGTTTATTCCATTGCCCGAGTACATAATCAGCTTGTTTTCCTTTAGAGAAGTCGTTGCCAACACCAAATCTTAATCTTGGATATTGGTTTGTTTGGAGGATGTTTTGAATATCTTTTAAGCCGTTATGTCCGCCATCAGATCCTTTCCCCTTTAATCTTAAGGTACCGAAAGGTAGGGCGATATCATCAGTAATTATTAATGTATTTTCTGTGTTAATTTTAAAGCTGTCTTTCCAATAACGAACAGCTTTGCCGCTGAGGTTCATGAACGTTTGCGGTTTAATTAAAATTAGCGTTCTGCCTTTGTGTTTAATTGAGCAAACTTCTGCATATCTGTCGGATACAAAAAAAGCACTCGCCTCATGTGAAATGTGGTCGAGTGCTTTAAATCCTATATTATGCCGAGTATTTTGATATTCTGCTCCTGGATTTCCTAGGCCGACTATCAAATACTTCATTTTTATTGGTTTTTATTCAGCTGCTGCTTCTGTTTTTTCAGCTTCTTCTGCAACTGGCTCATCATCAACGATTGCATTTCTTGATGTAGCTACAGATACGAGAACATTACTTTGAGGATCAAGAATTGTTACTCCTTCATAGTTAAGATCTTTAACTCTTATTGAGTTACCAATTTTCATGCTTGAAATGTCAATTTTAACTTCCTCAGGTAATTTGTCTAATAAACCTTGAACAAAAACCTTTCTCATATTAATTTTAAGTTTACCACCATTTAACACCCCTGGAGCAGCTCCTTCGGTAACCAATGGAAGTTTAACTTTAACAGGTTTATCGTTAGAAACTTGTTCAAAATCGATATGAAGTGTTCTGCCTGTTACTGGGTGAAATTGTGATTCTCTCATTACTGCTTGGTATTTTTTACCGTCAATATCAAGATTAATCATGTATGTGTTAGGTGTGTAAATAACTTTTTTAAGAGCAATTTCTGACACATAAAAGTGAACGTTCTCTCCTCCGTAAAGTTCGCAAGGAACGTTTCCTTCTTTTCTTAAACTTTTAGACCCTTTTTTACCAATCTCTGTTCTTAAGTGTCCTTTTAAATCAATCGATTTCATGTTTCTTAAATTAAATTATACAGCAATAAAGTGTGAGCTTATAGACTCACATTGAATCATGCTCTTTATAACATCTGCAAATATATCTGCAACGGTTAATACTTTTATTTTATTTGATTCTTTTTTTAGTGGTATTGTGTCTGTAACAATAAGTTCAGTAATACCAGATTTTTCTAATCTGTCATGTGCTGGGCCTGAAAGCACCGCATGTGTTATAATTGCTCTTACAGAGTTGGCACCTTCTTTAAAAAGCATTTCACTTGCTTTACAAAGCGTGCCTGCAGTATCTGCAATGTCATCAATTAGTACCACATCTTTACCTTTAACATCGCCAATTAAGGTCATGTTGTGCACAACGTTAGCTTTTTTACGTTGTTTGTAGCAAATTGCCATGTCTGCATCAAAGTACTTAGCATAAGCATTTGCTCTTTTACTGCCGCCTGTATCTGGCGCAACTATACACAGCTCTTTCAAGTTAAGTGATTCTATGTAAGGTAAGAAAATGGAAGATGCAAATAAGTGATCTACTGGTACTTCAAAAAAGCCCTGAATTTGATCTGCGTGTAAATCCATTGTCATAATGCGCGTTACACCTGCTGCTGATAGTAGATTAGCAACAAGCTTAGCTCCAATAGCTACTCTTGGTTTGTCTTTACGATCTTGTCTTGCAAAGCCAAAGTAGGGCATTACAGCTACAATGCTATGTGCAGAAGCTCTTTTGGCAGCATCTATCATTAACAGCAGTTCAAACAAATTATCTGCTGGCGGAAACGTAGATTGTACAATAAAAACATCAGCACCCCTAACAGTTTCTTCAAATGAAGGCTGAAATTCACCATCGCTAAACTCAATAATATTTACGCTACCTAAGCTTGTGCCAAATGAGCTAGCAATTTTTTCTGCTAATTCTCTTGACGCTCGGCCGGTGAATATTTTAATTGGTTTTGACATAAGGTGTGCAAATTTATGCAAAAAAAGTAGTAGTTGAAAAAAAATGTTTGATATATGTGTTTTAAGGCTTAAGTATTTTAATTGATGAGATAGATATTTTTATTTTTTTGTTATTTATTTTGAGATGAATGTTTTTTGACTTGTTCAATATTAAAACTTGTTTGGTAACTATCCTTTCGCATGAGGGATAGTAAAGGAAAACCCACAGTGAGTGTAGCGAGCGAGGATTTGTATTGTATAGCCCGACCGCCTTTTGGTGGGCATGCCCATTGAATTTTTGTTTATATTTTGAGTATGTACTTTATATGAAATGCTTATCTTGAGAACTAAATAGGATATTAAAGTGGCTAAAACGAAACTCATATTTGAACCCGATTTTGACTTTACTATGTTTGCCATTAGTTGTCATTATATGGATTATAGATTGGGTTGGCACATAAACCGTGCGCTTAATTTAGGGCTAAAAAAGGAAAAAGATTACGAGTTGATGGGATATAAGGGAAAGTCAGATTTTTTTTCATTTTACAAATGTCACAACAGTAACAAACAAGTTGATTTTATATTAATTTCAAACAAAGGGGTTTCTTCTTATCTTTTACCAGAGCAGAGAAGTTTCGACTATTTTTTGCTCGTTGAAGGGTATGTTGACGATATTTACAAAAAAAGAATACTATTTAGCCTAAAAGGGATAGAAATTACTTTACTCACCACTGAGCTTGACCCCAATTTACTTCCGTCTAAACACAATTTAATTTTTGAGTAAATTACTTTACTGCTGGTTTATTCTTTTTTTGAGAATTAATAAGTGTAACTCCTGTTAATATTAAGCACATGCTCAAAATATCCCAAATGGTAATAGATTCACCGTCAATTACACCCCAAATTACTGCAACGATTGGTATGAGATAGGTTACAGATGCTGCAAACATTGGACTTGAATAACGTAACAAATCGTTAAAAGCAACCAATGCTAGTGCGGTGCCAAATATACCTAGAACTATGAGGTAGGTAAGCGAGCCTAATGAATCTGCAGTGATGGCCTCTGTTACATTGCTGCCTAGTATAAAAGCTAAACTAATTGGGCCTAAAAAAAAGAAGGCTATTGATGATACTTGTAGGCCCGTTAATCCTTTTAAAAACTGATTAATTATATTCACGTTTAAGCCATAACAAATGGTTGCTAGTATTACTAGTGATGCATAGGGTAAGTTAAAGTCGGTTGTTTGGGTTGAGTTAAACCATAATAGCCCAAATACGCCTAAAAAACCAATTATAATACCCACTATTTGTAGCCATACTATTTTTACTCTAAAAAATAATGCACCAATAATTATTGTAAAGGATGGTACAAATGCGTTTATCATTCCGGCAATTGAGCTATCTATTTTAGTTTGTGCAGTTGCAAACAAGTATGAGGGTATTCCGCTACCCACAATTCCAGATATAGCTAAATAAACAATGTTTGTACGACTTATTGCTTTTAGGTGTTTTATGGCTACTGGAGCTAATGTTATAAATGCAACAAACATTCTTATAGCGGCTACTTGTAAGCTTGTGAAATGATCGAGCCCTCGTTTTATGAAAAGAAATGAGCTTCCCCATACAAATGCAAGTAAAGCAAGAACAATGTATTGAGTGGGTTTGTTTTGGTAGTTGATTTTAAACAAAAGTCTATTTTTGTTGCAAATTAGATAAATTAATTGAACAGCTAGCATTTATACAACACAGATGAAAATTTATACAAAGAAAGGAGACGAAGGAAAAACATCGTTGTTTGGTGGAAATAGAGTGCTAAAATCTGATTTAAGAATTGAAAGTTATGGCTCTATTGATGAGTTAAATTCTTTTGTAGGTTTATTAAGAGATCAGCCAATTGCTGATGTTTATAAAAGCACGCTTATCAGTATTCAAAACGAATTGTTTACTATAGGCTCTCATCTTGCTACAGTAAAAAAAGAGAGTATTGCAAACTTGCCAGTTATTAATGAGTTGGCTATTACGTTTCTTGAGAAGGAAATGGATGTAATGGACGAACAGCTTGAACCACTTACTGCATTTATTTTGCCTGGTGGGCATATTGCTGTTTCATATTGTCATGTTGCTCGTTGTGTTTGTAGAAGGGCTGAGCGAGCCGTTGTTCGTTTGGTAGGGGAGGAAGATGAAATAAATGCACTTATAATTCCTTATTTAAATCGTTTATCTGATTACTTTTTTATGCTGTCTCGTAGTTTAAGTAAACACTTTGGTGCGGAGGAAATTAAGTGGGAACCAAGAAAGTCGTAAATAATGAAAGATTTTTCTGAACGACTTATTAATTGGTACTCAAAAAATAAGCGAGACTTACCTTGGCGAAATACAAATGACGCTTATTTGATTTGGCTTTCTGAAATTATTTTACAGCAAACTCGCGTTGATCAAGGTTTGCCTTATTATGAAAAATTTGCTTCTAGTTTTCCTACTGTGCAAGATTTAGCAAATGCTAAAGAAGATAAGGTAATGAGCCTTTGGCAGGGTTTAGGGTATTATAGTAGAGCAAGAAACTTGCATGCAGGGGCAAAGTATATTAGTGAGGAGTTAAAAGGAGTTTTTCCGAACAATTACAACGATATTATTAAAATTAAGGGTGTAGGTCCTTACACGGCTGCTGCTATTGCTTCTTTTGCTTTTAATGAGGTTAAGCCCGTTGTGGACGGTAATGTAATAAGAGTAATATCTCGTTTTTTTGGAATCAAAGAGGCGGTAGACAAGCCTGCTACTCTAAAGCAAATTCTTGATTTATGTAATGCCTTAATTGACAAGCAGAATCCGGCAGTTTTTAATCAAGCAATTATGGAGTTTGGCGCGATGGCTTGTACACCTAAAAAACCAAATTGTTTACATTGTATTTTTAATGATAAGTGTATGGCTTTAAAAAATGATTTAGTAGATTCTATTCCATTTAAACAAGGAAAAACTAAAAAAACCGATAAGTATTTCGATTACTTGTTTTTTTATAGCACCGACTTAATTTTAATTAATAAAAGAAGTGGTAAAGGAATTTGGGAAAGCTTATATGAGGGTTTTTTAGTTGAAAACAATAAGGATGTTGCCGTTCATAATTTTATTAAAGACGATTGGTTTTACGATAATATACCAGGTAATTGTTTAATAACACCTGACAAAGAACGAACTAAACATGTTTTAAGTCATCAGAACTTATATATACGATTTTGGGATATGTTTTTAAATGATAGTACAGCCCTTAAAGCGTTTGCTAAAGAAAATAAGCTTGAAGCTGTTAAAATAGATTCTATAGATCAGTTGGGTTTTCCTATTGTGATTAGAAACTGGATTAATAAGTGGAAGGATAATAGAAAAAAGTGATAACCTGAGTTCGACTTATAATGTACTTTCAGTTTGAATTATTAAGATGTTTCTTCAAGGTTTGATTGTGAAGGAATAGCAAAGCTATTTCGATATAATTAAAACAAAGAAGAAGCACTTTAGAAACAAATCCGCTTGCGCAAATCATTTAAAATGCATCCTTTTACTCTTTATTTCCTTGAATTAACCAGTTAATCCCGTGTCAATAAAAACTAAAATCACACTATTTTAAATAATTCTGAAAGTACATTATAAGTCGAACTCAGGTGAGTGCTTAGTCTGTCATAAGATTTACAAATACAGAGTCAGAAAACAGCATGCCTTCGTCTGTTAGCGAAAGTGCATTTTTGTTTGTGTTTAAATGTTTTGGGTTAATGTTTTTGACCTGTTTGCTAAAATGGTTATAATATTGTTCACCAAATTTTTTAAGTAATTCTTGTTCATTAATACCCCACTTAGCCCTTAATCGTGTTATTATATAGTCGTTATACTGAGATGAATAACTCATATCTTCCTCATGGTTAGGCCTTTTGTTGTCACTTAAAACACTTTTAATATATAAGTTGTTATTTGCAATGTTTGATGATCTTTTTCTTTCAATAAATGAATGAGCAGAAGGGCCTATACCCAAATAATTGCTTCCTCTCCAATAGGCCGAGTTATGTAAGGAGTATTTACCTGTTTTGCAAAAATTAGATACCTCGTAATGTTCGTAGTTATAACTGTTTAGGGTTTCACAAAGTAACCAGTATTGTTCTACAGTATTTTTTTCAGGTATTTTAATGTTTTGTTTTTTTACTAAATATGCTAACTCAGTTTTTGGCTCTATTGTTAAGCTGTAGCTAGATATGTGTGGTATATCATACTTAATAGCTGAGTTGATATTTAATAACCAGCTTTGCTTAGTTAAATTTGGCAGCCCGTAAATTAAATCGATGGTTAAGTTTTCAAAGCCTATGTCTTGAGCATTCATTATGGCTAAATGTGCTTGTTTTGAGTCGTGTGCTCTTTTCATAAAAATTAAGTCTTTTTCATGAAACGATTGTACTCCAATACTTAATCGGTTAATTGGTGTATGTGATAATTCTTTTAATTTTTGATTTGTTAAATCGTCAGGGTTTGCTTCAAGTGTAATTTCGCAGCTACTGCTAACTGTATACGTTTTGTAAATGGTTTCAAAAATATCTTGTATTTCGTTTTCGTTCAGTAAGGATGGAGTTCCTCCTCCAAAATAGATAGACGATAGTTTTTTATTAGCGAGAGTAGGTGTGCTTAATAAAATCTCTGCTTTAATGGCTTTAATAAGGTCCGCCTTGTTATTTAAATTGGTTGAAAAATGAAAATCGCAATATACACAAGCCTGTTTACAAAAAGGAATATGTATATATAAACCAAGCATTATTTTTTTATTGTAGGAAGTGATATTCTAAAGGTAGTGCCTTTATTTACTTCTGATTTTTTCACAAAAACTTTACCGTTATGGTATTCTTCAACTATTCGTTTGGTAAGTGATAAGCCTAATCCCCAACCTCTTTTTTTAGTGGTAAAGCCTGGTTCAAAAACTGTTTTTAAATCTTGAGGATTTATACCCTTACCAGTGTCACTAATATCAATAATAACCGTTTCATTATTACTGTTTGAGATATCAACAGTTATTTGCCCCTTACCAATCATGCTATCAACAGAGTTTTTAAGTAGGTTTTCAATTACCCAATTAAATAGTACAGTATTTATTAATGCGAATATTTCTTTGTTAGGATGTTTTTTAAATGAGTATGTAATTCCTTTTGCGCTTCGTTTTTTTAAATATTCTATATTTAGAGTTAGTAAATCATCTACAGATGTTTTACTTAGTTCAGCTTCGGAACCAATTTTAGAAAACCGATCAGCAACAGTTTTGAGCCTATTTGTGTCTTTATTTATTTCTTCAATAATACCTAGGTCTACATTCTTCGCTTTTAATATTTCTACCCAAGCCATTAATGATGATATGGGGGTACCTAGTTGATGTGCCGTTTCTTTTGCCATTCCTGCCCAAACTTGGTTTTGTTCTGCTCTCCTGTAAGAGCTAAATAGCCAGTATGCGAATAGAATAAATATGGAGATTAAGAATAGTTGTATATAAGGGTAGTATTTGAGTTGTTTAAGTATAAAAGAATTATCGTAATAAATATAGTTTGTTTGTTCGTCACCTAATTTAACTTCTATAGGAGTGTTTACACTTTTAATGTAAGTAATTTCAGCACTTAGTTTTTTATGGTCATTTAGGGTTAAACTATCTATATTTCCACTTGCAATTATTTTACCTTCTGTCTCGTTGTAATAAATTACGGGTGCTGAGGATGAATTTATTACAATTTCTGAGATGAATGATTTAATGAGGTCATCCATCACTTCTTTTAATTCGGTAAACAACTTAGAGTCTTTGTAATAGAGTAAGTTTTTTTTATTACCGTCATACCTTACTTCAATAGGTCGTCTAATTTTTTTTATTTCGGAGAGTTCTTTGTTAATCCGAGCTTTATCTTCAGCTAAATCTTCACTAAAATTTCTGTAGGATATAATATTATCATTGGCATCTGTTAGTATTACGGGAACGGAAGTGTTATTTTTTGCAACTTCTAATAAAAATGTTAGGTCCATTTTAGAATTAGGATCAGCAAGTAGTTGAGTTGCGTTTGACCAAAGTTCAACCTTTTTACGTTCTTCTTCTTCTAATTTTTCAAAAAGAGTAGTTGTATAATTTACTAATACAGCTTTTTGCTTAATTCCTTCGGCCCAAAGTTTTACTTTTCTTCTTTCTTCCTTAGAAATTTTTCCTACTATATAATTAGTGTAAGTTAAAGAGCTACCTATAATAAGTAGCCCAATAATAAATAAGAGGTATTTCCAGCGTTTTTTAGTAGAGTAGAGTTTCATAGTCGCTACTTAACAACGCAAATTTAATGACATTATTTTTGTAACTCTATAGCCTCTTGTTCGGTAATTGTAGAGTTTTTAAATCTACCAATCACTGATGGGTTTGGAATGCCTTTGCTTTCAAGCTCAGTTCTAAAGGCTTGAGCTTCTGCAGATGATTTAAAGTTACCAGAGAAATAACGTATTAGGTTCTCTTTTGTTCTTTCTCGTTGAATATTCTCAAGAGTAAGAATAGTTTTTAATATATCTGCAGGTACTTCCCCTCTATAGGCTCCAATCTGTACACTAAATGTTACAGAACCATTTTCCATAAAAGAAGAAGGTGCTGAGTTCTTTTTAGCCTCATTAACAGAATAAATGTCATCAACAAGTTTTGCTCCAGCTTGACTTACAGAAATTCGTTTACCATTTTTAAATGTGACAATAAACGCATTTTGATATCCTTTGGTCATTAAGTCAATTTTAGCTTTAGCAGCTTCTTGCATAGTGCTATATGAGCCTGTAACATATCTGTTAATACCATCGTCAAACGGTATCATCATAACACCAGGAACGTCTCTAAACACTTGCTTTCTTATACGCTTTCTAAAGGCACCAATTTGAACTCTGTAAACAACTTCATCTACAGGGTCTGTAATTTCTGTAGGGGCTAAATATTCAGTTGTTTCATCTCCTGGCTCTACACCAGTAAGAACACCTGCTCTTGAAGTTTGAACAAGAGAAGATTTTACAAATCCCTTTCTATTTAATTCTAGTTGTCTCTTCAGTGCATCTGGTATGTTGTCATAATTTCCAACGGTTATGTAAGTGGTGCCATTTTCTTCCCAAGTATTAACATCCGGTATGCTTAATAATTCTTCAGCAACATCTTGAGGTAACCCGCCAGTAAATTCACCAATTTTAACCATATAATTATCTTTCTGTACTTTGTCAGCTCCTTCTGAGTAGCTAACAGTGTATAGAGTATCGTAAATTCCAGTACCTTGACTTGTTGTGTCTGAATAACGAGCATACATTTCTAAGTAGTCTTCATCAGTAAGCGCTATCCCAAATTTGTTAACAGGTAATCCTTCTGGTGTATTTATTTCTTCATCTAAGTAGTCTGGCACCCCATCTAGATCAGTATCTAATGGGCACCCATCCTCATTTACTTCAACTAATTCAGGTGTTCCAGGACACAGGTCATAAAAATCAATAACACCATCTGCATCTTCATCTCCTGCCAACATATCGTCTGGGTCTAGCGGTGGTCTTGTTAAATCAATAGGTTCAGTTGGATTAATGTTATAATTTAATTTGAAGGATGTAAATAATAGGTTGTCATTTTTCTTATCTCCTTGGCGATTACCAATACTGTTTTCTGTTATTCCATCAATAAAGTCGGTGCCTGTGAAGTGAAAAGATGTCCCTAGGTCAAACGAAAATTGTTCAGTAAGCTTCATCCTAACACCAATTCCGATTGGTACACCAAATGATCGTTCTTTATATTTTCCTAAGCTATCAATGTTGGTGTTTCTAACATCAGATTCAAAAGTGTAGTCTCTTTGCAATCTTTGGGCATTTCCACTATTTTCTGAATTTTCAGCAATGTCTCTTATGGTTCCATCTTGCCAATAATGATAAACATTATCGTTTGCGTCTTTTAAATCGGTTTTAGACAAAAATTCTATTGACTCAATTCCTAATGAAACATAGGGTGAAATGTATCTGTCTTTAGGTAAAAAATTATCAAAATTGTAGGATCCTTTCACCCCCCAGATTGAGATATCAGACAAAAAATTTACATTTCTAATTCCAGATCTTTCGTTTGCCCCTACTTTACCTTTAAGAAAGAAAAAACTACCATCTAAATATGATGTTATTGGTTGGGTGATGTGCAAATCAATAGCCATTCTACTTATTGTAGCGCCATTGTCTTTTTTACCTTTACTAACATCACCGTAAAAGGTGAACATGCCTGATCCAAGCCCGATAGTTGGTTTGGTTGCTTGTGCATATTGTTTAGAAGTACTAAGCAAAACAATGCAAAATGCTACTAATAATAACTTGAATGTATGTTTATTCGCCATCAATTATTGAACGTCTTAAAAGCAAACATAGAAAAAAGATTTAGTTTGCCGTTTTTAATGACCGGTTTTTATGGAGTCCATTTTTCTCTTCCAACCATAAGAGCATCTTGTACCGTGGTTCTTCTCCCATTTACGTACGCTGTTACAAATGGCCCTGGGAAATTATAACCTGAAGTAACTTGGTTTCTTCTGTCTCTGGCAGACTTATAATTACCGTGAGAACCTATAGTAAATTTAGACCATCCTTCGTGAGATTCCATATTTACTTTTTCTTCTGTGAATGAATATGTTCTTTTGAAATATCCCTGCACATCTGAACTCACATTTCCTTTTGTTGCCATTATTTGAACCTTGTAGTTTACACCATTTGAGTTTGTGTTATCTCTAGTAGGAGCTGGTTCTGGCGTTGGAGTAGGGTTTGAACTTGCAGTTTCTTCTCTTCTTGTAGGTTGTTCTACTGCAGGTCTTTCTTCTATGACAGGTTCTTCACTAACAGCAGTTTCTTCTCTTGAAATTGGCTCATCAACAACTGCATCTTGAGCTGGTGTTGTAGGTTCTTCAACTTCTGGTGTAGGTTCTTCTGCAGGTTCGGGTGTTGTGTTTTCTGCAATTGCTGTAGTGGCCCCATCTTGCGATGGCATTTCAATAGTCTTTATATTAACTTTAGTACTTTCGTTATTATTTAGGTATGTAAAAGTACCTGTTATATTAGCTAAATCGTCTGGGTTACTAGTAACAAGTGTATAGGCTATCTCTATATTGTTTTCTGTAGGTAAACTCATCCAAACAAATTTTACTTTTCTGTTTGTAAACGAATATACCGCTGAGTTTGCATTTTCTTCATATGCTAACGCGCCTTCTGGTAATACATCTTGTGCTTTAGCAAAACCAGTTAAGCCGTCATTAACTATGTTCAGTACAACCTTGTACTTTCCTGGGCTGACAGTAGTTATTTTTCTTGTTCCTGATACGTTTGTGTTTTCAGCTGTCTCACTTACTTGGTTAGAAGGTGTTTCTGTCGGAGTACTTTCTGTTGGCGTTGATTCAGCTGGAGTTGATGTTTCATTAGTCTCTGAAGTTTCTGTCTCTTCTGGTTGGCTGTTTTCTTCTTCAGTGGTAGGAGTATCATTGCTAGCCATTTCATTTCCTCCGAGTATGCTAATTGTTGTTGCTGGAATCTCTTTTGTACTTTTTACGTTATTCTCAAGGAAAGAGAATTTGCCTGTTATCTGTTGGTCTCCAGATGCGTTATCAGCAACTTTCAATTTATATGATATAGTAAATTCATCTTCAGGAGGCAAAGACATCCAGATAAACTTAACGGTTCCTCCTACAGATGAGAAAGAAGCATTTTTTGTTTCAATTTGCTCTGCTGTATAACCTTCGGGTAATTGCATTTGAATTTTTGCAAAGCCAGATATTCCTGGTTTTGCGACCGTTAACTCGTAAGTTATCTCTTCTCCTGGACTCGCACTACTTGCGCAACTCGGAGTCATTACTAGTCCGTCAGGGAAAAATAGTTTGAATAAAAAATATCCGAGGACAGAAACAGAAATTAATAGATTTTTAACCATAACAATCAAGTTTAACGTATTCAAACAAATCTATCTTATTAAATACGTTAAACTGATTGTTAATAACCTATAATTATTAACAGCAGTCTGTTAATTTGGTGAGATTACTGCTCAAAAAAGTACTCAATCATTTTCATAATATCGGAAACATTGCCGTCCATTTCACCTTCTAAGAAGTCATCAATCGCTCCTGTTATTTCTGGTGCTTGCAACTGTCCATCTCCATTCTTATCAGCAAATTTAGCCTCTTTAGGCATAGGTAATACAAGGAGCTTACCAGATTTTTCATCTAACTTGTCTGACTTCGCAGCCTCTTCACCATCATTTTTTTCTGTTCCGGTTTCATCTACCATTACCCCTAAGTCGCTTGCAATTTGTTGTAGCATTTCATCACTAGGAAGCTCGTAAAATTTATTGATTTTTTCCATATGAACTTGTTCTCTAATTTCATATAGTTTTTGAATTTCTTCTTCCGTTAGTGTTATCCCGTCTCTATTTACAGTTGCTCCAGGGGCAGAATTTTCTTCTTTGTCTAAATAATTCCAGACCCCATCTTTATCATCATCTAAAGGGCATCCTGTTGAGGTAACTTCCATGCCTAATATTGTGTTCGGGCATTCATCAAGGATATCTGAGACTCCATCTCCATCAAGATCAGCCTCTTCAATTGATTTAAAGTCTACTGACTGGTAAAATTTTTCGGTCGGACTAACATATCTTTCACCAAAAGTATGATGCAGCGATATTCCCGTATTTATATACGAGTCGTCTGTGCCATTATAGAAATTATCTAAATAATCTGAAGTAATCACATTATACGAGGTGAAAATCCGAGTTTCAAAAAATTCAAATAACTTAAACTTCATTCCTACAGTTAGGGGGAAAACCAGTGCATTTGTTGCATAATTGCTCTCTCTTGTGGGGTCAAACGTGGTATTTACTTCACTTTCATAGGTGTAATCTCTTTCAATTTCTCTAGGAGGATTAGTGTATGTAGTAATTATATTTCCGTTCTCATCTTTTTGAGGGAGTGCTCTTATGGTTCCATCAGACCAATAGTGATATGTGCTTCCTTCAGCCCCTTTTAAATCTGCATTTACAGTGAAGTCAATATAACTAACACCTACTGAAAAGTAAGGAGCTACAATAACATCCGCTTTCCAATCAAAGTTGCCGATTAAACATGCGCCAGCCTGCATAAATTTAGTTTCAAAATTTAACTGTCTTGCAGCTGTTTGTTCATTTTGAGACATGCTCCCGAGAAGACCATTTACGCCAATACCTAAAAATTTCCCAAATCTTTTCTCTACTTGCAACCCAAATGTTGGGCGAAAGTTATTTAAAATAGATGCGTTTCTAGTGGGGTTCAAATCACCTAGGTACGAAGCCACACTTGCTGACAGACCGATAGTGAAATCACCAGTATTAAGTTCTCTTTTTGCTTCGTCTTCAAGAATGTCATCTTGAGCTAGCGTATTGCTTGTGAAAATTAAGATTGCTGAAATAAAGCTAATATACTTTTTCATATTACTAATTAGTAAGTGAATAATTTTAGAATTGTTCAAAGAAGAAATCGATCATATCCATAATGTCTGAAACAGAGATATCAATTTCGCCAGAGAAGAACATATCAATAGCCAGGGTTATTTCGTTAGACTGAATAATACCATCACTATTTACATCAGCAAACCTGAATTTAGCAGGCAATGCTATAGATGCTGACCCTTTAGCTTGATCGGAGTCTGAGTAAATATCAAACTCTTTTAACATGTCAAGTGATGGAGCTTCGTAAAATCTTTCAACTCTTGTTACAAGTAGCCCTTGTCTTCTTTGCTCCATAAGAGCTAATTGTTCGTCTGTTAGACCCCTTCCTTCTCTATCTACAGCTCCTTTGAGTATTTTCGCTCTGTTTGTTTTAGGTTCTTTATCTAGGTGATTGGGTACTCCATCACCATCGTCATCTAGCTCACAACCTTTACTATCTACAGGTTCTCCTTTCTTAGAATTAGGGCATTCATCCCAAATGTCAGTCACTCCATCACCATCCGAATCTGCATTTTCAATGGCAAGAAAATCAATATTGTCATAATTTTTCTCTTTAGGATCTATGTATTTCTTTCCAACCGTGTAGTTTACTGATACTCCGGCATACAAATAAGAATCATTTCCATCCTTCTTAAAATTATCTAAAAAATCAGTTTGAGTTACATTATATGTTCCGAAAAGACGCGTATCTAAAAATTCGAACATTTTGAATTTAAAACCCAGGGTAACAGGAAATACTAGTGTATTCTTATCGTAAGATTCTGGAGTTTCATTAAAAGATTCACTTACGTTTGTCTCGTATGTATAATCTCTTGGGTAATCGTTTGCATCAACTAAATTTTGTTGTATGGTTTCGCCATTTTCATTTTTTTCTGGTAAGTCCATAATAGCACCATTACTCCAATAATAATAAGGAGTGTTATTGCCTCCTTGTAAATCACTATAAACATCAAAAATCATATATGATACTCCTGCGCTAACATATGGTGCAAAAACCATATCCCCGTTAACGTCACTATTTGCAGTAACGTGTAAGCCAAACTGCTTAAAATCTGTCTGGAAATTTAATTGTCTAGATATAGTGCGTTCATTTTCAGCAACTTGACCAATCACAGCATTAGCCCCAACACCAAGTACTCTTCCAAATCTTTTTTCAATTGAAGCGCTATATGCTGTCTTAAATCTATTGGTGAAACTAATACTCGATCCTTCTCCGATATCTCCGAATAAGGATGAGATACCGTAGCCTAAACCAATTGAAAAATAACCTGTGTTTAAAGGGGTGACATTCTCTTTATCCTTTTTCTGTGCGAATGCATTTGTAAAGCAGAATAAGAGAATAACTGAAAGTAGTTGGTTTAACTTTTTCATAATAATTTTTTAAACAGTGTGTAAAACACTTGCGAGGTGCTTAAACGTAACTTTAGAAATTAGGTTTCAATGTGTACTTAGAATAGAAGTCGTTTATATGTTTAACTGCTTCTTCAGTAGTGTCTACAATTTTGAATAATTCCATATCAGTAGGGCTAATATTCTTTTCGTTTAGCATCGTGTTTTCAATCCAATCAAATAATCCACTCCAGTATGATTTTTTAACTAAAACAATTGGGAATTTACCGATTTTTTTAGTTTGAATTAGTGTTATAGCCTCAAAAAGCTCATCTAACGTTCCAAAACCACCCGGTAATACTACAAAGCCTTGTGAATACTTCATGAACATGACTTTTCTAACAAAGAAGTAGTCGAAGTTTATTAGTTTGTCAGAATCAATATGAGGATTTGCTTGTTGTTCAAAAGGTAAATCGATATTTAATCCTACTGATTTTCCTCCTCCTCTTTTAGCTCCTTTGTTACCGGCTTCCATTATTCCAGGTCCTCCGCCCGTTATAATTCCGTAGCCTAGTTGAGTAAGTTGATAAGCGATATCGTCTGCCATTTGAAAGTATTCATGATTTTCTTTCGTTCTTGCAGATCCAAATATTGAAACACAGGGACCTATTCTAGATAGTTTTTCAAATCCTTCAACAAACTCTCCTATAATTTTAAATATTTGCCAAGAATCAGCACTCATTATATTGTTCCAGTCTTTTTGCTCAAAAGCTTTTTTTATTTTATCGTCTGTATTGCTTGACATATTGTTCGTTTATGATTAAGTCTTAATTAAAATAGTATTTTAGTAACCAAACACTTATTAAACACGTTAAAAGGGATAGTAACCAAAAACTTAGACCTAATTTATAAATACTTTTTAAAATATAGATTACCAAAGCTAGCAAGTTTCATTATCAATGAAATATTGTTACGACCAAAGCTTGTTTTCAGCATGTTGTTAATGTTGAGTTTGACAACTAAGGTGCTAAGTCAGTGCGCTCAATTTTACGATAGTAGGGGAGATTTATCCAGTAACCCGAGGTGGGTTCATTGTTTTCCTACCGACTATACGTTAAATCTTGCTCCAAGTAGTGGAATAGCAAGTTATACGATTGACTGGGGTGATGGTACAGCTAATACAACCGGTACTTCTTTAAATCCGCCAGACGTTGTTTCTCATGTATATGCTGCTTCGACTGCTGTGTATAATGTGGTAATAACCCAAACCTCTAATGGATGTACTACTAATGGTACAGTCGTTATGGAAGAGTTTGTTAATGCATCTATTCAGATACCTGTTGGTGGTGCTACCCAAATATGTGCGCCCGGATCTATGGAGTTTATAAATGCTTCAACAAATGTTTCTCCTACCACTCAGTTTTCTTGGGATTTTGGAGATGGTTCACCAGTACAGTTTTTTGATCATACTAATTTTGGAGTGGTAATGAGTCATATGTATCAAACAAATACTGTTCAGTGTGAGACAGAAGTTACTTTAACTGCTGAAAATTTTTGTAGTAATGGTGTGCCGACTGAAGCCACCTTTAATCCCGCTTTGATATGGGATTATGACGATGCTCGTATAGATGCATCTGCAACAGTTTTGTGTTACCCAGATACAGAAGTTTTTGTTCAGAATGCGCCACTTAAGAATTGCATAAATTTTGGAAACACGGCACAGCGTTATGAATATTGGAATTTTGGTGACTATTGGAGTCCAGGACAAGATTTAATCGTTGATTGGGCTCCTTATGATCCACCTGCTCAGCCTGGCCATAATTTAGCGTTTCCTGGTTTGGGTACGTATACTATAAGTATTCGTGATAGTAATTACTGCGGAATAGATGATGCATCGGTGACAATTAATATAATTGAAAGACCCGAGGCAATAGTATCATCGGATAAAGACACAATTTGTGCTGGTGAAACGGTGCGGTTTTTTAATAATTCAATTAACGGAGCTAATAGTTTTGGATGGAATTTTGGAGATGGGTCCCAAGCTGGAGGAGGAGGCACAAAATCAAAAGTATATGATACGCCTGGAATTTATTTTATAGAACTACGTGCAGGAAATAATGCTGCTCCTACAGCCTGTAATGACTATGATACAGTAAAGTTAGTTGTTCTTGCTAGCCCTGTGATCGATGTTGATTTATCTGATAATGAAGCATGTGATTCATTGTTAGTATCTATTACAAATAATACCACTGGGTCTACATCTAGTGAGTGGACGTTTGGTAATGGAGAAACTAGTAATTTAAATAACCCGCCCGCTCAATTTTACTCCACTCAAGGTGAGTACGATATTATTTTAATAGCAAATGGCCCTAATAATTGTACATCAACTGACACACAAAAAGTAAGTATATATATATCACCAATTGTAGATTATGTGCCTAATAATGTTTGTGTAGATGCTGTTGCAGAATTAATTGATGCTTCGGTTACCTCTCCTAGTGACACCATAACTAGCTGGTTTTGGGATTTCGGTGATGGAACAACATCTGTTTTAGAGAATCCAACACATCAATATTCATCTTCACAGACTTATGATATCATTCATTCTGTTTCAACTGCTAATTGTACTAGTATAGATACTTTTGAGTTATTGGTTGAAGCTAAACCAGACGTTTCATTTACAATACCCGACTCTATTGGCTGTAATCCGCTTGCGGCAAGTATAATAAATACTTCATCTACTAGCGCAGTAAGCTTTATTTGGAGTTTTGGAGATGGTGATAGCAGTCTACAAGCAAATCCAACTCACATTTTCAATAATTCTTCATCTACATTAGATTCTACCTACTACGTATCACTATATGCAGCTACTAGTTTTGGTTGTTCAGATACAGCTTCAGGCCAGGTCACTGTTTTATACAACCCTGATGCTTCTTTTGTAACAAATTCAACGTTTGATTGTGCCCCGCTAGCCGTTGAATTTGAGAATCAATCAACTGGTGCAATATCTTATGTATGGGATTTTGGTAATGGAGATTCTGTGTCTACTGTTAACAGTTCGTATACCTTTGAAAATCAAACTTTATTTATTAATAATAATCCGGTAGAGTTAACGGCAGTAGGCCCAAATGGTTGTACAGATAAATACACGCAAGATGTGATTGTATATCCTGAGCCGATATTTACTTTTTCAGCAGTTCCAATTTCTGGTTGTAGTCCTCTCGAGGTACAATTTCCTTCTGTAGTAGGGGCAGTTAGTTATGAGTGGAGTTTTGGAGATGGTTCTACAGCAATAGGTCCAACCCCAAGCCATACATATGTTAATTTGACTACAAATAATGTTGCTTACGATGTTCAATTAATAGCGGAAAGCCCTTTTGGATGTAAAGATACTACTGTTGAGCAAGTAAATGTGTTACCTAAGCCTTTTGCTAACTTTAGTCTTGATAAAACTGCAGGATGTGAGCCATTGGTTCTCTCAATTCAAAATACTTCAACAGGAGCAGTGAGTTTTGATTGGGATTTTAATAACGGAGATACCTCATTTGTGCCAAGTGCTAATTTTACTTACACGTATGAGAACGTGTCTTTTACATCTCTAGATCAAGAGATTACATTAGTAGTTGAATCACAAGATGGATGTAGAGATACTTCTTCTCAGCTTGTAACCATTTACCCTAAAGTTATTGCTAGTTTTATATCTGATTCGAGCGGGTGTGCACCTTTATCAATGGAGTTTCTTAATGTATCTCAGGGCGCATCAAATTACCTCTGGAATTTTGGAGATGGTCAACAAAGCAATGAAATTAATCCTGTTAATTTGTTTAGTAATAATACATCGAGTGATTTAATTTTTACAACGCAATTAATAGCATCTAACACTTTTGGTTGTTCAGATACAGCATCAAAAAATATAGATGTATTTTACAAACCTGTTGCAAATTTTAATACTAATGTTTTGGCCGGTTGTCAGCCACTTTTAGTTAATATTCAAAATACTTCTCAAGGAGGTGATAGTTATAATTGGAATTTTGGAGACGGAACTACATCTACAGATTCTGTAGTTTCATTGTCTCACATATACAGCAATAGTGGTATGGGATCTGTGTTTAATAATTTAGAACTAATTACTAGCACGAATAGTGGATGTAAAGACACATCCACAAATACAATTGAAGTTTACCCTGGTGTTGTTGCAAGTTTTTCTGGAGATACTGCAGGGTGTTCTATATTTACAGCTAACTATATAAATACAACAGAAGGCGCCACCTCATATATGTGGAATTTTGGAGATAATAACCAGTCTATTGAGCAAAATCCTCAACATGATTTCTCTAATTTCGGGTTAACCGATGTTACCTATAACGTTAGTATGATTGGTCAATCCTCTTTTGGATGTTCAGATACAGCTTACTCAATATTTACTGTTTATCCTTCTCCAAACGCTAGCTTTGTTGCGACTCCAACAACACAACAGTTCCCTTCTGCAATAGTTAATATTATCAACAATTCATCTTCAGGTAATTGGAGTTATTTGTGGGATTTTGGAAATGGAGTTACAGATACTGTACTTAGTCCCAACGTTATTTCTTACGATACTTGGGGTAATTACACGCTCAAACTGGAGGTTTTCTCCGATAACTGTAGTGATGAAGTGCAAACACAAATAATTATTAACCCTCCCGTTCCTACAGTTAAGTTTTCTGGTAGTGGAGATGGTTGCAGGCCATTAACTGTTGAGTTTGAAAACGAAAGCTTAAACGCAGATTCTTATGTTTGGAATTTTGGGGATGGAGGTTCTTCGGTAGCTACAAATCCAACATATACTTATTATAATCCAGGAACTTATACCGTTCAACTCACTGCGACTGGTTTTGGAGGAGATGTTTCTACATTTTTTAATATTGATTCTGTTATAGTTAGAGAGAATGCCTTAGCTGCATTCAGTCACGCTCCTACAGAAGTTTCAATACCTAATGAACCTGTACAGTTTTTAAACCTAAGTACTTTTGCAAGTACATATTCTTGGGATTTTGGTGATGGAAATATTTCTACTGAGCAAAGCCCAACGCACTTATACACAGAAGCAGGTGTTTATGATGTAGTGTTAGTAGCAAATAACGAATATGATTGTATTGACTCTTTTACAGTTCAAAACGCTGTAATTGCCAAAATTAACGGAGATATAATTTTCCCAAATGCATTCACACCTAATTCTGCCGGTCCGAGTGGAGGTAACGTAGTCCCTAACTCTTTAAATAATGATATTTTTTATCCACTAACTGAAGGTATAGCCGAATATCATCTGATGATTTTTAATAGGTGGGGTGAAATGGTTTTTGAATCATTCGACAGAAATATTGGTTGGGATGGGTACTACAGAAATAAACTAGCTAAGCAAGATGTTTACGTATGGAAAGTAGAGGCAACCTTTATTAATGGAGAAAATTATTCTAAATCCGGTGATGTAACGTTAATTAGATGATTAAACAGTTATCAAATATTAAAGGTTTTTCTCTGCTTGTGATACTAATTGTGGCTATTTCTAGTATGAGCTATTCTCAAAACACGCCTAAATTAAAGCTTAAAGAAAAAATGTATTGGAGGGAAGCAACTGATGCCTATTTTTCAAATGACTTTAGTAGAGCAATGTTATATTTTAAGGACTTGCATGAAAAATATCCAAAATGGAGTACACTTAATTTTTATATGGGTAAAAGCTTATACAGTTACTCAAAACACAAGCTAGATGCAAAGCCTTATTTTGAGACAGCTGCTAAACAAAATTATAAAGATGCTTTGTATTATTTAGGTAAAATGTATCATCTAGAAAAAAACTTTGATAAAGCGCTTCTGAATTATAAGCTCTATTTAGAACACCAAGAAGAGGGAAGTGTGTCAGTAGAAGAGGTGGAGAGGCAGCAAGATATTTCAGCAAGAGCAAGCAATATGATTAATCTACCTAGAGATATAATAATTAAAAACTTAGGGCCTGTAGTAAATAGCGAATTTGCTGATTATGTTCCGTTAATTACAAATGATGAAAGTATGCTTTTTTTTACTTCAAGACGTGAAAATAGTACTGGAGGTAAATTGGATCCATATCTTAAATATTTTGAGGATGTTTACGTGACTTATAATAAGCCTGAAGGATGGACTACACCTACTTCGATTGGAAGTAGTATAAATGACGAAAGGCATAATGCATGTGTAGGTTTGTCGCCTGAGGGAAATATATTGATACTTTTTCAAACTGATAAGTCTGGGCTAGACGGAGATTTATATTGGTCTGAGTTTGATGGTTATGATTGGTCTGAGCCTGTAAAATATGACGATCATATAAACTCGAAAAATAATGAGTTTAGTGCGGCTTTTACATCAGATGATCAAACAATATACTTTTCTAGTGACAGGCCAGGAGGTTTTGGAGGAAGAGATATTTATAGAGTAACTACTTTGCCAAATGGCAACTGGAGTGCTCCTTTAAACATGGGGCCAACGATAAATTCGAGTTATAATGATGATTCTCCTTTTATACATGAGGATGGTAAAACACTTTACTTTAGTTCAGAAGGTCATAATACAATGGGCGGATATGATATCTTTAAAAGTTACTTGAGTGAAGAAAACAAATGGTCAACTCCAGAGAATTTAGGTTCCCCAATTAATACTGTGGATGATGATATTTATTTTTCTATTTCCGCATCAGGAAAAACTGCTTTTCTCTCATCCGAACGGTCTGGCGGATATGGAGATCAGGATATTTATGAGGTAACTATGAATTCAGAAGGATATCCTACACTCAAAGGAAAGATACTAGACATTTCCGATCCTTCAAATAAAATTAAAGCTACAATAACATTAGAAGATTTTGAAACAGACAAGTTATATGGTGTCTACAGAAATAACATAGGCTCGGGTAATTATATTTTACTGTTTAATTATGAAAGAAAGTACAGGTTAACTATTGAGGCAGATGGATATGAGAGATTAGAAACAGAATTACAATTTAATAAACCTAATCCGGAAGGCTATTTAAAGAATTTTTATTTAAAACAAGTATCGAAATAATTTGAAAGGCTTCGTTTACATATCATTCATACTCATGCTATTGGTGGGTGAGCTGAAGGCTCAAATGCCGCAGTTCTCACAGTTTTACGCTGTGCCTATGTATATGAATCCAGCATTTACAGGTAATACGATTCAGGGGAGGTTATCGTTAGATTATAGATTGCAATGGCCGTCTGTACCTGGTGCGTTTAAGACATTTCAGTTATCATACGATCACAATATTTCAGAAGCAAATAGTGGAGTAGGAGTAATGGTTTTACACGATAAAGCTGGTTCAGGCGGGTTAACCTACACTAGTTTTGCTGGCTTGTATTCTTATGATATTGTTTTTAATAGAAAGCTAAGAGCTAAACTGGGTTTACGAGCGTCATACAACCAAAGGGTGCTAGATGTGACTAAATTGGTTTTTACAGATCAACTTCTAAGAAATGGGGCGTTAACCAGTACAGAAAATATTTCATCTCTCAAAGTAGGATATTTCGACTTTTCTTTTGGTGGATTATTGTATGGATATGATTTTTGGGTGGGAGCTGCTGTTGATCACATAAACAGTCCTAATGAAAGCTTATTGGGTGAAACAAGTTTGGTGCCAATTAAAGGCTCTTTTCAGGCAGGTAAAAACTTCTCCTTACAAAAAAACATGAAGCATAAAGACGTTAAGAAAATTACAGCCGCTTTTAATTACAAATTTCAAGGAGAGTATGATCAGTTTGATATTGGAGCTTATTACACACAATTTCCTATAGTTTTTGGCTTGTGGTACAGGGGTTTGCCTTTGTTTAAAGCGTATGAGAAGGGATACGCAAATAATGATGCACTCGTAGTTATTTTGGGGCTTGATATGCATGATTTTAGAATAGGCTATTCTTATGATATTACTATGTCTAAGTTGGCTAGTAACACAGGAGGAAGTCACGAATTAACACTGATATATGAATTTGCGTCTCCTCACAAAAAGCGTAAATCATTAAGCAGAAGGTTTAAGGTTCCTTGTGCTAAATTTTAAAGGATTATTAGGTATATTTGAACAAAATTAATTGATATGAAGGCGAACACAATACTTGTGCCAACAGATTTTTCTCCTGCAGCTGATGTTGCAAGCAAACATGCAGTTCTTTTGGCTAATATTTTTGATGGTAAAATAGTATTTCTTCATATTACAAATAAACCTTCAGAACAGGCAAGTGCTGAATCTAAAATGGATCAGTATATTAAGGGTATAGAATCTTCGCATTCTGTAAAATGTGAAGGTGTAGTTAAAACAGGTAGTATTTTTGAAGATATTGGTGACTTTGCTGAAGACTTAAGTGCAAAGTTTATTGTTATGGGCACACATGGTGTTAAGGGTATGCAAAAAATCACTGGTAGCTATGCTATTAAGGTAATAACAAGCTCAAAGATTCCTTTTATTGTTGTACAAGAAAAAACACTCACAAAGTCAGGCTATAATAACATAGTTTTGCCTTTAGACTTATCAATAGAGACGAAACAAAAAATTGGTTATTCCGCAGAGATCGCTAAAAAATTTAATTCTACTATTCACATTTTAGTGCCAAAAACAACAGACAAAGAATTATTAGTTAAGGTTAAGAGAAATGTAACATTTGCTCGAAATTTTTTAACCGAAAAGGGTATAGAATCAAGAATTAAAGTAGCAGAAAGCGGAGCGTTTAGTAAGGAGATATTATCCTTTTCTAAAAACTGCAATGCTGATTTAATTGCAATTATGAATGCAGGTGATAATTTTGTATTTGCCTCGGGTGCTGCAGCAAAGCAAAGCATACTAACTAACGAGCATATGGTTCCAGTTTTATGCGTAAATCCAGTAGATACAGCAGTAGCTTTTTGGAAATAATTGACTTATTAACATCAATTGTTTATAAGTAAGTCTAACCAATTTTAGTTTACAGCGTTAAACAAGCTGTGAAATACCTCAAGTTAATAACAGTAATTGTAATACTAATAGTATTGCAATCATATAGTAAAGAAGTAGTTGCTTACTTTGCAGATAGCGGAGAAACTAATAATTTAGATTACATTCAGGAAGAATTAGCCAGTGATAAGATTGTGGCTGATTCAGCTTTGTCAGAGCAAATAGCTGCTCCGTTAGACTACCTAGATAACATTCCTTATTTTAATTTATGTTCAACCTGTAATATAGATACAGCAACATTAAAAACAACTAACCATAAAGAATATCCAAAATTCCCGAATCACATATATAAAGAACGAATTCGATTAATTGATCAGAGTTCACCCTTCAGATTGATTTATAACGCTGAGGTTCAAAAATATATTGAATTGTATGCCTACAGAAAGCGTATGCATACATCCAAAGTACTCGGATTGTCTGATATGTATTTTCCTATTTTTGAAGAGTGTTTAGATAAATACAACCTTCCTTTAGAATTTAAATACCTTGCTGTAGTTGAATCAGCGCTTAACCCAAGTATAAAGTCAGGCGCAGGAGCAAAAGGCTTGTGGCAATTTATGCTAACAACAGGTAAAATATATGGTTTAGAAACTAGTTCATATGAAGATCAACGATGCGACCCTTATTTAGCAACTGAGGCGGCTTGCAAATACTTTATCGATTTATATAAAACGTATGGTAACTGGGAGTTGGTTTTAGCTGCATATAATTGTGGGCCAGGTAATGTTAATAAAGCAATTAGAAGATCAGGTTATAAAAAAAGTTACTGGGAGTTGTGGCCTTATTTACCTAAAGAAACAAGAGGTTATGTTCCTGCCTTTATTGCAGTTAATTATGTGATGACCTATGCCCAAGAACATGATTTACATCCTTTAATTCCTTCAAAAACATATTTTCACTACGATACCTTGCAAGTTAGTCACAGGGTTGATTTAAAAAAGATGTCTCAGCAATTAGATATTCCGATGGATGTTATTACTATGCTCAATCCTTCCTACAAAATACATGTAATACCCAAAACCAAAGAAGGTAGGTCTTTGTATTTGCCGATTGATAAAATAGGGGCTTTTTTAGATAAAGAGAAGCAAATTTTAGCTATGAGTAGAGAGCCCGTTCACCACCATTCACCTTCTCAAAAAAAGGCTCAGATTACCCATTACGTTCAAAATAATGAAACCTTATTTCACATAGCTTCAATATACGGATGTACGACATCTCAAATAAAAAAGTGGAATAACTTGAAGTCAACAAAATTAAAAAACACTCAAAAGCTTGTCGTTGGGTTTGTTGATGAGGATGTTGTAGCAATGGCTAAATAGCACTTGAGTTCTTTTTATTAGCTTTGGTGTAAATTCTATAAGCTTATGACAAGAATTATTTCTTCTAGTATTTCTGTTTTATTAATCCTGGCTTTAAATTTTTTATATTCATGTGAAGGTAAGGATGATGTTTTGCGATCATCAACAAAAGAATACGGTCTTGTACTTGCTGTTGTTGATGAAAAATTAGATCTTAAGGCGATGGAGGATAGTTTAAAAGCGCATATTGAATTGCCTCAGTATGGACTTCCTCAGAAGGAAAAAATGATGGATGTTACCGTGATTAGAGAAAAAGACTTCAAATCTCATTTCAAATCCTTCAGAAACATTTTAATTTTTGATCATACAGAAGGAGCAAAAGAAACCAAACGGTTTAAAAACAAGTGGGCTAATGATCAGTACATCACTTCATTTACAGCTAGTTCTACAAAAACCGCAATAGCCGAATTCACAAAATTATCTGCTGAAATTCAGCAGTTTTATCACAGTAAAGACATAGAGTTTAAACAAAGTCAAATAAACAACTATAGTAACAAGCAATTAACAAAAACCTTAAATGCGGATTTTGGGATTCATATGGTTTTTCCGAATGAAGCGCAATTAGCTAAAAAAACAGACAGTACTTTTTGGGTTAGGCTCGAGAAAGAACGTAACAAGGGAGGGTTTACACATCAAATTAGTGAGGGCGTTGTATGCATTGCTCAAAATTATTACAGTGAAGAGCAACTAAAAGCGCCTTACATTCTTAATAATTTAGATAGTTTGCTTAAGCATGTAGTAAATGGCGAAATTGAAGGCTCTTACATGCAAACTGCACAAGACTACGTAACCCCTGAATCTGTGATTAGAGAAATTAACGGTAAATATACGGTTGAGATTAGAGGTTTGTGGAGGATGGTTAAAGGCTTAAAAATGGGAGGCCCATTTTTAAGCTACACAGTAATTGACGAAGAAAAAGGAAGGTTAATAACTCTATTTTCATACGTATACGCGCCATCATTTCAAAAGCGAGAATACGTTGCAGAAATGGAAGCAATTTTAAAAACGTACTATTTAAACTAGGTAAACCGAAACTTAGTTTAAAAAGGTGCGTATTTACGCCTTCAATTTGAACGTTTTTAAAATAAAAATGTTTATTTTTCAGTATTAACCGATAAAATAATTTAAAACAATGAGTAAAACGGCAACATTAAACTTTGATGGTAATCAATATGAGCTTCCAGTAGTTGAAGGATCTGAATCAGAACAGGCAATAGATATTGCTAAATTAAGAGGGAGTAGCGGTTTGATTACAATTGATCCAGGGTTTAAAAATACCGGTTCTACTCAAAGTGCAATTACTTTTTTAGATGGTGAAAAAGGAATTTTAAGGTACAGAGGTTACCCAATTGAGCAATTAGCAGAAAAATCAACTTTTTTAGAAGTAGCATATTTGCTAATAAAGGGCGAGCTTCCAACAGCCAAAGAATTAGAAGAATATAAAGATAGTATCACACATCATACTCTTGTACATGAGGATATGAAGCAATTTGCAGAGGCATTTCCAACAAAAGCGCATCCTATGGGTGTTCTTTCAGCAATGATTAGTGCTATGTCTACATTTTATCCTGAGTCTTACGATCCTAACAGAGACACAGAATCAGTAGATAAAACAATTATTCGTTTAATTGCTAAATTACCTACATTGGCAGCATGGGCTCACAAAAATTCTTTGGGGCACCCAATTATGTACCCTAAGAATAAATTAAACTACTGTGAGAACTTCTTAAATATGATGTTTGCAATGCCTACCGAAGATTACGAGATTGATCCGGTAGTTGTTAACGCATTAGATAAGCTATTAATTTTACATGCCGATCACGAGCAAAACTGCTCAGCATCTGCGGTTCGTTTAGTAGGATCTTCTCAATCAAATTTATATTCATCTATTTCTGCAGGAGTTAGTGCATTGTGGGGCCCTCTTCATGGTGGAGCAAACCAAGCAGTAATTGAAATGCTCGAAAAAATTAAAGAAGATGGTGGAGATGTTGAAAAATGGGTGAACAAAGCAAAAGATAAAAACGATACGTTTAGACTAATGGGCTTTGGGCACAGAGTGTACAAAAACTTTGACCCTAGAGCTAAAATTATTAAAAAAGCTTGTGACGACATTTTATCTAAATTAGGAGTAAACGACCCTGTATTAGATATTGCTAAAAAATTAGAAGAAACAGCATTAAAAGACGAGTATTTTGTAGCCAGAAAGCTTTATCCTAATGTAGATTTTTACTCTGGTATTATTTACAGAGCATTAGGTATACCAACTGAAATGTTTACAGTAATGTTTGCAATTGGTAGGTTACCAGGTTGGATTGCACAATGGAAAGAAATGGTTGAAAACAAAGAGCCAATTGGTAGACCAAGACAAGTTTATGTAGGAAGCCAAGAAAGACAATATCCAGGATAGGCTTAAGTGAAAATTTAAATTTAAAGGGATGCTAATTTATTATCATCCCTTTTTTTATGCTGCACGAAGTACTTAAAAGCTAAAAATCACTTCTTAAACTGCAATTCGTACAACTTTTGGTAATGCCCTTGTTGTTTAATAAGTTCTTTGTGGTTTCCTTGCTCAATAACTTGCCCTTTTTCCATCACCAAAATATTATCAGCATTTTGTATGGTAGTTAAACGGTGAGCAATAATTATTGATGTTCTTCCTTCAGTAATTTTTTCAATAGCGTTCTGAATTAAACGTTCCGATTCATTGTCAATAGAAGAGGTTGCTTCATCTAAAATTAAAATACTAGGCTTTTGTACATAAGCTCTAATAAAAGAGATTAACTGTCTTTGCCCAACAGATAAAACAGCACCTCTTTCTTTAACATCATAATCGTAATTACCAGGTAATTGCATTATAAAATCGTGTAAGCCAACCAGTTTGGAGGCTTCAATTACTTTTTCTTTGGTAATACTTTCATCTCCTAAAGCTATGTTGTTGTATATAGTGTCTGAAAATAGAAAAATATCTTGCGTAACAATAGATATGTGTTTTCTCAACGATTTAATATCAATATCCTTCAAATTAATACTGTCTACTTTAATAGTACCACCCTGAAACTCATAAAACCGACCAAGTAAATTAATTATAGACGTTTTTCCCGCACCAGTAGCACCAACAATTGCGAGTGTTTCTCCTGGCTTAGCAGTAAAGCTTAAACCTTTAATAACCCAATCTTCGTTATCGTAGGCAAAATTTACGTTTTCAAACTCAGTTAATCCACTACAGTTTTTTAATTCTTGGTCTCCATTAAGTTCTAAAATGGCATTCTCATCCATAATTTTAAAAACCCTTCGAGAGCTTACAACGCCCATTTGTAATACGTTAATATTATCTGCGATTTGCCTAATTGGCCTAAACAACATGTGTATGTACAAAATAAAGGCAAGTAAATCACCAAAACTAATGGTGTTTTCCATAACGCCTTTTGTGCCTTGCCAAACCAATAAAGCTAAAGAGCAAGCAACTAAAAATTCGACTAACGGAAAAAATATCGAGTAAGCCCAAATGGTTCTAATATTTGCAGAAGTATGTTTTGCATTAAAATCTTCAAACTTTTCAAATTCTATTTTTTCACGATTAAAAATTTGAACAATGCTCATGCCAGATATATGTTCTTGCACAAAGGTATTTAAGTTAGAAACCTGATTTCTCACCTCATTAAATGCCTTTTTTATTTCTGCCTTAAATAAATAGGCTCCAAAAATTAAAATAGGTAAGGTAGCTAGTGTTACTAGGGTTAGTTTCCAATTAATATAAAACATAACCGAGAGTACAACAATGAGTTTTAAAATATCACCAATAACAGTAATAATACCTTTAGAAAACACGTCAGAAATAGTCTCAATATCTGACACAACTCGTGTAACAAGTCTGCCGACAGGTGTTTTGTCGAAAAACTGAAGTTTAAAAGAAACAAGCTTGTTGTATGTTTTAATTCTTATATCGCGAATAACGTATTGGCCTAATAAGTTGGCATAGTACGACCGGCTAAACTGTATAGCACCCTCAACCACAAGTAAGCCAACCATAATCATGGTCATGTGCCATAAGCCACTAATATCGCTTGTTGCAACATAAGAATCTATAGTAAACTTAATAAGCCAAGGTCTTAGAGGCTCAAGCAAAGCTGCGAAAATAGTAAGTGTGGTAGTGCCAGCAAATGCACCTTTGTAGGGTTTTATGTACCCTAACATTCTGTTAAATGTAGTAGTATCTGAGTTTTGCGTTTTATTCTCCATTAAATATATTATCAGGATATTCTACCTTATTCAAAAATAGACCTTTTGCAGCAACTGATTCGCCAGCTTTTTTACGATCTTTACTTAAAATAATTTTTTCAAAATCGGCTACACTTATTCGTTCATTACCCACCTTTAGCAAAGTTCCCATTATTGCTCTAATCATACCTCTTAAAAACCTATTTGCTATAATATTAAAAATAATAAGCCCGTTTTCTTCGGTAATAAATGCACTTTTAATTTCGCAATTGTAGTTGTTAACCTCAGTATTTACTTTGGTGAAACACTCGTAATCGATATGTTGTTTAAATAAGGCACAGGCTTTGTTCATTAATGCAACATTGGGTGCCGATCGTATATAAAGAGCAGTATCTAACCTAAAGGCATCTTTTTTTGTAGTAATAATGTATTTATAACCTCTTAAAGTAGCGTCAAACCGGGTATGGGCATTTGGCTTCATTAAAAAAAGATCATCAATAGCAATATCTTGTGGGAGGAATGAGTTAAGTTTAAAAACAAATTTTTTTCTGTTTTCTATGGTGTTTGAGCAATCAAAATGAGCATAAAATTCAGTAGCATGAACGCCAGTATCTGTTCTTCCGCAGCCCATACACTTAATGTTTTCACTAAGTAAAATGCTTAATTTAGTGTTTATTACCTCTTGTACAGTAATACCGTTAGGTTGCATTTGCCAGCCGTGGTAATTTGTACCTTTGTACGATAGTTTTAAAAAATATCTTTGCACAGTAAATAAATATCTTGTTGCAAAGATAACGACCTTTTATAATGCACTAGCATAAGCATATTATTATATTTAAATAACTTAAAAATTTACGTGAAAAACATAGGCCTATTATCTGATACACACAGCTTTTTAGATAAACGCGTGTTTAAACATTTTGCCAATTGCGATGAGATTTGGCACGCAGGCGATATAGGCTCTTTAGAAGTGCTCGATCAATTGCAAGCCTTTAAACCAACTAGGGCTGTTTATGGAAATATTGATAATCATAAAATAAGAGCATCAACAACCGAAAATCTGATTTTTAAATGCGAAGATTTGCCCGTTTTAATAACACATATAGCCGGTTATCCCGGTAAATACTCTGCTCGAGTGCAACAGTTAATAGCAGAGCATAAGCCCAAATTATTTATTTGTGGGCATTCACATATTTTAAAAATAATGCCATCTCGCCCCCATAAATTATTACATATGAACCCCGGTGCAGCAGGCAATCATGGTTTTCATAGTGTAAAAACGCTGGTACGGTTTAGTGTAGATGGAGATCAAATAAAAAATGTAGAAGTTATTGAGTTAGCAAAATAGCAAAACTATTTATTTGGGAGGAGAAGTGATAAAATGTGGTGGGTAATAAGTGGCTGCCAATAATAAAGCAATTAACACGCGTTAAAGGCTAAGTGCAGCCCAGTGATCTGCTCACAAGTTCGCAGCTTCTGGGTTTTACTAAACCTTTAAGCTTTGTGTGAATTGCGTTATTCTTGAATGCCTTATTTAATTTAAGACTTCCAGTTTTAAGTCCAAGGGTGCAGTATAGTATTTATTGTATTAGTACCGATTTTTTGTATTTTTAAGTAATGGATTTACAATCATCTAAAATAGAACTTGCTAAACTGATTTTAAATATTGACAACCCCAAAATCATTAATAAAATTCGGGAGTTTTTACAACAAGAAACCCAGCAGCAGTTAATTACACTTACCGCGCATGAGAATAAAGAGATTGAACTTGCGTTAAGCATGCTTAACAATGGCAAAAGAATTTCTTACAACGACTTTTTGAAAAAAGTCTCATGAGCAATTATACCGTTTACTTATAACCTGTTGCTGAGTATAAGCTAATAAAAATAGTAAGCCATATTAATCAAGAATTCGGAGCAATTGCTAAAACAAAGTCGAAAGTAGTGAACTGTCTTATGTAAGTTTGATTAAAGAGAATGATTCTATAATTACAGGTATTTGGCTAGACGAATATTTAAGAGGACAAGGAGAAATTAGCTTTAAAAGCGAAGGTGATTATTTTTATAGGATTGATACTGTAACTTTTGATGATCAAATGCAAATACTTTACTAGTACCATACACAAGATTGCTTAGTGCTATTTGAAAAGTATTTTCTTAATAAGAATAACGATGAGTTTTTACTAACTGCATCGTCACTAACTAAAAATGCATTTAGGAAATACAAATTACAAAAATCAGATACTTCTAGGATCGGTTACGATGCTAAGTTTTTATTTACAGATTCTAAAGTAGAATATAAAAAAGTACAAGAATTAGACTTAGATTCATTTCCTTCAAGATTACAGAATACTGAGTATTCTATTTTTGGCATTTCTATTTATGTTCTGGTAACTATCTGTTACCACATACACTAAGTTGCGTGTATATAAACTGATTTCATAGTAATGAGAATTAAATTCTAGCCCCAGTTGTAGGGTTAGCTTGTGGTATAGTTGTTTTAGCAATGCTTAATAAAAGCTGTCGAGTTTATGAGACCCGCTTTCATGTAGCAGCTGCTTAATCAACCACATTACAACTAAAACCGGAAGATGGGTTACAGCTCATAACCATAATAAAGCTTCAAGCTTTTTGCAATATATGGGTTATTACCTCACTATTTTGTATATTTTTGTTTCAATGAGAAGTGTTTTAGTGAAAATAGTGCTAGTTGTTGCGGTTGTTGCCGTTCTGATTGTGCAATCTTGTTCTATTATAGATAAGGTTACCGGAATTTCGGAAGGTAAATTGGTTTATAGCATTGAGTATCCTGGTTTAGAGAATTCTTTGCTTAGAACACTTATGCCAAAAACAATGACGTTACATTTTAAGAATAATGTTTTTTCTTCTGAACTTTCTGCCGGTGGCGGGCAGTTTGTTACTAAATTTATTAGTGATGCAGATAAACGAGAGTTGCACCAAAGCCTTAAGTTTGGTACAAGACAGCTCGTATCTACCCTTGATGAGCAAGGTGTAAATGAGCTCAATAAAAAAGAATTTGATGGATCAACTAAAATCACATACCTAGAAGAAGAAAAAACCATTTTAAATTTAGATTGTAAAAAGGCGCTTGTAAACATGAAAAGCAAAGATCAAGAGGTTGAGTTTGTTATGTATTACACTCAAGATCTCGCTTTAAAAGATCCGAATTGGGCGTTTCCATTTAATGAGATTCAGGGTGTGCCGCTACAATATGAAATAGTACGTTTTGGTATTAAAATGCAGTTTACGGCTACCGAATTTGAAGCTATGGAAGTTAGTGATGAGTTAATAACTGCCCCAAAAGCCAAGTACAGAAAAGTGCCGTATTCAACCATTGAAGAAGAAATGGTAACTACTCTACAGTCGTTCACTGAGTTTTAATTTTAAATTATCTTTCTATTGGCCTCTAAAAGCAAACCAGAAGGAAAAACAGCTCCTGTTAAAAAAGGTAAGTCAAATGTGCCTGTGTATTTGGGCGTATTGTTGCTTGCGTTTTCGGTTTGTGTGTTTTTAGCTTGTGTCTCTTATTTTTTTACATGGAAACAAGACCAAGACTTACTTAGCCTGTCATTTAGTGACTTAATGTTAGATAGCACACATGCTTCACAAAACTTGTGGGGTAAGGTTGGCGCTTATATTTCTCACCACTTTATTTACAATGGTTTTGGAGTAATTTCTATTCTGCTTGCAGGGGTTTTCTTTGTTATTTCATTTAAGCTCATTGCTAATAAATGGCTAGTAAAGCCCTTGCCTTTATTAAAGCGATCATTGTTTATTGTAATTTGGGTGTCAATATTTTTAGGTTTAATTGTGCCCGATTCTAGTTTATGGCTTTCGGGTGTGTACGGGTATCAAATTAGTACGGTATTAGTTAATCTGGTTGGCAAAACAGGTGTTATTATATTTTTGTTGTTAGCACTTGGCTTGTTTTTAAATATTTCATTTGCAGTTAGTTTTGCTTGGATATTAAGCGCTTTTAGTTTTAGTGGCTTAAAAAAGAAAATAAAAACGGACGAAATATTTAATGACTCTGCTGCCGATATTATTATACCCAGAAACAAAGAAGAAGAAGAGCAAATGCTAGATTCTACCAAAAAGATTTTGGAGGATACAAATAAAACAGTGGATTTTTCTGAACCCAAACCTGAGCCGCAGGTAGTTTCGCCATTAGATGTCGATTTTGAACCAGTGGTTAACAAAGAAACGACCAAGTCTAAAAAACCGAACCCAAACCCGCCAGATGATGAGTTTGAAATTGAAATTGCCCAAAGTGATACTGATATAAAAGCAATTGAAGATTCGTTAAAAGAGGAAGAAGAAGTGGCTTTAGATGTAACAGAAATTAAGCCAGAAAAACAGAAAAGCTCTGTTAAAGAAGTGCAAGATGGCCCAGTGTTAGATCCTTACGACCCAACGTTAGATTTAGGTAACTTTAAAATGCCTGATTTACCTTTGCTTAGAGATTTTTCTAATGACGATCTTAAATTAGATAGAGAAGTTTTAAGGGCCGAATTGGAAGAAAACAAAAACAAAATCGTTTCTACCCTTAACGATTACAAAATTGAAATATCTAAAATAAAAGCCACTATTGGTCCAACGGTAACTCTATATGAAATTGTACCAGCTCCGGGAGTTAGAATTTCAAAAATTAAGAGTTTAGAGGATGATATCGCCTTAAGTTTATCTGCCCTGGGCATAAGAATTATTGCCCCAATACCTGGTCGAGGAACCATTGGTATTGAGGTGCCTAATCAATCGTCTGAAATTGTAGGCATGAAAGCCGTTTTAGGTTCTGAAAAGTTCTTAAAAAGTAAAATGGAATTACCTATTGGCTTGGGTAAAACGATATCAAACGAAACATATGTTGCCGATTTGGCTAAAATGCCTCACTTGCTTATGGCTGGCGCAACCGGGCAGGGTAAATCTGTTGGGTTAAATGCTATTTTAGTATCCTTACTTTATAAAAAACATCCTTCTCAAATAAAATTTGTTTTGGTTGACCCTAAAAAGGTTGAACTTACGTTGTTTAATAAACTTGAGCGTCACTATTTAGCAAAATTACCTGATAGCGCAGAAGCAATTATTACCGATACCAAAAAAGTAGTTACAACTTTAAACTCATTGTGTATGGAAATGGATCAGCGGTATGATCTGTTAAAAACGGCAATGGTTCGTAATATTAAAGAATACAACGCGAAGTTTATTGCCAGAAAATTAAATCCTGAAAAAGGCCACAAGTACCTCCCGTACATCGTTTTAGTAGTTGATGAGTTTGCCGATTTAATAATGACTGCCGGTAAAGAGGTTGAAACACCTATTGCCCGTTTAGCGCAGTTAGCAAGAGCAATTGGTATACATCTTATTATAGCCACTCAGCGACCATCTGTTAATATTATTACGGGTATTATTAAGGCAAACTTTCCTTCACGAATAGCTTTTAGGGTAACATCAAAAGTAGATTCTAGAACTATTTTAGATGCTGGTGGTGCTGATCAGTTAATTGGTAGGGGAGATATGTTACTTTCTTTAGGAAGCGATTTAATTCGTTTACAATGTGCTTTTGTAGATACGCCTGAGGTAGAAGCAATTTGCGATTTTATTGGTGAGCAAAGAGGCTATCCAGATGCATTTTTGTTACCAGAGTTTTCTGACGATACTTCTGGCGGAAACCAAGAATCGTCTCTTGAAGATCTGGATGCTCTGTTTGAAGATGCTGCACGCATGGTTGTTATGTCTCAGCAAGGTTCGGCATCTATGTTACAACGAAAACTAAAATTAGGTTATAACAGAGCTGGTAGATTAATTGATCAATTAGAGTCTGCCGGTATTGTTGGTCCCTCTGAAGGAAGTAAAGCACGGCAAGTTCTGTTTCCGGATGAATACAGTTTGGAACAGTATTTGAACCAAATGAATGATAAATAGGTTTTACACTAAATATAAAAACATATGAAATTACTAAAATACATACCACTACTATTACTTGTTTTCACATTCTCTCTGCTAAATGCACAAGATGAAAATGTTAAAGACCCTAAGGCTAAGGTTATACTTGACAAATTGGCGGCAAAAAATAAAGCGTTTAGCACTGTAACTATTAATTTTTCGTACAACTTAAGCAATAAAGATCAGAATATTAACGAGACTCAAAAAGGGGTTATTCGTGTGAAAGGATCTAAATACAAAATTAAGCTCGACAACTTTGAAATAATCAGCGATGGTAATACAAAGTGGATGTACATGAAAGAGGTAAATGAAGTGCAAATTGAAAATGCAGTTAGTGAGGATGAAGAAGCATCTTTCTTAAATCCTTCTGATATTTTTACCATGCACGAAAAAGATCATAAGTACAAATACAAAGGGAAAGATAAGGTTGGAAACCAAACCTATGATGTTATTAAGCTATTCCCTGAAAATGCCTCAGATAAGCCTTATCATACAATTATACTTTATATTGATGATAGCAACCAATTACATGAAGCCGAAATTATGGCAAAAGATGGTAATAAATACACGTACAGACTTGAAAAAGTCATTCCTAATTTAGAAATGAAAGATTCTTATTTCATTTTTGATACTTCCATTGCTGACGATGTTATTGACTTGAGATAGATTTGGATATCTATAATTTTGATAGAATTAGAAATGAGGTAGGTAGGTATGCCTTTACAACACCGCTGGGCACCCAGTATGAGGTATACTTTACCCAAATAAAAAATATATTTTCTTATAACGTAGCCTTTGGAGTGTTAAACGAAGAGTTTGAAGGTGATGATTATGTAATGACTAACCGAGGGGAAGTTTTTAGGGTTATTGTTACCCTGGTAGAAATTTTAAAAGCATTTAAAATTGAAAACCCCCATGTAAGGCACGTATCTTTTTCTGGTGAACCAGGCAAAAATGAACCCGAACACGTTTTATCAAAACGTAGCCGTGTTTTTTTACGATATGCAGAGCAATTAAAGCAAGATTGGGTTTCTGATATTACTGTTGATGTAAATAAAGTAGTGCTAACCTTTAAAGAAAAGCTCGTTTAATGGTAACAATTGAAGTAAAAAATATTACTAAAATTTATTCTAACACCTTACTTTTTAAAAATGTAAACCATACGTTTAAAGCGGGCAAGTCTTACGCTATTAATGGCCACAACGGATCAGGTAAGAGTACCTTTTTGCAAATATTAAGTGGCTTTGTTAGTGCTGATGCTGGTGAGGTTAAATTTTGGAAAGATGGAAAAACTCTGCCAGTTGAAAACTGGTACAGACATATTAATATTGCCACCCCATTAACAGAACTTTTTGACGAAATGACTTTGCAAGAAGCAGTTAATTTTCATTATGGGTTTAAAAAGCTACTTCACTTTTCTAATAGCGCTGAGCTCATAACCTATGTTGGGTTAGATAAGCATGTAGATAAGCCTTTGAGTAATTTTTCATCAGGAATGTTGCAAAAAATAAAACTAGCCTTAGCTGTTTTTTCTGAAGGAGAGGTGCTATTTTTAGATGAGCCATGCAGTAATTTTGATGCAGCTAATAAACAGTGGTATAAAGATACTATACTCAATTTCACTAAAAATAAACTCGTAATAATTGCATCAAACGATGCGTTTGAAACTACTATGTGTGATGAGGTTATTTCTATTACTGATTATAAAACGGAGACACAATAATCACTCGCCACCAATTCTTTTAGTTTCATCGGAGTTTCCTGATTTTCGATTATTTGCTTTAATATTTGAGTTCCCAAATGTATAAGTAAAGTTGAGTCTTACCTGTTGGCTTTCCCATCCTCCATTACCTTTTTGATACATTCCGCTAGTAATAGATTCTACTTCCCAAACAGTCATTTTAAAAACATCAGAAAACATAATTCTTAAGTTGCCTTTGTCTTTCAATATTTTTTTCTGAAAACCTATGTCAATTCCTCCCATAGGTGCACTTTTCATATTGCCTTGCCATATGCTAGTTGAGCTATACCAACCACTTATTTCCATTTTAATATTGTGCTTAAGTGTAAATGTGTTTTGGCCGTATAACCCACCATTTAGCACGTTTAAATCAACAATGTTACCATTACCTAGGTCGCCTTTATTTTCGAGGTAATTTGCATAAAGTGTTAAGTATGAAAACCACCATTTTTTAACGGGTAAAGATAAAGAAGTACTTACCCCTAAATTTTCTTTTGATTGAAGATTTGCCACTGTGGTAAATGAGCTATTTGAGTTCGTTGAAGGTAATAATACTTCTCCAAAAAACATGTCGGTATACGAATATCTAACACTCGTGTTTAGCGCTCCTTTAAAAGAATGATTTAATTCAATTATAGAGGTTAATTCTGGTAAAAGAAATGGATTCCCTTTGTATGATTTAAGTTCGTCTTCTATAATTTCAAAAGGGTTTAAGTTGCGATAATCTGTTAATACGTCTACTTGCCGATAAAGAAAAATTATTGTTTTTATTAACTGAATAGGTAAAGCCAATATTAGGAAATAGGTTAAGATAGTTTCGTTTTACATTACTTTCTTCGCCTCCAGTATTTCTTAAATCTTGTAAAATACCTTGTGAAATGGTTTGTTCAGCCCTTAACCCAGATTGCATTTTTAGTTTTTTGGTTAG
>JAHDEG010000009.1 GCA_020628935.1 Flavobacteriales bacterium
TAGAATTTTAAATAAATCTAAAACTCTAAATGAATGACAAAGATAATACTAATAAGGGGAAGTTTATTAAGTATTAATTCTTAGAGTTGTTAGGATATTCAAAAATAAGAGTTATAGCAAATAACATAAATATATTATTTACTCAACAAGTCTTTAAACTCATCATATGAGAACCCTCTACTAAGCATAAAGGTGGAGATTTTTTGGTTTAAAGTAAGTCTTTTATAAGACTGTTTTAAGACTTTCATTTTCACTATAAAAACATGTTCAATTACTTGAGCATACCTTGCTTCGTCAATTGATGAAATAGCAATATTAATATTGTATTGAGAAACTCTTTTTGCTCGTAAATTTTGAATGATTTTATGCTTCCCCCAATAAGATAAGTTTACTTTATCGTTAGTGAAGCTTTTAGCATAACGTTCTTCGTTGAGGAAATTTTCTGAGATTAACTCTGAAATAATGTTTTGGGAGGTAATAAAATCTACCCCCCAGTTTTGCAATTTTTGCTCAATGTCAAATTGGCAGTACTCCCTTATCGAACAAGCCTTTTTTAAGCGATCTAAAGCTAATTCAGGAAGCAATTTTAAAGTAGTATATCGTTAATATTCGTCCTCATCAAAGAAGAAATCCTCTTTAGACGGATAATCAGGCCAGATATCTTCAATGGTTTCAAACTGCTCTTCATCATCCTCAATTTCTTGAAGATTTTCTATAACTTCAAGAGGTGCTCCAGTTCTAATTCCAAAATCAACAAGTTCTTCTTTTGTTGCTGGCCAAGGCGCATCTTCTAAGTAAGATGCTAATTCAAGTGTCCAATACATAATCTAAGTAGTAATTTTTGCAAATCTAATTTTTTTCAGATAAAAAACAAGGAATTTTAAAATTTCTATTAAAATTAGCTTAATACTATGCTGTTATTGGGCTACAGGAGCTTGGGCTGATATAAAATCAACATCTTTATTTAATGGGAAATGCATTAGGTAGGATAAACCATCTTCAATAGGCATCTCTTCAAATAAAATTTTAAAAAGAGTTTGTGTAATAGGAGCATGAAAACCGTATTTATTAGCTAAACCGTTAATCACCCTAATAGTTCCAACACCTTCAGCAACATCAGACATTTCATTTAAAACCTCATCTAACGTTTTACCGCTTGCAATCATTCGTCCAACAGTAAAATTCCTACTTAATTGACTTGAGCAAGTAGCCACCAAATCACCGATACCTGCCATACCCAAAAAAGAACTAGGATTACAGCCAAGAATTGTTCCTATCCATGTTAACTCTGCTAAGCCCCTTGATATTAACATAGCTTTGGAGTTTTCACCGTAGCCTATACCATGTAGTGCACCAGCCGCAATGGCTATAATGTTTTTAAGCACTCCGGTTAACTCAACGCCTTTAACATCTGAGCTAGAATAAACTTTAAAATTTCTATTTGAAAGTGCTTTACGGCCCTGTTTTATTACCTCGTCAAATGTTGATGCTAAAACAGTACCAGCCATTTGTCCTTTATCAATTTCTCTTGCGAGATTAGGACCTGAGAAACAGCCAACCCTTTTAGTAATGGTTTCCTCCAGAATAACCTCACTCATTGTTTTTATGTCGTTTGAATCAATTTTTGAGCTTCCATCGATACTTGCGATATCAAGTGCTGAAATATCAAAACCTTTAACTCCATGAATTATAACATGATCAGGATTAATATAAGGCGACAATAATCTCATTTTTGAGCGCATAGCATACGAACGTACAACCGGAAAGATTAAAGTACATGTATTCGCAAACTGCTGAGGATCTGAAATTACTTTTATAGACTGATCTATCTTTATTCCTTTTATTTCTCCTCCCTCATTTATTTGTTTAATTGACTCTTCTCTCTGTGTAAACACATATGTTTCACAGTTTTTAGCGAGAAGGTTAGCTATCACACAACCAAACAATCCTGCCCCTACGACACCAACTTTTTTTTTAGGCTTTATACTTAAATTCATATTTTATCTTCAAAAGAGTATCCTAATAATCTATTATGGTAAAAGTAAAGCAAGTTCATGTCTTTGGTGTTTATCCTACCTAAACTATCTACGAACAGAACCTTTTTAGTGTGATAAATTCCAACATTTTTAATTCCATCTTGAATGAGCTCTTCAATTCCTTCCTCACATATAGGGTCTAGCCTTAGCTTACCATTTTTTTCATGTTCAATTAGCACCTGCTGAAATTCACTTATTTTTTTGTAGAAAAACAAATATTCAATTGCGGTGTCATTTTCCGTCAGCCTTAACATATTGTATAAATCAAAGGCTTCATAACGTTTTTTTATTAACTCAAAAGCTAAAAATGAAACTATATGACTACTTAATACAATATTCTCTTTCTTGTAAGATTCTACTATTTTATCAGCTAAAATTTGAGTGTACTGGCTATCTCTTTGTTTTAGCAATTTTAGCTTTCCGTCAGACACAAAGTATTTGGTTACATCAATTATTCTTCCGTTTGATGAAATACTCTCACCATGTTTATTCACATAATTACCTAGTACATCCATTGGTCGGCCAAAAGACAATTTAATTTCAGACCCTTTAGAAAAGAAATTCCAAATGAATCCTAATACTTGAAAAAAACTACCAAACTGTTCTTTTTGTAAATATACCTTTTCTTTACCCTTTTGTTTAAGATGTTGCTTTACAAGACCTTGAGCCTCCAACACAAAATGATAGCCAATGACCACTGGCACAACGAATATTTTCTTTTGATTCTCTTTGTTAATGAAGTTTTTTGCCTGAGCTTCGACTACTGTACCCAGTAAACCTAGTTTTAATTTATCCTCCATTGAACCCGATCTTGAGCGTGTTCCTCCTGGAAAAAAAAGACTATGAGTGCCTCGTTCAATTGCTATTCTACTAAATGCCTTTAGGGTTTCTAAATACGGGGCGTTTTTCTTCCTCCTATCAACTTTGTAAGCTCCTAAACGGTTAATAAAATAACCAATTATCCTGTTATTAAATAAGTTTAAACCAGCACCGTATAAAAATGGTGGCAGTTTAGCTAAAAACACTCCATAGCCAATAAGTATAGAGTCTAAATTACTAAAATGAGTTGGCACCAAAACAATTGTGCCTTTGTCTGCAAGTTTTTTTACTTGATCAATAGAGCCCTTTAGCTGAACTTTATCAGAAACTTTCTTCTGATTAGTAAAAAAGCCCTTAATCCCATTCATAGCTCTACTCAACAACCATGAAAACATAACAGGAACAACAGCAACAGAAAACTTATATGAGCTTAAGTTAAACTTGCCCGTAATTTCACGTGCATAACCATCAACAATTTCTCGCAAAAGCTCTAATTCTCTATCGGTTTTTTCTTCGTCTGACTCTAAGGCTGTTATCTGAGATAATCTTTGTTTGTATTTAGACCATTTCCTGTCTTCTTTCTTAGGGTCGACAGCCCAGGGGGTATGAATTGTTCTGAAAATTTCTTTGTAAACTGTTTTTTCTAAAACATCTATTAATGAAGAATCTTTTTTTGAAGCTATTTTTTTTAGCTCATTAATACTTTCTAAAATTACCTGCTGAACAAAAGCTTCCTTTTCTTCATTTAACTTTATTAAAGGCCAGTTTTTAGATTCCACTCAAAAATTTTGAGCGAAATTAGTGAATTAAGTATTCCACAACAACGTTAAACAAACAAACAGGCATTTTTATAAACACTAAACTGTTCATTGTACTTCTAAAGCACAGATAAATTGCGTATTTTAGCGTACAAAATTTATTTATACAAGTATGGGTAAGCATGTTGCAATAGCTGGAAATATTGGTTCAGGAAAAACCACATTAGCTGAATTATTGGCTAAACATTACAAGTGGGAACCTCAATTAGAAGAATTAGATGACAACCCATACATAAATGACTTTTATAACGATATGCAACGATGGTCATTTAACCTTCAAGTATATTTTTTAAACTTAAGATTTAACCAAATTCTTGAAATAAGAAACAGTGAAAAAACTGTAATTCAAGACAGAACTATTTTTGAGGATGCTTATATTTTTGCGCCTAACTTGCACTCAATGAGCTTGATGACAACTAGAGATTTTGAAAATTACTTTTCGTTATTTCACTCAATGGAACAGTACATAGAAGCGCCTGATTTACTAATATACCTTAAGGCTAGCGTACCTAAATTAGTAAACCAGATACAAAAAAGAGGTAGAGAGTATGAAGAATCTATCCGACTTGATTACCTAAAAAAACTTAACGAACGCTATGAATCTTGGATAGCAACATACAATAAAGGTAAACTACTAGTAATTGACATTGATGAGAACAACTTCCCTGATGACCAGGAGGATTTAGGCAAAATAATACGAAGAATTGACGCTGAACTTTTTGGGTTATTTTAATACCACTTTACCAAACCAATGAGTATCAACGAAATAATTAATTTCACCCTTTTCGAATACGATAAGTATAAACTAACCGTACTTTCTTTGCTATTAGTAGCACTGATATACGCGGTTACAAAACTGTTAGTTATAACCATTAAAAAGGTACTTGATAACTCAAAGTATAACAACCAAATCGGAAAAGGTAGAGTTCATTCAACCTACCTTATTTTTAAGTATTTAATATGGCTTATTGCAGCAGTGTTAATGCTGCAATCGGTTGGTCTTAAGCTAACTTTCTTATTAGCTGGTTCAGCTGCGCTTTTGGTAGGTTTGGGATTTGGACTACAACAAATTTTTGCTGATATAGTTAGTGGCGTTTTTTTACTTTTTGAAGGAAGCATTCAAGTAGGAAATGTGCTTGAGGTTGATAATATTATTGGCAGAGTTAAATCAATTCAACTCAGAACTTCTAAAGTTATCTCAAGGGATGGCATAATCATAATAATACCTAATCACAAATTTATTTCGGAAAACGTAGTTAACTGGAGTAACTCATCTCGTGCAACCCGATTTAAAATTAAAGTTGGCGTTGCGTATGGATCTGATGTTGAAAAAGTAAGAGATTTGCTTTTGGAATGTGCATTAAAAAACAATTCAGTTATAAAAGAATCCAAAGACTTAAGCCCAATAGTTCGCTTAATTGACTTCGGCAGTAGTTCACTTGATTTTGAATTGCTTTTCTGGTCTAAAAACGTATTTCGTGTAGAAACCACATTAAGCGACATTAGATTTGACATAGTAAAAAGCTTTAACACAAATAACATTAGTATACCATTTCCTCAAATGGATGTACACATGATTAAAAACAACGATTAGTTTATGAACAGCGCATTAAAAATTGTAGAAATAAACTCAGAAATAGGTGCCGGTACTAGGGGCTCAAGCACAGGCATTCAGGCAATAAAAACGGCTGCATATAACAATAACGACATATCTAAATTCAAAAAATTCAAGCGAGCTATATTAGAAAACAGAAATGAGGCGCTATACGAAGGTCAAAATACTCCAAACGCAAAATACATTGAGCCCTATGCTAAGCACTTTAAATATGTATGTGAGGAGGTTAAAGAAATTGCTCAAAACTCAGAAAAGCTTATTTTTTTAACTGGAGATCATTCAAATGCAGCTGCAATAATTAAAGGAATAAGAAAAGCAAGGCCAACAAAAAAAATAGGCGTTATTTGGATTGATGCTCATGCAGACCTACACACTCCTTACACAACCCCTTCAGGCAATATACATGGAATGCCCCTTGCTGTGGCTTTAAAAACAGATAACCTCGATAAAAAAAGGAATGCGCCTGATGAAATAACAAAAAAGCTTTGGGAGGATTTTAAAGAACTAGACACAAACATACAAGATATTGAATTAGCATTTATAGGCTTAAGAGACACAGAACCAGAAGAAAATTATCTCATTGAAAAACATAATATACCAGTATACACAGTAAAGCAAGTTGCTGAAAACATGACAGATAATGTAGTAAATCCAATCAAAAAACAGCTAGAGAATTGCGATGAAGTTTACATCTCTTTTGATGTAGATAGTATGGACCCTGATCTTGTTTCTTACGGAACTGGCACACCTGTTAAAGGCGGTCTAAGCTTAGAAGATGCCGACAAACTAGTTAGCAGATTACTGGAAACTATTAAAACAGTTAAAACATTCGAAATCACTGAAGTAAACCCAACTTTAGACAACAAATGCAATAGAATGGCTGAAGCAGCAAATCAAATACTCAATACCGCTATCAAATTTTTAAATCAGTAACCATACATGAATTTTAAATCATTAAGCACAATTGTACATGAACAGTTAAATCTTATGTACAACCAAGTTATTGCAGACAGTTTAATTCAAGTTAATAAAACAAGGAAAGACTTCGAAGGAGATATAACACTGGTTGTTTTTCCACTATTAAAAATATCTAAAAAGAAACCAGAATTAACCGCTGAAGAAATTGGTGAATACCTAGTGAAAAACCTGGCTAACATTGACTCATATAATGTAGTTAAGGGTTTTTTAAACCTTGTACTGTCTAATAAATTCATGTTAAATAATTTAGCCTTAGCAATTAAAAGCGGTTTAAATTATGGAGATTTAGAACAAAAAAACGAAACCGTAATTGTAGAGTATTCATCCCCCAACACCAATAAACCACTTCACCTTGGGCATGTGAGGAATATTTTATTAGGATATTCAGTTTCCGAAATTCTTAAAGCCAACGGTTACGATGTAATTAAAACTCAAATAATTAACGATAGAGGAATTCATATTTGCAAGTCAATGCTGGCTTGGCAAAAATATGGAGAAGGAGAAACCCCTCACAAATCAGAAGTTAAAGGAGATAAACTTATAGGTAAATACTACGTCCGTTTTAACGAAGAGTATAAAAAAGAAATAAAAACACTTACAGACCAAGGAATTGATCAAAAAGAAGCCGAACAGCGAGCCCCAATATTATTAGAAGCGAGGGAAATGCTTCAAAAATGGGAACAATCAGACCCAGAGGTTATTGAACTTTGGAAAATGATGAACGGATGGGTTTATGAGGGATTTGACGTTACCTATAAAAATCTTGGAGTTGATTTTGATAAGCTTTATTATGAATCAGAAACCTATTTATTAGGCAAAGAGCTAGTAACTGAAGGAGTTCAGAAAAATATATTTCAGCAAGAGGAAGACCAATCTATTTGGTGTGACTTAACAAATGACGGACTCGATAAAAAACTACTTTTAAGGAGTGATGGTACTTCTTTATACATCACCCAAGATATGGGTACTGCTGTTTTAAGATATAGAGATTACCCGAATACAATTAAACAAATTTACACTGTAGGTAATGAACAAGATTATCACTTTAAAGTGTTATTTAAAGTACTAGATAAATTAGGGTACGAATGGGCTAAAGACAGTTATCATTTGTCTTATGGCATGATGGAGTTGCCCTCCGGAAAAATGAAATCAAGAGAAGGAACAGTTGTAGATGCAGACGACCTAATGTTTGAAATGTACAGCACTGCAAAGCAAAAAACAATAGACTCCGGCAAGCTTGAAGATTTAAGTGAAAACAAAAAAGATGAGCTTTATTGGTCAATTGGTTTAGGTGCGCTAAAGTATTTCATCTTAAAAGTTGATCCAAGAAAAAAAATGCTTTTTAATCCTGAAGAATCAGTAGACTTTCAGGGAAATACAGGACCTTTTATTCAGTATACTCATGCAAGAACTAAGTCTATCGCCAGCAAAGTAGAAGCGTTATCAAACAAAGACCTAAATGAGAATTACGAATTAAGAAAGGAAGAAAAAGAGGTAATTAAAGTGATACTCGACTTTCCAAACATCATAAAAGATGCAGGTAGCACATATAGCCCAGCATTAATAGCAAATTACCTATTTGAACTCGCTAAAACATATAACCAGTTTTATCACGGCTTACCTATTTTAAAAGGGTCAGATGAAGAAATAAGTTTTAGAGTAACCTTAACCCAAAAAACAGGACAAATTTTACAAAGAGGATTAACATTACTTGGTATATCAGCCCCAGAACAGATGTAATTAAAATTAAACATTGCATGTTTTTGCATTGTTAATTAACGCTAATGCAAAAAAAAGAACTACTCATTTTAATTCTTCTAGCCTGTGTAAACTTTACCAATATTGTTGATTTTATGGTAATTATGCCACTAGCCCCGCAATTTGAAAAGGCTTTTCAAATAAACCCAAATCAGTGGAGTTGGGTGGTTAGTTCATATGCGTTATCTGCATTTGTTTCAGGCATGTTATGTGTTTTCATTATCGACAAAATGGACCGCAAAAAGTTTTTGCTCTATTCCTACCTAGGCTTTATTATAGGCACATATATTTGTTCACTAGCAACTTCTTACAATTTATTAGTTTCTGCGAGAGTGTTAACTGGTTTTTTTGGAGGATTAATTGGCACTGTAGTACTATCGATAGTAGGTGATGTAATACCTGTAAAAAGAAGGTCTTTAGCAATGGGTATTATCACTACTGGGTTTTCGGTAGCTGCATCATTTGGAGTTCCATTAGGTATTTACTTGGCCGATAAATACACTTGGGACACCCCTTTTCTAGTAATAGCAATCTTTGCATCCTGTGTTTGGGTATTATCATACTTTGCTATACCAAATGTGAGAGAGCATTTAAAAAATCAAAGTACAGATAAACCCTTCAAAATTTTAAAAGAAATATTAATAGATAAGAATAGACAACGCGCATTTTTCTTTTATTCCATATTAATATTCGGACAGTTTCTGGTTATCCCTTTCTTAAGTCCCTACCTAGCTCGAAACTTAGGTTTAGATAGTGCTGGCTTAATACTTATGTATGCTGCAGGTGGTATTTGCACTATTGCTACCGCACCGGTATTTGGCAAATTGGCTGATAAATATGGTAGAAAAAAAGTCTTTAAAATACTATTAGTTATATCGCTCTTTCCCGTAGCTTTAATAACAAATTTAAACACGAATATTACTGCCTATATATTAATTGTTACAAGTTCATTTTTTGTATTCATAAGCGGAAGACGAATTCCTGCAATTTCACTAGTAATTGCAACATCTCCCCCCGAAACTAGAGGAGCTTTTATGAGCATAAGGTCTGCATTACAGCAACTTGCAGCAGGCTTAGCATCGTTTGTATCAGGAGTCATTATTATCGAAAACAGCAATGGTTTATATGAAAGATATAACTGGGTAGGGTATATTTCAATAATCATCTGTTTTACAACACTCTTTATGCTTAAAAAAATAAAAGAAGTACACTAAAGCATTACAGTAATTAAAATCATTATCAACGTAAACTATCCTTGCAAAAATTGTAGTTGTGCAATTAGTGCCTTAAATTAGTTTTACTATTTACATTAAGCTTATGAGTTCATATCAAAATATACTAACAGAAATAAAGGAGAATACATTAATTATAACAATTAACAGGCCCGATAAGCTAAATGCGCTAAACCTAAAAACACTTCAAGAAATTGATCATGCAGTTACATCAAGTAAAAATGATAAAAAAATTTGGGGGATAATTATAACTGGAGCAGGACAAAAAGCATTTGTAGCGGGTGCCGATATTTCTGAGTTTAAACACTTTAATATGGAGGAAGGAAAAAACCTTTCTGCAGCTGGTCACGATATATTTAATAATATAGAACGTTTCCCAAAACCAGTAATTGCAGCAGTAAATGGCTTTGCTCTAGGAGGCGGTTGTGAACTAGCAATGGCCTGTCATATGAGAATAGCTTCAGAAAATGCACGTTTTGGGCAACCAGAAGTTAACTTAGGTATAATACCAGGCTATGGAGGTACACAAAGATTAATAGATCTTATTGGGAAAACAAAAGCAACAGAATTACTTTTAACCGCAGACATTATTAAATCAGACCAAGCATTACAATTAGGCTTGGTAAATCATGTAGTTGAAATCGATAATTTAGAAGGTAAATGCATGGAAATCCTTCAAAAAATATATTCTAAATCACCAATGGCAATTAAAAAAGTCATTCAATGTGTTAATGCATATCATGATAAACAAACAAATGGTTACGATTTTGAAATTGAAGCATTTGGTAGTTGTTGCAACACAAATGAATTTACTGAAGGTACTAATGCTTTTATAGAAAAAAGAAAAGCAAACTTCAGGGCGCTATAATCAATAACTTGTAGTTTTTTGTCTAACCCTATTAAGAAATTATTTTCTCAAACTGCTATTTACGGCGTAAGTAGCATACTCGCGCGATTTTTAAATTACCTGCTAACGCCCCTATACACAAGCAAGCAGGTTTTTTCACCAGATCAGTATGGTATTATTACAGAAATGTATGCCTATGTAGCGTTTTTAATTGTGCTACTCACCTACGGAATGGAAACCGCATTTTTCCGATTAACCACACGTAAAGATGCATCACCAAACACATACAGTACAGTAGTAACATCCATTGTCTCTACAACTGCTATTTTTATAGCCTTAGCTTGTTTTGGTGCAGAACCAATAGCTAAATGGTTAAGATATCCCAACAACTCAGAATTTGTTATTTGGTTTGCCTTTATTGTAGGATTAGATGCTATTTCTTCTATTCCATTAGCACGACTAAGAAAGGAAAACAAAGCCGTAAAATTTGCCTTAGCTAACTTCTTAAATGTTGGTACAAACATTGGGTTAAACCTATTCTTTTTAGCTTATTGTCTGCCAAAATACAATGCTGGTGAAACCAACTTTTTAATAGACACTTTTTACAACCCTGAGTTAGGAGTAAGCTACGTGTTTATTTCAAATTTAATAGCAAGCACCGTAAAGTTTGCCGTTTTATCCCCCCTATTACTTAAAGGAAGATTTAAATTTGAAAAAGCAGTATTTAAAAAAGCATTAATATACGGCCTTCCGCTTTTATTTGCTGGGATGGCAGGTATGGTTAATGAAACGATAGATAGAATATTACTAAAAAGGATGCTTTTCCCCGAAATGGGAGAACTTAAAACAATGACCCTTATTGGCATTTATGGGGCCTGTTATAAAATATCAATCATAATTACGTTATTTATACAAGCTTTTAGATATGCTGCAGAGCCCTTCTTCTTCAATCAAGAAAAAGTAGCCAACGCAAAAGATGTGTATGTTCTTGTTATGAACTATTTTATTATTGTTTGCTCATTTATCTTTTTACTAATTAATTTATTTATAGATCAAGTAAAATATTTTATTCCAAATCCGGAGTATTGGGAAGGGCTAACAATAGTGCCAATTTTACTATTAGCAAATATATTCTTAGGCATTTACTATAACTTAGCTATCTGGTATAAACTAACAGATAAAACAATGTATGGCGCTATAATATCAGTATTTGGAGCTATGGTTACACTAATATTAAATATTATCCTAATCCCTAAATTCAATTATGTAGGATCAGCCTGGGCAACACTCATTTGCTATTCCTCTATGTGTGCAATCTCTTATTATTTTGGGAGGAAATACTTCCGCATTAACTATAACATAAAAAAAATATTTAGCTATCTAATGCTTTCAATAGCACTAACATACTTAGCCAAATACTTATCCGGAAACATCAACTATTTCTTTTTAAACTTTAGTTTTATTTCTCTCTTTATAGCTATTATAGTACTCTCTGAACGACAATCATTTAAATCATTCCTAAAATGAAACAAGTTAAAATAATAAACAAATCAAAAAATGATCTCCCAAAGTATGAAACGGAAGGATCTGCAGGGGTAGATATTAGAGCAAACCTTGAAAACACTATTACACTCAACTCATTAGACCGAACATTAATTCCAACAGGCTTATATCTCGAAATTCCTCAAGGGTATGAAGCACAAGTAAGACCAAGAAGCGGTTTAGCAGCTAAATTTGGAATCACAGTACTTAACACCCCTGGAACCATTGATTCTGATTATAGAGGAGAAATAAAGGTAATACTCGTTAACCTTTCAAAAGAAGCATTTGATATTAAAAATGGCGAACGTATTGCTCAAATTGTTTTTGCAAAAGTAGAACAGGTAACATTTGTTAATACAACCGAATTATCACTAACCGAGAGAGGTGAAGGAGGATTTGGATCTACCGGAAAAAATTAATTCATGTTAAAGCAAGCAGTAATAATTTTATTCATTCTCTTATCCTCACAATTAAACGCTGCAGACAGTGTAACAGTGTATATTAGCTTAACTAATAACGCTGGTTACCCAATAATAAATGCGGATTTAGAAATGACTTTATTACCTAATCAGGAGGTTATTCGGCTAAAAACAAATAGCCTTGGCAAGGCCAACTATAGAGTTGCATATTTAGGAAATAGATCGTGTGAGTTTAAAATAAAATATCGGGAAGATTTATATGCTTTTAATAATAACTACCAAATACCTGAACTATATGAGAAACCCGAGCTCAGAATCAAACTAAAATACGAACCTAAGTATTTAGTATTGAATGACGTAGAATTTACATTTCCAGAAGTTACTTTACAATGTAAATCACATAGAGAATTAAACGACTTAGTTGAAATGTTAAACTTAAAACCTAACATGAAAGTACGTTTAGTAGGGCACTGTAGCATGTTAAATGAGCAAGAGAGTAACCTAAGCGCTTCTCAAAATATGGCTGAGCAAGCAAAAGACTTTTTAGTTAAAGAAGGAATAAACGAAAACAGAATTAAAACCTCTGGTTTAGGTAGTAAATTACCAATAGTTGGTAATCATGTGCCGCAATTTAAAAAACGAAATACAAGACTAGAAGTTAAAGTTTTAAGTGACTAATGTATATATCTTAACTTCATTTAAGAATATCTCTGTTAGAGATTATCTATCTTTGAAAATCAATCATTCTATAACATTACTATGAAAATTGTTATTCCAATGGCAGGCATGGGTAAAAGAATGCGCCCACACACGCTTACCACTCCTAAACCTCTGCTACCTGTTTCAGGTGAACCAATAGTTGAAAGGCTTGTAAATAATATTGCGAAGTTAGTCAACACTCAAATAGAAGAAGTCTGTTTTGTAATTGGCAAATCATTTGGTCAAGAAGTTGAAAAACACCTTATCTCCATAGCAGAAAAATTAAATGCTAAAGGCACAATTTATTATCAAACCGAAGCTCTAGGTACTGCACATGCTATTTATTGCGCCAAAGACTCTATAAATAATGAAACCATCGTTGCATTTGCAGATACGTTGTTTGATGCTAATTTTAAACTAGATAAAACAGCCGACTCCATTGTATGGGTAAAGCAAATCGAAGATCCAAGTGCATTTGGTGTAGTAACAACAAATGAATCAGGTGAAATAACTGGCTTTGTAGAGAAACCTGCTGATTTTGTCTCTGACTTAGCTATTATCGGAATATATTACTTTAAAGACGGGGAAGAACTTAAAAAGCAAATCCAATATTTAATAGATAACAAAATTATTAAGGGAGGAGAATACCAACTAACCGATGTTTTAGAAAATTTACGAAAAGAAAACAAAGTTCTAAAAACAGGAGAAGTTGATGCTTGGATGGATTTCGGAAACAAAAACGTATTTATTTCTTCCGTAACACAGATTTTAAACAATCATAAAATAGCTAGTAAAAGCGATAACTTCGAAAACAGTACTATTATTGAGCCTTGCTTTATAGGTGAAAACGTTAAAATTAAAAACTGCAAAATAGGCCCAAATGTTTCAATTGAGACAAATACAAAAATTACAGACTCTGTAATTAGCAATTCAGTTCTTATGGGTAATTCAAACATAAAAAACACTCATTTGAATAACAGTATGATAGGTAATTTTGTTACCATTAATGATGATAAAAAACCTAAAGAATTAAACATGGGTGATTACAATACATTTACAGTACATGATTAAAACCAAAACTCCCATATATATTCTATTAACCTTTAGCTTATTACTTTGCTTTGGCAATAATTCGTTTGCCCAAAAAAAGAAAAACCTAAAAGAGAAAATAAGCCTGAGCGAAAAAAAAAGACTTCAACTTGCCTCTATGTTTATAGATGCGAATAAAGAAAAAGCGCTAGGTAATTACGAGGTTTCTGCCGCTCTTTTTCAGAAGTGCCTTGAGTTAGACAAAAACAATGCTGCCTCTGCATACGAACTAAGTAAAATTTATTTAGGAGGCTCTATTTCCAGAACTGGAATAAACAAAGATCTTCTCAATAAGTCATTACAATTAGCAGAAAAAGCTGTTAAAGAAGATGAAACCAACATATGGTATAAAGAGCTTTTAGCTCAAATTTACGATGTTAAAGGTGACGATAAAAACATACTTAAAACATACGATGAACTAATAGTACTAGATCCTAAAAACGTAGAGTATTACAGTGCCAAAGCAACCGTATTTGAAAGACAAAAAGATTACAATAAAGCTATTGAAACCTACAATAAAATTGAAGAAATCTTAGGCATTAACGCGAGCACATCCTTCAAAAAAAGTAAGCAATGGTTTATGCTCAAAAAAGAAGATAAAAGTATTAACGAAATTGAAAAACTAATTTCAGCATTCCCTCAAAACACTGATTATTATCAAAAGCTTGCCGAAATTCACATGCTTAACGATAACGAAAACAAAGTTATCGAAACCTATGAACGACTTAAAAAAGTAGATCCTGAAAACGGACAAATACATTTGTACTTATATGAAATGTATATCAAAAAAAATGAACCCGAAAATGCTTATAAAGAAGCTCAATTACTGTTTCAAAATGAACTTATTGATATAGATAAGAAGGTAAAAATTGCATTAAACTATTACATCCTCACAGAAAAAGACTCTAGTTATAAGCCAAAAACAGAAGAACTAATTGATCTTTTAATGACTGTAAATCCTGATGAAGCTAAATCATTTGCTATTGCTGGTGATTACTATTTAAGAGAACAACAAAAAGAAAGAGCTTTAAACTACTTTATTACGGCAGTAAACCTCGATCAAAATCGCTACCCAATTTGGACGCAAGTATTTTTAACTGCTGCCGAACTTAATAAACACGATACAATTATTGCACTTGGCGAACAATGCAAAGAGTTTTTCCCAAATCAACCAACACCCTATTACTTTAAAGGAATTAGCTTGTTGCAATTAAACAAAAATGAAGCCGCAATAGAAGAACTAGTTTCAGGGAAAAACATGGTATACGACAACCTACCGCTATTAATGCAATTTAATTCTCTATTGGGTGATGCCTACAATAACACTAAACAGTATAAAAAATCTGACGAAGCTTATGAAAGTGTTTTAGCTTTAGACTCAAACAATATTCAAGTATTAAATAACTATGCCTACTATTTATCTGTAAGAAAAGAAAAATTAAATAGAGCTCTTGAAATGTCTAAAAAAACAGTTGATTATGACTCCGAGTCCAGCACCTTTGCAGATACATATGGATGGATATTTTATCAAATGAAACAGTATAACGAAGCTGAAAAATGGATTAAAAAATCTATAGAATTAGGAGGCGACAACAGCGGAATTATTGTTGAACACTTAGGCGACATTTACTTTCAACAAAATAAAATTGAGCTCGCAATTCAACAATGGAAAAAAGCACTTAAATTAGGTGGTACTACTGAAAATTTAGAAAAAAAGATTAAAGATAAAAAGCTATATGAGTAAGCTATCAAAAATCTTAATCCTTTCTTTTTCAGTTCATTTATTACTGAACTCATGTAAGTCAAAAAAAGGACTTTTTAGAAACAAAAACACAGCTAAAAGCTCACAAGAATCAATAAAAAACTACCTTAAAGACAGTATAGCAATATCTCCCAAAATCAAATTTTTAAGCTTTAAATTAAACGGGAAATATGAGTGTAAAGAAAGAAACTTACCAATAAAAGCGAGCGTAAGAATTTATAAGGACAGCCTAATTTGGGCTTCAATCACTCCTCTATTGGGAATTGAGGTAGCAAGAGTACTAGCAACAACAGATTCTGTATTTGTAATTAATAGACTACAAAGCCAGGTTATGAAAGGCTCAGTTAAAAATTTTACAGAGCAATATAATATTTCAAACGGGTTAGAGTCAATAATTAATGTCATTTTAGGAAGAGCTTTTTTACCCGATACACTTGTAAATAGTAAAACAATGGTAAGAAATAAAGACACTCTATCTGTACTAACCACATTTAACGCATTTGATATAAAAACTAATTTACCCGACACCTATAATTATAAAACCAATATTATAAAGAAAGAGCAAAAAATTGTCAGTCAAAACATAGCTAAACATAACAAAAGCCAGTCTTTAGGAGCTTCCTATTCAGATTTTCAAAACATCTCCTTCGAAAACGGAGTATTTGCCATACCTTTTCAACAATCATTTCATATTTTTGATGGAGATGATATTAAAATTGAAGGAAAACTTAGTAAAATGGACACTGCAAAATGCATGTTCCCGTTTAATATATCAAAGAAGTACGAAGTTGTCTATTTCTAAAATTTTATTTTTTCTACTCCTATCAGTTTCTATATCAGATATAGCTATTGGCCAATCAGATCCCAAAAAGCTGGAAGCTAAGAAAAAAGCTATTCAAAAGCAGCTAAAAGAAACAAACGCTCTACTTAGCACTACAAAGAAAAACCAAAAAGCAACACTTCAAGAATTAGAACTAATAAAAGCTAATTTAGGAGCTCGAAAAGAATTAATAAGTACAATTAGACAAGAAATAAACCAAATTGATGAGCAAATTGAAGAAACAAATGATATTATTTCTTCCATGCAATCCGACTTAAAAAACTTGAAAGATGAGTACGCAAAAATTATTGTAGAATCTTACAAAAACCGATCTAAGTACGATCGTTTAATGTTCATACTCGCTTCAGACAATTTTAACCAAGCCTACAAACGTTACAAATACCTTCAGCAATATATAGAATACCGCCAACAGCAGGCCAGTTTAATTCAAGAAAGCCAAACCAACCTTAATAACAAAGTAGAGCAGCTAACTCAAATAAAAAACAAGAAATTAGGTCTCCTTCAAAATAAAAACAGCGAAAAAAAGTCGCTCGACTCAGAAAGAAAAAAACAAGAAGAAACCATAAATAAACTAAAAAGCAAAGAAGGAGAACTTAAAGATCAACTTAAAAAGAAACAAAAAGAACTTAAAAAATTAGACGCGGCCATTAAAAAAGCAATTGACGAAGCAAACAAAAAGGGAGCTCTAAATAAAGCAGAAGTTAAGCTCATGGCAGAGTTTGAGAAAAACGTTGGCAAACTCCCCTGGCCTGTTTCAGGTAAAATAACCGGCAAATTTGGCCGACAGCAACACCCTGATTTACCAGGCATTTATATTGACAACGATGGAATTAACATAACCCCCATTTCAGGCAAAACAGTAAAAGCAGTTTTTGATGGCGAAGTAACCATGGTAGTAATTATTCCCAATGCTGGTAAGGGCGTACTTGTAAGACATGGTAAATATATAAGTGTGTATTTTCAAATGGATGAAATTAACGTAAAAAAAGGTCAGCAAGTAACTACGGGAACAGTTTTAGGCACAGTAGGAAATAACGAAAACGGACTGCCCGAGTTACGTTTCGAAATAAGAAAAGGTAAAATAGCCCTTAACCCTAACAAGTGGCTAAGAAAAATGTAAAATAACCAGGGCGTAACCCCGCTATTCGCGCGGTCGGGTTTTACCCTACAGCTCCTCGCTCGCAAAGCTCTCTGTGGGGTTTCCACTTCACCCCCTTACGCAAAATAGCTTCATTACAAGGCTAAAACAGTTTTATTTGAACCATTAACTGACTAAAGCTACTCGCTAATATTTGCACTAACAAAGTCGATAATTTCAAAGATTGGAATATTAGTTATTCCATTAATAATTTCATATTTATACGTGTTTAGAGTTGGCGAAAGTATTATCTATATAATATCATCAGATATGCATAACTTAAAAGAAATAACCATAAGTGAACTACAACTATTAAAAGTATTATTGCAGAACAAATGTTAGCAATATATAAAGTATTAATCATCAATATATAATTCATCTCCTATGAACGATTCCCGATTTCCTGAATTATCCTCCAAACAAATACAAAACCTATCCAAGCTTGGTGTAGAAGAACATTTCAATGAGCCAACTCGTATTTTTTCTTTAGGAGATTATCAATACGACTTTTTTGTAGTGTTAAAAGGAAAAATATTAGTGACTGATGCAGGAGACCACTCAAATATAATTGCCGAACACACAAAGGGACAATTTTCAGGAGATTCAGGAATGTTATCTAACCGAAGGGCTCTTTTTAATGCTACAACAACTTCAGACACTAATTTATTAAGAATTACACCAGAAAACCTAAAAACCGCGATTTCAACCTACAGCGACATTAGTGATGTATTACTAAACGCTTTTTTATTGCGAGATGAAACTGTGCTGAAAGATTTTGAGGGAGGAATTAAAGTTTTTGGCAAGAGCGATTCCAATAACACATATACCATTCGCGACTTTATGGAAAAAAATCATATTTGGCATACGTTTGTCGATGTGGAGAAATCTGAAGTGTCTTTAGAGTTACTAGAACAATTTAACCTTGATACAACTGATTTTCCAATTCTTATAGATAGCGATGGAAGAGTAGCTGTTAACCCTAGCATTAAGAATCTAGCTAAGTATACGGGTGTATTAATGGATTTTGAGGATGAAATTTTTGATGTTTTGGTCATCGGAGCTGGGCCAGCAGGATTAGCCGCAAGTGTTTATGCCGCCTCCGAAGGATTAAGTGTAGTAACTATTGACTGCAATGCCCCTGGCGGACAAGCTGGTAAAAGCTCAAAAATTGAAAACTACTTGGGTTTTCCAACAGGAATTTCCGGTGGTGACCTTGCAAACAAGGCGTACATACAAGCACAAAAATTTGGTTGTAAAATATCCATTCCCCACAAGGCAGAAAAATTTGAATACAATGGAGATTACTATTTAGTAACAGTTTCAAATAGTAATATAATTAAAACCAGAACTATTGTAGCAGCAACAGGTGCCAAATACCAACGATTACCAGCAAAAAACCTTTCCAAATTTGATGGAATCGGAGTATATTACAGTGCTACAGGAATGCATGCAGCTCAATGTAAAGACTCAGATATTGGAGTTGTTGGCGGAGGCAATTCTGCTGGCCAAGCCGCTTTATTTTTATCTGATTTTGCCAGTAAAGTTTATATAATTTTAAGAGGAGATGATTTAGGGGCTAAAATGAGTGATTATTTGGTTCAAAGAATAATAGCCTGCGAAAACATAGAAGTATTGCTTAATACTAGCGTTACTGAGCTTAAAGGAAATACACAGTTAGAGTCTTTACTTATAAAATCAAAAAACGGTAAAGAAGAAGAGAAAAACATAACAAATCTTTTCACGTTTATTGGCGCAAAACCAAGCACTGATTGGTTAAACAATCTGGTTGAAACAGACGAAAAAGGATTTATTTGTACTGGAAATTCAATTTCCTCAGAATCAATTGCTAATTCAGAGGCCTTCAAAAATAGATTGCCTTATAATTTTGAAACAAGTACCTGTGGATTTTTTGCTGTAGGAGATGTGCGAAAAGGTTCAGTAAAGCGGGTTGCGTCAGCTGTGGGAGAAGGATCTGTAGTCGTGAGCGAAATTCATAGTTATCTATCGCTTCGAAGAGATAATTAAAGGAATAAATAGTTTGTAAATAATCTACAATCCCCCAAAAAAAATTCTTTATTTAAAACACTATAATACTACAGAAGTGAAAATTGTACAATACAATGGGAGCGGAATAATAAATATTAACGGGAAATAACTTGCCTAAACGGCATCTTCTATTGCCTGTTCTGAATTCATTATAATTAACCAGCCATATAACAAATAAATCACTAGCGGTAAAATAGCCCTTAACCCTAATAAGTGGCTAAGAAAAATGTAAAATAACCAGAGCGTAACCCCGCTATTCGCGCGGTCGGGTTTTACCCTACAACTCCTCGCTCGCAAAGCTCTCTGTGAGGTTTCCACTTCACCCCCTTACGCAAAATTGTATTTTTAAAACACCCCATAAAGCTTCGCTACAGAAACAGCAAGCATCAAATAAAAAAGAATTTTAACAACACTATTTCCTTTCGGGCTCTCGGTGGCGATTTTAGCACCTATCCATCCTCCCAAACCTTGGCCCAATGCCAATACTCCAGCAATTTTCCACTCAATTAACCCATAATACATAAAAAGTATAATAGTAGGTAGGCTATATGTAGCAACAACTAAATTTTTAATTGCATTTGTTTCATCGGCAGGTTTCCCCTGTAAAAAGTGTAGAAATCCAAAAAAAATCAACCCAAAACCAGCCTGAATAAATCCTCCATAAAACCCCAAAATAGAAATAACAATAATACTTACATATAAGGGAATAGTAAATAAACCAGCTTTACCCTTAAAAACAACATCTTTTATATTTAAAAAAACAATTAAAACTACCAAACAGCTTATAACAGTTTTAACAACCCAAGCCATACTCTGCTCGGTTACATTAGAGGCAATATAAGCGCCTATTAAAGCTGTTATTACAGATGGCAACACATAATATAGTAGATGCTTTTTACGAATTAACCCCTTCCTTATAAAGGAGTAAGAGCTAACAGAAGTTTGTACAAAAATACCTAAACGGTTAGATGCATTTGCAGACAACGCAGGTAAACCAACCATCATCAAAAAAGGAAGTGTTATTATAGATCCTCCCCCAGCTAATGTATTAATAACACCAACTACAGCACCCAATACAAAAGTAGCTACAAGCTGAATTAATCCATTATCAAATTCCACTAAACCTATTTAGTAACACTTAAAGTAGAAAATGATATAGACTCAGGAGCATATATTTTATCCAATATTTCGTGCTCACTATTTTGAGCCAATATTTGCTTAGGATAATCAATATCGTTGTTAGGCAACTTGTAAAAATATTTGTCGCCAGCAACTTTAACAAAATCACCTGAACGAACCACTTTATTTCCTAAACTTGTAAGAATTGTTTCTTGATTTGATAAATGCTTGTTAACTGCATTAGTATGGCCATCATGTAACATTGTGTATAGCTTTTTAAAATCATCGTTTGTTATAATAGCAGTATATACTTCTGGGTGATTTTGTTGGGCAAACTGTAAATACCATGATATAAATAATTCAAACTCATAACCAGCAACAAGTACATTGCTATTCTTTATTAAGTAATCTACCCAAACCTGAGTATTCTCATCAGGTACATTTTTTCTCAAATACCCGTACATTTCTTGATAAGCTAAAATATCTTGGTAGTAAGCTGCATATTCTTCCATTATTCCAAAAATTCCATTTTTTTGAGAATCCATATCTTGGTTATCAGAGTTAATATACTCTCCAAAGCGAAACAAGGCTTTTTGATATTCAGGGTGAACAAAATCTTTTAATTCAGAACTATTAAAAACAGGGAAACGATTTATAGTAATACTATTTCTACGATTTACAAAATAAACTCTTTTTGTAGGATCATTATTAGCCTCATAATTATGATGATGGTATGTTTCGTGAACAATTGTAGGAAATGCGTTTAAAACATCAACTACAGAATTACCAGCACAGTACTTAGATGAGTTAAACTTGGTAGCCATTAATATATCATTTCCATTAGTACAATTTTGAGATGCAATCTCAATAGCATAGTCATTCATTTTTTCATCCGTCAGAGATGAATTACTAAAAGAAAATAAAACTAAGCCTAACGCTGCTAAAACTGAACTACGTAACATATACCAGAATTTTCATTCTTGTACTGAGATCAAATCATTTTGGTTACGAAAAAAAATACATAAAAAAAGGTTTCATTTTTTAACACTAAATTTAATGTGCTGTAAATAAATCGTTTAAGAAAAAAAAGACTTAATTACACCCTCTCATCAAATTAAATAGTTGGAGCGTGTTATTTCACTTATTACATTTGCAAAATTAAACAAATAAATTTAAATACTATGAAAAAATTAATTGCTTCCTTTTTATTTAGCAGTACAGTTTTATTCTCTGTAGCTCAATCTGGAATCGAAGAAATGACTGAGTTCCCGCCAAATGCTGAACCAGGAAAATGTTACGCAAAATGTAGAGTACCAGCTGAGTACGAAACTAAAACTGAAAGAGTAATGACTAAGCCTGAAGGCAAAAAGTTAGTTACTATACCTGCAAAATACGAAACGCAGCCTTTCAAAGTATTAGTTAAAGAAGAGCAAATAGTAAAAAGAGTTATACCAGCTACTTTTAAAACGTTAACTGAAAGAGTATTAGTAGACGAAGGTTCTTCTAAAGTAAAAGTTGTTCCTGAAACATATGAAACAGTAAGCGAAAAAGTTTTAGTTTCTCCAGCAAGAACTGAGTGGGTTAAAGGTAAAGCAGACAAAAACTGTCTTTCTGCAGATCCATCTGATTGTAATGTATGGTGTTTAAAAGAAATTCCTGCTACTTACAAAACAGTTTTCAAAAGAACTTTAAAAACTCCAGCTAAGTATGAAGAAGTTACTTCTGAGCCAGTTTACAAGACTGTTAGCAAAAGAGTTGTTGATACTCCAGAAAGAATTGTTGAAGAAGTTCTTCCTGCAGTTTACAAAACTGAATACAGAAAAGTATTAGTAACACCAGCTAGAGCTGAAGAAAAAATTATTCCTGCAGAATTTAGCACTGTAACTAAAAGAGTTATGACTAAGTCTGAGTCTGTTGGTGAGTGGAGAGAAATCTTATGTAACACCAAATTAACTTCATCTAAAATTGCTCAAATCCAAAAAGCATTAATCGCTCAAGGATACAGCGTTGGAAACCATGGTGTTGATAACATTTTTGGTAATGATACTAAGGTTGCTTTAACTCAATTTCAAAAAGATAATAATTTACCAGTAGGTAACTTAAATGTTGAAACATTAAAAGCATTAAACATAGCTTACTAAGCTAATTTTAATAATATTCTTAAAAATCCTGTGTATTAATATACACAGGATTTTTTATTTTTATACCATGCGGTACATTATATATATTGCTTTTTTTGCAATCTTTTCGTGCACTACTAGAAGTTTTTGCCAGAAACTTCATACTTACGATGTACACCCAGAAGAATACGACAACCAAAATTTCAATTTAAATCAGCAAACTAACATTGCAACTACGCTAGCTTTAGAAAATGAAATTACATTTCCTTTTTTTGATGGTTCATTTAATGAGCTTCAGCAAACGGCCAAAGAAAATAACAAACCATATTTCGTATACTTTAATGCTATATGGTGCGGGCCTTGTAGGCAAGTAAAATCAAATATACTCACCAATAAAACACTTATAAGCTTATCTGAAAACGAAAACCTAGCATATTCAATAGATGTTGAAGATTTTGAAGGAATAGAAATCAGTCAAAAATATAACGTAAAACAACTACCCTATTTTATATTTTTTAATCCAGATCAAACGGTGGCAGGGACAATAACAGGATACATAAGCCCTGATACGTTTATAAAAAAAATGAACGAATATTTTAATAAATAATACTAAGGAGCAACAACCCTTAATTGCTCGCCTACAATTATTTTATTTGAAAACAACTTATTCCATGAAATAAGCTGATTTAAGCTAATGTTATTTTTTCTTGCAACAGAAAGTAAGTCATCCCCCTCTTTTACTATATAATACCCCTTAGGCAAGCTTTCAACAACATCTTCTGAACCTTTTTCGTTTACAGTTAATGAATCAATAGTAGTAACCTCATCCTCTTTTTTGTATAAAAACTCACTAAGTAAAGACTTAGTTTTTTCATAAGAATCTGCAACATCAGTAGTTGAACCTAATAGTTTCCCTTCTGGTTTAACCTCTAAATTAGCATCTGGATTATTTTTACCGCATTGGCAAGATGTATCGGGTGGCGCGATGTTGTAAGCTAATCTTAAACTATCAACTTGTTTATTTAAATTTTGTACTTTGTGTAATTCAATCAAATTAGTAGCAACTAGTTTTAATTGTTCATTATTTTTAGGCAATGAATCTTTCTGCTTTAATTGACTAATTAAATCGTTAAACAACGTATTAGCCTCGCTGTATTTACCTAATTCTTTATACGTAATTGCCAGATGATTCTGGTCAGAGAAAAGTAAATCACTTTCTGGAGCTAATACCTTTTGCTCTAATTCGATAGCCTTAGTAAAGTACTTTTCAGCGTTTTTAAAATCTTTTAAATGGTAATAGCTCAAACCCAAATTGCTGTACGCAAATGCTTGTTGATATATTGGAGCACCCTCCTTAATAGATGCACTAAATTGCTTATTCGCTATTACCAATGATTTATCATAATCTTTCTGATTAAAAAATTTTTGATATTGTTCCTCTAGGTCATCCCAGGATTGACTGTGGGAAACTATAGAGAAAAAAATGAAAAAAAGAGCTAATAAAAAACTCTTAACTCTTTTATGTAAAACATCAGGCCACATGGTAAACACAAAGTTATTTTTTAAAACCTGAAATCAAATGCTGTTCTCTAAAAAATCTACTTTCCTCTACCCTGTAAAACAATTAGTACGGTGTATATTAAAATTTTTAAATCTACAAATATCGACATGTTCTCTATATAAAGAATATCATACTTTAACCGTTCTATCATTTGATCAACATTTTCGGCATATCCATATTTAACCTGTCCCCAAGAAGTTATGCCTGGGCGAACTCTTTGCAAATAAGCATAATGTGGAGCTTTTTTTAAGATCTTATCAATAAAATATTGGCGTTCAGGCCTGGGCCCAACTAAAGACATATCCCCAATTAATACATTGTAAAATTGAGGCACTTCATCAATTCGAGTTTTTCGCATAAACCTCCCTAAAGGAGTTACTCTAGGGTCGTTTTCTTTAGCTAGCATTGGTCTAGATTTTTCTGCATCAACGTACATAGACCTAAACTTATATATAGAAAAAGATTTTCCTCCCTTACCCACACGCTTATGAGAATAAAACGCAGGACCAGGAGATGATAGCTTTACAAGAATCGCTACCAATAAATAAGCCCATGAAAAACATATTAAAATAATTACCGAAACCGTAATATCAATAATTCTCTTAGCAACCCATTGCCATTGAGGAATAATCTCTTGATTTATTTCTATTAAAGGAACGCCTAAAATAGAATTCATTTTTACCTGACCAGACAAAATATTATATAAATCAGGGATTATTTTAACGTATATATCCTCTGGCTTTAAGTAATTTAAAATTTTACGAATTTTGTCATGCTCAGATGATTCAATTGCTATAATTACTTCTTCAATTTTATTTTGATGAATAATTTCCCGTATATCTTTAATATAACCCAAATGTGGCAAGCGATTTTCAAGCTCAGTCATTCGTTTTGACCTAATATGTACAAAACCTTTTAAATTATAACCAGAAGAAACCTTTGCATTCTGTATTTCTTCAGCTAAACTTAAAGCACGCTCATCACTTCCTATAATTAAAGTGTTAAACCCAATTTTTCTGTTATGAATTTTACGTACAGTAGAGGTACTAATTAAAAACCTTGGTATATATGTAATGATGAAGTGAACAATGAAATAAAATAAAATTGCCTGATAATAAAACCTGTAACTAGCAACAACATCATCAAGCAACAAAGTAAAAAAGATTGCTAGTACCCCAATAATGCTAATCCAGAAAGTTTGAATTAGTTCTTTTAATCGCGACCTTCTATAAGGGTTATTATAAAAGCCCGACAAAAAATACAAAATAACCCAAAAAAAAGGCACAAGTAATAATCCTTTAAAAAAGCGATCACCAAAGGTTAACTCAACAGAATAGCCAAATTTAAGAGGCTCTAAATATAATTTTCTAAAAACATAAAACACAGCCCAGGCTATGCCTGCTGTAAGCAAATCAAAAAAAGCGTAGGTTAAAGATCTTAGCTTGTTATTCATTAAATACCTGAGTGAATCAACTTAATGTTATCTAAGTAAGTAACAGAGTTCTCTTGACCAGATTGGTGCCCCACCAAAAATTGAATTTGAAACGTTAGTGCATTAGGGTTTGCAGTAACACTGGTACCTAAATCAATATAAATTTTATTCCATGTTTCTTTAGGGTATAAAATAATTATACTTGACGACTGAATGTCTTGTGGCACATTACTTATTAACCTAATTTCAATTTGAGCCGATGTTTTGTAATCGAGCTCTAAATAAACATCATTACCACTTTTTGGCAGCACATAACTTTGCTCACTTGTTGCCAAATAAAACTCATCAGCACTATTTAATTCAATTTTAGCAGATCTTCCTCCCTCATAAACTTCTTCAGGGTTTGTAGTTATTTGTAAACTTTCACTATCTCCGGTTTCAGACAAGCTAAAAGTTCCTCCTTCAAAATCTTCAAGCCAAGGAAAACTTAATTGTTCAAAATACCTAGCTGTTGGTGCAACATGAACTATGCTGTCTGGGTATAACATAAAATTATCATCCTCATAAAAAGCGAAAAAAGGATAATCTAAACGAAGTGCTGTAGAACCACTATTTTTAATACCAGGCCTAACTTTAAGATTTACTTCTCCTTCAGCAAGAACAGGTATAGTTGCCGGAAGCTCAAATCCTCCAATAAATTTATCATCAACATACACCCAGGCATCAACAATATTACTAGAGTTAGAACCTTCCTGGGCGTAATTGGTAACCATCTCAATATCATCAATGTGAATAAACGAAGGTATAGGTTCTTCGGGGTTTATCACTTCACACGATATTAAAACGTGGACAATAAAAATAACTAAGGATATTCTCTTTAATAAGACCATTGTGCTGTACGAACTGTGAAACGAAATTAACCAATATTTATTGTACTTTATAATGAAATAATTAAGCTAGTAAAAAACCTTTTGCCAAAGTAATTATTTTCATACCTTTGAAAAATAGGGTCGCGTGGCCGAGTGGTTAGGCAGAGGTCTGCAACACCTTCTACAGCGGTTCGAATCCGTTCGCGACCTCCAAATTAGATTAAAGCTCCTTTTAGGGGCTTTTTTAGTTTTAAAAATAATAGTTCTGGGCACCCGAGCGGGCTATTCACTATATCTTTTTTTTACAAAAAAGGATGCCGTTGCTATCCCTGGTGCAGTTTGGTACTACTACTGATTGTGTATTCTTATTTCGATTAACCTTGTTTAAAAATCATCCACTAAAACTCTTCCCTAGCCAGCACAGGAGTATTAGCTTATTGCTGATTAGCACTTTAGTTTAAGCGTTGTGTATGAGCGACCTTGGAAGCCATTTACACTGCGTTTATTACTTGTGCTAAAAAAATAACTAAAGCGGACAGCCGGGTATTGCTCACATGAATAACATATAGACTAAAATACCTCTTCTCAAATTTCTCGCCCTGTAAAAAAAATTTTGACTTTATTTTTAAATGTTTAAACAAAAAGCACACGGTAATGTTACAACAAATTAAAATTTTAACTTGGCTTAATTATCACAAACAAAATAAACCACTATGGACTGAAAGTACCATAGTTTTGTAACGGACTAAAAGTCCTAGTTAATCAATTATGAATTCAGAATTTGTATTATCACCTGGTTTTCGATGATGTTCTAGATATTCATTAACCATTTCATCCGTTATGTTTCCTGTGCTCCAACAACCATAGCCTATAGACCAAAAGTGACGACCCCAGTATTTCTTCTTTAATTCAGGAAACTCCATCTGCAATTTCCTAGAACTGCGACCTTTCAATTTTTTAACTATACCACTTACCGACTGTGAGGGACGATAATTTATGTGCATATGAACATGATCTTTAGAGACAACTCCTCGAACATTTGAAATATCCTCCGCCTCACAAATCTGGATTAACAAGCTACGACACCTAATTTTAATGTCATTTTGAAGAACAGCATAACGATACTTGGTAGCCCAAACTATATGAACAGTAAGGCGGGAAACTGAATGACTATGAGAACGTTGTGATTCCATAGTTAAAGTTAATATTTTTAGAAGCTAAAGCGAAATGCACTAAAGTGCATAGTTTTAACTACTAATTGAGACCAATAAAATTTCATACCCCCGTTTATTATGCGTACATTCGAGCTTCAAAAATCAAAATAACTTCAAATATGAAAACAAAATTTATACTTTTATTTCTGTCCTACACGTGTGTCTCTTTTGGACAAATAACACTTAACAGCGAAAATTACCCAGTAGTGGGTGATCAAATCATAACGGTAAGAGATACTCTAGCTGTAGGCTTATCTCAAGGCGAACCTGGCGAAAACCAAGTTTATGATTTCACCCAATTTATTGCACACCAAACAGATACTATTAACTTTTTAGACCCGGATTCAACAATTTATTCTGATGATTTCCCTAATGCCACAGTTGCTTATCTTAAAGACAGTACTTACGGTTTTTTCACTCAAAACTCGGAACAAGCTGAACTTGTGGGTGGTGTAGGTTATAATCGCGTATCTGAAGATCCAATTGTTTTAAACTATACTAATAATGAGACTATAGCTAAATTCCCTACTAGCTACAATGATATGTGGAATGATACATCTCAATATGATTTCACAATTGATGTTTCTACTACTTTTGGTATTGATTCAGCAAGAAACAAAAGAGACACGTATAAACAAGTTCATAATGATGGTTGGGGAAATGTTATTACTTCATACGGTAATTTTCAGTGTTTAAGACAAAAAACTTACGTTACAGTAATTGACACAACATGGTTGCATAGCTTAAACGGAGGTTGGGCAATATTGGGTACAGATATAGAAACTGACACCCTTTTTACCTGGTCAACTGACTACCCATCTGCTAAATACCCAATAGCATCAACCAGGTTAGATGGAAACGGTAACTTTACTTATTTAGAAGTTCTTCGAATAGCTAATGATGGCTTATCTAGTAAAGGATCTACTCGTTTAAATAACGTAACAATTTACCCAAACCCAACCCACGATAGAGTTAACCTTTCTGGCTTAAAGACCAACACTAATTACGATTTAACCTTATTTAACTCTTCAGGACAAGCAGTTTACACTGAAAACCTGATAAACACAAATAATAAGACTTTAGATCTTTCCAACTTCGACAAAGGCATATACTTTTTAAGTGTAACAAACGAAGATGGAAGCTCATCAGTTAAACAAACCTTGATCATCCAGTAATAAAAGTATTCTCATTTCACAAAATAATTGTGAAATGGTATTTTAAGCCACACCTTTAATTAGGATGTGGCTTTTTTTTATAAAAAGCATCGCAATATTTGACCAACCATACACCCTAGAAGCAAAATAATTTGACTAAAGGTACCCTAGCCATTTACTACAAATTTTACTAAAAAGGAGCAGTTGCTATCTCTGGGGCAAATAGTTCGTTAAGAAAAAACAATTATAATTTAAGGCCTAAAGTAACGTAAATATTACGACCTGTTGCAGGTAATATGCCGGGCCCAGGATATCCTGTAGCTCTTTGATTAAAATAATACTTGTTAAGCAAGTTATTTACACCCGCCTTAAATGATAGTTTTGTTAACGCATACTGCATTGATACATCAGAAACCCAATACTGTGGAATAACACCAATAATAGCTGAGCTTGTTGCTTCAGCATTAGTTGCATCTGTGAATTGTTCACTAACGTAGGTAAACTGATAGTTCATACTCAGCTTTTTCCATTTTAGGTCTACCCCAATTTTTAGATTCAACAATGGTACATACTCAACTTTATTACCCTCTATTCCTCGAAAATTAGCATCAAAATAATTGCTATTGGTAAGTGCAAAATTACCAAACACATTAAACACAAGATTTTTTGACCAACCGCTAAAAAACCTTGAAATATTTGCCTGTACAAATGACTCTAATCCATAATTTCTTGACTTAGCAATATTTGACCTATACCTGAACAAACTGAAATTTGTACTATCCGACTGCAGCACTACCCCTATTCTATCGCTATACGATAAATAAAACACACTTAAATCATAAAAAATTTTGTTGCTGAAATTGCCTCTAATACCAACATCAGAATTAAAACCACTTTCATCTTTAATATTAGGATCTATTCTAAAATTAGGGTTCGCTATGCGAACATCGTTAAAATTAATCGCTCGATAATTTTCTGAAAAATTTGCATACACCTCATGACTTTCTGTGAGTGTGTACAATACACCTAATCCCTTTAATAAAAAAGATCTGTTATAGCTTTTGGCTTCTGTACTATCATTTTCAAATAATAACAAACCTGTTAGTGGGTGGTAATTATCTATAGAAAAACTTCCCTCTGAATTTGTACTAATAAACTCTCCTCTTAAACCGGGAATTAGTTTAATTTTTTCTCCAATTGGTATAATAGCTTCCGAAAAAAGGGCCGCATTATAACTAGGAAAACGATAACTACTTTGGCTTGGGTTACCTGGTTCTAAAAATGAAAAATCAGCATCATAACCACTACTAGCAGCTCCCTGTTCGCTCATGGTATTACCTCTATAAAGTCTACTACCAAACAATACCGAAATACCTTTTAGCTTTCCATTTAGCCGTTTCAGATACTTAGTCTCAACACCTTGGTTGGCAAAATCACCCGCAATTAAGTTCCTATTTCCTAATAAATCGCCTCTGTTTGGTGGGTCAAGTACTCCTAGAGAGCTTCTGCTGGCAATTAAGCCAAACGTTTGAATTTTGAACTTATCATTGTTTTCAAATTTCTTTTCAAATCCTAGCGAAAAAACATTCCAGTTTACTCCAAACCAGTTTCTTTCTCGGTTAGATTGCCTTGGGTCGTCTTCAAACTGAGCATCAGTTAAACCACCAGGTTGTTGTGCTAAATAATTGAGATGGGTAACATTTAAACTAAGTGAAGAAGTACTACTAAAATCGTAATTAAACAATCCTCCAACAGTATGTAAATTAATTTCTGAATTTGGTCTAAAACAATCACTTCTTCTAAACTGATAAAATGTGTAATATCTAAATTTCCCAAAACTTCCACCAATAGCTGTGTAGCTATTTAAAAAATTAAATGAGCCTACTGTTTGGTATGTCTCTAGGCTAATAGGTTTATCCTTATCGCCTTCCTTTAATTTAAAATTAAGCATTCCTCCGAACTGAGTGCCATATTGTAAAGAACCAGCACCCCTTACTAATTCTATCTTATCAACAGCATCTAAGGGTGGCATGTAATATGTTTCAGGGTAGCCTAAAGCATCTGCACTAATGTCATAACCATTTTGGCGAGTATTAAAGTTTGATGTACGATGTGGACTCAACCCTCTTCCTCCAATTGAAAGCTGCAATCCTGCACAATCTGACTCCCATATATTTAAGCCAGATACTTTTGCAAAAACCTCTCTTGCATTTGCTGCAGCTTTGTTACCACTTACATTGTTTACTGATATTACTTCACTTTTTTTTCCAGCATAAATAGACGTACCTTCTATACGCTTAAGCTTGGTAATGCCAAAAAGAGATTCTTCTGTTTCACTATTTGGTAAAACTTTAACTGTATTTAAGTTAGTTGTTATAGGGTTTAGCCGAATTACTTTGTTAATTGACCAATTATCTGATGTAAATGTAAATGTGACCTGCTCATAACCCAACTGAAAAACCATTGCCTTATGAGTACCTTCTTTTGACAACTGAAGATTAACTTGTCCTTTTTTATTTGTTCTTAAAGATGTTTTATCATCTATAACAACTTGAACATCTTCTAAAGCATTTTTCTTGTTATCAGTTACTTTTAGGGCAAAATCGAATGTTTGTGCTAAAAAAAGCCCTGGGAGAAAGAGTATAAATATGCTTGCTAAAAACCGCATTAATAAGGATAGGGCAACACCCAACTATTTCTGTTTTTTAAATCTCTACTAATTGTTGCTAAATCAACATTAGCTTTTATAAACGGCTTTGATCCTTTACCATTTAGGGTTGCGAATGACTGTGCATATATTTTTGGATTTTTAATTCCGTAAGCTTTGTATTCATCCTTCAAAAAATGAGCAAATTGCAATATCATATCTGGCTGTGTGGCCATCATTTTTATCTGATTTGGAGTAAGATAATTGCTGTTATTCACTTCTTGCTGATAGTTTAAATTGTTTTCATCCTTAATTATAAAAGTTATATAACCTGCTTTTTCCATTAGCATCACCCTCCAACTAAATCTATAGCCCTCTTCTGACCAATAAACGTTGCTCGAATAAGCCAAATGCCTTAAAGGAATTATAACTTGAACTAATACAAAAATAGCCAGAAATAAGAAGCTGCCTCTACCTATTTGTGGGGAGTTATTCACCGAATTAAATGATTTTTTTTCTATCAGCAACTGAAACTTATTGAAAGAGAAAAATACTAAGTTAAGCCCAATCATAAAGAAAGGAAACATACCTATGGGAAACAAAACCCAGGTAGCCAAATGGAATACGATTACTGAAAAATAAGCCACTTTTCTAGTTTTATTTTTTAGTAAAAAAATCCATATAAAAAGATCAAAAGCAGCACCAAACCAACTGAATAAATAAGCTGTTTGTTTATAATCAAACAAGCCGCCTAAAATAGGCAAACCAGCTTTAGCCCTTAACCAAAGAGCGAGTGGCTGTGCGTTAGCTAGCCATTCATAATTTAGCTTAGCCAATCCTGCAAAAAAATACAAAACACATATTTGAAACTTAATAAGAAAAATATAAAACAACGGTATTCTACTCCGTTTTACACTGGGAAATAAATAAGCATCAATAGAAAAAGCTCTATGAGCTGGCATAAAAATTAATAGAAAAGCCACTACAGTTACAAAATAGTAATGGTTTAAATAGTTGGTTTTATCTATTAACTCAACATAGGTAAAAGAAAAGAAAAATAAGAGCGTATTTAATCTGTAAAAAGCTCCTAATGCGATACATAATGCGGATATAGCAAGCAACAAAAAAATAGCGTACATGCCTAGTTCTCCGAATGGCTTAACCCAATCAAATCCTAAATATGTGAAATAATACGTTGGCTTAACATACATTTCGGTTATCCACCCGTAATAATAAAAACGAACTACTGAAAAGCTTAATAGTAACCCAAATGCTATTCTAAAAACAATCAGCGGAGCAATGGCAACTTGCTGTTGTAACGTATTTTTAATCGACTTTAATCTAAAAATCATTATGCCTTAGCTTAAAAAATTAAGGCACGATGATTTTAAAACTAAGCAGCTATTAATCGCCATCATTATCTTGGTAGGTAATTAAAACACCCAAATTAGAAGGCATGTCTGTCTTTAGCAAAACAACTTGCTTCTGAATGTTATTATAAATTTGATTTAAGGCATCAACACTATCGTATACTCTTTCAGACAAAGGGTCATTTAGGGCAGATAAATCATCAATAATTACATCAAACTGATTGTTTATCGCATCACTTAATAAACCGTTATCATATTTTGCATCTAAAAAATTTAAATAATCATCCAACCCTTGAGCTTCATTTCCTCCTACACCATTAAAAATATTCTTAATTGCTTTTACATGTTCTACAGCTAACTTAATGGATTGCATACTGTACTTAGCTTCTACTTGATCTGGTCTTTGAATATTAGCTGTGCGTTTTCCTAACGGAATACCAATTCTAGCATTTTTAAATAATTCGAAATCTAAATTTAATTGATTAACCAATAAACTAATTGGGCTATCGGCACTATTATCAATATTATCTCCAAAAGTTGAGCTTCTAGTCTCCCAATCAGCAATCACTAAACTCATGTTTTGAGACATGTCATCTAAAATAAGATCCACATAATTAAATATTAGCCCTACGTCAATACCTGTTAAATTTTCATACGCAAGGTTATTATATAAAAGGTAATCTAAAGCAGGTAAGCCTTTAGCGTCCAAATTGGTTGGGGAAGTGAGGTCTGTACCAAACTGCTGAATGTTATCTTCAATTTTTGCCGTGTCAGAAGGGAACGTGTTAATATTTGATCTGAGTTGAATTTCGTCAGCTTTATAAAACTCAAAAGCAGAGGCATCTTGCCATACTAAATATGTCTCTTCAAATGCAAGCTGAACTTCATTAAAGTTAGATGCAGTTGACTCATTCTTAAACAATTCAAATGCACTTATTAAATTCTCATTACTTAATTGAAATTGCTTGTATGCTGGTAAAATAATGTCATCAGCATAGTTTTTTAGCATTACACTTCTATCAAAAGCACCTGAATCATACAGGCATGATCCATCATCTTCTTTTGCTTTTTTGTTGTAATTAGTAGCTGTTTCATCGGTACAACCCTCTTTTTTACACCCTATAAAAACGAAAAAAACCGCTACAGCAGTTAAACTTAAAATAACATTATTTTTCATCATAAAATATATTTTAAAAAATCTTCCTTGGCGGAACGCCAAGGAAGATTTTTTTTCAAACAAATTATAGTACTTCCTTTACTGCATCTAAATTATAAATTGTACTCAATAAATCTCTGGCTTGCTCTAAGCTAGCTTGAGAAACTGTATAAAAATTATCTCCAATAATTTCATCAACCTGAGTAATTTGAGAACTCATAATTTTTGCGTCAGCATAGTATTTGAGACTTCTGTAAAAAGCAACAGCTTCAGATAAAGAATGATTTCTCAGAGCATCGTCACCAAAAGTTTCGGTTTCCATGGCAGCATTTAAATAATGAATCGCAGTAGAGGCAAATACCTTCTCTAATTCTGGTCTAATTGCTGAGGCAGCCTCATTTTTGGCCTCATCGTCTTTAGCTGAAATAGCGGCTCTCCCTTTCAAGAAAAGATCCATTATAGTTTCATTTAACCCTAAAACACCGTCTCTTTTGTCAGCGTATTTACCAACAAAAACTACCCCATCAGTATTCGTAGGAAAATTTGTAGACACTCCAAAATAACCAAACGCCTCGTCCCAGTGATGTTCCATGGTAGTATAATACTTTCCGTTAGCTGCATCAACAGCCGTGCTGTTATCAACATTGTCTCCAATTTTGCCTTCACGAGTATAAACCTCGACCATTTGGTAATAAAGCACAGCACCCATTAACCCTTTTTCAATTAACTGAGTGTATTCTACACCATTTGCTGAACATAAGTATTTTTTTGTTCCAGTAGTACTATTTACAATACCTGCTACTCCGTTTGAACCATTAACATCAGAATTACTTATAATACTAATACTGTCAAAATAGCTTTTGAAAAGATCAACATCTAAAACGAAACACTTGTTTTCTAATTGCTTAGTAGAGCTATTTAAATCGCTACTTACAAATGCATTATTACTGTTAGAAAACATATCTAATAATCGTTGTTTATCTAAAACAGCACCATCATCGGCTGAAGATAAATAAACCTTCATTTCAGCCAGCATATTTAGTCTATCTGTCTGACCAGAGTAACTAACAGTACTGTTATTATTCTCATCTTTAAACTCATATGTTTCCGGAATGTTTAGCATAGAATGATGGTGAATAGTATCGTACATACACGTGCCATCATCATCTTTGGCTTTTTCATCATAATTGGTTGCTTTCTCATCTGTACAACCCTCTTTTTTACAAGAAACAAACATTGTTAATGCTAAGCAGGCTAATAATACCGTAGATCTTAATTTCATCTTATTCTTATTTAGACTTATTATAAATAACGATTCAAAAGTACACGATTATCTCAGCTTAACGCTACCACATTTTAGGTATAATAAAATATATTAGCCCAATATATTCACAACAAAAAGATATTGGTTACACTTGCACATGCAAAAAAATTTAGCAGAGATTATTCAAGTTTTTATTGGCGTTATTTTGGCCAGTATAGGGTTAAAAGCTTTTTTATTACCCAACGGCTTTTTAGATGGAGGCGCAACAGGAATAGCCATATTAATTAAAGAAATTTATAATGTTAATATTTCTATCACAATTCTTTTAGTTAGCCTTCCATTCTTTGTACTTGCCTGGTTCACTATCTCAAAAAAAGTTGTCATAAAATCCATTTTTTCAATTCTTCTTCTCGTCATAATTATTCATTTCGAAAACTTTACATCCATTACAACCGATAAGCTACTCATTGCTATTTTTGGCGGATTATTTCTAGGTGCAGGTATTGGCTTAGCTATTAAAAACGGAGCAGTACTTGACGGATCAGAAATTTTAGGGATTTTTATCAATCAACAATTCGGTATTAGTATAGGCAGGGTAATACTATTATTTAACTGCGTGCTATTTGTCATTACGGCACTAATTCTTTCTACCGAAGTTGCCATGTACTCAATACTAACCTTTCTAATAACAGCAAAAGTTATAGACTTTACCATAAAAGGCTTTGAAGACTATGTAGGCCTAATGATTATTTCTGAAAAAGGAGCTTTTTTAGAAGAGCAACTCACCAAACAAATCGGTATTGGCATTACAAACTACGCAACATTGAGAGGTTCTGGTAAAAGCGGAAAAATAAAGAACCAAAACGCGATACACACGGTTATTAACAGAATAGATATTAAACGAACCTACAATCTTATTGAGAAAATAGACGAAAGCGCATTCATAATAGAGTTTGACGTAAATAACGTACAAGGAGGTAAACTAAAAAAATACTTCACAAAAGCTGATTAATCAAAAAGATAGCCACTAAAAATTCTGGGCGTGCCCCTGATTAAATCAGGGTCAGGCCATACGTTTTACGCTTCATTCGCTAAGCTCATTGCAGGGTACCACTGCTGCCCTTCACGCAAAAAAAATAAAATTAGAGAGAGAGAGAGAGAGAGAGAGAGAGACTTTCTTTAGGCACGTTTATTTCCTATCTTAGTTTCATAACATTGTAATTATGAATTCAACATATAAAGCGCTCATTTTATTTTCCTATATTTTACTCTTTGCTAATTATAGCTACGGACAGAGTGTAGGCGTAAACTCAGATGGCTCTGCACCAGACGCTTCTGCCATTTTAGATGTAAAATCTACCACAAAAGGCTTACTCGTACCACGAATGACTACAGTACAACGTAATAATATAACATTGCCCGCAACAGGCTTATTAGTATTTGATACTGACGAAGATGCACTATATGTAAACACAGGCACGGGTGCTTCACCAGTATGGGAGCAAGAATTAACAGATAATAACCAAACAGGTTGGAGCTTAACAGGAAACTCAGGTACCTCTACCGGAACTAATTTCTTAGGCACAACCGATGCTAGAGACTTAGTTTTTAGAACTAATAACACTGAGAAAGCAAGAATAAGAAGCAATGGTAATTTTGGTTTAGGAATTATAAACCCAGCGAGTAAACTACATGTTTCAGACGGTAATAGCGTTTCCTCAAGCTTATATACTACAGACTACCAAATTATTTCTGCACAAAACACAGCTCCAGGTTTTAATATAATTTCTTCATCAAGTAGTTCAGCAGCACATCGGGGTGTTTTTAAAGCTACCAGATCAAGAGGCTCTTTATCCTCCCCTACTAGAGTACAAAATGGTGACCAAACATTTTCACTATTAGGTTCAGGTTACGATGGTACAAATAATTTAGCAACAGCGGGTATAAGTTTTTTAGTTGACGGAACAACCAATACCAATGTAATACCACAGGCAATAATTTTTGAAACCTCAGAAACCACTGGACGAAATGAAAGACTTAGAATAGCTGCCGATGGTAATGTAGGTATAGGTACAAGTGATCCTGCTGCAAAATTAGAAGCAGTAACCAACAGTTCATTAGCCTATTCGGCAACAACCCAATCTATCACTACAGGGGCATCTGATGTACTACTACTTTCTAACAACAACGCAAATGCAAATGTAACCTACTTAAAATTTCAGAATAGATTTTCTGGAAGTTCAATGGCACGTATCGGACTTGTACACGATGGCGGAGCTGATGGATCTCTGGTTTTTCAAACAAGAAATGGTGGCGGACAAACAACTGAGAAAATGCGACTACATCGAAACGGAAATGTAGGTATTGGAACAGATAACCCCGTCTCCAGGTTAGATATTGACAATGGTAAATTAAGTATTGAATCTGCCAGTAACGGAAGAAACTGGCTATTTGGAAGCACGACAGCTACTTCTTCAGGTTTATCTATAAACTATAGAGGAACAGAAGATAAAATTGTATTTGCCCCTATTGGCAGTACTGGTGGCAACTTTCAACTACAAATTGATAATGCAAATTCTCAAACTTTTCCTAATTATTCCTTTATTGGGGATAACAATACAGGCATGAGAAATGTTACAAGTTCACCTGACATGTTACGTTTTACAACAGGGGGAATAGATAGATTAACTATAAATAGCGCAGGAAATGTCGGAATAAATGAACTAAGTCCAGACGAAAAACTACACGTTGTTGGCTCCATAAAAATGGAAGACGGAAACCAAGGAGCAAACAAAATATTAGTGTCTGACGCAAATGGTGTGGGTAGTTGGCAAAATGCAAGCTCTGTTAGTGCAGGCATATATGGCGGTAATGGTACAACTCCTAGCGCAACAGCAGTTACTGTAACCGATAATATTAACTTTGATAGCAACACCCTTTTTATTGATGGCACTAAAAATGAAGTGGGTATTGGAACAAACTCTACAGTTGCAAAATTAACATTAAGAGGTATTGTATCGGGTGAACTAAGATTACTCGATTTAAGAAATAATTTTGGAGCAGCAAACGATATAACATCTATAAGAATTGATGCGGGTGGAGGAGCTAATTCAGGAACGTTTTTAAAACACATGAGACAAGGTGTTGCTGGAGGTGATTTCGCAATTTTTACATCGGCAACTTCAACAGGAACTTCATTTGAACGATTTAGAATTAGTAAGGATGGTAATGTAGGTGTTGGAACTGACGACCCTAAAACAAAGTTGCAAGTAAGTGGCACACACTTAATAACAGGTTCAGACGGAGCTGGAGACCCTAGTGCAGATGGTTTAGCTTTAGACTACACAGCTACCGAAGCACGAATTCGAGCTGCAGATGCTGTAAATGGGGGCGACATGCCGTTAACCTTTTACACGTCCGAAGGCGGCTCCGTAGAAGAAAAACTTAGAATTGATCCTTTTGGAAATGTTGGAATAGGATCATCTTCTCCAACTGAACAACTACACGTTTCATCTGAAACAGATCATACATGGAAAAGAGAAGTGTATGGAACTAACCCTGGCACTATAAGAATTGACTGGAGAAGAGGTACTAGAACTGCTCCATTAGCACCTGCTGTAAATGATGAGATAAGCTTGCTTAGCTTCTATACTGGCGGCTCATCAGGTGGGGTATTTGCGAATCCCTCTGTAGAAATAAAAGCTAAAATAGCCAGTATGGGTTCTGCAGTTTCAAATACAGATCTAAAATTTAACGTAATAACTAGTGCCACGGGTCTGCCGATTGAAGCTATGACCATTAAAGGGCTTACTGGTAATGTGGCTATTGGCAATGTTGGAACCGTAGACGAAAAACTTGTAGTTCGTGGCAACGTAAAAGCTATTTCTTTTATAGCTACAGCTGCGAGTACGGGCGCATACAAGTACAACACAACATCAAATATGAGCGTACCCGATTACGTTTTTGAAAACTACTTTGACAGCAATACCAAAAACAACCCAGAATACAAACTACTTTCCCTCAACAAGCTAGACTCTTACATAAAAAAGAACAAGCACTTACCAAGAGTGCCAAGTCGCGAGCAAATATTAAAAGATGGTGCTATAAACCTACAAGCCTTAGGTATGGTAACTTTAGAAAAAGTAGAAGAGGCGCATTTATACATTTTAGAGCTTGAAAATAAAAACCAGCAGTTAGAAAAACGTATTAAGCGACTAGAAAAATTAATCTCTAAGTAAACCCAACCGTTTTAATTGGGCGTGCCCCTGAAAAAATCAGGGTCAGGCCATACGTTTTACGCTTCATTCGCTAAGCTCATTGCAGGGTGCCACTGCTGTCCTTCACGCAAAAAACTACAAATAATTTTATTTATAGCCCGGAATGTAGAAAATAGCCTTTGCTTTTGTATACCTGTATTTATCATTTTATGAAAGCGACCCTGTGAAGCTCTTCGTAAAATGTATATAAATACGGTTTTACAAAGAGTAAAGCTATGCCGAAATGCCGGAAACAGCTCTTAATCGTTCTTAAACTTAAGCAACAACTTTTGTGGAATATAGGATCCTATAAAACCTATGAGTAAAACGGTTATAAAAACAATACCTACATCAAAAAACCGGACTTGAACGGGATAAAAATCTACAATAACTCCATTAAGCGGCACCAAACCAATGTACTGCTGATACCAACACAAAGCAACACCTAAAACAATACCTATCACTACTCCGATTAGACTAATTAACACTCCGCAAATAAGAAAAACACGCTTAATTTGAACATTATTTAAGCCAATAGATTTAAGGGTTCGAATCTCTTTATTTTTATCTAAAATAATCATGGTTACTGCCCCCATTAAATTAAAAGCAGATATTATTATTACAAATAGCAAAATACAAAAGGCTATCCATTTTTCTGTTTTATTAGTCTTAAATATAAGTTCATTTAACTGAGCACGGGTTTTCACATTATACCTACCACCCAATATATTGTTTATTTGCTCTGCAAGCTGCTCTGCATTTACGTTGGGCTTAAGTTTAACTTCTATATTAGAAACTTCGTTATTAAAATCGAGTAACTGCTGCATGAGCTCAATGGGTACGAGCACGTATTTTGAATCAAAATCTTGATTAATGGCAAATATACCTGAAGGATAAACAACAGCTGTTTTAAATGCCGATTCGGGTTTAGTTAATGAAATGTTGCCCTTTCGTTTTGCCGAGTATACTTTTACCGGCCGAGGGAATTCTTTTATAAACATATTTAAACGGGCAGCTACTCCATAGCCAAATACAGCATAATTTATATCGTTTTCTTTTAGTTTATACTCACCTTCCATAACGGTGTTTTCTAAATGTACTGTTTCATTAAATAGCGAATCAACACCTTTCAGCACCACTATTATATCTTTATCGTCATAGTTTAAATAACAGGTTTCTTGAATGCTTGTTGCTATTTGCTCAATCCCTTCTATCTTTTTAAGATCAGAAATTACCACAGAATCTAAGGAAATGGCTTTACCATACTTCGCGGTAATTTTAATATCAGGATCGAACGACTTGTATAACGATTTGATAATATCATCTAAACCATTAAATGCCGATAACACTACCACCATAGCTATGGTTGCAATAGCTATACTTACTATTGAAATAGAGGTTATTAAATTAATTAAATTTGCCTTTTTGGTTGAAAGCAAATACCTCAATGCTATTTTAAAGGGTACATTCATGGGCAAAAAAAATGCGATAGACTTTTACAAATCTACCGCATTTAATTTATGTTTATTTATTTTTTAGTAAAGCACTAATTGCTTTTCATAATTTTGTGCACCTACTGAGGCTTGAAGTATATACATACCTTTACTAAGAGAATTTGCATTTAGTTCGTATGGTGTTCCTGCTATTGTATTATCAGTAATAGTAAGTACTACTTTACCATTTAAATCAAAAATTTGTGCATTAAGTATTCCTGATTCGGAAAATACTAAATTCATATTTTCACCAACCGCAGACGGATTAGGATAAACATTTAGGTTGTTAAACCCTTTTGTTACTTGACCGTTAGATGTAAGTATATTTTCTGAAACCGTGGTATTGTCTAACACTATTTCGTCACCAGATGTTCCGCCATTGTTGTTTGCAAAATTTGCAGAAGCATAAAAAGTAACACTACCTGTAGATGCTACTGGGGCAACCCAATCAAACGTCCATGATTTGGAGTCAGTGCCTGAATTACTTGAGGCATTATGTGAAGCATATCTTCCAGAAGTTTGCACTGCAACCTCAGCATTATTCATAAATGTGCCAACATATTCGTTAGCAGCATTCATTGAGGTTATTTGGAAACCAAATTTACTAATCCCTGCTTTTGTTATTGAAACAGTTACCTGATACGTTTCTCCTCCTACGTAACCCGTTTGCGGAATATTTGAAGTTATTATACCCGGCAACGCTGTCGCATTAGGACCAAAGTGACATCCTGTACAGTTAATTTCGCCTGGGGCACCTGTTCGAGCAGCTGGAGCTTGAGATGAATTACCAGATACGTCTTGCGTAAAAATGGAATAAGAGAACGTTAACACTGCTGCTGCCGCAGTAAAAAGGATAGTTTTTCTAATCATATACGTAGATTTACATAAAAGATATGTTAAAATTTCCAATTATAGGTACTTATTTGCTCTAAAGATGCTACTAATAAGTCAATTGTACCCTGAACATCGCCTTTATGTACCATTTCAACAGTTTGATGAATATGTCTTGTAGGTATTGAAATTGCACCTGCTATAGATCCGCCTGGTGTTTGTCTTTGTATTGCTGCGGTATCAGTTCCGCCACCTGTTAACAATTCTGTTTGATAAGCAATTTTATTTTTTTTGGCGGTTTCCTTTAAGAAAGCAACCATTCTATAGTCGCAAATGGTAGATGTATCCATTATTTTAACTGCTGTTCCTTTACCTAGGCTTGAAACCTTTTGTTCTGGTTTCGCACCAGGAACATCAAAAGCTATGGTGGTATCTAAAGCAATTCCGAAATCTGGTTTAATACTCATTGTTGATACGTGCGCTCCTCTTAAGCCAACTTCTTCTTGCACTGTAAATACTCCGTAAAAATCGTATGAAGGATTTTTAAGTTGCTTGAGCGCTTCAATAAGAATAAATACACTTATTCTGTTATCTAACGACTTGCAAGTAAAACAATCACCAATAACTGAAAAAGATTGATCTCTTGTAATTGGATTGCCTACTTCAATAAATTTCTCGACTTCTTCTTTTGGTAAACCCAAATCGATAAAATAATCGGTACTTTTTGGTGATTTGGTTCTTTCTTCGGCAGACATAACATGAATAGGTTTACTTCCCATTACTCCTAGTAAGTCCTTTGTACCGTGAACGATTACTCTTTGCGAAGTATGTGTTTTAGGATCGAAACCACCTAAAGTATGAAAACGTAAAAAACCGTTATCATCAATATGTTTTACGATAAAACCTATTTCATCCATATGTGCGGCAGCCATAACTTTTTTAGAGCTATCCATACCCTTAATACAGGTAATTACATTACCCATATTATCCACTTCAATGCTATCTACATGTGGTTTTACTTCTTTTAAAATAAGTTCTCTTATTTTGGTCTCAAAACCTGACGTACCAGGTGTTTCACATATATTTTTAAGTAAATCTAAATTCATTATACTATTTTTTTAAGCGTTGCTTAATTTAATCATGTTTGATTGTCCTTTTTCACTAATTGGCATACTTGCTATATGAATAACAAGATCGTTTTCTTTCACGTACTCTTTTTTTCTGAGAATGTATTTAACATCTGCCATAGTATGATCTGTACTTACAAATTTATTGTAATAAATACCGTGCACTCCCCAATATAAACTTAGTGAGTTTAATATTTTACGATTACTAGTACAGGCAAAAATATCTGCCTTTGGTCGGTAGCTTGAGACTTTAAGTGCTGAGTAACCTGAAAACGTCATAGTTACTATCGCTTTTGCGCCTGCCAACTGTGTTAAACGACTAGCATTCTCGCAAATGGAATCGGAAATTTCTCTTTGATGACCTTTTTTTAGTTGGTGATGCTTATAATAAATAGAGTCGTATGTTTCGGTATGAGCCGCAATTTTGGACATTGCTTTAATTACTTGCACCGGATACTTCCCTACTGATGTTTCTCCGCTTAACATAACCGCATCAGCACCATCTAAAACGGCATTTGCAACATCGTTTACCTCAGCTCTTGTAGGAGTAATGTTGGTAATCATAGTTTCCATCATTTGAGTTGCAATTATTACCGGCTTAGCGGCTTTATGACATTTATTAACTATAGTTTTTTGAATTAACGGAACTTCTTCCATTGGCACTTCAACGCCTAAATCGCCTCTTGCAACCATAATAGCATCTGACTCTGCAATGATATCATCTAATTCTTTAAGTGCTTCTGGCTTTTCAATTTTAGCTATTACTTGCGCGTCACAATGATTATCTTTTAAAACATGTTTTAATTCAATGATATCATGAGCCGAACGTACAAACGAAAGTGCAACCCAAGAAATATCTTCCTTCATAACAAATACCAAGTCTTTTTTATCGTTTTCGGTTAAACTTGGAAGTGAAATTTTAGTAGTAGGTAAATTAACGCCTTTACTTGAAGAAAGCGGACCTCCGTACAATACTTTAGCAACAACCTCATCCTTACCATTTGAAGAAATTGCTTTTAACTGAAGTTTTCCGTCATCAATTCTTATTTCATCGCCCGGCTTAACGTCTTCAGCAAATTTTGAGTACTTTACTGGTATACGCTCTTTGGTACCGATAAATTTTGCAGTGCTTAAAATAACCTCTTGACCTTGATCGAGCATTATTTTATTATCTGCTATTTCACCTACCCGCAACTTTGGGCCACCTAAATCAGCTAGCAAGGCTACGTAAGTGCCCATTTCGTTATTTAGTTCATGTATACGATCAATTACTAATTTATGATCTGAATGTTTACCATGTGAAAAGTTTAATCTTATCACATTTACGCCTGCTAAGATCATTTCTTTTAGCACTTCTTTTGAAGAAGATGCCGGACCAACTGTGGCCACTATTTTTGTTTTGTTTAAACTCATAATTATATGCCTAAAGATAAGTATAAATAGCAAAGGAATGCAAAGTTATTGCATTCTATGAAGCATTTAAAATTGCAAAAAAACAGATTGTAAAATACCAAAAGCTCTACTATTTATGAAATTAGGACTGCTTAGTTTAAAGCTTAATTTAAAAAATTATATTTGAAGGAATTTGACATTAACTATGAACAATCTCGATTTATTTTTGTGCCTACCGATTGCTTACGGACTTTACAAAGGGTTTAAGAAAGGTCTTGTTTTTGAAATAATTTCTATTGTATCGCTGGTTATTGCTTTGTTTTTAAGTAAAAGGTTCTCAAATATTGCTGAACAATATTTAATGAATCAAGAGATTATATCAGAAAAATACCTTGGGGTTGTATCCTTTATTTTACTTTTCATCACTATTGTATTAGTTATAAACCTTATTGGAAAAATAATTGAAAAAGTTTTAAAAACAGTTCACCTTCAATTTATAAACAAAATCGCTGGGGCTGTTTTTGGGGGAATAAAATTCTTTTTAATTATAAGTGTAATGGTGTTTTTCTTTGATCGTTTTAACGGATATATGGAAGTAATTAATCCGAAAAGTATTCAACAAAGTAAGTTATATCAATCTAGTATTGGTGTTTCTGAGTTTTTAACTCCAAAAATACTTAATCATCTGTCGGTTAATAAGCCAAGTCTTGAGCAATAATCTTTAGCTGCATTTTGTTCGGCTTCTTTTTTTGAATTACCGTAATTTAAAGATCTGTGTTCTTTATTAACATATAACCGGCACAGAAATATTTTGCCAGGATTATTCGAATGTAATTCACTTTCAAAAATCCAATTATACTTGTTTTTTTGAGCCCATTCAATGAGAATACCTTTAAAATTACAGTCTATCTCTGCCTCTGAATAATTTACATATGCGTCTAGTAAATTTTTAATACAGGTTGACGCTTTTTTAAATCCTAAATCTAAAAAAACAGCTCCCAAAAGAGCTTCTAATGCATTGCCGTAAATAGAACTTTTAATACTTAAACCAGATTTCTGAACTTTTACTACACTTTTTAAATTAAGTTTTTCTGCAATTTTATTTAGGGATTTTCGACTTACCATGCTCGATTTCATTTTGGTAAGCTTTCCTTCCGAAAAGTGAGGGTAACGAAGAAACAGCTCTTCTCTCACTACTAAATCGAGTACTGAATCACCTAAAAACTCTAACCGCTCGTAGTTAACAGCACCTTTGTCATCGTTTACTGAGGAGTGGGTTAATGCCCTGTCATAAAAATTAATGGAACTAATTTTTATGTTTAGCTTATCATATATAAACGTTGCTAATTCTTTGTTTTCTTTAGAGAAACTAAGTGGGGTATTAAAAAACCAGTACACTGGTTATTGCTCAAACTTTTTAAAGATAACTGATGCATTATGACCTCCAAAGCCAAAAGTGTTACTCAACGCGTAATTCACTTGTTTATTCTGTGATTTATTCAGTGTTAAGTTCAATTTTGAGTCAATTTCAGGATCGACCGTCTCATTGTTTATTGTTGGTGGAATAATGTCATTTTTAACTGCTAAAATGCTTGCAATACCTTCAATAGCACCCGCAGCACCTAACAAATGACCTGTCATTGATTTTGTAGAGCTAATATTAAGCTTGTAAGCGTGATCTTTAAAAATTTCTTGAATTGCTTTTACTTCAACAATATCTCCTAATGGGGTTGATGTACCATGAACATTGATATAATCAATTTTTGAAGGATCAATTTCTGCATCTTCTAAAGCCAATCGCATTACACTTTTTGCCCCTGTAGCTTCAGGGTGTGGCGCTGTTAAATGGTAAGCATCAGCCGACATACCGCCACCTACAACTTCGGCATAAATTGTTGCGCCTCTTGCAAGGGCATGATCTAGCTCTTCTAATACAACTGAGCCGGAGCCTTCGCCAAGCACAAAACCATCTCTGCTTACGTCAAATGGACGAGAAGCTGTTTGTGGCGTATCGTTTCTGGTTGAAAGCGCTCTTAATGCATTAAAACCACCGATACCTGCTTGATTAACTGCTGCTTCGGATCCTCCAACTACAAAAACATCTGCTTTGTTTAATCTTATATAATTAAACGCATCAATAAATGCATTAGTAGATGATGCGCATGCAGAAACTGTAGTGAAATTAATTCCCCTAAAACCAAATTTCATTGAAATATGACCAGAAGCGATATCTGAAATCATTTTAGGAATGAAGAAAGGGTTAAACCTAGGTGTGCCATCACCTTTTGCATATTCTGTTACTTCGTTGTAAAAGGTATTAAGACCTCCAATACCTGAACCCCAAATAACTCCACAACGATCTAGATTAACTTTATCTAAATTCAATTGAGAGTTACTTACAGCTTCTGAAGAAGCAACCAATGCGTATTGTGAGAAAAGATCTAATTTTCTTAGTTCCTTTCTTCCAAAATGATCTTCTGCTTTAAAGCTTTTGACCTCGCATGCAAACTGAGTTTTAAACTTAGAAGCATCAAAGTGTTTAATAGGCGCAGCACCACTTGTTCCGGAAATTAAATTACCCCAAAACTCGTTGATGTTATTACCTATTGGGGTAACTGCACCTAAGCCCGTAATTACTGCTCTTTTAAAAGGCATGTTGCCAGAGATTGTAATTATGAGTTTTCTTGAATATATTTTACAGCTTCACCAACTGTTGCAATATTTTCTGCTTGATCGTCTGGAATAGCTATATTAAATTCTTTTTCGAATTCCATGATTAGCTCAACTGTATCTAAAGAATCTGCGCCCAAATCGTTAGTAAAGCTTGCTTCCATAGTTACTTCGCCTTCATCCACACCAAGCTTATCAACTATAATGGCTATAACTTTTGATTGTATATCTGACATAATTGGAATTTTAAATTTTACACTGCAAAATAAAGTAAAAATTCAACAACTGTCAATTTAATTTTGCTTTACTTCATTCGAAGTAATATACTCGCTTAACTCTTTCGGAAACATTTGTAAGCATTTCATATGGTATTGTGTGAGCGTTTTTTGCCAATTTTTTAAGCTGTTGAGGGGTTTCATATATAACAACTTCATCGCCTAGTTCTACCTTTATTTTAGAAATATCAATCATACACATATCCATACAAATATCACCTATAACCAATGCTGCAGTTCCGTTAATATATACATGTGTTTTTTCATTACCCAACATTCTTGGAAAACCATCGGCATACCCTATTGGTATTACAGCTATTGTTTTATCTGTATGTGCTATAAACTTCCTCCCATACCCAACTGATTCTCCTTTTTTAATCTTTTTAATTTGAGTTATTTTTGTTTTTAAGGATCCTACTAATTTTATTTTATTCTGAATAATATTAGCGGTTGAAACACCGTACAAACCAACTCCCAACCTAACCATTTCATACTGCTGTTTTACAAAGCGCTCAATGCCAGATGAGTTGAGAATATGTCTTAAAAGTGAATACCCTAGTTTTGTAGTTAATTGATTAGAATTTGCTTCAAATAGTTTAATTTGACTTCGTGTAAATTCATCTAATGTAGGGTCGTTGCTAGCCACTAAGTGCGAAAAAACAGACTTTACAACTACTCTTTTTTGGTGTTTTAGTAAATGAATAGCTTCTTTTAAAGCATCTGTTTTTATGCCTAACCTATTCATGCCTGTGTCTAGCTCTAGATGAATATTAAGAAAAACCCCTTCATCCTCACAAAAAATTAAAAGCGCTTTTAAGAAATGAATACTAGACACAACTGGTTCTATATTATACTGAACGAATAAATGAAACTGACTTATTTCGGGCACCATTACCATTATTGACGTAGTTATTCCTTTTTTTCGAAGTAGGATGGCTTCATCTATATATGCCAATCCTAAATAGTTAACATTTGCATACTCCAATGTTTTTGCCATTTCATAATAACCAGCTCCGTAGGCAAAGGCTTTGAGCATTACCATTTTTTTTGTGTTCGGATTAAGCAATGAACTAAAAAAGCGATAGTTTTCTTCAACTGCCTTTAGGTTTATATTTAAAGTAGTATTATGTGTTTTTAACTCTAACAAATTAATTATTGAGTTCATATTTGAACCAATTGTACCTTTAACAAGAATTCCGCAGTTGGAAAGCGGATTTTTCTTTAAAAAAACACTCAAACTCTTGTTATCATTAAATATATTTACCTCAGTATGGCTTTGTAAATTGGTGTATTTCTCTTGAGAGCTAGTAACTAGATAAAGTTTTTTTATCGCATATAAACTAATTAACTGTGTTAACTGATTTTGTAATTGACTTACAACATTTTTTGACAGGGTAGCATCTGACAAAATAAGCACTCGCGTTTGTGTGACAGGCACTATTTGAGCAAGTCTATCTAAAGATATTCTTAATGTATTTAAGTCGAAAACATAAGTGTCATTTATTATAAGTGATTGATTAACAGACGACTTAACCTCTAGTTTTGTTTGAATAACCGAAAGTGTATTAAACTTATTTTCGAACTGTTTTAAATTATACTTGAGCACTTTTAATGTAGCCGTGCAGTGAAATGCATTTTGTAAAGATGCTGAGTCTGAAAATGGCAATTCAATGTTTACTTGATCATTATTAAATACTATAGTTGCTTTAACTCCGTTTTGATGTTTTTTAATTTCGGAAACATACATATTGGCGCTTGAGTCTAACATTGACCATGTATACACGGGAATTTTTGAGATTTCGATTTGATTAAAAACGGTATTATCGTCTTTACAACAAATCAACACATCACAAGCTTTAAACAGCTTGAGTTTTTCTGAAATTTTATCGTTTATTGAGTGAAAGTTTTCTTCATGCTCTGCTCCTATATTTGTGAGTAAGCCAAAATTTGGTTGTATTATGTTTTGAAGACAATCCATCTCATGCATTTGAGATATGCCTGCTTCAAAAACACCTAACTCGTCTTCAGATGACATTGAAAGCAAGGATAGTGGCACTCCAACTTGAGAGTTATAACTTAACGGACTGCGAACTACCTTAACTTTATCACATAAAAGTTGATACAACCATTCTTTAATTATTGTTTTGCCTCTACTACCAGTTATAGCTAATACAGGTATGTTGTATTGAGCCCGATGATGCTTTGCGAATTCTTGCAGGGCTAGTGTTGTATCGGCCACCTTTAAAAAAGATATATCTTTTTTAAAGGTGGAGGTATTAAACATTTTTACAACTACGAAGGCAGTTACTCCTTTATTGATTAAAGCTGATATAAAATCATGGCCATTATTTGTATCACCAACAATTGCAAAAAATAAAACTTGGTTATTTGCATTAACTGTTCTGCTGTCAATACTTACTTGTGTGATAGTTTGGTTATTAATTACTTCTAAATTGCTAACATTAATTACCTCGGCTATTTGCTTTAAAGTATAGTGCATTTAAATAATTATGTAATTTAGAATAAAACTTATTTAACCTCATGTCAGAAATTACTAGCATTGCTAATAAAAAAATAAAAGAGCTTATTAAGCTTAAAGATAATCAAAAGAGAAAAAAGCTAGGCGTATTTTTATGTGAGGGTAAACGAGAAATAATGCTTTTAATTAAAAGTAGGTATCTCACTAAAACTATTATTGTATGTAATAAGTATTTAGATGGTGATGGAAAGCTCTTACTTAATGCATTAGATGAAAAATCAAATATTAATCCAGAACGTATTGAAGTTAGTGCAAATGTTTATGACACAATAGCATACAAAAAAGGGCAGGATGGAATTATTGTAAAGGCGGAGGTTATGGAAGGGAGCTTTAACAATATATCTCACAAAGAAAAAAATGTAGTTGTTTTAGAATCTATTGAAAAGCCGGGCAACTTGGGAGCTATTTGCCGAACATTAGACTCTGCAGGAATTAAAACTATTATTTTAACTAACTCTGTAACTGATGAGTTTAACCCCAATGCAATTCGCTCTAGTCTTGGAACTGTTCTCTTACTAAACATTATAAAAACAGATAATGAAACTGCTCAAAAATGGGCAAACAATAATAAATATTCTATTACAGCTACTTCTGCTAAGAATAGTAAAAACTTATATGCTCACGAATTTGGACCTAAGAATCTAATAGTTTTCGGATCAGAAGACAAGGGGCTCTCTGATTATTGGGAGCAAGAAGAAATTAGCTATGTGAAAATTCCAATGAAAGGGATGGCAAGCTCTTTAAATTTATCCGTTGCTTGTGCTCTGGTTGTATACGAACAAGTTAGACAGTCGTCTGCGGGGAAATAACATTATTCTAAATTTAAACAGTTTTGCATTCTCGAAAACTCTGAGCTTACTTTAGCTAAAATAGTAACAGGCTCTTTTGTAAATGGATGGTTAAATGATAATGAGCTCGCATGAAGCATCATTGATGACATATTCCATTTCTCCTTAAATAGCCTGTTTTGTTTACTACATCCATGCGGACGGTCACCTATTATAGGATGTCTTAAGTGATTTAAATGTTTTCGTATTTGGTGCATACGACCTGTTGATGGAAACGCTTCAATTAAGGAATATCTTGATGTGGAATGTTTCCCGAATGGTATCGCAAGCTCCGAATGTTTCAGTAATTTAAAATCGGTTATAGCGGTCTGGCGTTTGCCGCTGTCATTTACTAGATCATAGTTGACATAGATACTTTGAGGAAAGTATCCTCTTACAATTGCTGTATATCGCTTTCTAACATCTTTATATTGAAATAATTCTTGCGCTCTTTTAGCAGCTTCAGAAGAAAGAGCAAAAAGCAATACACCAGAAGTTTTCCTATCTAATCTATGAATAGGAAAAACCTTTTGATTTATTTGATCTCTTATTAATTGTAAAGCAAAAACATCTTCATAAGCAGCTAACTTAGTTTTGTGCACTAAAAGGCCATGAGGTTTATTTATTGCTACGTAGTGTTTGTCTTGAAAAACTACATCAAGCAAATGCTTGATATTTGTCAATTATCTTAATGTAAGAGAGTAATTGCCTAGCTCGTTACCTTCAGTAAAAAGCTGTATTATATATTTTCCTTCTGTGATAACATCACTTGAAGTCCAATAAAGGCAAACATCTTGAGAAGAGTTTGTATAATCTATCTCTCTTGCATGTGTATAAACACTTTTTCTGCCTTTTACTTCAAAAGAATCATCTTTTTGAGAACCTAAAATAGCTCCAAACGGACTAATTATCCTCATATATATTTTTCTTTTTCCGGCTTTAGCCAAACTGTTTTCAGCTATTGCAAAACAACATTTAATTAGCTCCGTTCTTGAAGCTTTGTCCGTTTCTTTATAAGTACCATTAGATTTAATATTTTGACCAGAGACAGTAACTCCGGCAATTTTTAACATAGAGCCTAATTTAACTTGTTCTGATAAATTGGTTTTTTCATTTTCCAATTCAGATGCATATTGCTTTTCCTTATCTAGCTCAGACTTCACATTTGTATTTTCAACAATTAAGTTTTGATTAGCTGTGTTTAAGGAATCGATCGTCACTAAGTAACCTTTCATAATTTCTCTTAAAGTCTCAGTCTCTTTTTTAAGCTTAGATATCGTCCAATTTTTGTTTTTGGCCGACTGAATAAGTTTTTTAATTTTTTCTTGCTCAGCGATAAGCTCATCGCTCATGTTTTGGTGTTGTTCAGAAAGTTCAGTGTATTGAGCGTCCATCTCATTTAAACTACCTATTATGCGTTCGCGCTCCAGGTCACCATTATCTACATCTACTTCACAGGCTGCAATTTGCTCTTTTAAGTTTGTATTTTTAACGAATAGCGTTGCGATACCAACTAGCGCTAACAGTAATAATATACCTAATATTAATGAAGACTTATTACTTTTTTTAGGTTCAGAATTAACGTTTTCCATAAGGTTATTTTATTTGCGTTGAGTTACAAATATATGTAAATTATATAGTATGATTAGAAGCTGCTTTAGTGACTTTCTTCATATATTTTATCCGAAAGTTTGCGTTTGCTGTACAGACGCATTAATCACAAGTGAAAAATTCTTATGTTTTATTTGCGAAAGTAAATTACCCCTTTCTAACACTCTCTATTACAACGATGAGGATTTAGAAAAATTGTTTTGGGGTAGGTGCGATATTTCTCATGCAACTTCATTATATAGATTTTACAAAAATAGCCCTGTTCAAAAAATGATTCATGAAATAAAGTATAAGAACAATCTTGATTTAGCTGAATTCTTAGCTATTAAGCTTGCCAAACAAATTAAAAACTCAAACAAGTTTGAGCATATTGACGGTATTATGCCTATTCCTATGCATCCTTCAAAAGAAATAAAAAGAGGGTATAACCAAAGCGAAGTTATAGCAAGTACTGTTTCCAAACATTTAGGTGTTACATTATTTAAACGCCAAGTAAAACGAATTGACATAAACAATAGTCAGACTACAAAATCTAGGTTGGAACGTTGGCAAAACATCAAAAACTCTTTCCTTTTAAAACACCCTGATGATTTGAGAGGAAAAAATATAATTGTTATTGATGATGTTATCACAACAGGGTCTACCATTGACGCCCTGGTAACTTGTTTAAAACAGACTGTCAAAATTAAAACAAGCATAGCCGCATTAGCCTTTACTCCCTCTTCTAACATTATTTAAGAGTACTATTATACAACATTTGTATTTTTTCAACGTACTTTAGCTCTATGGATTTAATAAATAGAGATATTAGTTGGCTATCGTTCAACGAGAGGGTTTTGCAGGAAGCTGAGGATGCTACTGTTCCTTTAATTGAGCGACTTAGGTTTTTAGGTATATATTCTAATAATAGGGACGAATTTTTTAGAGTTAGAGTAGCAGCCTTAAGAAGGTTAGCTAGCCTGAGAAAAAAAGATCAAAAATTATTAAAAAACAGCCCTCAGCTAATTTTAAATAAAATCCAAAGTACTATTCTGAAACAAGAAAAAAGAGTTCAGAAAGCATATAAAACACTTTTACATGAATTGGATAAGAACAACATTAGCTTAGTTGATAATTTAAACTTACCTGAGAGTATTCATGATGAAATAAGAACGGTTTTTAGAAAAAAAATAAGACCTGCACTTGTTCCGATAATGTTAGACAAGAACAGGGAGTTCCCTTTTTTGAAGGATAGGGCTTCATATCTTGCAATAAAATTTAATGGACTTAAACATAATCAAGAATTAAAGTATGCACTTTTAGAAATTCCTACTAAAGTAATTTCTAGATTTATCACTCTTACTAAGAAAAACGATAAACAGTTTGTAGTTTTACAAGACGATGTAATTAGATTTTGCCTAGCAGAAATTTTTAACATTTTTGAGTATGAAAGTATTGAAGCATATTCAATTAAAGTAACCAGAGATGCGGAGCTTGATTTAGATGACGATATTTCTAAAAGCTTGATTGACAAGTTATCAAAAAGTTTAAAAAACAGGTCGGCTGGGGCACCAGTTAGGTTTATTTATGATAAGGAAATTGCGCCCGACTTACTTGAGTTTTTAACAGAGCAATTAGAATTAAAAAAAAACAACAACATCATTGCAAGTGGTAGATACCACAACTTTAGAGACTTTATATCTTTTCCTGACTTAGGAAATAAACATCTTACAAATAAACAAATAAAAAATGTTCCTCATAGGTACCTACATGGAGTTAAAAGCACGCTAAACACAATTAAAAAACAAGATATATTTTTACATTATCCTTATCATAGTTTTAATTATATAGTAGATATTTTACGGGAAGCAGCTATTGACCCAGAAGTTACATCAATAAAAATAAACTTATATAGAGTTGCTAAAAACTCTCATGTTATAAACGCTCTTATAAACGCGGTAAAGAACGGAAAAAAAGTTTTAGCAGTAGTTGAACTCAAGGCGCGATTTGATGAAGAAGCAAATATTGAATGGGCAAATAAACTTCAGGAGGAGGGTGCTAGTGTCGTATTTGGATCGCCTGAACTTAAGATTCATGCTAAGCTCATCGTTATAACCAAAATTGACAAAAAAGGCGTTACAAAATTCGCCCATATTGGCACCGGAAATTTTAATGAAAAAACAGCTAATATATACACTGACATTTCAATCATTACATCTAATAAAAAAATCAGTAATGAGGCCGACAAAGTGTTTGATTTTATTGAAAACCCTTACAGCATTAAGCGCTTCAGCAGCATAATACTATCTCCGTTTGCAACTCGAAGAAAATTTATTAGCCTAATTGATACTGAGATAGAGAACGCTCAAAAAGGGAAGAACAGCTATATTATTCTTAAATTAAACAACCTAGTTGACTCAGAAATGATTGACAAACTTTATGAGGCAAATCAATTTGGAGTTACAATTAAATTAATAATTAGAGGCATATGTGCATTAACGCCTGGAGTTAAAGATTTAAGTGATCGTATTGAGGTTATTAGTATTGTTGATCGTTTTTTAGAACATAGTAGGGTTGCTATTTTTTGTAATGATGATAACGAAAAACAATTTATTTCATCTGCCGACTGGATGGCAAGAAACCTTGATAACAGAATTGAAGTTTCAGTACCCATACTCGACAATAAAGTTAAAAAGCTGTTAAGAACTATTATTGACTTACAGTTAAGCGACAATACCAAGGCAAGAATAATTGATAAAAAACAAAAGAATACGTATAAAAGGCCTAAAAAGAAGAACAAACAGTTACGCTCTCAAATAGCAGTTCATGAGTATTTAATGAATAATTTCTCACAAGATAATAACGTAAAACAAAAAACCCTTTGATTATAATTAATCAAAGGGTTTTTGTTCTCTTTTAAAAGTAGAATTTCACCTATAGGTAGTGCTTCAACAATTTTGAATTTAATTTTTTTCTTAACACTCTAAGTGCTTTTTCTCTGATTTGACGAATTCTTTCTCTTGTTAATTCTAATCTATTAGCAATTTCTTCTAATGTCATAGGAGCTTCGCCATTTAAACCAAAAGAGAAACGAACAACATCTGCCTCTCTAGGCTTAAGAGAAACCAGTACCCTCTCAATATCAACACATAACGAGCTTTGCATTAAGCCATCGATTGGATTAGAAGCATTATCGTTTTCTAATACATTAAGTAAGCTATTTTCTTCACCATCGATCATTGGTGCATCTACAGAAACTTGTTTTTGTGAATAAGAAAATAAATCACCAATAGTAGATGAAGATGTTTCAAGCACTTCCCCTAATTCTTCGTTTGAAGGAGCTCTCTCAAATTTTTGCTCCAATTTTGAATAAGCTTGCGTTATTTTTTGAATAGCACTTACCTTATTCAGTGGTAACCTAACAACTCTTGAATTTTCTGCTATTGCTTGCATTATGGACTGACGAATCCACCATACCGCATAGGAAATAAACTTAAACCCTTTTGTTTCATCAAATCGCTTTGCAGCAGTAATTAAACCAATATTACCTTCGGCTATTAAATCCTCTAGTGTTAAGCCGTGACCTTGGTACTGTTTAGCTACACTAATAACAAAACGTAGGTTTGCGTTTACTAATTTATTGAGTGCTTCATCATCTCCTTGCTTGATTTTCACCGCTAAAGAAACCTCTTCCTCAGGAGTTATCATCCCTTCTTTTGAAACGTCACTCAGATATTTGTCAATTGACTTACTATCCCGATTAGTTAACTGTTTGGTTATTTTTAATTGCCTCATCTAATAAATTCTTTGCTTACCTGGCAAATGTAAATTCAATTTGGTGTTCAAAAAAATTTATTTAACAACAGATGCATTTTCCACTAACAACAGATTGTTCATAGCTCTTACAGCCCTTATAAACAAAGGATACATCAAGCTTGTTTATGAAACTCCAAAACCGTTATTTCTGGTGGCATACCTACTCTACCAGGAAAACCTAAAAAACCAAACCCCTGATTTACATACAAAAATTGTTTACCAACATTATACAATCCTGACCATTGTTTGTACCTATGTTGAGCTGGGCTGTATCTAAATTTACCTAGATTCACTCCGAACTGCATGCCATGGGTATGCCCTGATAAAGTTAAATTTACTTTTGTTTTTTTATTAATTTCGGCATCCCAATGTGTCGGATCATGTGACAACATGATTTGAAATTCATCGTCAGTTGTTTCTCGCATAGACTTTGAAAGATTTCCATACTGAGAAAAACCTTTACCCCAGTTTTCTAGGCCGATTATTCGTATTGACTCTCCGTTTATTGTGAGTTTTTTGTTCTCATTTAATAATAAGTCAAAACCTATGTCTTTGTGAAATTGCTTAACTCCCTCCAAATTTTTTCTTTTATCCTCTTTACTCTCCCAAGGAGAATAATCGCCATAATCATGGTTACCAAGTATAGAGAATTTCCCGTGCTTTGCTTTTAACTTAGAAAACGGTTCTACCCAGCCTTCTGTTTCTTGAGCAAAGTTATTTACCATATCACCAGTAAAAAATATGAGGTCTGGGTTAACACTATTTATCATTTCAAGGCCTTTGCTTACTTCACTAAACGCCTGATTAAAACTACCTAGATGCGCGTCAGATATATGAACCGCTGTTAAACCCTCAAAAGAATCTGGTAAATCACTAAAGTAGAGTTTCTTCCGCACAATTTTAAAATCGTATTTTCCTTTAATCATACCATAAATAATGGCAAAAAACGGAACTGAAGCTACCAAAAGACCGATTTTTGTAAGAAAGGAGGATCTTGAAATAGGCTGACCTGAGTTTGAACTAATTTTAGCACCAACTTTCATTGTTAAGAATCCCACATCTTCCAAAAAATGAAAACCTAAAAATATTAGTTTTGGCACCAATGAAAGTATTGCTAACCCCATAAACAAGTTAAATACCGCACTGCCTTTAGGGCTTGGACGTAAATCCATATTCATCATCATAAATATGAATCCTCCATAAATAACAAATGAGAACAACCAATAAATTGTTGTAATTCCTTTTCTGACATTTGCTGAATCTAATGTCTTTAAAAGCTGACGAATGCCTTTAAACGCATATACATCTACTAAAAAAAGAAATACGATAACTGTAGATAAAAAGATAATGGGTTCGGTTCTCACAAAATATTTTTTAGGGTAACAATGTAGTTAACTAAGGGTTCTTTTGGTCGCGCTTCTTTTTCGCTAAATAAACGGCAATCATTATAACAGAAAAGAAAAGTGCAAACACTACCCCAATCCATGAGGTGAATATTGCTGCTTTAAATACAATAATAAAAACTATTGCGACTAGAAAAACTGAAGCCAACTCATTCCAAATTCTTAGTTGAAAGGATGACAATACATAGTTTTCGTTCTGAAGGGACTTATATACATACCCACAAAAAAAGTGATATGCTATTAACAAAAACACAAAAAACAATTTTAAGTGCATAAAAGGCTGAGACCAATAATTAAGTAGATGCAATAAAATAAAACCCAAAATAACAGTTAAGATCATTGAAGGATAGGTTATTCCGAACCAGAGTCTCTTTTCCATTATCTTGAACTGTTTTTTTAATATAGACTTTTCTGGCTCTTCGAGTTCATTTGCCTGAGTGTGGTAAATAAACAACCTCACTATGTAAAAAAGCCCGGCAAACCAGGTTACAACAAAAATTATATGAAAAGCTTTTAGGTAAAAGTAGGCCAACGATTAATGTTTAATTATTATTTTTTTGCTAATATTTACATCGCTACCTTGAATACTTAAGATATAAATACCATCAGAAAAATTAGCTGTTTGTATCTCCAATTGCTTATTATTATATTGACCAGCATACACCTGTGAACCAGTTATTGATCTAAGTTCTACATTTGCAAAAACTAATTCATCCTCAAAATTAATACTTAGTAGCGTGCTTGAAGGATTCGGGTATACCTGCAGGCTTTTCTCGATAAAAGATGTTGATTTAGTCGAAGGTACTGTAATAGAAACTGTAATAGGTATATAAACAGTGTTGTTACTCTCGTCACTTTCAATTGATACATTATTATTGTCTAACTCAATAATTAAAAACGATTCTCCGTTTGCCTCTTGAGGTAATGATACTTCGGTCTGAAACACACTTACTTTCCCACCAAACAGTATAGGAAATGCACCTGAAACTAAAACTTCATCGTCTTGTGAAACTACAGAGTCGGTAGAGTATAAAATCCTGTATGGTGCGTTGTTTACTGGTGCGTAACCTAAGTTATACATATTCCAATTAACTTGAACAGGTTCATTAACACCTACAAAAGAGGATGAAATAGATATAAAATCGGGATATAAATCTGCTTTATCTGAACAATTCACCATGAGATCATAACTACTGCCTGATCCATCAGCTCCATCTACTACTACATAGTACGTACCTGGAGCAGCATTATTTAGCGTTGCTGAATTATACGATATCCCTCCCACACAGCTATCTGGAGAACAATCATTAAGAATTAAAACATCAAGGTTTCCTGCATAATTTTTTATAGTTGCAGTAATTTGTCCCGAATCACTGAGAATTACCTGATGTATGCGATCAGGCCCTTGATAAACTGATTGACTACAGTTATATTGATCGGCTTTAGAGAAAGAACTGCTTGCTGTATCAGAATACCAAACTCCACAATTTGCATTTATTGCTTCAGTACAAATAAATGAATTATCTGTACTTGGTCCTGTACATGTGACATCTAAAAAATCTTGTAAGGCATCGTAATAAGCTAAGGCAAAACTGTCTCTCCACAATGGATCTAATAATTTGGGTTTGTCCGCAGGGAAATCTACAAACCCAATTTCACTTAAACAACCATACATATTTAGGTTTTTTAAAACTCCTAAATGAAACGACAGGTAGTCATCGTCTTCTACAACTCTTCTATCTACCCAATCTCCTTTTTCTACCATATTAGCCTGAATAATGGTTGCAAATAGTTCGTCTTCATCATCCGGCTGACCGGCTAATTCACACCAAAAAGTTTCTGTACCAGTCCCTCCTCCAGCATTACAATGTACGCTAATAAATGCATCTGCATCCCAGTTATTTGCCATGGTGTATCTCTGAGCTAAGCTAATCCAACTTCCGCAATCATTCGTAGGTCGTGTTAGATAAACCTGCCAATTGCATTCATCATCTATTTTGTTTTTCAGCTTACCGCTGACAGCAAAAGCTGTATTAATTTCAGTATCTGTTCTTCCATCCCCGTTAGTGCAATCGTTATTGTAGCCATGTCCAGCATCTAAAACTACAATAGTTTGAGAATTGCTGCTAAACGAAGCGATTATAAGCGTAAAAAGTATTAAAATTTTATTAATCATCAAGTATATTTAAAGTGTAAACCAGTACATTGCCCGTTTTTTCATCTTCACAGGTAAGTAACTTTCCATCACCGCTAATAGATGGCCACATTTCAGTAATGTAAGGGGTTTTGGTTAAGTTTTTAGATGTTCTTGTGCTTAAATTATAATAATAAACTTCTGATCCTGATGTACTGTGACCGTCATTTGTCTCGTCTAAAAAATAAATAAATCCATTTTTGTTAGGATGCCATGCGGTTGCTATACCTTGAACTAAGCTTGTCTCATCACCGGTTTCTAGCTCTAATAAATTAATCATGCTTCCAGAATGAACTAGCACGTAATCTTTTTTGGGAGATAATATTGGGTTGTAATACTGAGATTGATTTTTAGTAATCACCACAGAATTTGTTGAGTTAGAGGTAGTTTTTGATATCTGTAAATTTTCATTTATAAACAATAGGGGATCATTTGCATCTTGTGCCGAAGCTAAACTTTGAATTGTTCTATGATCAACAGCTGTTAGTTCTTTTGTTTGTTTTGCAGTAATAGAATACGTGTAAACCTTCCAGTTGTTATTCACTTTTTCTTTGTAAAAAATGACATCGCTATCATTACTCCAGTAGCTATTAAACCCTATTCTGCTATTTTCTTTTACACTACCAATTAAAGAAGAAGTGGTATTATCAAAAATGTAAATCCCATAATTACCTTCGGTTGTTGCTATTAAAAATTTTCCGTTGGGCGAAATTTTAGGACAGGCCAGTGCCTTCTTATATGAAATTTTTCTTTTGAGTGAAAGGACAGGTTCGTTGTTAGACTTTTTATCATTATTATTAACATCTTGTAAATTAGCAGCGGAATTTGGTGAAGCTATTTGGTTTTCAGTGAATACCCCACCCGTTCCTTGAACTGATTCTTTTACTAAAAAACCATTGATATTAGCCGAATCATTGGCTTGGTCACAAGCAACTAAAGTTAAGATTAAGCAGAATGCTAATAAAAATGAAATTTGATTAGAAAAAACCATTATAATAAATATACAAAATTGAAGATTATCTAACCATTTATTAATTGCATTGTATGAATTAAATTAATATTTGAAATAGTATTAGTACATTTGAAAAAATACTTACGCCCGTAGTTCAACTGGATAGAATACCAGATTTCGGCTCTGGTGGTTGAGGGTTCGAATCCTTCCGGGCGTATTTTTACATTATGAAAAACTCTAAAAAATTATATAAACAATAACAATGTTTTGTTTAATAAGTTATTTGTTGTTTTTATCGACCCACCTCCCTTTTCATACCCAACACAAAATACTTTGAATTTTGAATAAAGAAAAACTGAATAGCATAATTTTCGGAACAGACACTCCTATAGGTAGGAAGTTTGATATTACCCTGTTAATTATCATTTTAGTTAGTGTTGCTTTCGTAATGCTAGAAAGCATTCCTAGCTTAGATTCATCATATGGCTCATTTTTTCACGTTGCCGAAATTGCATTTACAATCTTCTTCACACTTGAGTACCTAGTAAGAATTTATATCAGCCCTAAGCCCTTAAAATACATCTGGAGTTTTTGGGGGATAATTGATTTACTTTCAATTTTACCTACCTATGTTGGCATTTTTTACAATGGTTACCGATTTTTAAGAGCTATTAGAATTTTAAGGCTACTAAGGGCTTTCAAAGTACTAAACTTGAATCAATTTACTGGTGAGGGAGCGAAGCTTGGCGATGCTATAATGGCTAGTAAAAATAAAATTATCGTATTCTTTTCTTTTATTTTAACTGTTGTTTGTGTGTTAGGAACAATTATGTATGTGGTTGAGGGAACTGATCATGGATTTACGTCTATTCCAGAAAGTATTTATTGGGCAATAGTCACTGTGACAACAGTTGGGTATGGAGATATAGCTCCAGAGACAGTACTTGGTAAATTTATAGCGAGTTTTTCGATGATAATTGGTTATGCAATAATAGCCATCCCTACAGGAATTGTTAGTAGCGAACTTCACAAAGAAAAAGGAAAAATTCAGTGTTCACAATGTAGAAGCAAAGTACTTATTTCAGATAATTTTTGTTACAACTGTGGGGAGAAGAATATTGTAAGCTAAAATTGAGTTTTTCTTGATCTAGCAAAAAATCTGATCATTTATTTCAACTTTGCCGTCTAACTAGACAGGCAGTTTTTATCATCAACATCCTAACTTTTACAAGGTCAATTGAATTGTAATTAAAGCTAGCTAAATACTAGATGTGTGACCGCTTTAAAACAAAAAGCTCATATTTACGTTAAATAGATTCTCTTCATTTGATATTTGGTATATAGCAGAGATAACAGATCTCTTGAAAGGTGTTGCCCAAACTCCACCACCGTAGCTACCGTGCCATTTTGATGAATTCTCATTTTCTATAAAAACTTTACCATTATCTAAATAAGTTAATATTCCTAAGGACGAGGGAAATAAGTACGTTCTGAAACTTACTAGTTTAATTCTTAAATCAATGTTGTTAAACAACACTGATCTTCCAGAAAACCTAAATCTTCTGTACCCTCTTAAGTTACCTTGATTAATATTTAATGTTCTCCCCCCTAATGAACCTGCTTGATAGAAGGCATATTCCCCTAATATTGTTGAACCACCAAAACGAACCGCCAAAGTTGGTTTAATTTTCATGTTACCTGATATGAAAATACCCAATTGGGATTCTAATTTGCTATTTCCTCTTTTGTAGGCTGAATTATATAAATAATTACCTGAAGTTTCCCAGAAAATTCCTTTTGTAGGAGCAGTTTCACTGTTTACAGTGTTGTAATTGTATTGGAATTGTAGGCCTAAAAGACTGGCAGCGTCAAACGCAACATTATCTAAATTGGAGGATGGCGATGATATAAACTTATCATTTTCTGGTTTAACATTTACAAATTGATATAACGGTCCTATTCTAAATGTTTTGGCTTTTGAAATTCTCCTTTGTGACGCTATAAAGATATTGGCTTGATTAAACCTATAGTTATAGAAAGAAGGATTACTGTTTAGAACTTTGGTTTCGTTTCCTAAACCATAGAAATTAGTATTTCCATTAGGCGACAAAATTCGAACGTCAATGTGAAGGTCATTTTTGCCAAATAGGTTAAACAAATTACCTTGAGCAAGGAATGAATAAGCATCAGTTTTAAGAGCTTTTGCCCCTTTTATAGTTAAATCTATTGAACGTGGTTTTTTTCTCCAGTCGTGCTTTTGGATTATTGCACCTAGACCTAAAAACAAGCCATCATCTACATTAAATCCATAGGCTGGGACAGGTATTATTTTGTCTTCCACAAATCTTTCGTCTGTATATAAGTTGACATCAGATTCTTTTTTCAGTTTCTCTTTAGTTTCTGATCCTCCCTGAATTTTAGTGCCTTCAGTATCGTACACCATCGTTTTTTTTCTAATACCATCTACTTGTGAGTTATCAAAAACTTCGTCCGCACCGTCTCCGCCAATTAGCCGGACTAAAATACCTTGCTTTCCGCTTCCGGTTACGTGAAATTTATCGTCATTGCCGAATCCATAAATTCTGATTTCTTTGGTTTCGCTTTTTTTGAATTCTCTACTATAAAACAAGTTTTTTTGCTCGTCATCCTTTGACTTTCTATAAACATTTACACTAGTATTTCCATTCTGCATTCTCACAATTTCGAAGAGTTCTTTTTTATCACTCCCTAAAACTTCAACTTCTTCGGCCAGCAGATTATAATACTCCTTGGCATACTTCACAATATCATCTCTTCTTTGTTTAAGTTTTGAGGTAATCTCCTCTCCATTTAACTTGTAGATTTGCTCAGGAAACTGTTGAATTGCATTATTTATGACTTCATCGCTTAAATTTTGCTGTAGCTCTGTCGAAATATCGATCCATTGTTTTTCTGTCAAGCGAGTTAAAAATTTTCTATCAAATGACCTTCCGTTAATAGTTAAGTTGTCAATTCGCTTTATTTTGTGATTAAAACTATACATTTTAGGCATACCCCAATCTCTGGTAGCTAACCACGGTACTATGCCGTCTATTTTATCAAAAACTTGATCTCTATCTCTGGGGATTGGTCTGTAAACATCTCCATCATTTGAAGTGTAACCTTTTATTTCATTACAAACTTTGTTTTCACCATCACAATCAAACCTGGCCCATCTCCATTGATCTTCATGCCTATCCCAGTCTCCCACCCAAATATCAAATAGCCTGTTAATAAGAACGTTTTTTTCATCTACTAAATTATCATTGCTCTTATGGATGTCTTCGAGTAATTCTGTAGTGCTTACTCCTTCATCTGCAAATCCGAAATTACTCACATCGGTTAAATCTCTATTAGCTCTTTGCTCAAACAATGCCAGAGTATTTTTATAGATATCTCTAAACTTGCCAAGCTGTGGATCATCTGGAACATAAACAAGCTTTGATTTTTTATGATAAATACCGGCAGCCTCAGCTAATGGAGCAATTACAAATGCTCCGTATGGATGTGCCATCGAAACTTGATCGTTCACGAAATCTCCAATCCATGTATCCATCAAATCGCTATCTAACGTTTTGGTTGGGTCTTTTTTAATTGATCTTAATACGAACTGATCTCCTATATCATTTTCTAACCTTAATGATTTAGTTTGCTTTCCACCTCCGAGTTTTACTGGAGTTAATCCTCCCTCAACTGTTTTAAGATCAATGAGAGGCACCTCAACTGGTGTTAACCAAGCATCCCTGTAATGATCTCCTAAAAATAAGCGTTTAATTTTACCCGCCTCAAATTTATCATCTGCGGCCAAGGTAATTGTACTGTCTCGAAAATCGTATTCTACTGAATCTGGTGCTTGAATTATCCCTTTAATTATTTTTTCTCGATATACAAGTTCTTCACTAGGTTCTTTTGTTGACTTAACCGCCCAAAATTCTAACCAGGCATCGCCATTTTCTAAATAACTAAGTTTTGAATAGCCCTGCTGCTCATAGGTAAATTTAGCGCCATTTCCTTTTTTTAGATATTTTGTTTTACATGCTGAACCACTAACAATATGATGGAATCTTTCTTTCTGGAAATATTGTAAATTATGATCGTGACCAGCTGCATAAATCAAATTAGGATGGTTTTTAAACGCTTCTAAAAAAGCATTTTTCATAAGAGTATATCGCGGGTTACCTATATCTTGTCTGTGAGAAATAAATTTGCGATAGAGAGGAAAAATTGATCCTACTATAGGTAGAGGCAGGTATATTTTTGGCTTTTTTATACTGAATGGAAAAAGGTGTTCCTTCCAGCTTGTAAATCCTCCATGACTACCATTACTTATGATTGGATGATGGGCTGTAATTAAAATTTGCTTATCAGCATTATTATCGATTATATTTTTAAGGCGCTGAATAAGTTCTGCTTCTGAACTCACTTTACACCCATCCTTTTTGCCTCTAGGCTTTTCCCACTTGTGTAACCACCATTGAGTATCAACAACTATAAGTATAACATCATCACTCAATTTAACTTCTACAGGTCCTGGACATGCGCCATCAGGCAAAAATGTATTTCCTTTATTTAGTCTTTTTTCAACATAAGCCTCCTCCCTTTCAACATATTCCCATCCGCCTTTTGACCATAAGTTCCAATCGTGGTTACCAGGTATAAAAACTACATTTCCATCAAATCCTTTAGTGGCATCAATTTGTTCATTTAAGTTTTTTTCGGCATTTATTCTTTCCTCTGAACCATCATCGGGTGGAAGACCATGAGAGTATACGTTATCACCTAAATATACTACGGTACTATTTTTTGATGCGGTTTTAAGGTGGTCATTCAATAGATTTACTCCTGAATATTCTATTTTAGATGTTGCACCACCATCCCCAATTAAAAACACAGTGTGTTGTACTGGCGCTGCAAAAGTATCTAAGTTTAGTAAATAGTCTTTCTCACTATAGTGTGGCTTTTGACTATTGACTGTATTAAAAATTGATAAGAAAGCTATTAAAGATGTTATGAATGACTTTATCATTTTTGTTTAAATTTTTTTGGAGGAACAAGAAAAATGCTAGTATTTAATATTAAACCATCGGTTAATCTGTTTGTAAATAACGGATTATTTCTTCTCTGGAAATTATTTTCAGTTGAGATTCCAAATTCAACATTTCTGCGGTAGCCTATGTCAATTCCACCCCATAGAAAATCGTAAATTTCTTTCTCAAATCGTATTTTACTGATAAAGGAGGAACTTTCTAAGTATAAATTTTCAGATGAAATTGTTGGCATATAAATGTTATATCTATCGCCAGAAACTCGATTGACGAAAAGCAAAATATTTGATGGATTAATACCGTATCTTAACTCAATTTTATAGGGCAATGCAAGCTCTATGCTTAAATAGTCGTTAAACCTTTTTTCATACGATAGTATGGGCAGTAATATTCGTCTTCCAAAGGTATAGCTGAAACTTAAACCCGCGCCCCACGTTAAATCTCTTGATAGCTTGAAACCATATAGCACTGTTGCGGAGGCTCTTAAATAATCAAGTAATGGATTTTCTAGCTTATTTGCGTAATCTCCACTTAATCTAAAACCTACTCTAGCGGCTAGGTATTTATTTGGCTTAAACGCTTTTATTGTATAAAATTTTAGTGCCAGAGTTTGGAGTGGCTTGCGGTTAAGAAGTACAAAGAAATCATTGTCTGTTCTAAGATTATCTTTGAACTTATATTTTTGGCCAGAATATTCAAATCCCATTAAAAATTTAAAACTAGGTTTTAATAATACGGGCAATCTAATCTTAAATTGTGATACTCTGTCTCTGGTGATTTCCTCAGAATATTGCTTATCATTAAATTCTGAATTTATTGAATAATTCAATACGTTTTTGTAATTGAAAATAATCCCTTTGGGCCTACTTAGTCCTTCAATGCCTGGCTGACAATAGCCGTTTGAATCACATATCCCATTTGCCTGAAGATCAATTATATTGGAATGTGGTGTAAGTGTTTGTGCACTAGCACCTTCACATATTGTTATGGACAGGCTGATAAAGAAAGCTGATATTTTGAAGAAACTGTTTTCCGACATTTCTATTTATTGCTTTAACATATATCTATTTAACTTTAGAAGTGATATTTTGGACATAAGCGCAAGCATGAGTTTAAGTGGTAAATCTGTTATTTGTAGAAATTTTTTCTTGAATGAATATGTAATATTCATTGTAACCTCACTTAAAGACTCACTTTTTTTCTCTATTAGTATTTCAATTCTTAATGGCGCAAACTTACTAAAGCGCTTACATTTGTTTACATAACTAATAACCCCGTCTTCTGGGTTTTGATAAACCACATGAAGGTTCATTTCTATTATCTCTTTTAAATATTGGTTTCTGGGATCATAAACTCCAAGGCCTTTACTGTAATCTTTAACAGCTCTTAAGCCATAAATCCAATGTATTTTCAAGCTTTCATTATTAACAACGTTGTGAATATCTAAAAAATTTCTCTCTATGCTTACTGAGGCAGAAATTTTATTAGATGTACTCAAAACCTCCAGATCCTCATGTGGTTTAGTTATTGAGGATTTCAAATGATTTAAGGTTATGTAACTATAACAGAGAGTTCCGTAGTCATCTAACTGGCATTCGCCAATAAGTATTTCAAATTTTTTATCCTCCCTTAAATCCCTAGAGGTAACTGGAACATTTGTCATTACCAAATATTCATTGGAATTAATATTGTTTTTTAGCAATCGGTGAGCAAGTGTTACATCAGGGCCTAATAATTGCTGATGATTTCTAATTGTTTTTAAAAATGACTTGCCATAGTGGTAAACAAATTTTATCTCTAAATCAGGGGTGGTGGAGTAGCTACCACATTGACAAATCCTATCCCCCGTATAAAGCTGTAAATACCTATGAAATGCTAAATAAGTAACTTCTACTTGTTGAATAAGTTCTTCAAACGTAGGTTCTTTACCCATTCTATAGAAGAACACTGCATCCCCCTCTATTTCAGACACTTTTAAATTAAGAATGTTTGAGTCAATGATAATTTCTAATAATTCAGAAATAAGATGGGCACTATGCTCTTTACTAACGTTATTTATAAACTTAGTAAACCCTGAAATATCAGGGATAAAGAACATACACGGTTTGAATTTCATTCGTAATCTTTAAAGTATAAAGAACGATACTACAAATGTAATCACCACAACAATCATCCCATACATAAACGTATTGTAACAGATTTTTAAAAACCTATATTTGTGGTGCAATACGCTACCCAATTCATGTAGATCTAGCATAAGTGAACCGTACAAATCCTTCTTATCTGCCATCAAATCCCATATTTTTTCTTCGAAACTATGATAAGGGTATTTATGAAAATTACCAAAAAAAAGTGGGTTCTCCCTTTTAATACTTACTTCGCGATCAGGGTCTTTTTTTACTTTTGGAGAGGTTGATAATGTAGCAAATACAATGGTTATAATACAAACTGTAACTAATAGTATAGAAGGAATTATTAAGTAAGGATTGTCGTCAAAGTGCCTAAACAAAGTTGAAAACGAAATTGAAAGTATAATTGCATTTATGCTTAACATAATATTTGCTTTGTTATCGGCTATTGAACTTAAATCCATATGGTTTCTAAATGCAACTCTAAATAGCGTCTCAACTCCCCTTGATGGAATGTTATTCTTTCTCTCCTTTAATATTTTTTTTGCTTTTCTTTTTTTCTCTTGTGCTATTAAATCAGATTTAATTGCTCTTAATTTAATTATATTTTTATTTTTTCGTACTGAGTATTCTCTAATTGCGTACTGAGTGAAAAACTTATGTCTTATTAAAAAATCTATCTCTGAATCAGGCCACTGGTAGGACGCTGGCATTGCGTTTTTTAATCCCCACTCTATTCGTAATAACTCTGAGGTATCAAAATATTTTTTCTTTCCAATAGATAATAAGTCAGCATCACAAATAATTCCTTCTAAAAGATTATTTGGAGTTTGGGGATGTTTAGTTGCATTAATAATTGAGCTTATTTTATCGATAACTTCAGGATCACATTCTAAACTAGCTAAAAAAGCCGAACACAGTTTAACACTCTCATCCTCATGATTATTATAGCTGGATAAGTACCCTGTATCGTGAAACCAGGCAGCTATTAACAATACATACTTGTCGCTTTTAGAGACATCCGAATTTTTTGCAATTTCTTTTGCATTATTTACAACATCTATTGTGTGCTTAAGATTATGATAAGGCAACCGATCACTGGTTGACTCCTTAAACAGTTTAACAACATACAACTCTGCATTCTTTAGTATCTCCTTTAAATCCATTTAGTTCACTTTATTGTACTCAAAAAATAAAACATTTGCCTTACCTCCCCTAGCTTCGTTAGATATATACATATTCCCTAACTCATCAAAAGTAATTCCCTCGGGTTGCTTAAACTTGTCTCCATCAAGGTGCACGGCTGTATGTAAAGCTCCATCGCTATTTAGTACTACTAACGTGTTACCAACAGATGATAATATATACACCCTTTTTGTTATCGGATGAATAGCTATTCCAGACGGATTAAAAGTAGCGTTACCTTTACCAGATTTCTCCAAAAATTTATCATATAGTCTTTGAGTATTTCCAGATCTTTTTAAATCCCTTACAGCATCTAAGTTGATCAAAAATTGAGGTTCTTCCTCTACCTTACCCGTGCTTAAATCAAACTTGTATACAGCTTTACTTCCTTTGAAATCATCTTTTTGTTTACCCGGTCTGTCTTTACATGCGAGAAAGAGCGCATTTAATTCTTCAGAATAGCAAAGTCCTTCTACATCATTGTCGGAATTTAAAAACCCTTCAATTTTCTTTGTAGTAACATTACCCTCTTTTAGTCCTTTCACCTCATACAAATTACCCGTATTTTTAGCTACATAAACAATGTTTTCGACAACGGTTATGCCTTCATAGTCTTGATTTTTACCAAATTCTATCTCGCTGAGAATTTCATTTTCCTTTACATTTAAGACGTAAATTTTGCCTTTCTCATCATTTATACAATATAAAATATTGCTTCCTACGTAGGCTAATCCAGATATTTCATCTAATTCGTTCGGTAGTTTAATTTTGTTTGTTACTTTTTTAAGATTATAAGGAAAATTGGGTGCTGAAGATTTGGATCTGTTTATGCAAGAAATACTCACCAGCGAAATAGCTATAAATAATAATCGGGTCATTTTATATTATTTCTATTTTATTAACTCTATAACTTTTATTTAATATTCTTTAAATACTCTCATTAACAAATTTGAGGTACTCACCTGCTTTAAATTAAATTAAAACAAAAAAAAAGAGTTTTAACTTAGTTAGTTAAAACTCTTTTGTAGCCCATAGGGGAATCGAACCCCTGTTTCCAGGATGAAAACCTGATGTCCTAACCCCTAGACGAATGGGCCAATTGATTAGAATACGAAATTAGTATATTATTCATATTCCGCAAAAAAAAATTGACTTTTTATCTCAATAAAATCACTTTATCCTTAAAATAGTGCTCATTACCCCAAATATCAGTTACGAATATTTGATAGTTATAAGCAGCTTGAGGCATCGGTTTATTTGTACCAAAAGCCGTTCCATCCCATCCAACTTTAGAATCGTAAGATTCAAAAATCAATAATCCTCCCCTATTGTATATCTCCATTTTCATAGCTCTAACATTCATTCCTGTACCTATAAAGCGTTCATTAGAACCATCTTTATTAGGACTAAATGCAGTTGGTATATAAAAGGTAAAAACGGGAGCTATATAAATTTCTTTTGTTAAGGAATTTTTACAACCAAATGGGTTAGAGACTATTTGCGTAATTTGATGTACACCTGTATCAATGAACGTATAAACATTTTCTTCACTCGGTAAAGATTCCAAGTCATCAATAATCCAAGCGCTCATATTGTTACTATCTAATTGTAAATCAATTAACTCTATTGCAGGATCGAGAATAGTTATTTCACGATCGTTCGGTAACCAAGTAAAGTCAACCAATGGCGCTGGCTCTACCTCAACCAAATAATCAAGCGTATCTTTCACATTACACCCAGTGGAAGTTGTTACAGTTAATGCCACTTGGTAAGCCCCTGAATCGGAATAGATGTGACTTGGGTTTTGTTCAAGAGAAAACAATCCATCACCAAAATCCCATAACCAATTTGTTACAGTACCAACCCCAGGTACTACAGACTGATCTTCAAACAATGTATTAAATGGTGCACATCCTTTAGCGTTTATTGCTCTAAAATTTAAAACAGGATTGGGATAAAATTTAACAAACTGATTAATGGTGTCTGAGCACCCTTGATTAGACACTACTACTAACTGAGCTAAAACACTATCTACCAATAAATCATATTGGTGTTCAGGAGAAGCTATTGAATCTAGACTGCCATCGCCAAAATTCCAAAACCACTCATCTATTGTAGCTGTTGGATCTTCTATGGTAGATAAATCATTAAACTCAGTAATGCCATTTGAACAAGTAACATTATTTCTAAAATCGGCTACAGGTGAAGCGAACACTTCTATTTGATCTACTATGCTATCTGTACACCCTTTATCTGATGTTACTGTAAGTTTAATTTCATAAGCACCATAATTCAAATACTCATTACTCGAGATTGGAAGATTTGCTATATTACCATCTCCAAAATCCCAATCCCAACTAACAATTGTGCCTTCAGCAATTTGAGAAGTATCGTTTACAGTAGTTATTGCATTTGAGCAATAGTTATCCTGTACCAAATTAAATCCTGCAATTGGAAGAGCATTTAAAACAACCTCTGCTGTAGTTGAGTCGGAACATCCTTCATCAGTTACTACAACTAGTGAGACATTAAATGTATCATTAGAAGGAAACAAATGCTCTACCGTAGACCCCATTTCTTGAGGAGTTCCATCATTAAAATTCCAAGTTGAAGTACTTATTGAACCCGAGAGTACTTCCGAGGAATCAGCAAATGAGGTTAACTCACCAAAACAAGCTGTCTCGAAATAAATTTCTGCCTCTACTGTACTATTAACTTTTACAACCTTAAATTGCTTATCAGAACATCCTTCAGTATTACCTTCTAGTGAAACAAAATAAGTTCCTCCTTCTGCATACAAATGTTGATTAGGGTTATCACTTGTAGTATCTAAAGGAGTAGCATCCCCATAATCCCATATCCATTCAGATAAGTTACTTCCCGAAACATTAAAAGTAGTAGGTACTCCAGCACAAACTGTATCTGCAGTAAAATCTACTTCTGGAGTATATTTAACAAGAACATCTTTAAAAAAGGAAGTATCACACCCCTTATCGTTAGTTACAATTAACTCAACATTAAAAACTCCTGAGTCTTGATAAATATAAGTTGGACTCTCTGCATATGATGTGTTTATATTATCACCAAAACTCCATTCAAAAAATACGAGTGGATAAATATCTGAAGATGTATTTTGAAATGTTGTTATATCGCCCAAACAAACCGTATCAGCAACAAAGTTTGCGGAAGGTCTGGTGTAGGCCGTAATTCCTTCAATTAAGGTATCCTTACATCCAACATTATTTTCTACAAACAAACTCACATTGTAGTTACCGCCAGTTTCATAGCTGAAAGCTCCATTTTCACTTGTGTCTAAATCGTTTGTGACCCCATAATTCCATATCCACTCAATAACATTGCCTTGAGTATTTTGTGTAAAAAACGTACTGTCTTTAGCGCAGGCTGCAGTATAACTAAAGCTGGCTTCTGGTCTTACTTTTACTACTACCAATGCCGTTACTGAATCAACACACTGATTATCGCTTGTAACTATTTGCTTTACATTAAAAGTGCCACTTGTAGCAAATACATAATTAGGATTTTGTAGTGAACTTGTTGTTCCGCTTCCATCATTAAAAAAATATTCCCAGCTTGTTGCTAATTGAGAGGTGTCTGTTAACATTGTAGCTGATAAATAACATGCCGTATCTGACACGAAACCGGGTTTAGGAAGCTCGTATACGATTGCAGTTTGAGAGGATGTATCTGTACAACCAAAACTATTTTCAACAACTAATTGCACATTAAAAGTACCATCCGTTTGATAAAGATGAGTGGTACTGCCAAGTGATGAAGAAAGGCCTCCATCTCCAAAATTCCAATTCCAAGCAACAACATCCGCAGATGAATTGTTTGTTAGAGTTGTTGAAGTTTTTAGACAGATACTATCAACTACAAATGCAGATGTAGGCAATTCATTTACGACTACAGATTTATTTACAGAATCTTCACACCCTTCTACTGTTTCAACTATAAGCGTTGCATTGTATACTCCTACCCCATCTGTATAGTTATAGGCTGGGTTTTGAACAGAGCTAATTGATCCTCCTGAGTCTCCGAATTTCCATTTCCAAACTACAGGATTATTTGTTGTTTCATCATTAAAAGCTGTTTCTTGAAGATAACAAGCGGTATCAAATGTAAAATCAGGAATTGCTCTTGTATAAATTTCTATTGGCTTACTTACAGTGTCGTAACATTGTGATTGAGAATAACCTGCTACTAATGTAACATTGTAATTATTGCCAGTACTAAACACATGACTATTTGTATCGGAAGCTATAATTGTACCATCACCAAAATTCCAAACAAAAACATCTGGAGAGAATGTACTTGTATTTGAGAAAAACATGGTGTCATTTTCACATACATTGTTAAATGTAAAATCTGCTGTAGGTAAACTATCAATTTCAATGGTTTGCTTTAATGTATCTATACAACTTAATCCGTTTGAAACAACTAACTGAATATCATATGTACCCGCTGACGGAAATGAATGTGAAGGGTTTGGGTTAAGATCAACAGTGGAACCATCACCAAAATTCCATTCCCAATCTATAGGATTATTTAACGAGGTATCTGCAAACATTACTACTTCACCAAAGCAATTGTTTTCCCATTCAAAACCTGCTTCCGGTATTGGTGAAATAATTACATTCTGAAAAGCAGTATCTGTACATCCAACATCATTTGATCCTACCAAACTAACGTTATATGTTCCTTCGGTTAAAAACTTATTTTTTGGGTTCGATTGGTTATTTAAAATGGTACCATCATCAAAGTTCCATACAAAGCTTGTAACTCCTATTGTTGTTTCTTCAAATTCGGTACTATCCCCTAAACATAATCCTTCAAAAACAAAGCTCACCTCTGGCACTGAATCTATAAAAACGGTAGAAACTGTTGTATCTGCACATCCTTGAGCGTTAAAGATAACCTGTGTTACGTCATAGTTTCCAAAACCAGGGTATAAATGAACGGGGTTAGTACTTGCACTAGATGAATTATCACCAAAGTTCCATGTGTAAGTTACAGCACCGGTTGATGTATCTGTAAATTGAATGGGTTCAACAGCACAAGCAGTATCAACGCTCTGAAAAAAGCCTGCCAACGGCAATGGGTTTACCGTAATAGATTTTGTGACGCTATCAACACAGCCAAAAGTATTTTGAACAGTTAATGTTACTTCATATATAGAATCAACTGAATTAGAATTATTAATAAACAACTCACTTAAAGGATCTTGTAAGGAGGAGGTATTACCATTATTGAAATTCCAACTATATTGATTCCCAGCAGTTGCAATACTACCATTTGCAAAACCAACTTCTAAAGGGCTACATCCTTGAGATACTGAGCTTACAAAATTAACCGTTGGTTTATTTCTTACAACAATAAAAACATTGCTAGTATCTTCACATCCATTTAGTGTACTAATTAGTTGGACGTTATTTGTTCCGTCAACATTAAATTGAACGCTGTCCGGCTTTAGTGCATTAAAAACACCAGGGTTACCTCCTTCAAAAGTCCAATTAAAAGTTGAACCAGGAGTAGAGTTATTTTCAAATACCACGTATTCTCCTAGGCAAATTTCAGTATCATCAGGTATTATCACACTTGTAGGTGATTCTTTGACTGTTATATTTTTAATTACAGTATCGTTACCGCAAACACCAGATACAATTAATTGTATTGGTAGCACACCAACTGAAGAGAAAGGAACTGTATGTGGCCCTTCAGTTGTAGCTGTATTTCCTCCTCCAAAATCCCAGCTATATGAGAGACTATTTCCAAGAGAGGCATCTGTAAAAACCACACTTTCATCTTGACATATGCCTGCAGAACTTAGCGAAAAATTGGCTTGTGCACCAGCATTATAAGTAACTGTGATTTCTTTAACACTGGTATCACAAGGGCTTATTGCCATTAACTTTATATCATAAGACAACACCCCTGGCAAGAAAAAATCCTCATTTAGCGTATCTACACTACTATTCAGATTATTATTTACATACCACTCATACCGTAATGACTGACCTGCACTTGTATTATTTACTACAAGCTCACCAGGGCCAGGAATACAACCACTTGACGGGGCTATATTAAAATTAGCTGCAGGCATATCATAAACAGTGATTTCACTTTCTAGTGTATCATTACCGCAAAAGCCACCTGCTATTAATTCTACTGTATAAACACCGGGTACATTGTAAATGTGAGTGTCAGGAACGAGTATGTCATTTACCATAGTTCCGTCACCTAAATCCCACATAAAATTGTTCGCAGGTGACATATCTATTGAAGCATTATAAAAAACAACTTCTTCACCAGGGCAAATGGAATCTGCACTAGTTGAAAAATTAGCAGTTGGTAATGGAGCTACAAATACAGGGGCAAATGTTTCTTGTACTGTATCGCAATAATTAAGTGTTGAGAGTGTAATTACAAACACTCCATCTGCATATTCATTACTCGGAGCTTGAAATACGTTGGTATCAATTGTGGTAGCATCCCCAAAATCCCAAATATATTGCTCTCCGTTTAAAGATTGATTAATAGGCTGTACAACATATGGCTCACAACCAAATACCGGAGAACCACCAACTACATCTAATGCAGCCACTGGGTTTCTTCCGAAAATTACATTTAGTGAGTCTATTTCTGAACATCCTGAATTAGCTGCAGTCATGGTTGCTGTGAATGAACCATAGGTATTGTATGTATGAGTTACCGGATTTGTGTTATTAAATGTTTGTGGGGGTGTGCCATCTCCAAAGTCCCAGACATAACTACTCGCACCTGTTGTTGCATTAGTAAAAGAAACCGTTTGAGATGTTGTAGTAGAATTGAAAGGCAAACAATTTCTTAAATCTCCAGTTCCATCATCTCCATCTATTACTGTTGTAATACCAGTACCAGCATTAACTGTTAATGGTTGAGTGTACGAATCTGTACCGCAACTCCCGGTGATCGTTAAACTAATTGTATAATTACCTAGCGTATTGTAAGCAATATTATGGGGGCCAGCAGTTGAAGCGGTATTCCCGTTGCCAAAATCCCACGCATAAGAGTTTACTGAGCCAATTGAATTATCATTAAACTCAATCGTACTTCCTTGACAAACAATATTATCTGCATCACTCATTGTGAAGCTGGCGGCATCAGAAGGAGAAATATAATTAACCTCAATGGTGGTTGTGTCTTCACATCCTCCAGAAATATAAATAAGGGTAAACTCAGTTGTACCTAAAGAACTAATAGAAGCGGTTACTTGATCTCCTAAATCGGGATTACCCAAAAAAGTACTGCCCTGAAACAAATCAAAATCATAAGGGCCGGATGGACCAACGGAGTTATTTGTTAAAACTACATCTATTGCTGAACCACTACCACAAGAATCTACAAACGAAGGAGTTAATGTTGTAGTGATACCTGGACACTGTGAGTATCCACGTGCTCCTAATAGAAGAGTGATTAAAAAGAGTATATAAGTATATATTAATTTTGGCAAATTAAAACGTTATTTAATTGCAAAACGACAACCCAAGAAATGGGTTGCCTTTAATGATTGTTTTGAATATTCTTTAATTTAATTATTAAGTCTACTAAGCGGTTCGAATACCCCACCTCATTGTCGTACCAAGAACTAATTTTAACTAAATTTCCCATTACAGTTGTTAGTTCTGAATCAAAAACTGAGGAATGAGGGTTTCCAATAATATCTGAAGAAACTAATGGTTCGTTCGTATACTGTAGAATACCTTTAAATTCATTTTCTGATGCTATTTTTACAAGTTCATCTACTTGATTTTTGCTTGTCAGTTCTTTTAACAGAAAAGTTAATTCGGTAATTGAACCAGCAGCAACAGGTACTCGTAATGCCGTTCCGGTTAATGAGCCCGATAAGTCTGGAAAGACTTTTTCAAGGGCCGCTGATGCACCTGTAGAAGTAGGGATAATATTTTGGGCAGCTGCTCTTGCTCTTCTTAAATCTGAGTGAGGCGCATCTTGCAGGCTTTGATCGCTTGTGTAAGCATGGGTAGTGGTAAGTATTGCTTTTTGTATTGTGAAATTATCTTTAAAAATTTTCACAATAGGAGCAGCGCAATTTGTAGTACATGATGCGTTTGAAATTATAACATCTGCAGATTCAATTGTATTATCATTTACGCCAACAATAATTTGTTTAATACCATCTCCTTTAGGGGGAGCTGATAAAATTACTTTTTTAGCTCCTGCTTTTAAATGCTTTGATGCGGTTTCATGTGTTCTGAATATTCCTGTAGACTCCACAACTACATCTATTTTTAAATCTTTCCAAGGAAGGTCTTCAGGATTCTTTGAAGCATATAAATAAACTATGTTATCATTTATTAGCAAAGATTTTTCATCAACCTCAATAGTGCCATCAAATTTACCTTGAACAGAATCATATTTAAATAAATGAGCCATAGTATTTGCATCCGCAATATCATTTATGGCAACTAGTTCAAGCTCAGGATTGGTTAAAATTGCTCTCGCAGTTATCCTTCCAATTCTTCCAAATCCGTTTATTGCTACTCGTGTTTTACTCATTAAATTATTGTGTTTACGTAAAAATAAGGATATCATTTAAATGAATATCTATTATATGCTAAATATTTAAACTAGATGTTATTGATGTAAAGATTGATCCCAATCTTTAAAAACCGGCTCATAGCCTTGATTTATGATAACTTCTTTAAACTCTGTAGTTGTTCTTTTGTCATTTATTTCAAACTGCTCTAAGTTTTCTTTACCATTTGTATACCCTCCTGGCTCGGTACTTGACTCTGCACTTATTGATGTAACACCTAGTTTAATAACATTGTTTCTGAACACTTCAGACTCTCTAGTTGAAAGTGATAAATCTAACTCAGGATTAAACAAGCGGTATGCACAGATTAATTGAACTAATTGCTTATCTGTTATAATTGACTTTGGGTCTGGCTCATTTGCACAAGGCCTTAACCGAGGAAATGAGATCGCGTATTTTGATGTCCAATAATGCTTTTCTAAATAATTTAAATGAGAAGCCGTAAAAAAAGAGTCTGTTCGCCAATCTTCTAAACCAATTAAAACACCCAAACCAATTTTATTAATTTTTGCTTCACCAATTCGCTCTGGAGTTTTTAATCGAAAATTAAAGTTTGATTTTTTTCCTTTAGGATGATGCTTTTTGTACTCTGCTTTATGATATGTTTCTTGATAAACCAATACAGCTTGAACCCCTAAATTTTCTAGGGTTTGGTATTCTTCGGTTGATAACGGCTGAACTTCTACAGAAATATATGAAAAATACTCTTTTAATATTTTAATTGCCTTACTTAAATAGTGAATCCCAACTGTAGTGTTTGCCTCCCCGGTGACAATAAGAATATGATCATAACCCAAACCCTTAACATGCTCTGCTTCCTTTCTTATTTCTAATGGATTTAGTGTTTTTCTAGGAATATCTACATCCAAACTAAAACCGCAATATGTACATATGTTTTGACATTCATTCGACAAGTAAAATGGTATATATAACTGTATAGTATTACCAAAACGTTGCAATGTTAGCTCTCTGCTTTTCTGAGCCATTTGCTCTAAATAGTTTTCAGCCGCAGGACTAATTAAGGCTTGAAAGTCGTTTAAATCTAGCTTAGTTTTATTTAGTGCAGAAACAACATGAGTTTCATTTTTATTGTAAATGGACTCCCTTATCTCACCCCAATCTAATGTATCAAATTCGTTTTGATAGCTCATATTTAATCTAAAAATGAGGTTAAAGGACTGCTTGCGTGAGCTTTTAGCGTAATATTAGCTGTTGCGGTTTGATTCAAAAAAGCAATCCTCCCAGCCTCAACTGCTAACTTAAAAGCCTTTGCTAACTGAATTGGGTTTTCAGATACTGCTATGGCCGTATTAACAAGAACGGCATCAGCACCTATTTCCATCGCTAAGGCTGCATGTGATGGAGATCCCAACCCTGCATCGACTATAACAGGCACAGTACTTTGACTTATTATTATTTTAAGAAAATCTATTGTTTTTAAACCGAGGTTAGACCCTATTGGAGCTCCTAGTGGCATTACAGTCTGAACACCTACATCCTCTAATCGTTTGCACAAAACAGGATCTGCGTGGATGTATGGTAACACTATAAAACCTAATTTAACAAGTTCTTCAGCTGCTTTTAAGGTTTCAATAGGATCAGGCAATAAATATTTAGGATCTGGATGTATCTCTAACTTCACCCAATTTGTTTCCAGCGCTTCGCGAGCTAATTGAGCTGCAAAGACTGCCTCTTTGGCTGTTTTCACGCCTGATGTATTTGGCAGCAAAGAGATATTTAAATCCTTCAAGAAATTTAAAATATTAGGATCATCTTTCTTTAGCTCTATTCTCTTAAGAGCCATTGTAACTAATTCAGATTCCGACTCTAGTAAACTATCCCTCATTAAGTCACCACTCCTAAATTTACCCGTACCAGTAAATAACCGAGACTTAAACTTTTTATCTGCTATAATTAAATTATCCTCCATAATGCTACGCAAAGATAGCTTGTATTTGGTTAATTCTCTTTTTTTGCTCTTTTAAATCACATAGTAAACCAGATGCCGCTATACCAAAAACACCTGTTTCTTTTAGTTTGATTAAGTCGCTCAACCGAATACCTCCTATAGCAAATACAGGTATCTCAATTTTTTCCTTTTTACAAAATTCTAAAGCATTATTATATCCTTTCAACCCTAAAACGGGGGATAAATTTTTCTTTGTTGATGTAACTCTAAACGGCCCTAATCCAATATAATCGCTATGAACAGATCTGTTTTTAATCTCATTAATTGTATTGCACGTTGCACCTATCAAACAGTTTTGCCCCAGCATTTTTCTGGCAACACTGAGTTTCATATCGCTTATGCCTAAATGAACGCCTTTTAAACCTAAATCTTTAGCTATATCTACATGATCATTTAACGTAAATAGCACTTCATTTTTATTAGCTACTTGAGCAATAGCTTTAGCAACACTAGCTATAATTAACTTTTCATCAGTTTTCATTCTCAACTGAACCCATTTACAACCATTTTTTATTGCATTAATTGCAAGTACCTGGTGTTCGCTTGGTGTTTTACCTTGAGTTATAAGTTGTAATGTGGGTAACACTAATTTTATATATTTGACATTTACTCCAAAACACAAATTGAATTTGCTTTGTTTAAAATGTGTTTAAATTAAAATGTCAACAAAGATACATGAACAAACGAATTATTATATATGGTCCAATTATACTAGCAATGATTTTTGTTTTAGGCGTGTTAATTGGTTTAAGACTCAACAACTCGTATACAGGTAAAAATTCTGTGCTTTTAAATGTCTCAGATCTAGGCTTTGGAAAACTTAACCAAGTAATTAATTACATTGAGCAGGACTATGTTGATTCTGTAAAACGAAAAAAACTTGTTGATAAAACGTTATTTACACTATTACAAGACTTAGACCCTCACTCCTATTATATTCCTGCAAAAGAACTAGGCTCAGTTACTGAGTCTTTGCAAGGTAATTTTGATGGTATTGGGGTTGAATTTAGAATAAATAACGACACAATATTAGTTATCTCACCTATTTCTGAAGGGCCCTCCGATATTGTTGGTATTAAATCTGGAGACAGAATTGTTAAAGTTGACGGAAAAACAGTAGCCGGCACCAAACTTAATAATCAAAAAGTGATGGAATTATTAAGAGGGGAAAAGGGCACTAAAGTTAAGGTAGGAGTTAAAAGAAGGGGGGTAACCGACCTTATGAACTTTACAATTACCCGTGATAAAATACCCCTTTACAGTGTAGATGTTTCAATGATGTTAGATAGTACTACAGGATATCTTAAACTTAGTAGATTTTCACGCACAACTTATATTGAGTTTATGGAGCATGCCGGAAGATTACAAGAGCAAGGTATGAATAAACTTGTTTTTGATTTAAGAAATAATGGTGGAGGATATTTAGACCAGGCCATTAGAATTGCAGATGAGTTTTTAGCAAAAGATAAGCTCATTGTTTTTACTCAAGGAAGGTCTCGACCGAGAAAAACCTACTACGCATCATCTGACGGTGATTTTGAAAATACGGAGCTGGTTATTTTAATTGATGAAGGAACTGCATCTGCGAGTGAAATTATATCAGGAGCAATACAAGACAATGACCGAGGTGTAATTATTGGGAGGAGAAGTTATGGCAAAGGATTGGTTCAAGAACAAAGCAATTGGCCAGATGGCTCTGCAATACGACTTACAATTGCTCGGTACTATACACCTAGTGGGCGAAGCATACAAACCCCGTATAATGAAGGTTCAGCAGCATATCACGAGGCCAACTACGACAGAATGGGCACTATACAACTAGAACTTGACAGTAGTAAGTTTCCTGATTCTTTAAAGTACTACACTTCTTCAGGCAAGGTGGTTTATGGAGGAGGTGGAATATACCCAGATATTTTTGTGCCATTTGACACAGTTAACAGAACATCTTATTATATAAATCTAATTTACAGTGGAGTTATTAGAGAAGCAGCCCTAAAATTTGTTGACGATAATAGAGCTGAATTAGAAACCAAATATAAAACAGCCACAAAGTTTAATGAGGACTTTTTACTATCAGAGGCTGCTCTAAATGAAATAATAAATAAAGCTACAGAACTTGATATTCCATTTAATTTAAGCGAATACAATACTTCTAAAGAACTTATCTCTCAAAATTTTAAATCAAATATTGCAAGATACCTATTTGGGAACGAAGGCTTTTACAAGGTTAATAATCAGATAGATACAGTTGTAAAAACAGCAATAACGCAAAATACCAATCAAATTTTTGATTAAAAAAATTAATATTTACTTAACAATAGCTTGTTGATTAAATAATATTACGTACATTTGATTTATCAAACAACGAGTAAATAATTTGTTTACAAATTAAAGTTTGATTTTAGTTCGTTGAAGTACTGGTTTTAAGAATTGATTTGAGATATTCAATGTAAAGTTTACTAAGTAAACGCTTAAGAAAAGCTTCTGTAGAATTAATTGTGAAAACAAGTAACTTGAGAAGTATGATCTAAGGAACGTCTATTCGTTCTAGGTTGGGATTAAGAGGTAAGTCTTTTAGAAGTCGAATCTCCAACATTTAAACAGAGTTGAATAACTTAATTGTTTTTTTATAAATTTAAATTGTTGTTTTGTTTTGTGAAAAGCAATTATAAATTCTGAACTGATTTCAGTTATATAATAGTTTGAAAGGATTATTATGTTAATTAGCTTGAAAAAGCTAGTTGAAAAAACCAGCTTGTAAGTTTTAGGACTTATTTTACTAAAAGTTTGAAGAAAGATATTTAACGATATCTTTTGCAAAAAGAGGAAGTTAATGTAATAATTAGCTTCCTCTTTTTTGTTTATATCCTTTTTTCATCCAAAATTGAAACACCATTCAGTGTTTTAACGTGCATATATTACACGACTAATTTTGTACTTTTATTACTCATTCTAAACCTTACTTAAATGAAAAAGATAATTATTGGTTTTTTTATATTTACGTACGCAATAAATTATTACGGACAATCTGTTTCCATAAACACGGATGGTTCAGCTCCTGATGGTTCTGCTATATTAGATGTTAAATCTACTGTGGGAGGATTGCTAATACCAAGAATGACAACAGCACAAAGAACTAGTATTGCCAACCCTGCCAAAGGTTTACTTATTTATGATACAGATGAAAATGCTTTGTATGTAAATACAGGAACATCAGCAATTCCGGTTTGGGAGAAGGAGCTTACAGACAGTACCTTAGCAACAGTGATACAAGATGAAGATGGTGACACTAAAGTAGATGTGGAAAAAACCTCAGATATTGACGTAATAAATTTTGATACCAAAGGCACAAATTATTTTACAATGGACCAGGGGAGGATTGCAGTTAATAATACAGGTAACTCTATTTTTATTGGTGCAAATGCTGGTAGTGGAGATGATTTAAGTAGTAATAGTAACACCGCTATTGGTGCTAAAGCATTATCAACAAATGTAACTGGAGAACAAAACACTGCCATAGGGGGCGGATCACAGCAAAATGCTACTGGAAGTCGGAACGTGTCTGTAGGCTCAAATACTTTAATACTCTCCAGAGGAGGCGGCAATACAGCTATTGGTAATGATGCACTGAGTAATAATTCTAGAGGATCAGAAAACGTAGCAATTGGACCAGGAGCACTTTCAAGCAATGTTGATGAAGATTTTTCAGTAGCTATTGGCTCACAAGCATTATCATCCAACAGAGTTAGCAACTCTGTCGCTGTAGGGTATGCAGCACTTAATAGAAATACCATTGGTGCAAGAAATACTGCTATTGGTTACTCTGCTTTAAATAGCAATTTAGAAGGAGGTACTAATACTGCTGTAGGGTATCAATCACAAATAAATGCCACGGGAAGTAACAATACATCTCTTGGTGGAGGTACATTAGCAAACTCAACAGGAAGTGGTAATGTAGCAGTTGGAAACAAAGCATTAAATAACAACTCTAGGGGACAATCAAATGTTGCTATTGGCATAAATACTCTTGGAAATAGTATAGATGTTGATAATTTAACCGCTGTTGGGGCAGATGCATTAAGTGCAAACACTACTGGAATACAAAATACAGGTATTGGTTTTTCAGCACTTAGCCGAAATACTGTAGGCAATTATAACACAGCAATTGGTTACCGATCGCAAGTCAATGCCACAGGAGTCAGTAACGTTTCTGTAGGACTCGAAACTATGTCAAACGTAAGAGCAGAGGCAAATACAGCAATAGGAAATTTTGCCCTACAAAACTTGACAACTGGAGGTGGTAATGTAGCTGTTGGAGACGGTTCCCTCAAATCAAATTTAGAGGGAGCCAACAATGTAGCCTTAGGTAACGGTGCATTAACTGCAAACACCCAGTCTGAACTTGTTGCTATTGGAGCAAGTGCATTACGTGATAACACAACAGGACGGAATAATACTGCAATTGGCCATTTTGCACTTAGCAGAAATATTACAGCATCAAAAAACACTGCGGTGGGTCATAGTGCACTCAGCTCGAACTCCACCGGGCAAAGCAATACCGCTATTGGCGATGGGTCGCAGGTCAATGCAGGTGGTAGCGACAATGTTTCGTTAGGTGTACACTCTTTAGCAAACGTTAGAGGCAATAGTAATGTAGGTATTGGAAACAGCGCTTTAAAAGTGAACTCTACAGGTATTAATAATGTTGCTGTAGGGAACTCCGCACTTGAACTTAATGTATCTGGAGCCGACAATGTTGCTTTAGGTAATGAGGCGTTAAACGCAAACTTAAGTAGTAAAAATACCGGTATAGGGCATAGAGCTTTAGTAGTTAATGGTGCTGGAGATCAAAATACTGCAATCGGAAATGAAGTGATGACGGCAAATATAGGTGGAAGTGAAAATGTTGCTGTTGGTAACTCCTCATTAAACGCAAATACTAGCGGCAACAGAAACGTAGCTATTGGTTCTGGAGCTGTGTCTAGAACCAACGAAGACGGATTGGTAGGCATAGGGTATAAAGCAATTGCACTAGCGAATGTCGGAAAAGGACTTACTGCAGTTGGTTATGAAAGCCTAAATCAGAATTCAACTGGCGGAGAAAATACCGCTGTAGGTTACCAAAGCTTATTTGGAAATGAAGATGGTGAACACAATACTGCCGTTGGGTTTGCTGCAATGAAAGATAGCAAGGGTAGCGATAGTTGCGTTGCAATTGGCTACCAAGCACTTCTAAAAGCTAGTACAGGTAGTGACAACGTTGCTGTAGGATTTAAGAGTCAAAATGCTATGACAACGGGCTCATACAACACAGCACTAGGAAACGAGTCGGGATTCAGTGGAGCAAACAATTCAAGGTTTACAGCTGTGGGTTACAGAGCATTATACAATAATACCACAGATGATAATACAGCAATAGGTCATTTTTCTATGAGAGACAATACAATAGGAACTGGTAATACTGCTGTTGGATCCGGTTCACTAACTAAAAACGTTAATGGAAATGCTAATTCTGCTTTTGGGTATCAGGCACTGAGCTCACCTAATAACGCTGATGGTAATAGTGCGTTTGGGCACCAAGTCCTTAGTAATAGTAGTGGCTCTGAAAACACGGCCATGGGTGCAAACGTCATGGTAAACACATCTGGAAGCAATAATGTTGCAGTTGGATCATTAGCCGCCAACGTGCTAACAAGTGGGGCAGAAAACACCATTGTAGGTCGAAATGCAGGTTCCGGCTTAACTATTGGTAATGGGAACACATCTATAGGAGAAAATTCAGCATCAGGGATCATCAACGGTGGTAGCAATACAATGATTGGTGAAAGAACTCAGTCATTATTATCTTCTGTGATAAATAGTACCGCATTAGGATCAGGTGCAGTAGTTAACGCTTCAAACCAAGTGAGAATTGGTAACTCTTCCGTGACAAGCATAGGCGGTTTCGCCAACTGGACAAACGTATCTGATGGCAGATTTAAGAATAACATTAAAGAAGATGTAAAAGGCTTAGATTTCGTATTGGCATTAAGACCAGTTACATACAACCTAGATATAAATAAAATAAATACATTTTTAGGTGGAAAAACAAATGACAAAAAATCTATAAAAGTAAAATCTCAAATTACAGAGTCTGGTTTTATAGCCCAAGAAGTAGCTGAAACAGCTAAAAAATTAGGTTATAATTTTAGTGGTGTAGATTTACCAAAAAACGAAAACGATCATTATGGTTTAAGATACGCAAGCTTTGTTGTGCCATTAGTAAAAGCTGTACAAGAGCAACAACAAATTATTGAGGAATTAAAACAATTAAACACAAAAAGTAACCAACAACTCAATGAACTAAAGGCAGAAGTCGAAGCTATGAAATCTTACTTATACCAGGTAAGTAAAAAATAGACTATTAGCTTTACATTTTCTGCAAAATACGCTTACATTAAGAGATCATTAAATATTTGTTTATAAAGCCATCCTCCGAAAAAATGTATAACATATTGTAATGCATATGATCGCTAGAGTTTAACAACACAGCATTATACTTATCCTTACGCACAAAGTATAAAGCAATTTTATGGCTATTGATTTTTATGAAAAATTTGTTTCTTTTTGCACAAAACAAAAAAAACATGAAACAACAATTACCTGCTTTTAAAGATCAATTAATCATTTTAATGACTCTACTCACTTGCTTTAGTTTTACCAAGCAAAGCGTAGCTCAAGATATTGTAATAACAGAAATTAATTATAACCCACCTGAATCAGGAACAGACACTACTGAATATATTGAATTTTACAATAACGGAAGTACAGCCGTGAACCTACAAGGATATACGTTAGTAGGTGCGACATTCACCTTCCCTTCTGTAATGTTAAATCCGGGCGAATTCATACTAGCAAGTGTTGATTCTGTTGCAATATTAAATCGTTATGGAGCAAACTCTTTTCAGTTTACAAGTGGAGGTTTAAGCAATGGCGGAGAAAACATCGTACTTAAAAACAACCTAGGAGTAACTGTTGACAGTTTAAGATATGATGATATTATGCCTTGGCCAACAGGTACAGATGGCGATGGCGCTTCATTAGTACTTTGCGACCCAAATTCTGATAATACTGATGGAAACAATTGGAAAGCATCTACAAGTAGCACTGGGGTAACTATTAACGGTAATGAAGTTTTCGGAAGCCCCCTGCAAGTTGATGCGGCTTGTTCTGAACCAGATTGTAATTTACTTATTGAAGTTAACAAAACAGATATTAGCTGTAATGGTGAAAATGATGGTTCAGTAACAGTAAGTGCAAGTGCTGGTGTTGAACCCTATTTTTATGCTTGGAGTAATGGTGAAATTGGTGATCAGTTAACACAATTAAACGCTGGAACCTACCAAGTAACTATTGTTGATTCTGTAGGATGTACAGATTCTAACGTTGTAATTACTATAACTGAGCCAAGTGAATTAGTAGCATCTGTTACCACAACAAACGAAACCTCTGCAGGTGCAAATGATGGTTCTGCTTTAGTTACAACAACTGGAGGAACTGGACCATACACATATTTATGGAGTAATGCGGCCGTAACTGATTCTATTTTAAATTTATCTCCCGCTACTTACTCTGTGACTATAACGGATGCAAACGGCTGCACTACAATTGATGAAGGAACTGTTACTGGAACTTTAGTTGGCATTGAAATTAACAACATTGAAAGTAAGGTGAATATTTACCCTAACCCTAGTAATGGAGAATTTCAAGTTTCAACAAGCGGCCTATACACCCAACTTAGTATTTTTAATATACTAGGTAAAGAAGTTTACTCGGCTAACAACTTAAATAATGAAACTATAAACGTTTCAGCACAAAACTTAACCCCAGGCTCTTACTTCTTAACACTTACAGGCAATAACAATAAGGTTGTAAAAACTATTACAATTAAATAAACGCTCTATTTTTAAATAGTTTAGCTTCTTACTTAAGAATTGCTTAAAAATTTATTCGCCCCCAAAAAAGGTTTCACCTTTTTTGGGGGCTTTTTTTATCCTCCTACCTACCAAAAAATCATTCAACCTTAGTCCCATATTGAGAAATCAACTCCAAATTTGAGAATAATAAAATACGAATTACGGTAAAAACAACTGATTAACAGTGTTTTACACCAATGGCATCAGACTTGAATTAATACTAACAACAGTAAAAACCTAGTATTATGAATACCGATCAACCAAACATATTTATCGTAGAAGATGATAAAATTTTTCAGGAGTTACTCAAACAGAAATTAAACTCATTAAACGCAGGTCCTATTGAAGTATTTCAAAGTGGAGAAGAATGTTTAAATAGCATATACAAAAACCCAAAAATAGTTCTGCTAGATTATAACCTAGGCAATATGGATGGACTAGAAGTTCTTAAAAGAATTAAAAGCTACAATCCTGACATACATGTAATTTTATTATCTGGACAAGAAAAATTAGAAGTTGCAATAAATACTTTAAAGTACGGAGCTTATGATTATGTAATTAAAAACGAAGTTACCTTTAAAAGAATAGAACAACTTATTGGGCGAATTACAAAACTAGAAAAACTAATAAAAGAAAATGAGCAATACAAAAAAACCAGAAACCTTGTACTAGCGGGTTTTGCTTGTGTTTTTGTAGGTCTTATTACAGTCAAAAGTTTTTTTCCTAATCTATTTTAAAGTACAGTATGACCAAGTTCATTAATTTAATTTATATCGCTGTTTTAATTTGGATTTTATCTAGCTGCAAAACGCAAAACTTATTTCAAGAAGCTGTTAAAAGCAAGAATTTACGAGACACTACATTCGTAAACAGTCCTTACAAAATAAGATCAAACGATAAAATAAGTGTAAGTATATGGAATCATGATGACTTAAGTGTAGGGTCTTTATTCGGGATATACAATTCAAATGAAGTATACGGAAAATGGATTTTAGTTGACTACAACGGAAACATTAAACTACCACAAGTGGGAGAAGTAAAAGTTATAAATAAAACTACTACTCAAGTCTCTGAAGATTTAGCAAAAATATACGCATCCTACATTAAAGACCCAATAATTGTTGTTAAAGTGCACAACAGAATGCTTACTGTACTTGGTGAGGTAAGAAATCCTGGAACATTTTTACTCGAAACAGACAAAAACAATCTTTTTGAAGTAATTGGAAAAGCAGGAGGATTAGAGTTTTACGCAGACAAACAAAACATACAGCTTATCAGAAACAAACAAACATACAGTATTAACTTAACAGACAACTACTTTGAAATACCTGTATTTGCTGGCGATATAATAAACATCCCTACAAAAAAAGGAAAAACATTAGACAAAAAAGCACCAACAATTATTCCGTTTGCAAGTGCATTAACTACGCTAGCAATTATAGCGTCTCTTTTAGCTAAATAAGCAATGAACGATTTTCAAAACATAAAAAAACTATTAATTCCTTTATTGAAAGGAAGCCCAATTATAGCATTATGTATTGCCATTGCTGTTATGCTAGGATACAGATCTGTAATGTACACAAACCCAACGTATGAAAGCACTGCAAAAATAAGATTGGATGATATTGGTCACGGAATTTCAAGTTCATCTCTTTATGAAGATTTTGATGTTTTCTCTAACGTTAATAAAATTGAAACGGAAGTTGAAGTTATAAAATCAAAAATGCTCATTGAAAAAACAGTCAAAAATTTAAACTGGCAAACAAGTTATTTTAGAAAAGGAAAAGTAAGAACAAGAGAATTATTCAATGATTGTCCTTTTGCAATAAGCATTACAAGCATTAATGAAAATTTAAAAAATCAACCTCTAGAAATTCAAATTGTAACAGATAACACCTTTCTTTTAACTACTGATATAAACAATCCTTCAAATACCTTTAGCGGATCCTTCAACAAAAATTACAAATTAGACAACATAGAGTTTACTATTAATAAAAATGAAGAGTTACTTAATAGAAAAAAGGAGCAACATTTAATAGGTAAATATCAAGTAATTATTCACTCATTAGAAGGATTAGTGGATAGAATTATATTACCAAATTTAGATGTTACTGCTGCCGACAAAGATGTTGCTGTTGTTCGATTATCATTTAAATCTGAAGTACCTGAAAAAACCACACAATTTGTTAACACATTAGCTGAAACATATATATCTGATTATGTTGACAGTAGAAGGAAAGCTGCTGGTAAAACGGTATTATTTATTGACGAACAATTGAAAGTAATTTCTCAAAAATTAGCTCAATCTGAAATCAATTTAGAGCAATATAAAAAGAAAAACGATGTAATAAATTTAAGACAAGAGTCTGAAACCGATTTAAGAAAAATAGCACAATTAAAAATTCAACTAGCTAATCTGTTAATGAATGAAACTGCTTTAGATTCTTTAAACAACTATATAAACAACCCTGATGTAGACTTCCATAATCTTGCGCCTAACTTTCAAATGTTTAACGATTTATTATCAACCGAAATGATAAAAAAAATCGGCATGTATCAAGCAGAAAAAAAAGATCTTCTTATTAAGTACACTCCTAACGAGCAAAAAGTGAAAGTTGTTGATCAAAAAATAAATGACTTAGTAAAGTATATTAAAGAAAGTATTTCTAACTCGAAACGAAACATAACAATAAAAAGAAAAGGTATTGAAGCATCAATTACCGAATCTCAAAAAGTATTTGAAAACCTCCCAACAAAAGAAAGAGAAATACTAATTCTTAAAAGAGAGTTTGAATTAAATCAAAAAATATTCAATTTTTTAACAGAGAAAAAAACAGATGCAGATATTGCACAAGCAGCACACATTTCTTTTCATAGAGTAATTGAAAGAGCATACAAACCCCTATCTCCTACTTCTCCTAAAAAAGAACTAACATTAATTATTGCAACATTACTAGGCTTTATAACGGGCATAATAATTATTTACTCCAGAAAATTTATTGGAGGAAAAATTAGCACAAAAAGTGATCTTGAAACTGCTTCAGGATTATCTGTAATTGGAATTATAAAAAAAATGTCCAAAAAAGAAACAGAAGAAAATGATAGTTTCTACACATTGGCAACCAATATAAAATTATTAAACAACCTAAAAAAACATGATACTATTACGGTTACATCAACCCTAAAAGGTGAAGGAAAATCGTTCACCGCCCATAAACTAGCAAAAGCATTTGCAGCTATGAATTGGAAAACAATTATTGTTGATTTAAACTTAAAAAAACCTACACTTCACGAAGCATTTAAAACAACAAACGCCTTTGGCATTGAAGACATTATTTACAGAAACAATTCTTTAGAAGCTACTGTATTAAATATTGAACCCAACCTTTCATTTTTACCAGCAGGCACAATAGAAAAACACTCTACCAGAACTATCAATACAGATGGGTTTAACAACTTATTAAACGAATTAAAAGAAAAATATGACTTAGTAATTTTAGACACTTCTGCTACAACAATATCTTTAGACGCAACAAGCTTAATGAAAGCAAGTCAACACTCTTTGTATGTTATAAAAGCAGATTTTACAAAAGGAGAATATTTAACACATGCCGATATTTTAAAAGAAAAATACGATATAAAAAATTTAAAATTAATTCTTAATGGAGTACATGCAGCAACTAGTTTAAACGGTGAGTATACGGGCAGTCAATTTGAGTACAACCAAAACAACAGTTTTAAAGCTACTATTAAACGGTATTTTAAATTTTACTTTTAAATGCTAAAAACAATAAAAAATATAAATAGTAAACATGGCAACAAGTTATTTACACTTGGTGATCAAGCTATTGTTAGCGGAGGTAATTTTTTACTAGGTATTTATCTTGCAAAAACATTAGGCTTAGATGTATTCGGAAAGTATACCTTAGCCTACCTATGCATATTATTTGCAAGTAGCTTGCAACAAGCATTTATAATTGCACCAATTCAATCATTATCTGCTCTTTTAAATAAAGAAGAAAAAGAAAATTACATAAAAAACAACAGTATTATTCAATTTCTATTTTCAATACTAGCAGCAACAACAACAATATTATTTATTGCAATCACCGGATTTGCCTCATTAAATAGTTCATTCTTAGAACTTAGTATACTTGGCTTATTTATTTTTTTCTTTTTAATAAACGATTACACAAGAAAAGTATACTATGTAAAAAATAATATTTTAATGGCAATTGCATTAGACATAACTACATATGTAGTTTTGTTTATCGCACTATTTACCTTAAATCAATTTCAACTATTAAACTTTAAAACAGCGCTGATAACGTTAACTATTTCATATGCTTTTTTTATCGTATTTAACTTACATTTAAGCGTTCCTAAAAAAATAAACACACCAGAACTTAAAGCAACAACTATTAAAAACTGGAACTATTCAAAGTGGCTAGTAGGCACATCTGTTTTACAATGGTTATCAGGTAATTTCTTTCTAATATCTGCAAACACAATACTCGGAGCAACAGCTGTTGGAGCCGTTAAAATTGTGCAAAACATAATAGGAGTGTTACATATATTATTTTTAGCAATAGAAAATAAAATACCTGTCGAAGCTTCCAACGTTTATGCAAAAAAAGGCATAAAAGGATTAACTACGTTTCTAAAAAAAATAGCAATACAAGGCCTATTACTAACCCTGCTTACTGTTGCCGCATTAAGTCTATGTGGAGACTTTATTATAACTCAATTATACGGAATAGAGTATAAACAATACAGCAGTCTGTTTTACAGTTTCTCAATACTATATATAATAATATTTTTAGGGATGATTTTACGCTACGCTATTAGAACATTAGAAAAAACACAGTTCATTTTCGGAGCTTATGTTATAAGTGCAATTTTTAGTGTTTTAAGCGCAAACTTTATAATTAACACCTATGGCATTCAAGGAGTAGTTCTTGGCTTTATACTTACACAAGTAATTATGCAACTCTACTTTATTTTCGGACTTAAAAAAGAAATTTCAATCGCATGGAAATCATTCATTTAATACTTGGAAAAGCAAATCCCAATAGAATGAATGGGGTTAACAAGGTAGTAAATAGCTTAGCTAGTTATCAAACCGAAATTACAAATAATGTAAGTGTTTGGGGTGTAACGAAAGATCTATCAAAAAATTACCCTAAAAGAAACTACAACACAGAACTATTTAAAGCTAAACCAAATCCGTTTCAAATAAACGCATCACTTAAAAAGGCAATTATAAATACCAGTAACAAAACTGTTTTTCATTTACACGGAGGCTTTATCCCTATATACTTTAGTTTAGCTAAGTTTTTAAAAAAGCACAATAAAAAATTCATTTTAACGCCTCACGGAGCTTACAATACCAAAGCACTTGAAAAAAGTAAATGGATTAAAAAAATATACTTTAACCTATTCGAAAAAACACTAATAAAAAATGCTCAAACTGTACACCTTATCGGACAAAGCGAGGTTGACGCACTAAATACAATACTGCCTAAAAAAAATAAAATACTCATCCCTAATGGTCAAGCACCAAACACACAACAATTACAGTCTATTAATTCAAAAAACGAAAAAATAGTATTTGGCTTTTGCGGAAGGATAGATATCGAAACCAAAGGACTTGATTTACTTTTAAATGGGTTTAACCAATTTTTACAACAACACCCAAATAAAGCAACACTAAGAATTATAGGAGGAGATGGTGAAATAGAAACATTAAAAAAACACATTAAAAAACTAAATATTACTAAGAGCGTAGAACTAACAGGTAAAAAATTTGATACCGAAAAAATGAATTTAATTTCAAATATGGATGTCTTTTTTCACCCTTCTAGGAACGAAGGATTGCCAGGCGCTGTTTTAGAAGCCGCATCTGTAGCTGTACCTTGCGTTGTTAGCCAACAAAGCAATATGAAAGAATACATAATTAAACATAACGCAGGAATTGGATTACCAAAAAACAACGCACAAAACGTTGGTAATGCTATGCTCAACCTTTATCTAAAATGGCAAAAAAACAACATAAATAAAATTGGAAACAACGCTAAAAACATGGTTGAAACCGAATTTAGCTGGCACAAAATCGCGAACACATTTATAAAAGAATATCACAAAATATTAGTGCATTAAAACAAACCAAAACATAGTAAATAAGAACACGTTTATAGTTCTAATTTTAATACTCAGTCTTAAAATACTCGGTTATTTCACACTCACTGAAAACATTGCAGTAACCCGAGTTTTAAAAGTACTCATAAGAACAGGTATGACCGCCTGGATATGGTTAATTTACAAGAAAATAATAAGTAGCGGAAAACCAGCATCATTTAAAAAAGAAAACACTTTAGCATATCTATTTTATGGCTTATATCTATTATTAGGCTTAGCCTCTGTACTTTGGTCCACTAATCCAGGCTATTCAATGCTTCAGCTTATCATGAACTTAGAAAGCCTTGCTTTTGTAGTAATTTTTGTAAAAACCATCGTGTTAATTCAACACTATTTTCCAGAAATTAAACTTACGTTCGCAAAAATTTTTGGGCCTGCAGTTTTTCTAATTCTTTTAGGCTTTGTAATTGGCCTTTATATCGATCCAGACACTTTTTACCGACTTACGCATGGCGGAGAGGAAGCGCGCCTTGGCGGATTTTTAATGAACCCAAATGAGTTGGGCATGCTTGCTGTTGTAGGCATGTCTTGCTGTATTATAAATGTATTTGACGAGCATCATAAAAAATTCAATATTTTCATGCTCTTGGTTATGCTATATGCGCTTATTCTTACCGGCTCAAGATCTTCTCTCATTGGCTTCTTTTTAATTGTATTTTATTTCGTGTTAAAATCTAAAAACAATACCCTCAAAATTTCAATACTCATTGGTGCTATTTTAGCAATACCAGTTGTAGTACAAACCATTTTTATTAAGCAAGGAGATATAGAAGAAGTACTAAGCATGACTGGCCGATTACCTTTTTGGAAGGCACTTTTAACCGAAGGATTACCCAAACAACCGTATTTCGGATTTGGTTTTATGCGAATAGCCAACACAGAGTCATTTCAAAGTGTACACACCTATGCCGGTAAAATGACTCACAACACATTTATACAAGTTTTAATGAATTTGGGTTTTGTAGGATTTACAATTGTTTTGTTACAAATGACGTTTACTTTAAGAGGCTTTTTTAAATCAAACAATAAAGAAATAAAGACTTTTTTTGTAGGAGTATTTATACCCATTTTAATAAACTCATTTACAGAGTTCGGAATTTTTGGAGAAACCAATTATGGAATTTTATTCTACCAATTTCTAATTCTAATTTTTGTATTCTCTTATGATGAAAACCTCAGCTTAAAGAATAAAATTGCATTAGCGGCAGGAAATAAATAAAAATCGACATACGCTTACTATAATACCAGCTATTTTACTTTCTAAACCTAAGTGCAGCCAAGTGATCTACTCGCATGGCTCGCAGCTTCTTGGTTTTACTAAAGGTTTAAATGCGTAAACTAACTGCTATTCTAGAAGGCCAAACTCTAATCCGCGACAATTAAAAATTCCCAAAATGAGAAATTTGTCTATAAAAGATAATCACCAGTATTTCAGAAAAAACATAAATAACTGAAGGTCATTTAGTTAAATAAAAATTAGGTGTTGGTACATTCTTCGCATTAGTATATTCAAAGCGAAAGAAATGAAAAACCAAATCCTTCTAACAGACATTAAAATAGTTCTTAAAACTATTGTAGCAGAAAATGTAGAATTATTCTTTTTCGACCCACACAACCAATTGGTAGAAAACACAACGCTAAGTAAACAAGTGTTAAAGTCAGAAAAAACGAGTAAAGTTTTGGTTACATTCAAAAAAGAGGTCTCTGTTTACAAAAACATATCATTAAATGAATTTGATTACATCATTTCTTTCGATGGAAAGTTAACACAAGAAGTTCATTCTAAAAACAATAGTTTCTCATATATTAATAACACCAACAAAAGTATAAGATGGATATTTCCAAACAATCTAAAAACACCAACATTTCTTAACCTTTTTAACACTTCATCCTTAAAAGCTAAAATTTACAAAGCGTTAACAAAAATAGCTTTTGCATGTAATCTAAAGTCATTAATATCTTCAGGCGAGTTTGTATTATACTCCAAAAAACAACTTAAGATTAACAAATTACTAAACAACAATCAATTTAGTAATTACTCTATTTTCACAGGAACAGTTGGACCAAACAGAAAAGCAATTATCGAGTTAAACAACAACGAAAAAACAGAACATTTTATTAAACTACCACTAAGTAAAAAAGCACAACAATTAATTAATCACGAATTAAGCTTTTTAAAATATTTAGAGACAAAAAAACTCGACTTAATAGAAACACCGGTAGTTAGCAAACACCTCGGACAAAAAGAACTAACATCTAACGTAAAAAACAACTCCTCTAAATCTGTATCTAAAATAAGTCAAGTTCATTTTAATGCTTTAGAAGAATTGTATTCCAAATCTGTAATACACCAACAACTTCGATGGAACAACTTACTTAAAGACATTAATTTAAATATACATTCAGCACAAAAAGCAAACAAAAAAGAAACAAACAATATCCTTTCTAAACTTGTAGAACTTAAAAACAGAATCAACCCAAGTCAACAACTTGCATTCGGCATTTGCCATAACGACTTTACCCCTTGGAACACCTATGTATGTAATAATAAATTACAAGTATACGATTGGGAACTAGCTAGCAAATCAATGCCTTTATTATTTGATCTTTTTCACTTTATTTTTCAAAACGAAGTATTAGTAAACAGATCTAGTATTGAGCAAATTAATCTAAAAATTGAAAAAACACTAGCTAATAAAACAATTAAGCGTTTAGTTAAAAGAAACAATATAAATGTTAGATTAAACTACCAGTTATATTTACTACACAACATTGCATACTACACAAACATATATGCAAAACAAGAGAACCTACACACACAAGCATACTGGCTACTTTCTATTTGGGAGCAAGCACTTACTCTTGAATTGAATAAACATAATGTAACTACAAGCAGAGAAGACCTCATAGTATCTTTAAATAAATTTTTATCAAAAAAACCGCACGCATTTTTAAAGTTTCATGAACAAGTATTTACAAACGTTAAAGAAAGCTCTGACTTAGATATTTTAGTAAACAAAAAAGACATTAACTCCATCATCAAATTTTGTAAAAATCAATATGTTGTTAACAGCTCTACTGTACATAAAAGATCGTTCATGACAACTCTCGAATTAAAATTAAATGACGGCAGGTTTCTAAGCCTAGATTTAATTCACAAATTCAAAAGAAAAACACTTGTAATGATGGATGGTAAAACAGCACTTAAAGCAGCAAAATTAAATCCATTCGGAATTTCAGTTCCGGTTCCGGCACACGATTTTGAGTACACCTTTTTATTTTACACGCTCAACAACGCAGCTATTCCTAAAAAGTATAAAGAGTTTTTTCTAAATATGAATGCAAAAGCAATTCAAGAAATAGAAAACCACATGCACGTGAAATACGATTTATTCGGATTAAACTTAAAAAATATCCTAAACAACAATTTAGAATTCAGAAATATTATTGAGCATAATATTGAAAACGATAAAGCTAACTTTAGCTTAAAAGGCATACAAAACAAAATCTCTTACCTATTTGACAGCGTAAAAAACATCAAAAATAGAAGAGGCTTTATAGTTACTTTTAGCGGTGTTGATGGCGCAGGAAAGTCTACTATTATAGAATCTTTAAAGCTTCAAATCGCACGTAAGTACCGTAAAAAAGTTATAGTTATAAGACATCGCCCGTCTTTACTACCTATAATAAGCTCTTTTAAATACGGAAAAAAAGAAGCTGAAAAAAGAACAACACATAAACTACCTAGAACAGGTACAAATAAAAACAAATTGTCATCATTATTACGTTTTTCATACTACTATTTAGATTATGTAATTGGTCAATTTTACATTCAGGCAAAATACGTTTTAAGAGGATATGTGGTATTGTATGATCGTTACTACTTCGACTTTATTAACGATGCAAAACGGTCAAACATTCAACTACCAGCAGCATTACCTAAGTTTTTATACCGTTTTATTTTAAAACCTAAATTAAACATTTTCTTACACGCTAAACCTGAAGTAATACTGAGCAGAAAACAAGAACTGAACGAAATAGCAATAAAAACGCTAACAAATAAATACATACACCTATTCAATGAGTTTGATAGCCGCTTTAAAGACTCTAACTATAGAAGTATTGAAAATATCGAGCAAGAAAAAACAGTAAACAAGTTACTAGATGAGTTATCTGATGCTGCATAATTACAATTTAAATTAAGATAGAATAAAGTACATTATGAAAAAGCTCCTTGAAAAAATAATACAAAAAAGAAACCCTAATTTCTCATTTGACTGCAGCTTACCGTTAACTGTTATATTAGCTTTAGCTATTGAAAAAGGTTTTTCTATACTTAGATCGTACAAACTATTGTTGAGACTCTACTGGCCTAACAAATTATTTTTAGGCAAACGTGTACAGTTTTTCAATATACAAAACATACAACTCGGTAAATGGACAAAACTTGGCGATTATTGTTACTTAAGCGCTCTTGGTAAAGGAAAGTTAAGCTTAGGTGATAACGTTGGCATTGGCGCACATAGTAGAATAATTATATCCACATCTTTTCAAAACATCGGAGAACATATTACCATTGGTAATAATGTTGGCATTGGTGAATTTGCATACTTAGGTGGTGCAGGAGGATTAACAATAGGCAATGACTGTATAGTTGGTCAATATTTTAGTTGCCACCCAGAAAATCACAATTATAAAAACACAAACCTCAAAATTAGAGCGCAAGGAGTTAACAGAAAAGGCATTTTTATTGGTGAAAACTGTTGGATAGGATCTAAAGTAACCATACTTGATGGCGTTACTATAGGTAACAACTGTATTATCGCTGCAGGTGCTGTGGTAAACAAAAATATGCCAAACAATTGCATTATTGGAGGAGTACCCGCCAAAGTAATTAAACAAATTGATGCCAAAAACATCAGCGAAGAAAAAAAGTACAAACTATCAATTAGCATATAAAAATACATCCTTATGAAAACTATACTAGCAAGTACATATGCCTTAAATCCTTACAAAGGATCAGAAGATGGAATGGGATGGAATTTTATAAATCAAATTGCCAAGCTAAATAAAGTGATTACAATTACACGAAAAAACAATAGAGAACATATTGAAAAATATATGACCGAAAACCCTTCAGATATATATAAAAACATCACATTTAAATACTATGATCTACCCTACATATTACGTTTCTGGAAAAAAGGAAGCAGAGGAGCTATGTTATATTATATGCTTTGGCAATTTGGACTAGTATTTTTTGTAAAAAAAGAAAAACTAAAATTTGATATTACCCATGCAGTAAATTTTCATAACGACTGGACGTTCTCTTTACTTAGCTTCTTAGGAAAACCAATGGTTTGGGGGCCAGTTGGGCACCATCCAAGTATACCCAAACAATTTGTACTACCTACATACGGCAAAAAAGCATATTTAAAAGAAAGAGCAACATGGTTTACAAAAAAGTATTTCTGGAATTTCGCACCACTTTTGCATTTAACTAAAAAAAGAGCAAAACACATTTGGTGTATGAATACCGAAGCAGCAAAAGTTCTTAATTTAAAAAACAACTATAGTATTTTACCCTCGGTAGCATCTGAAAAAACAGAACTAGCAAATGGCCCTAAAAAAAGCTTCAAAGTACTTTCTGTGGGCAGATTGGTTCCTTTAAAAGGTTTTGATGTTACCATAAAAAGCTTTGCGCAGTTTTATAATACACTAAATACAGAAGAAAAAAACGACAGTGAATTAATTATTGTAGGCAGCGGACCTGAGCAAGACTACCTTAAAACACTTTGCAAAAAACTAAATATAGAAAAAGCTACTACATTTATTAATTGGATAGAAAGAAGTAAACTAGCAAGCATATATCAAGAAGCAAGCGTATTTCTATTTCCTTCACACGAAGGAGCCGGAATGGTTGTAGCCGAAGCACTTTCCTACGGATTACCTGTATTGTGTTTTGAAAACTGTGGCCCCGGAGAGTTCGTAACAGAAACCTGCGGCATTAAAACACCGTATTCTAAATATGAAACCAGCGTTAATATGTTTAGCAACAATCTAAAAGAATTAAAAAACAAGCCTGCTATGCTTAGTGAAATGAGCAATAAAGCCATTGAACGATTTAACACATACTTTAATTGGGATTTAAGAGCCAATCAACTAAACGCAGTTTACCAAACACTTTAAACGTACTCATGAATACATATTCTAAAAAGCACATTGTATTCTTTCATTTGCTAAATGATTTTAGTGGAAGTCCAAAAGTACTTCGCCAAGCTATTGAAAGCCTAAAATCAAATAACACCCTAGAGTTATATACATGTTCATCAAATAAAAAAGGCTTTTTATCCGATATTGAAAATCTGAAATACAATTACTTTTTTTACAAATGGAGTAAAATAAAACTAGTTACACTAGTTTTATTTTTTTGGAGCCAACTCCTATTATTTTTCAGATTACTTCGCTTTACAAACACAAATAAAAAACAAACTATCTTTTATGTAAACACCGTACTACCTATTGGAGCAGCTCTGGCTGGCAAACTACTTGGCATAGAGGTTATATATCACATACACGAAACATCCATAAAACCTAAAGCATTTAAGTGGTTATTGTTTAAAATCGCTAATATATGTTCCAAAAAATCAATTTACGTTTCAAATTTCATCCAAAAACAAGAACCTTTAAAAAATGGTGTAAACAAAGTTATTTACAATACATTATCAAACGATTTTTTTAAAACAGCTTTAGAAACAAAAACAGAAAAAAGTACGGTACTAATGCTTAGTTCTTTAAAAGAGTACAAAGGCGTTTTTGAGTTCATAACATTAGCTACAAGTAATCCTCAAATTTCTTTTGAACTTGTTTCAAATGCAACTCAAATAGAGGTAGATAATTATTTACTTGACACAAATAAACCCAGTAACCTAAAAATATTTAGCACCCAAAGCAATGTGCATCCTTTTTATAAACGAGCTAAAGTAGTGCTTAATTTATCGCATCCAGATAAATGGGTAGAAACATTTGGCATGACTGCACTAGAAGCCATGAGTTACAAAACACCCGTAATTGTTCCTCCCGTTGGTGGTATCGCAGAGGTAGTGCAGCATAATATTAATGGCTTTCATATAAGTGTACAAAACCTAAAAGAAATATCAGATAAAATAAACCTCCTGTTTAACAAACCAAAGCACTACCAAACAATGTCAGAAAATGCATTTTTAAGAACAAAAGCATTTACAACACAAGTGTTTGAACAAGAAATACAATCGTTTGTAGCTAAAAGTTAATTATTAACCAAGTACAAACTTGTCTTACTAAACGGCATTGAACTCTTCAAACCAAACAAAAAAAGAGCAAACACTCCCTCAAACCACTTTCCCAAAACGAGAAACACGATCTCATAAAGAGAAAAAAAACATAAGCGTAAAAACATAAGTAGCTAATAATCAATATATTAAAAACAAGGACTACTTTTTTCATTAGTATATAAAACGCTCAAAAAGTAAATACAAATGAAAAAAGTAGCAATAATAGGAACAGCAGGCGTACCAGCAAGATACGGAGGCTTTGAAACCCTCGCTCATCAACTCGTTTTAAACCTAAATAAAAAGTTTAAACTATCTGTTTATTGCAGTACACATTTATATGCCAAAAGCGAAAGAAAAAAAACATGGAACGGAGCACGTTTATTTCATATTCCATTTAATGCAAACGGAGCACAAAGTATTATATATGATATAATATCAATATTACACGCTTTGTTTTATGCCGATACACTTTTGGTATTGGGCGTTTCAGGAGGTATTATAATTCCGTTTGTAAAAGCATTTACATCCAAAAAAATAATAGTAAACATTGATGGCTTAGAATGGAGAAGAGCAAAATGGAACCCAGCTATTCAGAAGTTTTTAAAGTTCTCTGAATACTTAGCCGTAAAATTTTCTGACGCAGATATTACCGACAATTTTGCAATTAAAGAATACACAGCTAAACATTACAAAACACTAAGCTACTTAGTAGAATATGGTGGCGATCATGCAAAGCCAGTTAAACTAAGAAAAAAAGATTACCAAACATACCCTTTCCTAAAGTCTCCATATGCATTTAAGGTATGTCGAATAGAACCAGAAAACAATGTACATGTAATATTAGGAGCCTTTAAGCGCATGCCTAAAAAAAACCTTGTAGTAGTTGGTAACTGGCAAAGCAGCGAATACGGAAAAAACCTAATTAAAGAATACGAAAAAGTAAGTAACGTTCATTTATTAAACCCCATCTACGAACAAACAGAACTCGATAAATTAAGATCAAACTGTTATTTATATATGCACGGTCATAGTGCGGGCGGTACAAACCCATCATTAGTAGAAGCCATGTATTTAGGCCTACCTATTGTTTCTTTTGATGTTAGTTACAATAGGCACACCACTAAAAACTTAGCAGTATACTTTAAAAACGAAAACGACTTGGTAGAAGCAATTCAAAAAATGGACATAAAACAATTACATAACCTAAAAGATAGAATGAAAGCAGTAGCTAACGCCAATTATACCTGGAAAATAATAGCACAAAAGTACGAACACCTAATTATGGGCTTCGATTTCGAATACGCTAAAAAACCATTATTACCAAAATTTAGTAACATAAACAGCAAATACCTAGCTCAAGAAGGTATAGCGCATTTAAAACACACCCAGTTTTTCTACGAAAACAGATAAAACAATATTATTATGTATTCACTCCAGCACATAAACCCATTAATACAGCAAATAATTTTAGCCATAGCTGCATTTATTATCGCATTTGCCATAATACCCGTAATAATAAAGGTCAGCAAAGAATTAAAATTATTTGACACACCAAACCACAGAGCCTCTCACACAACACCAACACCAACAATGGGGGGTATAGCAATATTTTTAGGAGTAATAATATCTATGTGCTTATTTGCTCCAGCAATTGTTATAAAACATATAACTATTTTCATTGCAATAACATTACTATTTGCAACCGGTTTTTTAGACGATTTAAAAGACTTAAGCCCCAAAATAAAACTTGCAGTACAAATAGCAGCCGCTGCACTTGTTTGTATAAATTCAGACATAAGAATACAATCCTTACAAGGCATTTTTGGTATACATGAAATTCCTTTAGCGGCACAATACTCCCTAACAATTCTACTACTTGTAGGAGCAACAAATGCCTTTAACTTACTCGATGGGATTGATGGATTAGCAGGCAGTATTATTACAACAAACAGTATTATACTTGGCCTATTATTTCACACAAACAATCAATTAGATTTAATGGCAATTTGTATTGCCCTAGCCGCAGCAAATTTGGCTTTTTTAAAATACAATTTCGCCCCAGCTAAAATTTTCATGGGCGACACAGGGTCGTTGTTTAGTGGTTTTTTAATTACAGTACTAGCACTAAAATTCACCAACGCACCACATGTACTAAACCAAAACAATTTTATACTATTTACCGGTATGTTATTACTACCCGTTTTTGACACCTTAAGAGTATTCGGATTAAGAATTTTAAAAAAGAAATCTCCATTCTCTGCCGACAAAACACACTTACATCACATCCTTATAAAAACAGGACTAAACCACAAAAAATCTACCCTAATACTATTTACTTCAAACCTAATACTAATAGCATTAGCAATAACGCTTACAAGTTTTGCTGTAAGTACAGAGATAGCAATTATCGCATTATTTTCAACCGCACTATGTCTATCTGAAATTCTAACACTAAAACGCCTATTTGTATTCAAAAAAAACAGAAACAATATAGAGCAAACCCTACAAAAAATACACAGCAAAAATCATTTATTACAAAACATCAAATAAGTGCATTATGAGACTAGAAAAAGACTTAATTTACATAGTAGAAGACGATAATTTTTATGCACAACTATTACGTTTTGAATTAGAAAGAGAAAACAATTACGAAATCGAAGTTTTTAATTCAGGCGAACAAATGTTAAAAGCCCTAAACACGAAACCAGACCTAATAATATTAGACTATAATTTAAACAGCAACAACCCCAAAGCATTAAATGGTTTACAAATTAAAAAACAAATAAACCGCAGCATACCAATAATAGGATTATCAAACGACAATCGCATCGCAACCGGTTTAAAATTCATACAATCGGGCGCTACAGATTATATATTAAAAGACCTACACTCTGTAAAAAAACTAGGCGAAACAGTAAACGACATTCTAAAAACTCAAAAAGCAGTTAACCAAATAAAAGCCATTAAACAAACCCGCAAAAAGGAGGTAAACCGTTTAGCTACAATATCAATAGTTCTGGCCATTATTTTCACCCTTAGCCTATATTTAGCATAAAATATTCAGGGCATGCCCACTACAAAAAGTAGCGGTCGTGCTATTCGTTTTTACGCTTCACTCGCTTTGCTCATTGTAGGGTAACCACTACTATCACTCATGCAAAAGGCAAAAAAAACCCACATTAATCATAAGGTAATTCTATTTTCACCCTTAAGACACCAAGCCATTCTAAAAAACTTAAAACCAGTAAATTAAATTATTTTTTACTACTTTTATATTTAATTTAATATAACACAATGTGTTATATTTTAATTGCTCAAGAAACACCGCTGCGCGGTATTTCTTGAACGTGCGCACCACTCCGCTTTTGCGTTAATCAATGACGCTTCGCTTACATTTCATAACACAACGCTAAAGTTCACTCCAACTCATTTATAATGAAATCTTCATTATATTCGTAGAAGCGCACCTTAGCGGTGCGCACGTTAGGCAAAATAGATCCCGCATATGAATTCACTTGATTTTTGGGAAAAATACTCAATGATATCGACTTCAAGTTCATTTGCTGATAATGCAGGGAAACCTAAAAAATGTAAATTTTGCAAGAATCAGGAACCGAAAGTAAGCTTTAAAAATATCCCTCACATAATTCCTGAATTGCTTGGTTCGAATAACGTAATCTACCAAAGTGAATGTGATACATGTAACAGCACTTTTAGTAAGTACGAAAGCCACCTTGCTGTATTTTTACGACCTTATTTGACACTCAATAATGTAAAAGGAAAAAAAAGAGTTCCTAAATTTCACTCTCGAAAAGACAATAAAGGAACTACGGAAGTCATTTCAAATGAAGAAGGGAAAAGAGAAATGCATTTCAATCAAAATTTAGATGACTTTCAAATTGACGAAGAAAACAAAGTTATGCATGTTAACTTTCGAAAGACTCCTTTTAAGCCGCGATATATTTATAAAGCAATCGCTAGAATTGGAATTAGTTTGCTTCCAGAACCACAGCTATCCTTTTATAATCATGTCTGCGAATGGATAAAGACTAATAATGACGACCTAACCAACTTCCTACCGCATGCATTTATAACCATAATGACACGAAAGAAATTCAAAAGCCCTTTCGCCAATTTGTATAAGGCAAAGGATTTAGTAGTGGACAATGAAGAGTTGCCTGATCTAACTTTGGTTCTAGGGTTTGCAAATGTAGTAATACAGATATTTTTGCCATATTCAACTGAATTTGACAAGATTCATAATGATAATAGAAATTTAAGCATCAATTTATTCCCAGCATTTGCTTGGGATGATTTACAAAATAAATCGAGTGTCAAAATTACCTCCATAGACTTATCTTCAAATGAAACGATCAGTCAAGACCAAAAAATAAGATTCTCATTTCAGGATATTGAAAAGAACATATAAAGTTACTTTGCCTAACAGTGTATATAGCAAATAGGGCAGAAAGTGCTAAATTGAAAAGTACGGTGTCATTTGAAACATCGCCAAGTCAAAAATTTGTGATATTGATCGAAGAGAAAATAAATATAAAAATGTTTAACTTGGCTAAGTGCAAGCAGAAAGTTCAGTGCTTTTTAATGCCCTAATTGCCATATACTTATCGTTTAAGAAACACCGCTGCGCGGTATTTGTCGACAAACACAAAACAAGTTATTACATTAATGGAGTTCTAATAGACACCTTACTGATTACTTTTATTTACAACTCTCTCAGACGCTCTAGTACAGAAGTCAACGTTTCTGTCACTAATTCAACAAGTTTATCTACCCCCTCTAACTTTTGCATGTTCTTACAATTGGCTTCTAATAATCTTATTTCAGACTTTATTTTAGCTATTCCCATAATATCAATTGTTGGCTTAATTTTATGCGCTAAAGAGCCAATTTTAGCATAATCCTTACTCTGTAAACCAGAATTTATTTCTGCTATATTTTTAGGCATTTCATCTAAAAATAAATTTATCATTTTAGCAACAAAATCTTTGTTTCCAGAAGCTATAATCTCTAATTGAGTTAAATCATACAGGGTATTGTTAGTTTCATTTGAAGGCACTTCTTCTTTCTGTAAGTAATCCGGTTTTTTAGACTTAAGCTTCAAATGATTTAAGTGCTTTTGAAGTATGACTACTAAATCAGATTCATAAAAAGGTTTAGACAAAAAATCATCCATCCCTGCCTCTAAACACATTTCAGAATTTCCTTTTAATGCATTAGCAGTTAAGGCGATTATTGGGGTTTTAATTTTCAAGTCTGATCTAGCAATTCTTGTGGCTTCTATTCCTCCCATAACTGGCATTTGCAAATCCATTAAAACAACATCATATGTTTCTTTTTTGAGTAAGTCAATTGCTTCTTGCCCGTTATTAGCAATGCGAGTATTTACTTTTAATTTATCAAGTATACTTGTCGCGTAAAATTGATTCATTTTATTATCCTCAACAAGTAATAAGTTTATGTTTTCTAAACTCACATTGTTATTTTCTGTTTCAGAGGCTATAGGTAAGTCAGAATAATCACCTAACTGATAATCTAACTTGAAACTGAAAGTACTTCCTTGATTCAACTCGCTTGTTACAGAGATTTTTCCTCCTTGCGAAACAATTAATTTCTTAGTAATTGACAAACCTAAACCTGTACCTCCAAATTTTCTAGTTGTACTATAATCTGCTTGATTAAAACTCTCAAATATTTTAGGAAGCTTACTTTTTTCAATCCCTATACCTGTATCAGAAACTAAAAATTCAATAATTACTGATTTCTTTTCTTTTTTTAAAATATTAACCGAAACCGCCACCTCACCTTGTTCTGTAAATTTGATCGCATTACTAACAAGGTTAACCAAAATTTGATTTAACCGGGTAGGGTCGCCAATTACAATAGTATCTTTTAATACCTGCGGAGTTTTGTAATAAAGAGATACATCTTTTGCTGCAACCTTGTACTCTAAACTTGAAATTACAGAGCGAATAATTTTAATAGGTTTAAAACCAATAGACTCAAATTTAAGTTGACCCGCTTCAATTTTTGAGAAGTCTAATATGTCATTAATAATTACCAGCAAATTTTTACCAGACTCTTGCACTGCTGAAAGCTGTTTAGCCTCTGTATTATTTAAATTTGCAGACTCGAGTAAGTTACTCATCCCGATAATTGAGTTTAGCGGAGTTCTAATTTCATGACTCATATTGGCTAAAAAACGCTCTTTAGTTTTTAATGATTGTTCTGCTTTTTCTCTGGCCTTACTCAATGATTTTTGAATACTTCGCATCTCACTTATATCTCTAGCCACTGCTTGAAAACCCATCGTAACTCCATCATTAATAAGTAAGTTTACGTTTTGTCCTATCCAAATTTCTTTTCCTTCATTATTCTGAACTGGGAATTCTAAATATGAATGCAATTGTTTAGACAAAAACTGTTTAACATAAAACTCAGCTACATACTCCCGCTTATCTTTTCTTACTAATCTGGTGAAATGATTGCCAATCATATTAAAGCCAATCGATTGTGTTAGAGATTTAGCTATCGGGTTTGCATAGGTAAAATTACCCAACATATCTGTTCTGTAAATAATATCACTAGCTTCTTCAACAAGCTGCCTGTAACGCTCCTCACTTTCTTTTATTTTTTTCTCTGCTTGCTTAACTGGTGTAACATCAATCCCGTAACCAATTACAATATCAAGCTCGCCGTTATCTTTAAAAACAGGTTTTAATCTGCGCAAGTGCCACTCCTCCTCCCCATTTTTATTTATAAAATGCTCCTCCCAGGCTAATGTTTTCTTAGTTTTTACGGCTTCATCAAAACTTTTCATGCGCTTTTCAGCTAGATCTAAGGAGCGGTTGCGCTTTTTACAATAATCTAAATCTGTTTTACCTATTAACCACTCTCGCAATTCTTTATCTTTAATAGAAAGGGGATTAATAAACTGATAACGATGCTCTGAATCTAATGCGACAATATCGGAAGGTAGACTATTTAAAATATTTTCATAAAACGCTCTTTGTTTTTGTACAGATTTTTCAGTTTCTCTTTGCTTAGTAACATTTGTTCCGTATACGTTAACATAACCATACTCTGCTATGGGCTGACATACAAATAAAAAATATTGATCATCAAACTGAAGATCAAATTGATGACTTTTTTCTAATTCAAGAACCTTTAAGCATCGTTCGCCTATAGTATTTAAAGTAGCATCATGTAATGCGGGCGTTAAATTTCGCAAGAAAACATCTGTTGTCTTATTCTGATATAAAACATGGCCATACTTATTAAAACGCATAACCATGTTGGGATTTTCATCAGGAAACTTAGCTAATAGCTCTATTTTTTTACCAGAATTACTTATTGGTTTTTTAGTATCTTCATCAGTAGTCAACAAAAGAGTAAAACCATCAGCTAATTTCATAAAATCTCCTTTAAAAGCGTATTTGTCGTTTTTACTTTTAAATACGTATCTATCAGAATAATTTAAACTACCAAACTGATCTTTTTTTTGATCTAATAAATCAAAAATTTCAAAAAAATCAACTAATTGCCCCCCCACGCTACATATATTTAAATGAATTACTGAATTACTAGCTCGCTTAACCTTACCATTTACAGACAAGCTAATATTAAAAGGAAAGAGACGATTTATTTGATCTTCTGACAGCATTGTATTTTTTTAAATTATGCAACAGTAGTTTTACTTAATAGATTATTTACTTTTTGTCTTATAATTTTATTACTGAACTCACTTTTAACTATAAATTCGGTCGATCTGAACATATCATATACATTGAGAAGCTCTGTATTTTCTTCGCCAGAAATAAAAACTATTTTTTGAGAAGGCACCTTCTTTTTAAAAACATCTAAAGCATCGTGGCCAGACATATTATTTGGGTTTTCAGAATCTAAATTAAAATCTAACAAGATTAACTCTGGCTTTTCATCTAAGAAAGGAATACATTTTTCTGCGCTATTAAAAGTGATAACCTCAACATTAGGTATATCACCTAATTCAAACTTCATTAACTCTAAATAAAAACGATCGTCATCCACAATAAAAATTTTTTTGTTTGTCATAGTTTCTAAGTTTTAAATACCAAGTCCAAACTGTAAACCAAAGACACAAACTACTGATTTTAAACCAATTAAAAAATAAAAAAAGTAAATACACACCCATAAAGAGACGGTTTTCTCAATTTGAGACTATAACTCTTCATTTTTAAGCATCCTATACAAAGTAGATTTACCAACGTCTAGTTTTTTAGCAACAGTAGCCACATTATCATTATACTTTTTTAGAAAATGATTTATTATATCAGTATTATATTCTTTTAATGTTTTCTCTGAACTCATCATATCAGCTATTGATTCTGTTGAATTAAATGTTATGTCTTCAACTTCTATAATTTTTTCGTCAGCCATCACACAGGCCAAATCAATTACTGCTTTCAATTCTCTAATATTACCTTTAAAAGTATGTGTTAGCATTTTTTTCTGAGCAGCTTCACTAAATTTCTTTTTTTGCTTTTTATTTTTCTTGCAAAACTCATCAGCAAAATACTTAGCCAATATTAAAACATCTGATTTACGATCTCTTAATGGGGGCAACTCTATAGGTAGTCCTAACAATCTGTAATACAAATCCTCTCTAAACTTACCTTGCTTAACCTGATCAGCGAGGTTTTTATGAGTTGCAACAATGATTCGAGTATTTATCTTAACTGGCTTATTACTTCCAACCCTGGTAACTTCTTGCTCTTGTAAAACACGAAGTAATTTAGCTTGTAAGGATAAATCCATATCAGCAATTTCATCTAAAAAAATGGTTCCATTATTCGCTTCTTCAAATTTGCCTATTCTACGAGTTTGAGCTCCTGTAAAAGCGCCTTTTTCATGACCAAACAGTTCACTTTCTATTAGTTCACTAGGTATTGCTGTTACATTTACGGCTACAAAAGACTTTGCTTTCTGTAGTGAATTATAATGAATGCATTTAGCCACCAACTCTTTACCTGTACCGGTTTCACCTGTTATGGAAACAGTTATATTATTATCACAAGCCTTTTGCATAAGCTTAAAAACTCGCTTAATACCATCACTTTCTCCTTTTATAATATTTTGAAAAGCATATTTTCCAACCAACTCTTCTTTTAATGAAGCGACCTCCTCTTTTAATGAGAGCTTTTCTTTAATTCTAGCAACAGATTTCCAAAGGCGATCTTTAGCCTCATCATCCTTAACAACATAATCTTCAACACTATCTTTTTTAAGTAACTCTAATGCAATTTTCACATCCTCTTGACCAGAAACAACTATAATAGGTATGGTAGGATCAAAAGCTTTTATCTTATCAATGAGTTCCAAACCTTCCATATCCGGCAGTGAATAATCTACCGTTATTAAATCTGGTCGAGATTTTAAATTAAGCATACAATCCTTACCTGTCTCGTATCTTTCAACTAAATAGTCCGGATTTAACGATAAGTGATATTGTAATATTTCTGCATACCATATATCATCTTCAACTAAAAAAATTTTAAAAGGCTTTTTTACGGAACTCATAGCATGATTTTGTTCTCTACAATACTTTCATTTTTGAGAATTTGTTTCATTTTGGGAAAAAATAAATTTACTGTAAATAGTTAAGTGACTCATTTATAGGTTTTTATGATTTTGGTACAGAATTGACTCATACATGAATAGACAAGTATTTAATAATTTAAATTTTGAGCCTATGAAAACCTTTAACTACATTATTACGAGTTTCATCACCATTTTGAGCACTATATTTTTACAAGCACAAGAAATAAGCTCAACAGTTACTCCTGAAATACATGTTTGTGGTACTTCTGAAGAATTTACCATAGAAATCAAAAACACATCAAACACGGCCTACAGTAATGTAATTACTCAAATTGATTTACCTGATGGAATTAAATATATTACAGGATCACTAATTGAGCCGACATACGGAACAACAGAATCAAGCTCATCAAATCAAATAAACTTTTCAACTCAAAACATACCGGCTAATCAAACACTTTTATTAAGCTACTCATTAACAGCAAAAACAAATGCAATTACATTCCAAAATAATGGTGGAATATTCAGAAATCAAATAAATGTAACCCACAACAACGGATCTCAAGATCATTTAACTAACCATTACAATATTTTATATGCAGCTTTAACAATTACTAATGTTAACGACCTTGATGAAACCGCTCATAATGGCGAAATATTCACCAGAGAAGTAACTATTAAAAATGGTGGATATGGCTATTTAACCACATTTGATCTAGAAGATGATTTTGACGAAAACAACCTTGAGTTGCTTTCAGTAAACATGGGCGCTATAAATGACTCAAAAATAACATTATCTGGCACCGACATTTCTAACTTTGGAGATGGAGATAATTTATTTGAAAGAAACGAAGAGTTAACAATAATTCAAACCCTTAAAGTAAAAGGTTGCTCTTCTACAGAATCTAAATTAACAGCCATATGGGGTTGCGATAATAAAACAAGACTAAGCAACAGTCTTTATCCTTACACAACAATTAAAAACTCATTATCTGCTAGCATACAATCAAATACCGAAAGTGCATATAACGGCCAAATTATAAACAGGCAAATTACAATTACACACAACGGATATGATGACCTTAGTCAAATATCTATTTTTAATGACCAAGACTTATCAATATTAGAACTTACATCTGTTAATATTGGAAGCATTTCTAACAGCAGAACTGTCGTTTTACAGGGAAATGATTTTAATTCTATTGGAGATGGTGATAATTTATTTGAACACGGAGAGTCTATAACAATAACAGAAAGCATTAAAGTTATTGGTTGTAACTCAACATCTTCGGTAATAAACATACTATGGGAATGTAATAATGTACCTCAAGAGATTTTGGCAGGAAACATAAACACTACTGTTCAATTAAATGAACCAGAATTAGTAGTTTCTACAACACCGAGCTTTAATACATGCGTTGAAGAAATCGCAGACAACCAAAAACTAATAATAACCAACATAGGTGATGGAATATCATTTTCCAGCAATTTAACAATAAAGCTTCCATATACAGGTATTTTTTCAACCATTGACGCAAGCACCATTAAGTACAAAACATCAACATCCAACAACTACCAAAGCATAAGCCCTAACAATTCAACCAATAGCCTTTCTAGCGGAGATTGGAGTTGTTTAAACACAATTAGCAATGCTAAAAACTCAATAACATTAGGCCTACCAGATATTCAACCAGGCGAAAGCATTGAAATAGTTTGGGATCAATTTACATGTAACACGAATCACTGCTCAAGCACAAAACTTACTGGATGGAACTATGACTTGTCTTACAAAAACAATTGTGGAAGCGGCCAAGAATACAACTTAACAAATCAAACGGGGCTACCAACACTTACAAACACATCAGCATTTAACTGTTTTATTGAAGGCCCCTCTGACCTAAACCATAATGAAATAGGAAACTACGAACTAACATTCAACAATGCCAGTTTTTATCCAAACATCACCACAAATTCAAGTTATTACGAAGTACACTTTGTTATTGACAATGGTTTTAGATGGTCAGGTAATAATGATGATTTAACATTTAATAATAAAACAACATCTATTACTCCAAATTACGTTGACGTAGACTATTTAAGCCAAATAATAATTGCACGATTTAATAACCCTATACCATTTAGTTTTGACGAATCGTTTTTCTCGCTAAACTTAACCTTAGACACAAACTATATTGAAAGCAGCTTAACAGACCCAACCTTAAATCTTGCAATGCAATTATTTTATGTTCCAGACGGTAGCTGCAGCAACCCATATTTAATGCCGCTTTCTTGTGTGAAAACAACAAAAACTGTTGGTCATAATCAAGACTACAGCCAATGTGAAGGATTAATCTTTAATAAGGCCACTACCAATAGAATTAGCCTTGGTTCACCCGACAATAACCAAGACGGTATCGCAGATGCTTCTGGTGCATTAAATATGCAAAAAATTAAAACTAGAAGAGTAATGCAAGGCGATACATTATCTACGACTTATTACGGGAAAGTACAATCATTTCAAGGCCAGTCTTGGGTTTACGGATATGCCAACCACATCATCCCAAATCCATATGGTGATGATATAACTTTTATAGAAGCTTCATTAACATTTAACGATGCTTCTACTGGAAACACATATACAACAAACAACATTTCAGCATCATCAAATATAAACTCACAAGCACTAAAAACGTCAGCTAATTTCAGCATACCCACTTTAGTTGCAAATGGAGAAAGTCAACTGGCTGGTATTTCCTTTGAAAACAACGATTTAATTGAAATTACATTTAAGCATAAAGTAACCCAAAATATAGGTGCAACAATTCAAAATATAACTACACCTACTGAATTTTATATTAGTCAACAACAAAACCCTAGTAACGCATCAGACAAATTCTCTTGCGACAACTATAAAACTTACTTTTCTTTATTGGGATATGATTTTACTAGCGATAAAAAAACAACAAAAACCGTTAATTCTTGCAACACTACACTAAATCAGTATTACTATTTTAAAATTGGAGGAAGTGAGCATGCTGGCTCAGACATGTTTCCATATGAATACAGAAACTGGGGGTTCTTAGATTCAACCAGAATTCAATTACCCGCTGGCTATGAAGCAACAAACATTAACATACATCAATACAGAACGCAATATTTAAATAGCAGTAAAAAAGAAACACATAGCAACGTATCGTTCACTCAAGTTAATCTTCCCTACACATCTAATTTGGTTACTGCTAATTTTAAAGAAGCATTTAAGAACAATGGAGGAAACATAAACCTAAGTGATGATGGATTTAACGGTTACGTAGAAATTACATTAAATCCACAATGTGAAATTGTACCAGAAAATCAATATCAAGATATAACATGGACTTATTTATTAAAAACGAGTGCGTTTTTAAATAATGAATACAAAACACATACCTTCAACCAAAACGACAGAGTGAGATACCAAAGAGGTAATTTACAAACAACCACTTCTCAGCAAACCAAAACTGGTAACGGACCATTAGTAACCTGGGACATACAAGTTAAAAACAATGGTAACGGAAGTGCAGAAAATGGTTTCTTACACGCAATAAGCCCGACAGGCGACCTTACAATTATTGATGTAAAAGACGACAATGGTAACAGTGTAAATGTAGTAAATGGAATATATCAATTAGGAGCGTTTAGCACAGGACAGAATAAAAACTATAAAATAACAGCAAGCTATTACACCTGTCATCCTGATAATATTATTGTTTACACGGGTTATGACTGTGATGGATATCCAAATAACTACGATGACTATAAGTGTTTTGAAAATCATATTTTATTAAACATTATTCCAAACCCTTCCGAATTACAATCAAGAATTAGAGGATATGGAGAGCAAGATTGCAGCACAACTGCAAACGTAGAAATTGAGTTTTCATCTGTTAAGCTAGCACATGTAAAAGATATTATAATAGATTTAACTTCTCTTACAGCAACAGGTGTAAGTATTGTTCCTGGAAGCTCAAAATTACTTTACCCTGAAGAAGGTGTTTTTTTAGCTGTAACTGACCCTACTCAAGATGGATCAATATTTACATTCACACAAGAAAACATGGGCTTACCTAGTACGTTACCCGGTATTACCAACACAGACTCAAACACAGCATTTTTACAATTCACAGTAAATCTTGGAACAGACTTTAAAGCAGGTGACTTTGTACAAGCTAATATTTCTGCAAATAGAGTGTGTGGCGAAGCACTGCCTGAAATATCTTTAATTTTTGATCCTTATGCTATTTACAAGCAACCAGATGTTTTTGATGTAGATGAAATTGGAAATAACTGGGGAATGGCTTGGGGAGATTATAACAACGATGGGTTTAGTGATTTATTTGTTACAAACTATGATAAAACTCAACCAAACGTGTTATATAAAAACAACGGAAACAAATCCTTTTCAAAAGTTAGCTCTGGAGAAATAGTAACTGACCTAGCCAGTTCATTAGCCGCTTCTTGGGGAGATTACAATAACGATGGAAATTTAGATTTATATGTAGCAAACAATATTGGATCTAACAACTATTTATATAAAAACAATGGTGATGAAACATTTACAAAAGTAACCAACGATCCAATTGTAAACTATAACTCTTATGCACATAGCTGCTCATGGGTAGATATTAACAATGACGGATATTTAGATATGTATGTTGCCGATTATTTTCCAACAAAAAATAACGCTTTATACATCAACAACAGAATTGGTGGATTTACAAGAAACACAAATTCAATTATTGTAGAAAGCACATCACACTCAGTTACTGCCGCCTGGAGTGACTATGATAACGATGGTAATATTGACTTATTTATTGCCAACACCGATGGCGAAAACAACAGCTTATACAGAAACATTGGAAACGGAGACTTTGAAGCCGTAACGACTGGAGATATTGTAAACGATGCAATGAATTCAGTTGGTGCTTCTTGGGGCGATTATAATAACGATGGAAACATGGATCTTTTTGTAACCAATGCATCAAGAACGCAACCAAACTTACTTTACAAAAACAACGGAGATGGTTCATTCACTAAAGTAACAACAGGTAAAATAGTTACTGATATTGCAAGCTCTCATGGAAGTAACTGGACAGATATTAACGGAGATGGATATTTAGACCTACTAGTAACCAACGACAATAATGAAAACAATTTATTATACATCAATAATGGTAATGAAACATTCACTTCAATAAAAAATGCCATTACTCAATCTGGCGGGAATTCATTTGGAGTTGGAACTGCCGATTACGACAATGATGGAGATTTAGATATTTTTATAGCAAACCACAAAGATGCAACCTCAGGTAACTTAGAAGACAATTTCTTTTATGAAAATCAAAGAGGAGGTTGTTTGGCCAAAACATGCATAACACTTCAAGGAACGAACACATCATTTAATGCATTAGGAGCAAAAATTGAAGTTAATGCTACTATTTATGGCGAATCAGTTTCACAATTCAGACAGTTAACGGCTCAAAGTGGTGGTTTGGGAAGCCAAAATGATGCTACTCAAATTTTCGGACTTGGAGACGCTACATCTATCAATTACATAAAAATATTATGGCCATCAGGCATGAAACAAACACTAAATAACATTACTGTTGATTCTTGCTTAACCATTATCGAACCTACGGGCGCAGTTTTAGAAACAAGAGCATACCACGATGCAAACAATAATTGTATAAAAGAAGAATCTGAAAACTTTTTAAACAAAATGGAAATTAAAATAACTGATTCACAGCTTAGCAGAACAGTATTTACAAATAATAGAGGGTTTTATACCAGCAATGTACCTGCAGACACATATACTGCCGAAAGTAAAGACCAAGGAATATGGACATCAAGTTGTCCTTCGACAGTAACCGTTAATATTGGCGATACAGGAATACAAAAAGTACCATTTTTCACAAATTGTACTTCTCAAGATTTAAAAATTGACATGTCAACAACAGTTGTAAGACCCGGTTTTGATGTAACGTACTTCATAACCATTGTTAATAATGGCTCAGCTAACTCTGAAACATCCACTACAGAAATAACAGTACCAAATGACTTTACAGTTTTAGATGCTAATTTTGAATGGATAAACAATGTAAACAACGTGGTAACATTTGAAATCCCTGTATTAAAACAAAACGAAGAAATTCAAATTGAGCTACAACTTAATGCAAATAGAGAAATGATTATTGGTAATGAAACAACATTATCAGCAAACATATTAACCACTAGTAATGATTGTGACTTCGATAACAATTCAATACAATACGCACAAACAATTGTTGGTTCAATAGATCCTAATGAAATTCATGTTAATCCAATTGGAGAAACAAACAAACATTTCATAAAATCAACACAACAATTAACCTATAAAATATTGTTCCAAAATAAAGGAACTTACGAAGCCACAAATGTTATCATAACAGATTCTCTTGATGCGGGTTTAGATATTTCTACAATAGCAAGTTTTAAATCAAGTCATAACGGAAGTGTTAAATATACTAATGATGGGGTAATCACATGGACATTCTTAAATATTGGATTACCCTTTGAAGAGGAAGATGAAGAAGGAAGCAATGGTTATGTAGAGTTTAGTATTTCACCTAAAGCAAATCAAGAAAATGAAGCTGTAATAGAAAATAACGCTGACATTTACTTTGATTTCAATGATCCAATAAGAACAAACACAGTGTTCAATACTATTTCAGACGAGTATTTTTTGAACAAAAAGAACGCGCAATTAATTGTATTTCCTAATCCTAACAAAACATTTTTCACGCTTGAGTTATGGACAAAAGAAATTATCTACAACACTCAAATACTAAATACAATGGGAAAGATTGTTTACAATAAAAACGAAAGCAAATCATTAATTGAAATTAACCATAATTGGGAGCCAGGGGCATATCTTGTAAAAGTTATTGGGGAGGATGGAAAAAGCTATTCCAAAACAATTATCATTAACTAAACAAAATTGGGCTGATGCAAAGAAGTTAACACCAGTCCTGTTGTTTCTAAAAATTATAGCTCATCTATAATTTTCTCATCTAATGGGTTAATGCTAGAAGGGTAACTTGTTAATAAGTTACCTTTTTCATCAATCAAAAATTTATTGAAATTCCAGCTTACATCAAAATCATCTACCCCATTAAGCTCTTTCTCACATAACCACTTATAAAGAGGATGTTGGTTCTCCCCCTTCACATCTACTTTTTCAGTTATGGGAAATTCTACTCCATAATTTTTTTGACAGAAAGCACCTATTTCTTCCTCCGTTCCAGGTTCTTGACCGCCAAACTGATTACAAGGAACACCAACAACAACTAATTTCTCCTTATAATTTTCGTATAACTCTTGTAATGCAGAATATTGCTTGGTATACCCACACTTAGAGGCAACATTTACAATGAGAACTTTTTTACCTCTAAAGCTTTCAAAAGCAATAGGCTCGTCAGAATTTAATTTATCAATTTTGTAATCATATAGTGTGTTTTGAGCTGACATAAAAGATGTTATAAAAGTTAATAATAGAATGAAGTAGTTTTTAAGCATAAGACTAAGTAAATGAACGTAACCTTTTAGCACAAAAATTGTTTGAGTGATAAATTTCTATAAAAAACGGCAATACTTTAACTTTAAAAGTCAAACTAGATAAAATGTTAGTACTTTTGCACAAATGGTTGAATACAACAGTCAATTAAATAATACAAATGTGAGTTGACACAGTGTAACTTAATTCATACCATTTAATAAAGTAATTACGTAATTTAAAAAAGTTTAAAAGTCGAGATGTCTTAAAGAGATATCAGTTACGATTAAATAGTTAATATGGAAACTATTAAAAAGAAATTAACTTCATTTCAAAAATTACTTACCTTACTCAGGTTAGATCGTAAAGACATTATTCAAGTATATTTTTATGCCATCCTGGCGGGTTTGCTTAACCTATCTTTACCACTTGGTGTTCAGTCAATAATTAATCTAATCGGTGGTGCACAAATATCTACAGCATGGATTATTATGACTGTACTAATTACCATTGCGGCTATAACGTCAGGTGTGTTTCAAATAATTCAGCTTTATGTAACTGAGAAAATTCAACAGCGAATTTTTGCCCGTACTGCCTTTCAATTTGCGTTTAGACTTCCAAGAATAAAGACTGAAAAACTCGGAAAAAAATACCTGCCAGAACTAATGAATCGTTTTTTTGATACTGTAACGCTGCAAAAAGGTTTATCGAAATTACTACTCGATTTTTCTGCAGCTATTCTGCAAACAATTTTCGGTATTGTACTATTATCAATCTACCATCCATTTTTTATTATTTTAGGCTTTACGATAGTTATCGTATTTTATATAATCATACGCTATACAGCCGTAAAAGGTATGACGACCAGCCTAGAAGAATCCGATTATAAATATGAGATGGCGTTCTGGCTTGAAGAGACAGCTAGAAATTCAACCACATTTAAACTAGCAGGAATTACAGACTTCATATTACAAAAAACCGATGAAATTGCCATAAAATATATCGGAGCAAGAAAAAGACACTTTAAGGTATTACTTACACAGTATTCAGCGCTAACCGTTTTTAAAACGCTTATCATCACAGGTTTATTAATTCTTGGTAGCTTGCTGGTAATACAACAGAGAATGAATATCGGCCAATTTGTGGCTTCTGAAATTGTTATTATTCTAATTGTAGCATCTATAGAAAAACTCATGCTAAGCATTGAAACCATTTATGACGTACTTACAGCTGTTGAAAAACTAGATAAAATCAATCAACTAGAATTAGAATCTAAAGAAGGTGAAGACTTTGATAACTTTATAAAGTCAGAAGAGCAAGGCCTGCAAGTTGCTGCTAATAACCTGAGTTTTAAATTTGGTAACTCACAAAAATTCATCATTAACGATGTTAATTTTAAAATTGAACCAAATGAGAGAATCTGCATTGCAGGATTCAATAATTCTGGGAAATCCACCCTTCTCCAATTAATATCAGGTTTATACACCGATTTTGAAGGAACCATATCCTACAACAAAATACCAATTGGAAACCTTAAATTAGACAGTCTAAGGTCTCATATCGGGGACAGCCTCTCGCAAGAAACACTTTTTGGAGGAACACTATTTGACAACATTTCGATGGGAAGAAAAAGAGCCGACCTTGACAATGTTACATGGTCTATTGAACAAGTTGGCCTTACCGAGTTTGTTGAAAGCTTGCCAATGGGCTACAATACATTAATCAACCCTCAAGGCCGAACCCTCCCCCAGAGTATTATTAGAAAAATAGTATTAGCCCGTAGTATTGCAGATAAACCTAAACTGTTGATTTTAGAGGATACTTTTTTCCACCTTGAAAAAGAAAGAATGGAAAAAATAAAAAAACTATTATTTTCAAGTCTTAAACCTTGGACGTTGGTTATAGCCTCAAACGATATTGAAATTGCAAATTCTTGCGATCGAGTGCTGATCGTTAAAGATGGTAAAATTCTAGCTTTTGATAAATTCAAAAAACTTGCTGAAGAAAGCTGGTTTCATAAAGTGTTTATATAATGTATAGCATTGAAGAAATAGAGCAGCGCATTGAAAACGACAACCTTGATTCATTTGAGGTTATTGGTCGCTCAAAATTTACGTTTAAGCTTACCAAAGTAGTTCTAATACTTGCTATTGCAGGTGTTATAATGTTATTCCTTCCTTGGACTCAGAATCTTGATGGAAGTGGTGTTGTAACAACTATAAATGCTTCACAAAGACCACAAGAGATAAACGCAGCAATCGATGGAAGAATTAAAAAATGGTTTGTCAATGAAGGTGACCTTGTTCAAGCAGGAGACACGCTACTTCAACTTGCTGAAATTAAGGAGTATTACTTAGATTCACAACTCCTTAGCAGAAATCAAAACTTAGTAGAAATAAAAGAAGAAGCCATCCTCTCGTATGAAGACAAAGTGGATGCTTTAAAAAACATGATTCAAACTCTTGAAACGAACTTGGTTGTTAAAACAAGCCAAACAAGAAATAAGCTTGAATCTGCCAAACTCAAATTAAAAAATATAAAAGCGGAGTTAATCTCAGAACAACAAGCTTTTGATGTGGCTCAATTGCAGTATAAAAGAGCGCAAGAAATGAAAGATCAAGGTATTATTGCTCTTTATGAATTTGAAAACAGACAAGTAAAATTTCAAGAAAAAAACGCAAAACTCATCGGAGTAAAAAACAAGGTTCAAGAAGAAGAAAATAATGTACTAATTGCCGAAAACGAAATTCAAAATATAATTAACTCCTACAATGAAAAAATAGCTAAAGCACAATCAGATTTGTATTCTGCTAAGATATCCTTGTTAAATGCTAAAAACGATTTAGTAAAACAACGAAATAACCTTGCAAACCTTCAAGCAAGGTCTAGCATGTACTTTATTACTGCTCCACAGAATGGCTTTGTTTCAAACACCATAAATTCAGGTATAGACGAGATCGTCAAAAGCTCGCAAAGCATCATGAAAATTGTACCTGAAGATCAAACTTTAGCGGCAGAAATATTTGTAAAACCTATTGACATTCCTTTACTTGAAAAAGGACAGGAAGTAAGGCTAGTTTTTGACGGATGGCCCTCTATCGTCTTTTCCGGGTGGCCAGGTGCATCGGTAGGTACGTTCAGTGCAGAAATTTACTCTATTGATAGGAACATAAGCAAAAATGGGAAGTACCGTGTTTTGGTTGCTCAAAAAGAAGAACAACAATGGCCGGATCAACTTCAAGTAGGTTCTGGTGCTCAAGCATACGCTTTACTAAGTGATGTTCCTATTTGGTATGAACTCTGGAGACAATTAAATGGGTTTCCTGCTAATTTTTATAAGAAAGACACAGAAGAAATATCAGATGGTAAAAAGAAATAACTTTATCATACTATTTATTACACTTCTATTTTGCGTTAGCGCATTCTCACAAGATACGTTAACCTTAAATGTTTTTGTAAACAACATCCTTAACGAGCACCCCTACGTTAAAATAGCCAATAATAAGCTTAGTATTTACAAGCAAAAACTAAGAGCCGCTAAAGGCGCATTCGACCCTAAAATAAAAGGAAGCTGGGATAATAAAGATTATAAGCAAAAAGAATATTACGATATAAGAGAAGTTAAACTCGTTGCACCAACTACAATAGGCTTAAGACCCGTAGTTAAGTATAGCGATAATACAGGCTTATTTTTAAATCCAGAAAACAACACACCAAACAGTGGATTAATTGGAGCAGGCATCGAGGTTCCATTATTAAGAGGCCTATTTATTGATGAAAGCAGAGCCGAATTAAGAAGAGCAAAAGCAGGGCTAAATGCTCAAATTTTTTCTAACGACTCCTTACTTAATCAAATTTTATATAATGCCATTAACGATTATATAAACTGGACAAACGCTTATAACTACCTTACAGTAATAAACGATTTAGTAGACACCAGAAACCAACGTTACACCAACGTTTACAATAGCTACAAAGGTGGAGCTAGTTCGCCAATGGATACACTTGATGCTGTAACACAATTACAAAAAACCATTAGAGACCAGCTAGAAGCCAAAACCAAACTAACAAAAGCATATTATAAACTATTAAATAATATTTGGGAGGATGAATTGAAAGGTAAAGATTTTATTCCGCCAAATTCCTTAAGCATAATTGGCAATATTAGCAGCACATCCAGCCAAATTAGTATACCAGAACACAATTTCATTCAAGCTTTAAACGCCAAAAAACAACTTGTTCGAGTAGATGCTCAATATTACAGAGAACAATTTAAACCCACATTAGATATTGGTGCTATGGCACTATCAACCTCAACAGTTTTCCCTGAAGCAGTAGATAAACTAAGCATAAGCAATTACTTAATTAATGTTGATTTTGAAATACCACTTTGGTTTAGAAAACAGGCTGGTTATTTAAAGCAAGCTAAGCTTAAAATGGAAAACATCGATTATAAAATACAATATAAGCAACAAGAACTAAGCAATAAATTCAATGCTATACTTATTCAAGAGCAGTTATTAAAACAGCAATACGATTTATCTATCCAAAATGTAAATCAATTTAAAAGACTAAGAGACCTAGAAGAAATCAAATTTAATTTAGGCGAGTCAACCTTGTTAAAACTAAATATCAGAGAAAATAAGCTTTTTGATGAACAATCTAAAGCCGTTTCTGTAACAAATAAGTATATGCAATTACTTATTGATAAAAAACTGCTTCTTCAAGAGTTTCAGTAGTCGCATAATACGTCACTTATTTAAAGCGAAGTATGGCTAAACCGTTATTGTATTTTAATGATAGAGGTATTTACTGCGAAAAAGCAGATGTATATCTTGATCCTTGGCAACCTGTAAAAAACGCTATAATAACCCACGGGCATGCTGATCACTCCCGATCTGGTCATCAAAACTACCTAACTCATCACAAAAACGTTTCTATAATTAAACATCGTTTAGGTAACATTAAGGTGCAAGGCATCGAGTGGGGTGAGAGTACAATTATAAATGGAGTTAAATTTAGCTTCCATCCTGCCGGGCATATTATTGGTTCTTCTCAAATTCGAGTGGAATATAAAAATGAAGTCTGGGTATTTACTGGTGATTATAAAACAGAACACGATAACACGTGCCAACCATACGAAAATATAAAATGTCACTCCATGATTACAGAGTGTACATTCGGACTTCCTGCCTTTAAATGGGCTCCACAAACCGAAGTATTCAATGATATTAATACGTGGTGGAAGGATAATAAAAAAGAAGGGAAAACCTCCATAATATTTGCATACTCACTTGGCAAAGCGCAACGCATTCTCAAAAATATTGATGCAAGCATTGGTGAAATATACACACATGGAGCAATAGAAAATATGACTGAAGTCACGAGACAGCTACTAGAGCTCCCTCCTACCGAACGAATTACAAAAGAAACAAAAAAAAGTGATTTCCCAGGAAGTTTAGTAATCGCTCCTCCAAGTGCTCATGGAACCAGTTGGATAAGAAAGATGGTGCCTTATGTTACTGCATCAACAAGTGGATGGATGGCTTTTAGAGGCGCACGAAGAAGAAGAGCTATAGACAAAGGTTTCGTACTCTCAGATCATTGCGATTGGGATGGATTGCTATCATCCATTAAAAGTAGCGAAGCCGAAAATATTATTTGTACACACGGTTACACCGATATTTTCAGCAAATACCTAAACAGCATAGGCTATAACGCTAGCACACAAAAAACTGCATACACAGGCGAAGAAATTAGTGAATCTTCAGAGAATGACAATACAGATTCTGTAACAAAAAACAATCTGTAGTATGAAGGCATTTGCACAACTCATAAAACAACTGGATAGCACCAACAAAACAACCGCTAAAATTAAAGCATTAAGTGATTATTTTTCGAGTGCAAGTGAGGATGACAAATTATGGACGATAGCTATTTTATCGCATAAAAGACCCCCCAGAGCCGTAAACACAACCATTTTAAAAGAATACGCAGCAGAATTAGCTAATATTCCCTTTTGGTTATTTGATGAAAGCTACCATATTGTAGGCGATTTAGCAGAAACTATAGCACTAGTAACTCCTAGTAATCCAAAAGAATCAACAAAGAGCTTAAGTACATTTCTTCAAGAAATTATAGAATTAAAAGCAAAGTCTGATGATGAGAAAAAAACGTACGTTCTAAACAATTGGAACAACTTAGGCTACTACGAAAAATTTGTATTTACAAAACTATTCACCGGAGGGTTTAGAATTGGAGTAAGTCAAAAAATAATGACGAAAGCCCTAGCACTATCAACTGGCATTGATGAAGATATTTTAGCCTATCGTTTAATGGGCAAATGGACTCCACAAACAACATCCTTCCAAAAGCTAATTATAGAGGAAAATAAATCTGACGAGTACTCTAAACCATATCCTTTTTATTTAGCCTACGCACTTGAAGAAGATTTCACAAAACTAGGCAACGTAAAAGATTGGGCTATTGAGCATAAATGGGATGGAATAAGAGGTCAGTTAATAATTAGAAGCAATGAAGCATTTGTATGGACGAGAGGAGAAGAATTAGTAACCGATAAGTACCCAGAATACGGTGAATTAGTTAGTAAAGTTGAAAACGGAACCGTATTAGACGGAGAAATTTTAGTCAGAAACCCTGACGGCAGCATTGGTAGTTTTAATCAGCTTCAAACAAGAATTGGTCGAAAAACAGTATCTAAAAAACAACTAGCAGAAGCACCCGTCATGTTCAAAGCCTATGACATATTAGAATACAAAAATAAAGACATTAGAACGGAAGCTTACTCAGTACGCAGAACTCACTTAGAAGAAATCGTACAACAAGCAAACTCAAATACACTACAACTATCAGCCTACAAAACATATAATTCATGGGAGGAGGTTAAGGAAGAAAGAAAAAATGCACGAGCTTTAAACAGTGAAGGATTAATGCTAAAACAGCTGAATTCACCTTACAGAATAGGCAGGAAAAAAGGCGATTGGTGGAAATGGAAAACAGACCCGCTAACCATTGATGGAGTGCTAACCTATGCCATGCGAGGCCACGGCAGGCGATCAAATTTATTTACTGATTATACTTTTGGTGTATGGACTAGCGAAGATGTTGATAACAGGGAACTAGTCACCTTTGCCAAAGCCTACTCTGGCTTAACAGATGCAGAATTTAAAGAAGTAGATAAATTCATTAAAAACAACACACTTGAACGATTTGGACCTGTTAGAAGCGTAACTCCAAAATTGGTGTTTGAAATTGCCTTTGAAGGAATAACCCTATCAAAAAGACATAAAAGTGGTATTGCACTTCGTTTTCCGCGCATTTTAAGATGGAGAAAAGACAAACCAATGGAAGAGGCCAATACAGTTGATGATTTAAAAGCACTAATTACTTGAACCGGAAAGAAGCCATACAACTCGCTACAAACTGGTTCGAAAAAAGAAACTGGAAGGTATTCCCATTTCAAAAAAAGAGCTGGAAAGCCTATTTGAGTAATAAAAGCGGACTACTTAACTCCCCAACAGGTAGCGGTAAAACACTTGCTTTGGCCGTGCCTATTATCCTCGAAAACATAAAACAAAACCCTAAATACTTAACCAAACGAACAGCGGGGCTTAAAGCATTATGGATAACTCCTTTAAGATCGTTATCTACCGACATTAAACTATCTATAGAGCAGTTCAGCCAAGAGGTATCTCCAAAATTCCGTATCGAAATTCGTAACGGAGACACTACTCCTTCAGCTAAGGCAAAGCAAAAACGGTCTATGCCCGATATGCTCATAACCACACCAGAAACCTTGCATTTATTATTGGCTAGTAAAGGGTATGATGAGTTATTCAAATCTTTAGAAACCGTAGTTATTGATGAATGGCACGAACTATTAGGTTCTAAAAGAGGGGTGCAAATTGAACTGGGCTTATCAAGATTAAAAGCATTAAGAAAAAACCTCAAAATCTGGGGCATTTCTGCAACAATTGGCAACCTCAACGAAGCTCAAAAAGTATTATTAGGTCAACAAAGTGAGCAAGGAGAACTCATTCAAGCTAACATCAAAAAAAAGATTAAGGTTAAGAGTATTATTCCTCCCAAAATGGAAAAATTTCCCTGGCGAGGGCACTTGGGTTTACATTTACTTGAACAGGTTTTTCCTATAGTAGATGCAAGCAAATCCACCTTAATATTCACTAATACACGAGCGCAATGCGAGCTTTGGTTTCAAGCATTACTAGACCAACACCCAGATTTAGCTGGTTTAATAGCCATGCACCACAGCAGTATTGAAAAGAAAAATAGACTCTGGGTAGAAAACGCACTTAAAGAGGGCCTATTAAAAGTAGTAGTTTGCACATCAAGTTTAGATTTAGGAGTAGATTTTACCCCAGTAGAAACCATTATACAAATTGGAAGTCCAAAAGGAGTAGCCCGATTTTTACAAAGAGCCGGCCGAAGTGGTCATAGACCAGACGTACAAAGTGTTATCCACTTTTTACCCACTCATGCTATTGAGCTCGTAGAGGCATCTGCATTACAAACTGCAGTAAAAAAACAAATAATTGAAGAGCGAATACCGTATTTATTAAGCTTTGATGTACTTATTCAATACCTAATTACTTTAGCAATTTCAAACGGGTTTAAACCCAACGAAATTTTTAACGAAGTTAAAGCTACCTATTGTTTTCAAACCATTACAGAAAAACAATGGGCATGGATTCTTAACTTTATTGTAAATGGCAGTCAAAGTTTAAGTGTGTATGACGAGTACCAGAAAGTAAAATCAGAAAACGGAATTTTTAAAGTAGAAAACAAACGAATTGCTATGCGACATCGTATGCAAATTGGCACCATAGTAAGCGATCAAAATTTACCCGTTAAATTTTTAACAGGCGGCAGAATTGGAATGATTGAAGAGTTATTTGTCTCTAAATTAATCCGAGGAGACATTTTTACCTTCGCAGGCAGAAGGCTCGAATTCAGAAAAATTAAAGACATGACTGTTTTGGTAAAAAAAGCCAAAACCAGTAATACTAAAGCTAAAGTAGTCACTTGGATGGGCGGGCGAATGAGCCTTTCCTCACAAATGAGTAGTATTTTAAGAGAAGAACTATATCAGCACGAATCAAGAAAAAACCCAGAGTTCAAAGCACTCAAACATATCATTGAGCGACAAAAAAGAGAATCTATTATCCCTAAAAAAGGGCAGTTTTTAATAGAAACATTTAAAACCAGAGAAGGCTATCACAATATTTTTTACCCATTCGAAGGGCGAGCAGTTCACGAAGCATTATCAAGCCTACTTGCCTATCGCATAAGTTTGCTCCATTCTATTTCATTTTCACTAGCCTTTAACGACTATGGGTTTGAGCTATTATCCGACCAACCAGTAGATATTGAAGAAGTGTTAGACAACAACCTATTCTCACCAGATTATCTCAAAGAAGATTTACAAAAAAGTTTAAACTCAACCGAAATTGCGGGCAGAGCCTTCAGAGAAATTGCCGTAATATCTGGTCTAGTTTTTACAGGCTATCCGGGTAAATTTGTAAAAAGCAAACACCTACAAGCCAGCTCACGGTTAATTTTTGATGTATTTAGAGAATATGAAGCCGATAACCTACTACTTCAACAAGCCTATTGGGAAACCTTTGAACATAAACTCGAAGAAAGCAGACTAAGAGAAGCCTTGCAATTAATAGCTCAACAAGAAGTTATTTGGAAACAATGCAAAAAACCAACACCATTCTCTTTTCCAATAATTACCGACCGATTAAGAGAAAAACTAACCAGCGAAAATCTTGCCGATCGCATTAAAAAAATGCAACTTTCTTTCGATTAATGAGCAGTCATCCCCTCAAAATAAAAGATCAAAATTTTATATTACATTCTAAAAAAGTAATGTATTGGTCAGAAGAAAGCGCCCTTTTAATAAGCGATGTTCATCTGGGCAAAATAGCACATTTCAGAAAGCATGGCAGCGCATTACCCAGCCAAGCAGCAAGCGAAAATTACACAAGGTTAAATGCAGTAATAGCCCTTTTTAAGCCCAAAAAAATTTACTTCATGGGCGATTTATTTCACAGCAGTATAAACCTTGAGTGGCTCACCTTTAAAAATTGGGTAAAACAACAAACCGCCAGTATAACGCTCATTATTGGCAATCACGATATAATAGACAAAAATTTATTCACCCAACTTAACATCAATTGCGTTAAACAACTCAAAACCAACCAAATACTATTAACGCACGAACCACAAAATTATCCTACATTATTCAACATTTGCGGCCATATTCACCCAGGCGTAAAATTAGTGGGCTACGGAAAGCAAAAAATCACAAAGGCCTGTTTCTTACAACTCAACCAGCAACTCATTCTGCCGGCATTTGGCGTTTTTACAGGCTTGCACGCACCAAAATTAAAGGTAAATGACATTGCATACGTAATTGCAGAAAACGAAATAATCCCCTTTAAAAAACAGTAAAACTTGGGCGTGCCCTCAAAAGAGGTCGTGCTTTACCCTACAAATCCTCACTCGCTTCGCTCGCTCCGGGTTTTACACTACAATCACTCACGCGGGAAATAGTATTATAATAACATCTAAATTACTATCCTAGAATCAGAATCTTTGTTATTATAATACTAAAGATAGTAAAACAGTTGTTTTAGAACGGCTCCATTTTATTTGATTATTTCTAATACTCTGACATACTTATCTAAATCACCAATTTTCACAGTATCACCAACTGATGTTCCTATTAAAGCAACTCCTAAAGGTGTTTTAATATCTATTTGCTGAATACCATTTGATTTTTCAACTTTTGGAACAATTTGCTCTACTAGTTGAACCTTCAAATCTTTATCAATATTTAAATATTTTACTTTCACTTTACTATTAACAGTAACGGTTTCTTTAAATAATGTTGTTTGAATATCCTCTTTTTTACTCACAGCTTCAATGGTTTCTTTTAAATCTTTTTTAAGATGTGAAGAAACTTTAGAAAGTTCGTTTTCAATAATCGTAATATCATCTGTAAACGCTAACCCTGTTTTTGATCTATCTTCAAAAATTGAAGGACTGCTGTTTTCAATACTTTTTATAAATTCAACTAATTTTTTTGTTTCCTTTTGTGGGTTTCTCCACCAATTTGCACTCCATATCCTATGAAATACAAAACCGTGTCCTTCAAGGATTTTTTGTCTGTGTCTGTCGTGCAAATATGCTTCTTGGCTAGAATGATAAGCTGCCCCATCACATTCTATTGCAATTTTTGGAAGTCCAAAATGTTTTGTGTCATAAACCATATCAATTCTGAAACCTGCAAATTGAAGTTGAGGAATTATATTTTTTTCATCAAAATATTCGGTTAGAGCTTCATAAACTTCCTCCTCAAAAGGTGATTCGAGGTCTTCATTT
>JAHDEG010000004.1:0-19132 GCA_020628935.1 Flavobacteriales bacterium
CGGTGTAACCATCAAAGAAAGATCTTGGAATACTAATAGGTATAGGTTTGGGTTTAATGGGAAAGAACTTGATTCTCACAACACAGCTGGTGGCGGACAAAGTGTATACGACTATGGGTTTAGAATTTATAATCCAAGCCTTGCTAAATTCTTATCCGTTGATCCGCTTACGAATAGTTTCCCCTGGTACACACCCTATCAATATGCTGGAAATAAACCAATTGGATGTATCGATATTGACGGTAAAGAAGAGGGTGATCCTAAGGGGGAAGAATATCTAAAACCTGGATACTTTTCAGCACTATGGCATCTAATATTAGGAGAACCACACGTTTATCAAGCAGAGGCATGGGCACACTATGAACAACAGAGAGAGGATGTCATATTTGTAAATATGATCCATATTAACGAAGGCTCTACAGTTGTTATGATTATAGAAAAGTATACTGAGGAGTATACAGATTGGGAGTATAATATTCACATTGAAGAAAAAATAAGACGGAGGTATACGGTATTTAGAAGCCAAAGAGGAATCAAAGATAATAGAAAAGATAGTCCAATTAATGAATATAACCTGAATGATGAACAATATCACAATCTTAAAAAGAACAATCAATTAGAGGGTGAAACACTAAAAGATTTATCACCTTTTGGTGGAAGCAGAAAAGCTGCTGAAAAAACTGGTCTAGTACTATTAGGAGTCTCTGATGATTTAATGTACACTGCAAGATCAATGTACCGAAGCTTAAATGTTACATATGATGCTTCTAAACATTGGATAAGTGGCCTAAATAAAAGTCCACACGACATATTTTTAGAACATGTGATAAAACATGGTGATGATTATGGTGGTATGCTAGGTTATATGGAGGAGTCCTACAAAGCACATGATAAGATACTGGATTTTCTAAATGGATCAAAATCAACAATAGAACAAGGTATCAAATCAATGAACGTAACTGGTGGAGGATATATTAAGTTAATCTTTAGAGATGAATCTTATATTATATTTAGTGAAGGAGCACAGAAGTTAGTCTCGTTTGGAAAATAAATATTGCTAACAAATTATGAGTTCAGTGCCATTCTAGAAAGGCCAATCAAGAACAAGTTATTGGAAAACTAAGAAGTTTATATGGTAAATAGTCGAACCTCTAAAAAATCTAGAATTCGTTAAAACGAGCTAATACTAATCATAAAGCTACTGGAAGCGGTTTAAGCACTAAAGAAACCCCATCAACACCCCTTTTACTAATATGAGAGCGGAGTATTCGCTGGATGTATCCGTTATCGTTTTGAGGCTCTATTACTTTTGCGCAATCATCAAAAGTGATATCCTTACCCAATTTATTTTCAATAAAGCCGAATCCCCGGTAAATTCCTTCCTCAACCATTACAAAAGATTTCTCACCAGCTCTTCTACCATCATCCAACAAAACAAAATCCTCTTTTATAGTTGATACTGAATTTATTGCCTCTAGTACTCGCTTATTGTAATCAATTACTTCCTCCTTACCACAACACACACCCTTACAGTTTTTAATGGAATAATCGAAACAACTTTCCATGCTAGATTGCAAATTACAGCACTTAGGACAGAGATCATATGTATTCACTAGTTCTTCCAGAAACTTTCTAGATTCAACTGAGCTGTAAAAAGTCATTATAGGGTTCTGCATCGCTTTAACATTACCCGATGATAACCGAAGTATTCCCTTTCCATCAATATATTGAAATACACCAAACTTATTTAGTTTCCTTTTTTGAGCACTATTAAAAAGTGGATGTAAACGCTTAATTTCAGCCGATTCAAATAGAAGGGCAACCAGCTCGCTACCCGTTTCTTTGTAAGTTACATTAGCTGTTAGACGTGATAAATCCATTTCTTTTTTTGACTTATCTCTAAAATGCCCAAGTACGCGATCTTGAATACACTTTGCTTTACCAACGTAAATAATTTTACCTTCTTTATTATGAAAATAATAAACCCCGGCATTTTGAGATAAATTATCAAACACTACTCTAGGCAATAGTGGAGGTAGAGTAGCTTCTTTTGATCGAGGTTTTAAAGATTCATCAATTATTCCTTCCACATCTTTTGAAAGCAAAAGATCGAAAAGCTCTACTGTTGCCTCTGCATCACCATAGGCTCTGTGCCTCCCTTTAATAGAAATCCCTAATGATGAGCACAAGTTACCTAAGCTGTATGAAGGAAGACCTTTTATCAGTTTACGAGACAAACGAACTGTACATAATTTTTTCCTTCTAAAGTCTGCTCCTAAAGACTTAAATTCATCACGTATAACATTATAATCAAAATTCACATTATGCGCTACAAAAACACAATCTTTTGTCAGCAACATAACTTTTTTAGCTATTTCATGAAATTTGGGAGCAGATTTAACCATCCCATTAGTAATACCTGTTAGCTGCGTTATTTTATGGGGAATATTACATTCAGGATTCACTAAAGATTGATATGTTTTAACAACCTTTTCTCCGTTATGAATGAAAATAGCAATATCTGTAATTTTATTACCAAAGGCACTGTAACCAGTTGTTTCAACATCAATAATTGCGTACATGTATAACCCGTTTAGTCTGAAGATTTTTCCCAGTATGAACTAAATTCCCAAACTTCAATAACATCTTTTAAGTAAACATTATAGGGTTTGTAAATAGCATTATCGGAAACCAATAACAGTTGATTTCTATCAAGCTCTGGATATACTCTTTTAAACACAACTCCTTCAGATTTTAAGGCAACAATATACTTTTTACCAGCTTTTATTTCCTTCCAATTCTGAACATAAGAACCTATAATCCATTCACCATCCTTCATAGGCAACATAGAGTCTCCACTAATTTGAAAACATCTGTATGTCTGAGTTCGATCTAAGAAAGGTAAAGAGAACATGGGTAGTTGTTCAAAAAAAGAGGGATCAGCATATCCTGAAGAATACCCTGCCTGAGCTTTATGATTTATCAGTGCAATATTCTCGTTACCGTTTGAATCTAAAGTTAAGGTCAGTAAACGAAGGTGTTTTCCTTCCAAATCTAAATCATGCTCGTAAAAAGCTTTATGATTTTCTGTTTTTTGAGTTAAGTCTTGTTTTACAAACTGATCTAGAGTCACTTTAAATAAAGAAGACATGCCAATCATCACCTCCAATGGTGGCTGAGAACCACGCTCATATGCATTTACCATTTCTCTAGAAATACTCAACTCTTTAGCCAATTCTGCCTGAGAGAAATCTTTACCCTGTCGTAAAGCTTTAATATTTTGTGATAAATACATACGATTGGTTTTTATATTACCAAATTAAGGTAAATAAATAACCAACAAAAACAAACTATTTTAAGTTAAAAAGTTAAATTTCTTTTCCTCCAATAAAAACTCTTTCAATAACAGAGCTACCAAAACTATATGGTATAAACTGGTAATTATCTATTTGTTTTGTAATGAAAAAATTCGCTTTTTTACCGCGAGTAATTGTTCCATGAGTTTCACTTAATTCCATTGCATAGGCAGAATTTACAGTGGCTGCATTAATAGCCTCTTCTGGTAACATATTTAAATGTATACATGCTAATGACAACACAAAACTCATATTCCCTGAAGGAGAAGAGCCAGGATTATAATCAGATGATAAAGCAACTGGCAAGCCTGCATCTATCATTTTTCGTGCAGGTGGATAATGTAATTTTAAAAAAAAAGCGGTGCTTGGTAGTAATGTTGGCATGGTGTTAGAGTTAAGTAAAGCTTCTATTTCTTTATCACCAGTAAATTCTAAATGATCTACAGAAAGTGCTTTATTGGACACACCTACTTGAATACCTTGAGAAAAATCTAACTCATTTGCATGAATTTTTGATTTTAAACCATACTTTTCTCCAGCCTTTAGTATCCTATCCGTTTCTTCTGGGTTAAAAAATCCTCTATCACAAAAAACATCAATATAATCAGCTAATTTTTGTTCAGCAATTTGAGGTAGCATTTCGTTGATAATTTGATCAACGTAAGCACTTCTATTATTTTTAAATTCTGTTGGAAAAGCGTGTGCTCCTAAAAAAGTGGCTTTTATAGGAATTGAATTGCTCTGTTTAAGTCGCTTAATTACCCGCAACATTTTAAGTTCAGATTCGGTGTTTAAACCGTATCCACTTTTAATTTCTACCGCGCCAGTTCCCATTGAAATAATTTCATCAAGGCGAGCTTGAGCACTGCCGTATAAATCATCTTCAGAAGTGTTTTTAAGCTTTTTTGCAGAATTTAATATCCCACCACCATTCTCTGCTATTTGTTCGTACGTTAGCCCCTTAATACGGTCAACAAACTCTAATTGTCGGCATGACGCATAAACAATATGGGTATGAGAATCGCACCAAGTAGGCATTACTAAACGGCCAGTTGCATCAATTACTTGTGTTGCTTCGTGCTCATCTAAGCTCATATTTGGCATTAAACCATAATCTGAAATTAAATGATCTTCAATTAACAACCATGCATTTTCTAACACTGGCAATTTAGCCATATCAGAGCCTTTCACTGTTAAAGGAGCATTATCTCTTACTTGAATAAGTTGTTTAATATTTTTAATAAGGATTCTACTCATTTTCTAGTTTTTCAAGTTTGTTGGAATAGTTTTCCCAATCTTCAAGGGTTTTATCTAACAGCTTTTGAACCTCAGCGTGCTTAGTAAACAAATCTGTATCTGTTTTATTTGCTGCAATTTCAGACTCAATGAGATTTAAATCACTTTCTAATTTGGAAATTTGAGTTTCTGTTTTCTTTACAGAACTTCTAAGCTTTTTAAGCTCATTAAAATTATTTTTTTTGGGTGACTTCTTCTCTTCCTTTTTAGGCTGAACGGGCTTAGGTTTTTTATCTAGTTCAAAAGCTCTAAAATCATCTACCTTATGCTTGTTCAAAAACTCATCAATTCCTCCAATATGCTCTTTAAATTGTTTGTTTTTAAATTCAAAAGTACGGTTAGTTAATCCGTCTAAAAACTCCCTATCATGCGATACGATAATAATGGTACCTGTATAGCTTTGCAGGGCCTGTTTTAAAATCTCTTTTGAGGCTATATCTAAGTGATTGGTAGGTTCATCCAAAATAAGCAAATTAGTTGCTCTCATTAATAAAAGCGCTAACGCTAAACGCGATTTTTCTCCACCAGAAAGTACCGCTACCCTTTTATTAACATCTTCCTCCCCAAACAAAAAAGTACCAAGTAACGCTCTCTGCTTATGTTCTTTAGTCCATTCATCCTTAGCATTTTTGTCAATGGTTTGAATAACTGTTATGTTCTGATCTAATTCATTTTCTTGCTCTTGCGCATAGTAACCCAAGTGTACATTATGACCTAAGGTAATTTCACCCTCATAATCGGTTTGCTCAACAATCATTTTAACCAAAGTAGTTTTACCCTGTCCGTTTTTACCTACAAATGCTACTTTTTCTCCTCTACGAACTAATAAATCAAGATTATCAAGTATTAGCTTACCAGGATACTCTTTTCTCAAATTAATGCCTTTAACAACCGAATCTCCTGAACGAGGAGCTGCCGGAAATCTGAAATCAATTACATCATTATCTTTATCATCAATTTCTACTCGCTCAATTTTATCTAATTGTTTTTGTTTAGACTGAGCTTGCTTTGCCTTAGAAGCTTTAGCTTTAAAACGTTCAATAAAGCGCTCTTGCTGACTAATATATTTCTGCTGATTGTTAAACGTTGACAATTGCTGGCTAATTCTTTCTTCTCTAAGCTTCAAAAACTTACTGTATGCTACCGGATGGTCATAAATTTTTTTGTTAACTATCTCAATAGTTCTGTTTGTAATTGCATCTAAAAAATGTTTATCGTGAGATATCATTATTATAGCTCCAGAAAAATTCTTAAAATAGCTTTCTAACCATATAATAGAGTCTATATCTAAGTGGTTAGTTGGTTCATCGAGTAATAAAATATCTGGATCAAGTATTAACAGCTTTGCCAACTCAATACGCATTTTCCATCCCCCACTAAAAGCAGATACCGGTTTTTGAAAATCTTCTTGGGTGAATCCTAAACCCTTTAATACTTTCTCTAGCTCACCTATTTCTTTAGCAGCCCCAATTAACTCTAGTGCCTCTATTTTTTCTGATAATTCTTGTGTTAGCAATGAATAACTCTCTGACTCATAATCTGTACGAGTTGACATTTCAATACCTATTCGCTCAATTTCTTTCTCAATTTCTTCTGACGCTACAAATACAGTTTTAACCTCATCAATTATAGACTTATCTGATTCAACATGAATTTCCTGAGGCAAGTAACCTATTTGCTTTCCCTGTTCAAGTACTATTGAGCCTTTTGTAGGATCAATAACTCTTGCCAAACACTTAAGTATAGTAGATTTTCCTACTCCATTTTTTCCAATAAGGCCTATCTTATCTTTAGGGGTTACATTAAAATTGATATTTTCTAGTAAAGAAATACCAGAAAAATAAATAGATATATTTTGAACGAATAACATAATCGCAAAAGTATTGATAATTGATGTTTAGAGCAACTAACCAAGATATTTGACGTTCTCTATTTGATTGATCATTTATGTAACACCAAATTTGATGACTAAAACCCAAAATTCAATTTCTATATCTTGCCAAATATGAGTACTTTTACTACACAACTAATTTGTATTGAAACAATTTAACCAAATAATATTTTGCATTTCATTAATCATTTGTTCAATAAGTGATTTTTATGGTCAAATTGCCTTCGAAAAAAATGAAGGACAATTGCACAGTGAAGTAGCTCATTTTAAAGCTCGGTTAAGTGCTGGTGATGTTCACTTTACTAAAAACAGCTTTGTTTACAGGCTCTACAAACCAAGTGATCTAGAAAAAATTCATGAAGCTCAACACACCAAAACCCCTCTAAACGAAGTAGTTTTAAACGCTCATGTATATAAAGCTAACTTTTTAAATACAAATAGTAATGTAAAAGTTATTGGGGCAGATAAACACACCTATCATTACAACTATTTTAAAGACAATAATCCAAATAATTGGGCAACTGATGTTCCCTTATTTAAAAAATTAAGATACGAAAACCTATACAACAATATTAATGTTGAAGTATATGAAAATGAAGGAAATTTTAAGTACGATTATATCGTTAAACCGGGGGGAAACCCAAACGACATTCAACTATCCTTTGAAGATGCCGAACTTTCTTTGGTGCAAAACCAACTTGTAATAACAACTTCAGTAGGTGAAATAAAAGAATTAAAACCTTATAGTTATCAAATAATTAATGGAGAAAAAACTCAAGTTGAATGTAAGTACAAACTAAACGGGAATACTGTTTCATTTAAATTTGCTAACAGTTACAACAAAAATGAAACTTTAATTATTGATCCAACAGTTGTTTTTGTTTCTTACACTGGATCTTCAGCTGATAATTGGGGGTTTACTGCTACACCTGATAATCTTGGAAATATGTTTACAGGAGGAAGTGTTTCAGCATTATTTACAGGCACCTACCCAACAAACTCTGGAGCTTTTCAAACAACCTACAGAGGCGGTGATGCTGATGCAGCAATAAGTAAGTTTAGCGCAGATGGTTCTACACTACTTTATTCAACCTATTTAGGAGGATCAAGCACAGATTTACCACATAGCCTAATTGTAGATTCAGATAATAATTTAATTGTTTATGGCTCTACAGGTTCCTTCAATTTCCCAACTTCCCCAAGCTGTTATGATAATACATTTAATGGCGGTAGCTCAGTAAATAACAATGGTTATAGCTATATCAATGGAAGCGATATTTTCATACTTAAATTTAATAATACGGGCAGTAATATTATCGGGTCAACCTTTTTAGGAGGTACTTCAAATGACGGATTAAATCTTTCAAGTGCTTTTAATTTTTATCTAAACCACAACTATGGTGATGCTAGTAGAGGAGAGGTTTATGTAGATGATTCAGACAATATTTATATTGCAAGCTGCACACAATCATCTAATTTCCCTACTACAGCAGGTGCATTCTCAACGTCATACGGGGGCGGATCAATGGATGGATGTGCTGCTAAGTTTAACAGCAATCTTTCAACCTTGCTTTGGTCTAGTTATGTAGGAGGAAGTAAAGACGATGCATGCTATTCACTAAAAGTAGCTCAAAACGGAAAAGCATATTTAGCCGGAGGCACTTCAAGCACGAATTTCCAAACAACGCAAGGAGCCTTAAAAACTTCTTACCAAGGAGGAAGAACAGATGGATTTGTTGTAGGACTAAATACAAATAATGGCTCTCTTTATAAATCAACCTACTTGGGTACAAACGCCTACGATCAGGCTTATTTCGTTGAATTAGATGAAAACAACAACATCTATATATTAGGTCAATCAGAGGGAAACTACCCAGTTACTAACGCAGGTTTCTCTAATCCCGGAAGCGCACAGTTTATTCATAAATTAACTGAACAGTTGAACTCGACAGTTTTCTCTACTGTTTTTGGCGATGGAAGTAATTTTGAAGTGGATATTTCACCGAGCGCATTTATGGTTGATAGGTGTGAACGAATTTATGTTTCAGGCTGGGGAGGATTCAATACATCAGTAGGATCTTCTAGTACATATGGTTTACAAACTACTCCAGATGCATTCAAAAGCAACACTGACGGAGAAGATTTTTACTTTATGGTAGTTGAAAAAGATGCAACTAACTTACTTTTTGGATCTTATTTTGGAGGAAACGGACCAACGGGAGAACATGTTGATGGCGGTACTTCTCGTTTTGATAGAGAAGGGAGGATATACCAAGCAGTTTGTGCAGGATGCTCAGGCTCAAATGCATTCCCAACTACTCCGGGAGTAGTTTCTACAACAAACGGAAGTTCAAATTGTAATTTGGGCGCAATTAAAATAGAATTTGATTTATCACCAGTTTTTGCAATGGCAGATGCAAACCCAAATGCTTTTTCTTGTCAAGTACCTTTTGAGGTAAACTTCGTTAGCTCATCAACAAATGTTATATCTCACCAATGGGATTTTGATTTCAACGGATCAACTTCTACGGCAGCCAACCCCTCATTCACATATACAGAAGCGGGAGTTTATAACGTTCAATACATTGCCGAAAACGCAAATGCATGTAATAAGCTCGATACTACAGAATTAGAAATTGTTGTTGATCCTCCTCCCCCACCGGTATTTGACTTTACATATACCACGAATTGTGACGATCAAAGTGTGGCTGCAATGGCTGACAACGACACAATAAATTATATTTGGCTAACCAGTGATGGAAATAGCTTTGCAAATAGTGCAGATCTAAATTATACATTTGGTATTCTCGGAAACCACACCTTAACTTTAGTCGGCACACACCCTACTTGCTTTGTTTCTGATACGGTAACTAAACAACTTACTTTTGCTCCTTATTTTGAAGCTTCCCTTATCCCTTCACCAGCATACGGCTGCGCACCTTTAAATGTAGACTTTAATGGATATAGCGATGGCATAAGTTATGAGATGGATTTTGGTGACGGAACGTTAGACACCAATACAAATATTAATTTTAATCATACTTACACAACACCTGGTGCCTTTACTGCTCAAATTATTATAACAGACACAGGCTTTTGCAATACCCTAGACACCGCAACAGTTGATATTTTAGTAGAAAGCAATGAACAAATAACAGCCAATTTCACTGCTGAAGTTAACTGCGATAACTTATCTGTTGAGTTTACAAACCAAACAGCACCTAAAAAACAATTTGCCGTTTACAATTGGAATTTCGGAAACGGAACTACAGGAAATCAAGCAGATAGTATTTTCACTGTATCGTATGGTGAATACGACATATTTACTGTTAATTTATTAGTAGAAGATACTTTTTGCAACAACACAGATAATGCCACTCAAATTGTTAAAATGCACTTAGTTAATGCTGAAATGGAACCAAGCCCCTCTTTCGGATGCAAGCCTCTACCTGTTACTTTTAATAATTTAAGCACCAATGCTGTAAGCTATGAATGGGAGCTTGGCGAAACAGGTTCAAACTCAACAGAAACTACTCCAACACACACTTATTTGGATGGTGGAAGATTTAATGTAACACTTGCTGCAATTGATAGTAGCAGTTGCAATATTGTTGATTATGCATACGATAGCATACTAGTTGGGGACGCGCTACCCGTAAATGTCAATTTTACTGCTTTTCAAAACACCAATTGCGGATTGCATCTATTTGATATTTCTGCTAACAGCACTGGTGAAGTTGGTTCTTACGAATGGAATTTCGGTGATGGAAATAGTCAAATAACCTATGGTAATGGTAGTGCCGAAAACATTAGTGAATTTCAATACAGCTATGAAAACCCTGGTAACTATACCATTACGTTAACTGGAGATGACACTCTTTGTGGTTTACAAGATGTAATCTCAATTCCTGTACTTGTTAGGCCTGGTATACCTCTAAGCCTAACAGGAGCAGAGTTTTTGTGCCAGAACGAAACCATAACTATTGACACTCAGTTACCCTCCAATGATTATAGCTTTAACTGGTCTACCGGAGAAACAACAAATACCATAATAGTAGATATGGTTGGCTCTTATGCTGTTTCAGTGACTGATGGGTACTGTTTAGCTAGTCAAAGGAAAGAAGTTAAATCGCCAGAGTTTTATGATTTAGGAGGAAGTCTTCAGCAATGTTTTATTGATGAGGCTGTAAATCTAGACATTGGTATAGAGGGCAAATCTTACTTATGGGAGTCAGGGTCTAAATCACGAAATATATCAACCAATAAACCTGGGATTTATAAATTTACGGTAATTGACAAATATGGTTGTACTTATAATGAACAATTTGAAGTTGTTGAAGCAAAATCATCTTATGATGTTTGGATCCCAAATACTTTTACACCCAATAACGATAAACTTAACGAAGAATTTAAACCTAAAGGTATAGGCTTAATTGAGTACAAATTTCAAATTTTTAACCGCTGGGGAGATAAAGTTTTTGAATCTGAAAATCTTGATAAAGGGTGGTCAGGACGAACTAACACAGGAGAAATACTTCCTCTAGGAGTCTATTCATACAAAGTTTCTTATACTAATTATTGCACTCGAGCAAACGGACATACCAAGCATGGTTTTGTTGTATTAGCGAGATAATCCCTCCCAAAACATATAGGGCTTTTCATTACCTTTGTTAAAAATAACGACATGTGTAATTTCACAAAATCAACTTTAATCCTTGTGGTTTTAGTATATGTGCTTTCCTCCAATGGATTTTCTCAAACTAAAACTATTAAAACCATTAAAAAAATAGGAACGATTAAACCTACTAATATTAGTGATGACACTTTATTAATTGAAAAGGTAAGCAAAATACATGCTCCTGGTGGCAATGAGTACAACAAGATGGTACTAGAAAGAAAGAAAACCTCAACTGTACTTTACCCACGAAAAAGCTCCACTATAGCAAACAAAACAGAAGAATTAACAAGCGCATCCGAACCTATTTTAGGAAAAAACTTTGATGTAACACGAACTCCTCCCAGCAACCCCAATATTACAATACCCATTGTTGGTGACGGAACTCCCTTAGATAATACATTGGCTATATCTAACGATGGAATACTACTAACCGCTATTAATACTAAAATATACGCTCACGATTTAAATGGAGATACCGCCATGTATGATTACCCTGGCTTAGGGCCCGGCAACTACTATAAATTTAACAATTTTGCTAGTATTTACGGAAATCTATCTACATCCTTCCCTTTTGACCCTAAGTTACTATATGATCCGAATAATGACAGGTTTATATTAACATTCATTAGCGGGAGAGAACCAAGTAATACAAAGTTAATTATAGCCTTTTCATCCACTAACAACCCAAAAAACGATTGGCACTTATACGAAATTGAAGGAAACCCCAGACAAGGCAATGAATGGAGTGACTACCCGGCTATAGCACTATCGCAATCTGACTTATTTTTAACAATTAATTTAATTATTGATGGGGTTTCCTGGCAAGAAGGTTTTAACGGAAGTCTAATTTGGCAGATGGGACTAGACAGCGCATACGCTGGAGCAAATGAATTAGAAATTAATCTTTGGGATGACATAAAATTTGAAAACAAATACATAAGAAACTTAAACCCTGTAGGATACGCTGATACACCAAATAGTGACGACATGTACTTTTTATCCAACAGAAACTTTGACATTCAAAACGACACTATTTTTTTCCTTAAAATAGATGGTAGTACAACTAACCCAAACACCTCGCTTAGTATTGAACATGGTATTTTAGATACAAAATACGGAATGCCCCCAAACGGCATTCAACAAGATACTGATACAAACGATGCAACTTCTGGCCTACAAACCAATGACTCTAGATGGTTAGGGGCTTTACTATTTGATGATAATATTCAATTTGTTGGCAACACCATCAACCCCGAAAACGGAAGAGCTTCAATTTATCATGGTAACATCTTAAATATAAACACCCCAAACAAAACTTACACCGGAAATATTATTTCATCAGACAGCTTAGACCTAGGCTACCCAAACATAGCTTTCACAGGCAAAAACTTAAATGAAAACCAAGTAATTATTGGCTTTGAGCACACATCTAACTCAAGCTTTCCTGGAGTATCAGCTATTTACTATTCTAATCAAGAAGAATACTCTAATATTTTACAGATTAGAAACGGTGATAATTACGTTAATGAATTTAACAATAATACTTATGGTGGTTACGAGCGCTGGGGAGATTACTTTGGAATACAAAGAAAATACAATGAACCAGGTACTGTTTGGACATCTGGAGTTTTCGGAAACATTAATAGAAGAAACTCTATACATTTAGCAGAACTAACCACCCCAGACACTAGTTTTTTTGAACCAAATACCATCACAAAAAATAAAAACAATAATTCTTTTGAGGTATTTCCAAACCCCTTTTTCGAAGATTTAAATCTTATGTTGAATGTAAATGAAGTTTCTAAATTTAATATTGAAGTATTTACAATTGAAGGAAAACTTGTTTACAAAAAAGATAACATTACAGTAGACAAGGGAAGAAACAGGATTGCATTATCTACTCGATTTTTCCCGGCATCAACCTATGTTATTAAAGTTTTTTCTAGCGATTTAAATAAGCTCATCCTTAATAAAAAAGTGATTAAACATGTCAGATAATCAACAAATTATTGATAACGCATTAAAGGTGATTGAGATAGAACAATCTGCCATTAACAAATTAAGAGGGCAGTTAAACGATAATTTCGCAAAAGCAGTTCAAGCAATACATGTAAGTAAAGGAAGACTAATTATAACAGGCATAGGAAAAAGCGCTTTGATAGGCCAAAAAATAGTAGCTACACTAAATTCTACGGGTACTCCATCTATATTCATGCATGCTGCGGACGCAGTTCATGGCGACCTAGGAGTTGTTCAAAAAGACGATATTATTTTATGTATATCTTACAGTGGAGAAACACCAGAAATTAAATTATTAATATCCTTCCTAAAAAGATTAAATAATGAAATAATTGCCATTGTAGGAAATGTGAATTCCACGCTAGCAAAAGCTTCAAATTACATTTTAGCTACTAAAGTTGAACAAGAAGCCTGCCCAAATAATTTAGCCCCAACTAGTAGTACAACAGCACAATTAGTGATAGGTGATGCCTTGGCAGTATGCCTGTTAGAAAAAAAAGGATTCACCCAAAACGACTTTGCAAAATATCACCCTGGAGGATCTTTAGGCAAAAAACTCTACCTACGCGTTATTGATCTTTGTGAAGAAAACACAAAGCCTACAATAGATGAAAACGCAGATATTAAAGATGTAATTATTGAAATTACAAAAAGTAAACTTGGATTAGTAGTTGTTACTAAAAAAAACAGCGTTGTTGGTATTATAACAGATGGTGACATTAGAAGAATGCTTCAAACCGACCTTGACATAAAAACAAAAAAAGCTAGAGATATAATGTCAATTACCCCTAAAAAAGTAGAGGGTGAAATACTTGCTTTTGATGCCGTACAAATATTTAAAGCACATAAGGTTTCGCAACTACTTGTTATGAACAATAATAATTTTGAAGGAGTCGTTCATTTCCATGACTTTTTGAGAGAAGGCATTGTTTAATTAACAATTAACGTAATTGTTATACACAATTAAGTGAAAACGCTGCTATTTATTTTCTCGCCTCGCTAAAAATTGCGAAATTTGCTTAAACAAAAATCATATAATTATGAGTGAATATGGGATAAAGCCTGAAAATGCAAACCTTGATTACTTAGGTTTAGAGAATGTGGCTGCCTCGTATTGGAATTTAACACCTCCAGAATTAGTAGAAGAAACAATTTTAAGAGGTGAAGGAGTCTTATCCAACACAGGAGCTTTAGCAATCGATACTGGTGAATTTACCGGAAGATCGCCTAAAGATCGTTTTATTGTAGCTGATGATATTACAGAAAACACCGTTTGGTGGGGTGATATTAATAAAAAATTCGATAGCAATAAATTTGATAAATTGTACGATAGAGTATGTGCATACCTAACGAACAAAGAAGTATACGTAAGAGATGCTTATGCTTGTGCTGATGATGAGTACCAACTAAACTTAAGGGTGGTCACCGAACTCGCTGCATCTAATATGTTTGCTAGTAATATGTTCTTAAGACCTACTAAAGAAGAGCTTAAAAACTTTAAACCCGAGTGGAGCATTGTATGCGCGCCCGGTTTTATGGCAAATCCTGAAATTGACGGTACAAGACAACACAATTTTGCAATAATTAACTTCACTAAAAAAAGAATTATTATTGGCGGAACAGGCTATACTGGCGAAATTAAAAAAGGAATTTTCTCTGTATTAAACTTCATTTTACCTCACGAGAAAAATGTATTATCGATGCACTGCTCAGCGAATATTGGTAAAGACGGTGATACAGCAGTATTTTTTGGATTATCAGGTACTGGAAAAACAACGTTGTCAGCAGATCCAAACAGAAAATTAATTGGTGATGATGAGCACGGCTGGTCAGCAGATAAAGTTTTTAACTTTGAAGGGGGGTGCTACGCAAAATGCATAGACTTAACGAAAGAAAAAGAACCAGAAATTTGGGATGCGATCAAATTTGGGGCGATATTAGAAAATATTAATTTTAAAGAGGATTCTTCTGAAGTAGATTTTTCTGATTCTTCTAAAACACAAAATACTAGAGTTAGTTATCCAATAAATCACATCGATAACGCAATTTCACCTTCAGTAGGTGCAGCACCAAAAAATATATTCTTTTTAACCTGTGACGCATATGGAGTTTTACCTCCGATTTCAAAATTAACTACTGCACAAGCAATGTATTACTTCATATCAGGTTACACAGCTAAAGTTGCGGGCACAGAAGCTGGGGTTACAGAACCACAGACAGTATTTTCTGCATGTTTTGGAGCACCTTTTTTACCACTACACCCTACCAAATACGCGGAAATGTTAGGTAATAAATTAAAGCAGGGAGATGTTAATGTCTGGTTAGTAAACACTGGTTGGTCTGGTGGAGAATATGGCACAGGAGAAAGAATTAGCTTAAAATACACAAGAGCAATGATTACCTCAACTCTTAACGGATCTTTAAACAATGTTGACTACATCACACATCCTATTTTTGGTTTATCTATGCCTAAAGAATGTGAAGGAGTTCCGTCAGAAATACTAGATCCAATCAACACATGGGAAGACAAAGTTGCTTATGAGAAAAAAGCAATCAAGTTAGCTAAAGCATTTGTAGAGAATTTCAAAACTTTTGAATCAGATGCAAATAAAGAAACTTTAGAGGCTGCACCTAATTGGTCAAAAGTTTCTGCATAATTTTTTATTCATTTATTATGTGAATAAAATAAAAACACTACATTTGTAACAACAAACTACGGTTCGGTAGTTCAGTTGGTTAGAATACCTGCCTGTCACGCAGGGGGTCGCGGGTTCGAGTCCCGTCCGGACCGCAAAAAACCCTTGAAACAAATTTGTTTCAAGGGTTTTTTCTTTTAAAACGTCCTGTTTTAAACAGCATAATTAGAGATTAAGCCTAAAACTTGTGGACTAGGCATAAATTTTGGTTAATCTAAAAAGGAAGAACTCTGTATTTTTCACTCCTTTAAATTGAGCTCTAAGGGCTGTGATTTTAGTATTAAAATCTCCAATTTGCGGTTTAAACTGGAAAGTAATTCGATGTGATCTTCAATCAGCATATGTCTTCCTCCCACATAACGATTACTGTAAATTTTACATACAGAGCAACTATTTATAGTTCCCCACGTAAACGCAATTTTGAACCGAAAAATTACAAAAATGCGAATACTATTTATTCTTATCTGGGCTTGTTTGTTAAGCTACACTTCTTTTTCAAGATCTAATACTGTTCAAATAAGCGGTGAAATTTCAAATAAACTAAATCAAAGCAAAGTCTCAAACAGTACTATAGAGTTCTGGCATAGAGATGTTTCCTTTACTACAGATAACATCCCAAAAATAGGACCAACCAGCCGATCCACATTCATAGAAAATACAATTACTAATAGTAATGGTGAATTTTCAATCGCTATTCCGGCACGTTATTACACAGACTACATTTCAATTAGAATTGTTCACGATAATTATAAAACTGAATTCCTATCCTTGAAAAGCATAAAAGCAAATCAAGTATTAAATCTTTCTATAAAAGTTGAGCCTAAAGAACTATCTCCTACTCAAGAAGCTCAAATTATTCAAATGGCTCAACAAAAATTTGAATTCAACAACGCTAAAAAAAGTAAAGATTACGAAAACATATTAACTGAGATGCAAAATAATAGTGCTAATCGCATCTCAAAAACATTAAGAATGAATTGTTCTTATGATTATATACCAGACTTTGTATTTGTTAAAAACCTTAAAAATGGATACAACGGTAGCTCAGTAGGAAGTGGTTTTACTGGATACATCGATTTTGATGACTACGTAGCGGGAGTTGTTCAAGGAGAAATAGGTGCATTAACATCAAACGAAGAAGCAAAAAAAGCACAAGCATTAGCTGCAAGAACTTTTTCCCAAAACAGACATGAATTAGGGCTTCCGGTAAATTTAGGTCAAGCTTATGAGGACATACAAAACACCTCATCTATTAACGGTAGCTACCTTACAAGCAAACAGGTAATACTATATAACAATGACATTATCGATGCAAAATACAGCGCACGGTGTAATGGAGACTATACAAATTCTGCTAGTGACGGTGTTTGGGATCCTTACAACTCTTGTACAGCATCAGGCAATTCAATCTCATATCTAAAAAGTGAGCCTTGCTCAGGCCATTCAAATTGCAGTAGCACAAGCGAGTCTCCTTGTTGCAATGCCCAACTTTCAAATGGTAATTATGTACACATTTTTGGTCATGGTGTAGGATTATGTCAAAGAGGAATTATCGACTTAGGCGCAAGTGGGAGTACTTATACTGATATGATTGAACGATACTATGATGGAGTTTGTGTTTCTGGCCCTAGTTACCAATCTAACATCGACTGTACAAATAGCACAATGGTTCTTGAAGAAGGCGTTATGCATAATGTACAAACCTCACATTTGGGAGTCTCTTATATTCAAAGCTACCTCTGTGCTTTCGCAACATATAATGGCCCAGAACGAATTCACTCATTCACTCCAGTATATGACGGAGAGATTACCGCACAAGTGTACTGCAATACACATAACTTAGATATTTTTATTCTCGGATCTTGCGACTCATATAATTGTTTGGCATATGGAGATGAATCAGCTTCTATTCAGAATGCCCAGGCAGGAGTAAAATATTACATAATAGTTGATTCAGAAGAGCACATTACTGCAGATTATAGTATTCAAGTAAATTTTAATGTTACTGATTCAAATTTATGTAGTTCACAAAGAATGAACATGAACCCACTTTATATTGATGATGTAGTAACAACAAATGAATCTGCAGCCGGGCAAAATGATGGAACAGCTGAAGTCACAATTTCAGGAGGAGAAGGACCGTTTGAGTATCTAGTAATTAATACCAACACTAATGACACCATTAGTTACAATGGCTATGACCCTGAGCGTTTATTTTCAGGTTTAGCCCCTGGCTGGTACGATGTAGTAGTAACTGACTTTAACGGTTGCTCAAGCGATTGGGCTTTTAATATTAACGAATCTACGTGTAGTTATTTTGATGTAGAAATTTATGTAACCAACGAAACAAGCCCTAATGCAGACGATGGTTTAGTTGAAATTGAAGTAGTTCTCGGTTACCCTAACTTTCACTTTCAGTTAATTTACGGTAATGATACTTTGAGCGAATATGTAAACGATAATTTAGTAGTATTTAATTCAATTCCTGTTGGTCCATTTCAAGTGATCGTTACAGATGATAATTTTTGTACATACAACACAACTGGCAATATTCAAGCAGCAGCAACTCCTGATGTATTAAACTGTAGCAATGCAATACCCATTACATGTGACAACCCAATAACTCAGCCGAGCTCAAATGCACCGAGTGAAGTAACAAGTTTTGGTTGCAGACCATGGACCGAAACAGGTCCAGAGCGAGTATTTACTTTTGTACCGCAAGTTAACGGACCAGTTAAATTTGGAGTTAGTAATTATAGTTCAGGAGCAGATTTAGATATATTTATATTAACCGAATGTGATCCTAATTCTTGTGTAGGAACAACCGCTCAAGACACAGCTTACTTTGCTAATTTTATTGCTGGAGAAACCTATTATATAGTTGTAGACTCAGACAATGGCTCAAGCAGCGGTTTCGATTTATTAGCAGAATGTCAAACCCCAACAAATGATTGTAGTCAATTATCTTTAAATCTCACACCTACTAACACTACAGACACAGTAAATCCTAACGGAGCAATTAGTGCAGTAGTTTTAGGAGCAGATCCTTCAGAAACAATAATTTTTCAATGGTCAACAGGGTCTACTAGCAATAGCATAAACAGCCTCCCTGAAGGAAATTACCAACTCACCGTAACTACTAGCTCAGGATGTGAACTTATTGATTCCGCTCAAATTATTTTTGAAGGAGATTCCT
>JAHDEG010000004.1:19232-247191 GCA_020628935.1 Flavobacteriales bacterium
TAACTACAAGCTCAGGATGTGAACTTATTGATTCTGCTCAAATTATTTTTGAAGGAGATTCTTCTAACACCGATTGTAGTCAATTATCTTTAAACCTTACACCCACAAACACTACAGATACAGTGAACCCTAACGGAGCAATTAGTGCAGTAGTTTTAGGAGCAGATCCTTCAGAAACAATAATTTTTCAATGGTCAACAGGGTCTACTAGCAATAGCATAAACAGCCTCCCTGAAGGAAATTACCAATTAACCGTAACTACAAGCTCAGGATGTGAACTTATTGATTCTGCTCAAATTATTTTTGAAGGGGATTCTTCTAACACTGATTGTAGTCAATTATCTTTAAACCTTACGCCTACTAACACTACAGACACGTTAAACCCTAACGGAGCAATTAGTGCAGTAGTTTTAGGAGCAAATCCTTCCGAAACAATAGTTTTTCAATGGTCAACAGGGTCTACTAGTAATAGTATAAACAGTCTCCCTGAAGGAAATTACCAACTCACCGTAACTACTAGCTCAGGATGTGAACTTATTGATTCTGCTCAAATTATTTTTGAAGGAGATTCTTCTAACACAAACTGCCAATTATCAATTGAAGCTACAAGTACAGATGAGACCAATTATCAAGCTAATGACGGTACTGTTAGCGTAAGTGACACAAACGGAGTTAGCCCGATAGTATATGCCTGGTCAAACAACTCAAGCTCCTCCGCACAAACCAACTTAGAACCGGGTACATATACGGTAACTGTGACGGATGCTAACGGATGCTCAGCAACAGCATCAGTTGTAATTGATGCTGTAACGGATCCATGCACCAACTTCACTATAGATTTCAATATTACTAACGAAAGCGAGTCAAATGCTTCTGATGGCTCAGTTGCAGCAGAAGTAAATAACGGTACTTCTCCATTTACATTCAGCTGGAACTTTGGCCAAACTACTTCAACAATAAACGGATTAAACGCTGGCCAGTATACTGTTAGTGTTACCGATGCAAACAATTGTACCTCTTCAAACAGTAGTGTTGTAGAAGTATGTGAACTTGAAGCAGCATTAAGTGTTACTCAACCTTCATCAATAAACGCTAGTGATGGTCTGATTTTTGGTAGTGTAGACAACGGTAATCCTCCATATTATTTTAATTGGAGTGATGGCTCAAATGGCTCATTAATACAAAATTTAGATACAGGTTTTTACTACCTAGTTGTAAATGACGGAAGAAATTGTACAGATTCTGTATCAGTATTAATGGATAATATAAACACGTCTATTAATGAAGTTTCTGAGAACAGCATGTACACTGTTTTTCCTAACCCAACACAAGGTTTATTTCTTATTTCAAGCAAAAATAGCTTAAATAATAATGTTCAAATTGCAGTATATAACTCTGTAGGTCAAATTATTTTTAGTGATAAGGCAATAAACAGTAAGTCAATAGAAATTGATGGTACCAATTGGAGTAATGGGGTGTACACAATTCAAGTAAATAACGAAGAAGAAATTAATAAAATAAAAATCATTAAAAAGTAGCAAACATTATAACTGTTTTATGGGTTATTAACTATAATGAAAGTATTTAATACAACGTATAATAATCCTAAAACAGATAAAGAGATTGAAACTATAGTTGGCAAGCCTTTTTCTTTCATTGAAAAAATTAAAATGGGAGGAAGTGGCTCACCAAGGTTTAAGCTTACTACCTCTGATATAAAAACAACGCAAATACTCAGTTATGACAATAACACAAATTTTGCAACTTTAGAAATAAGAAAAGCTGGCGTAATCATTTATTTTAGAGCGATATTAGAATCTTACAGCATAACAATCCCCTTTAGGTCACTTAGCATTTTTTACAGTGATAAAGCTTTAAATATATATTGTAACTCTCATAAGTTCGCGCTAACACCAAGTGAGAAAGGAATTAATTACAAAAAATTCATACGAAAATTACAAGAATATAAGACAGGATTTACATGCCAGAATATGGCTCATCCCTCCCAAATGCCATAATCGTGTTCTCTCTTTTTTAAAAATTTAGGCACTTCTCGCAAAGGCTCAACTTTTTTTAGCTCATCAAACAACTCACCAGGTAGTTCTTGGTATAAAGCAGTTCCTTTTGTTTTCCAACCAATCATTTTATCAGTAATATCTTTTTTAACTACTGCAGGGTTACCTACCACAAGTTTTCTGTTAGGAACTTTCATTTTTGTAGGTACAAAAGCTAATGCACCAACAATACAACCAGAGCCAAGTTCAACCTCATCCATCACAACGGCATTCATTCCTACCAAGCAGTTTTCACCAATATTTGCCCCATGAATAATAGCTCCGTGACCAATATGAGCACCCTTTCTAAGGTAAACTGTAGTACCAGGAAACATATGAATCACACAATTTTCTTGTACGTTACAGCCATCTTCAATAATAACTCTCCCCCAATCACCTCTTATAACAGCACCTGGGCCAACATATACTTTTTTACCAATAATTACATCTCCAATGATTGTAGCTGTAGAGTGAATGTAACTCGACTCATCAATAACAGGTCTATACCCTTTAAACTCGTATATATTATCCATCAATAATTATTTACAACAAACATAAACTGAATAAATGACTCAAAAACTTTTTATAAAAAGAATATCTTTGAACTATGAAAAAAATAACATATACCCTATTTATTGCCGCTAGCTCAATTTTATTTGTGGCATGTGGTAATAACGCAAAGCCAAATGCAATTGTTCAATCAGAAACAACTGAGCAAACTTATGCCTCATTCGGAGAAAAAATATCTTCTGAGAACGCTATTCAAGCGAGCGAGTTAACAAGTAAAATTAGGAGCGGATCTATTGATAAAATTAAAATTGAATCTACAGTAAACGATGTTTGTCAAAAAAAAGGATGCTGGATGAATGTTAATTTAGGTAATGATGAAGAAATGAGGGTTACCTTTAAAGACTATGCTTTTTTTATGCCAAAAGATGCCGCAAACAAAAAAGTGATTTTTGAAGGAAAAGCTTTCACTGATACCGTTACTGTTGATATGTTAAGACACTTCGCTGAAGATGGCGGAAAAACCGAAGAAGAAATAATGGCCATCACAGAACCAGAAATTCAACTAGCCTTTGAAGCAACTGGAGTTTTAGTTGAAAATTAAAGCCCAATTAACCTAAACCCTACATTGAATGTTTTTCCTGCACCAGTATTTTTACCTAAAATAAAATTGGTGTGGGAGGCTTCAATTTCTAACAAATCAGGAATAATTTGATACTTCCCTCCTATTCCTAACTGCGTAAAATGAGTTTGAATAAATGGGGTTCCAAAATTCGGCCAAAATTCAGCCTGAAAATAAGTCGTTAATCGTTGATTAGGAAAATACGATAAAAATAAAGTCGCAGGAGCAGACACGTAACCAAAATCTTCCCTTTCCTTATCGGTATAAGCATAAACCCAAGGAGAAATTTGCGCGAAAATCTGAAAATCTTCTGCTATAATTTTATCATACATTATTTGTGTAATCCATAAATAAGTATCTGAGCTTAAATAAGGCGAATTTTCACCACCTTCTTGATTTTTGGCAGATGGAAACAAGAAAGTACTTTGTAATGAGATATTCTTCCAAGCTTTAACAGGTTGCAACTTAACTTTTGGGCCAATTCCAGAAACTGCCCATCTACTAGTTAGTGTATTTTCAAATTTTAGAGCCTCAAGTGGTGAATCTGATAATTCATTAACAACTGATGATTTTATCCAAACATCAAATCCAACGTTTAAGTTAGGAGAAACGCCAATTAAAAATTGATTAATAGAGGTAAAAAAAGTCGATCTCTGATCAGCATTACCTAAAACATTCTTCAAGTTATGGTTTTTTGTTTGTGTATATAATGCATTGAAAATCTTAAATTCCCAGCCACCCTTTCTCAATAATTTTGAAGGAGCAAATGTTTGCATACTTGTAGTAGAAGGTGAGTTATTGTTCACAGCTCCTGACATTTTTTCGGCAGTAGAAACCTCGGCTGAACTATTCAAAGTCCAGTCGTAGGTGAAGTGAGTAACATTTGCATCAGAAGATATTGGAGTAGTTAAATACGTATTAATGTATGCTGGCAATGATTTTGCTTCCTTTAAAAAATCAGCCTTATACCACTTAAATATTTCCGAAAGCTTAACATTATTATTATCAACCACTTTAACTAATTCACCCCCATTAACCGTTTTTTTTGTAACTGAAGCCAATTGCTGTTCTAGTTCTTCTTTCGTATATATTTTATTTAGTAATGCTGGGCAACCTTTTGCTGCACACACTAGAACAAAATGTAAACGAGCATCGAAATGATTTTTAAATAAAAGATCTTTTTCTATTTCCGTTAAACTTCTTTTTTTGCCAAATAATTGCTGATCTTTTTTTTCAAAGAAACCATCAATGTTTTTAGGTGAAGAAGTAGGATAATTTTCAACAACCTTAGCTATAACAAGAAAATTGTAAGCATTAATTAAAAAAGTTTTTTCTTGCACATCACTAGTTAAGTCTTCTTTTTTAACAAGGTCAACGTTCTTTTTTGCACTAGAAAAAGATTCATCTTTAGATAAATTCACATAGTCAACTTCACCATTACCACTAACGTAAGTTGTTAATAATTTATCAAAATTTGTATTAAATTCTTTTAACGCCTCTTGAGAAAAAAGCAAGTTAGATGAGATGAAAAAAGAAGCGGCAAAAATTAGTTTTTTTAACATTAAAAGTACTATTTAAAATAAGGTGAAAATAAGTTTAATCTCAGACGAGCTACAAATGTAATATAAAAGTTTAGTTATGAGCTAATTACAACTTCAACTTAAAAACGTGTTCAAAAACACTAATAAATAGACGGCCAAAATGCAAGTACCTTACATAATGTTTTTGCAATTTTGTAGCATACAGCTAAATTATGGAAATTCAATATTTAGGACACTCATGTTTTCAAATAATGCTAAACGAGCTAAAAGTCATTATAGATCCTCACATTAAAGCAAATCCACTTGCAAAAGCAATTGATTTTGATGAGCTTACCCCAGATATTATATTAGTTACACATGGCCATGAAGACCATATGTCTGATGCCATTGAACTAGCGACAAAAAAAGAAGCAACCGTTATATCAAACTTTGAAATTGCTACTTGGTTTAGTAATAAAGGTGTTAAAAATACTCATCCTATGAACTTGGGAGGAAGCTGGGATATAAGTAACATTAAGCTAACCTATGTAAATGCTGTTCACTCTAGTAGTTTACCTGACGGGAGCTACGGAGGATCTGCCGGTGGTTTTATAATTGAAACAGAAGGAAAAACAATATACCATGCAGGCGATACCGCTTTATCAATAGATATGAAAGTACTTTCAGAAAAATTCAATATCAACCTTGCAATGCTTCCTATTGGAGATAATCTTACAATGGGAATGGAAGATGCCGTAAAAGCAAGTGAATTTATTGGCTGTAATAATATACTAGGAATGCATTTTGATACGTTTGAGATTATAAAAATTAATCACAATACCGTTAAACAATACTTTAAAAATAATAACAAGAATTTTACTATACCTGAAGTTGGTGAAGTAATTAGTATTTAATTTAGATACATGGGAAAAATAATAGCAATAGCAAACCAAAAAGGTGGAGTTGGCAAAACCACTACATCAATAAATCTAGCAGCAAGTATTGGGGCATTAGAATATAAAACACTAATTGTTGATGCCGACCCTCAAGCAAACTCAACATCAGGGGTTGGTTTTGATCCAAAAAATGTAAAAACAAGCATTTACGAATCAATGGTTGATAATATCCATCCAAAAGATATTATTTTAAATACCGAAAACCCTAATTTAGACATTCTCCCCGCACACATAGATTTGGTAGGAGCGGAAATAGAAATGATTAACCTCCCAAATAGAGAGCGAAAATTAAAAACAGCACTAGAAAAAATAAGAAACGACTATGATTTTATTATTATAGATTGCTCACCATCCTTAGGGTTAATTACTGTAAATGCCCTTTGTGCAGCTGACTCAGTTATCATTCCAGTACAATGTGAATATTTTGCCTTGGAAGGATTAGGTAAGCTATTAAATACCGTTAAAATAATTCAAACGAATTTAAATCCCGATTTAGAAATTGAAGGCATGTTACTAACCATGTACGATCAAAGACTGCGTTTAGCTAACCAAGTAGTTGAAGAAGTTAAAACACATTTTCAACAAATGGTGTTTGATACTATTATTAGTAGAAACACAAAACTTAGTGAAGCACCAGGTCATGGACAAACTATAATTATGTATGATGCGTCATGTGTAGGGGCAACTAATTACCTAAATTTAGCCAGAGAGATTCTTCAAAAGAACGACAAAACTCAAATAGCTAAAGAAGAAAAAAAGATAGAAATTTAATCTTTTAGGTTCATTAAATATGTTGAGAACCTAAATACATCTTTCTATATTCTTTTCATTACCTTTGCAGCCCATACAATTGCATCAATTAAAGGTTAATTATACGTATGAGTAAATTAAAAAAACCCGCTTTAGGAAAAGGTTTAAGTGCATTATTGAAAAATGCAGAAACCGATATAACCTCTACAAAGTCAACTATTGATAATCATGTTGCTGAATCAATAGCTAAAATATTAATTAAAAACATAGAAACGAACCCGTTTCAACCAAGAACCCACTTTGAAGAGGTTGCCCTACAAGAACTTTCAGAATCTATTGCTCAGCATGGCATAATTCAACCTATTACGGTTCGTAAAATGGGATACGATCAATATCAGCTGATCTCTGGTGAAAGAAGGTTTAGAGCATCTCAAATTGCTGGCTTAACTGAAGTACCCGCATACATTAGAATTGCAGATGATCAAGCAATGCTTGAAATGGCACTAGTTGAAAACATACAGCGAAGCAACTTAGACGCCATGGAAGTATCCATCAGTTTTAAACGACTAATTGATGAATGCAAAATAACACAAGAAGAATTAAGCGAAAAAGTTAGTAAAAGTAGAAGTGCTGTTGCTAATTATTTAAGGCTGTTAAAATTACCAAACGAAGTTCAAATAGCAATAAGAAAGCGGCTTATATCAATGGGGCACGCTAAAGCTATACTTGCACTTAGCACTACCGAAGATCAACTTGAAATGCTTGAAAAGATTTTAAGCGAAAACCTTTCGGTAAGAGATGTTGAACAGTTAGGTAAAAATAAAAAAGAAGCTAACACTAAAAGTAAACCAAGCCAAAATACCTCTCATTACTTTGCAGCAGACGCCTTAGCTGGCAAACTAAACACAAAAGTTAATATAAAAGCAACTAAAAAAGGAAGCGGGGCAATTACCATAAACTTTAAAAATGAAAAAGACTTTTTACGAATTTCTGAACTATTAGGAGTTAAGTAATTAACTGTCTTCATAAAGAATGAAAATCTTATTTTCTACTATAGTAATTGTTTTATTTTTTTACCTCAATGGTTATAGTCAAAATAATATAACCGCCAAAGACACTATAATTTCAGAAGTTCCTGACACAATTAAGCTGCACTCACCCAAAAAAGCAATGCTGTTATCACTCGTGCCGGGTATAGGACAGATTTACAATAAAAAATATTGGAAAGCACCAATCATTTGGGGCGGAATTGCAGCTTCTATTTACTTTGCATTAGATAATAGAGACTCATTGCGTTTATACAAAAACGCATATATTTTAAGAAGCGATACCATACCCACAAACGACAATATACTTACACAGATTAGTACCGAAGCACTTAATGTTGAACAAACCAAGTACAGAAAAAACATGGAATTGCTATTTGTTATTTCGGGTGCACTATACGCTCTAAACCTTGTTGATGCATTAGTTGATGCTCACCTTTTCACATTTGATGTTAGCAACAATTTAAGTTTAAAAGTAGAGCCTTTTTACCAACCATCTTTTGATAAGCAGTTTGCAAAAACAGGAGTAAACATAAATTTCAAATTCTAAAATCTTTGAAATGAAAATAGCACTTTTAGGATATGGAAAAATGGGCAAACAAATTGAAGAGATTGCTATTGAAAGAGATCATCAAATTTGTGCTAAAATAAGAAGTAGTAAAGAATTAAATGAACTTAATTTTAAAAATATTGATGTAGCTATAGATTTTAGCCAACCAACTTCTGCAATTGCAAATATTAAACACTGCATAAAAAATAACACGCCAATTATTGTTGGCACAACAGGCTGGTATGATCAACTACCAGACATTAAAAAATACTGCATCAACAATAACGGAAGCATGCTTTTTGCGTCAAACTTCAGTATTGGGGTAAATATACTTTTTCATTTAAATAAGCAGTTGGCCAACATTATGAATGAATACGTTAATTATAACGTACTACTTACCGAAAAACATCATATTCACAAATTAGACGAACCAAGCGGAACAGCTATTACTTTAGCCAACGAAATCACCAAAGCGATAGACAGAAAAAAATTATGGAAGCTCAACACTTCCAAAAACGAAGAGCTTAACATAATTTCACAACGCGAAGGCGAGGTAATTGGTGATCACACTGTAAATTACGAATCAGAAATTGATCAAATAACAATAAGTCATCACGCAAAAAACAGAAAAGGCTTTGCCTTAGGTGCTGTAATCGCTGCAGAGTGGCTGCAGAACAAAAAAGGGTTCTTTTCATTTAACGACATGCTAAAATTTTAACCATGCAAACATTTATTATATTAACGCTTATAACAATAGTAAGTACATTTATTTCACTATTTTTTTTGTTCGAAAAAGCAGGAGAAAACAAATGGCTAGCCCTTATACCAGTATACAATCTTGTTATCTGGACCAAAACAATTGAGCGACCATGGTGGTGGGTTTTAATTATGATTTTCCCTGGTGTTAACATTTTAATGTACATCGTTTTTGTTTATAACACAGGCACTGTATTTGACAGGCAAACCTCTTTAGATAGATTACTTCAAGCCTTTATTCCTTTTGTTGGACTATTAAAAATTTCATTTGATAAGGATGCAAAATATGTAGGCCAACCAGAAGTAAAAACAAAAAACATAGTGAAGGAATGGTTAGATGCACTTGTTTTTGCGGTAATTGCAGCTAGTATAATCAGAGGCTACTTTTTGGAAGCTTTTACTATCCCAACATCCTCCATGGAAAAAGACTTACTTATTGGCGATTACCTTTTTGTAAGTAAAATGCATTACGGTGCCAAAATACCAAAAACTCCGATTTCATTGCCGTTTACACATAATAACCTTCCTACATCTTATATCCCCTCCTATATTAAAAGTGTACAATTACCAGATTGGAGATTACCTAAATTTCAAGATATAAAACGATTTGATAGAGTTGTATTTAACTTCCCTACAGGTGATACAGCTATACTTTCTCAATCTGAAAGAGGTGACGAATTACAAGGTCATAATTATTATCAAATAGTTAGGGATCAGGCTTATCAACTTTTTACGATCGAAAAAAGAAAAACTCCTGGTTCACTTACTTTAGCTGAAAATGAACAATATATAAGTAACAGAGCTAAATACGAAAACATGGCTCGACAAAGCTTATTGGAGAGGAATACTTACTATTATTGGGACAATAGATACAACAAGTATCAACAAATAAAAACATCAGGCTATGCAGTAAGACCAATAGATAAAAAAGAGAATTATATTAAGCGTTGTGTTGCGTTGCCAGGCGATGTTTTGGAATTTAAAAATGGTATATTACATATAAACGGTAAAAAAGAAGAAGTAGAAAATACCCAACACCTTTATCTCACTGTCTTTAATAGAGATTTATCTAATAAAGATAAATACGACATCAAAAAGAAATTCAACCTAAGCCCAGCAGATATTAATAAAGTTAATGCATCAGCTCCTTATTATTATGTAAATGCTAGCGATAACAAATTTAAAAAACTTAAAGAATACTGCTCAGCCAGTAATTCAGATGAAAATAGAGGTATATCTATCTTACAATCAGAAAAAATAGAGTACAAAAAAGATAGCATTACCAGTCCAAGGCTAGAAATTTATCCTAATCACCCTTCTTTTAATTGGACACAAGATAATTTCGGCCCTTTATGGATGCCTAAAGCAGGAGAAACTATTCAGCTAAACGATTCTACCTACCATCTATACAAAAGGTGTATCAGAAACTATGAAGGAAATACGCTTACCGTGAAAGAAGGCAAATACATTATTAATGGTAAAGAAACCACCTCATACACATTTAAACAGGGCTATTATTATTTAGTAGGAGACAATAGACATAACTCAGCTGACTCAAGGTTCTGGGGTTTTGTGCCTGCAGATCATGTTGTTGGTAAAGCCATCTTTATTTGGATGTCGCTCGATCAAGATTTAGATTGGTTTGATGGAAAAATAAGATGGAATCGTTTCTTTACCATTGTTCATAATAACTAACAGTAGCAAAATTAATGGCTTCTCCCAACAAAAGAAAACTCGTACGAAGAAGACTACGGTATGTATCTTTTAAAGAATGGGTGAAAGCTATTATTATAGCATTATTATTTATTGGAGGAGTTAAAGCATTTGTAGTAGACTTTTTCACTGTATATTCCTCCTCCATGGAAAAAACACTTCTCGAAGGAGACGTTGTACTAGTAGAAAAACTTAGCTATGGAGCTCGTCTACCTATAACTCCCTTATCCATCCCTCTAACTCATCAATACATCCCAAAAACGAATAAAAAATCCTTTTCTACACTTTTTAAACTACCTTATTGGAGACTCCCCATTGGGTCAAAACCAGAAAGAGGCGATGTTATTCTTTTTAATTATCCAAGAGATAGCGAATTTCCTATTGATCATAAAAAACACTTTGTTAAAAGATGCTTAGGCCTCCCCGGTGACACATTAAGTATATTAAACAAGCAAGTTTTTATTGGAGATATACCATTAACTTTTACCGATAATATAATGTTTGAGTGCAAAGTAGAGTTTAAGAAGGATGCAGAAGTTAACTGGGAAATGCTCAAAAGCTATGACGTTAATTCTGGAGGAAAATTAAATGAAAGAAAAAACACCTGGCTACTAACACTTTCAATGCAAATGGCCGATTCTTTAAGAGAAAATAAAGATGTAAAACGACTTGAACCTGTTCAAAAAGAAGATCCTGACCCAGAAGTAATTTTCCCACACCATGATTTAAATTATTGGAATCTCGATTTTTATGGTCCGCTCTACATCCCTAAACAAGGAGATACTATTGCGCTCACATACAACAATGTGCAAAATTACAAGCAACTTATTAGTGACTACGAAAACAAAGAATTAATAGTAACAGACACGCTAATATATATTAACGGGCAGCAAGAAGATAATTATGTTTTCGAAAACAATTACTATTTCGTTTTAGGTGATAACAGACACAACTCTAGCGATTCGAGATACTGGGGTTTTGTACCCGAAAATCATATTGTTGGCAAGGTCAAATACGTGCTATTCTCTCACGGAAACGCGATTAACAAGGATAATTCAAGGTTTTTAAAGAAAGTTAAATGATTGCAACACTAGTTCCTTTATTATACTTCCCTCCTATTAGCTTTTACAGGTATTTACTACAAAATAATGAAGAGGTACTAATAGAAAAACATGAGCACTTTATTAAACAAACATTCAGAAACCGATGCAGTATTTACGGAGCTAACGGTAAATTAAACTTAAGCATTCCAACTGTTCACGAAGGAAAAAAAGCACCTATTAGAGATATTAAAATTAATTACGATCAAAACTGGCAAAAAATTCATTGGAAATCAATAGAATCAGCTTACAGATCATCCCCCTATTTTGAATTTTACGAAGATCAAATACGCCCCCTTTTTAATATTAAAGAGACGTATTTATGTGACTTTACCTCAAAAGCACTTCATAAAGTGAACGAAATATTAGGGATAGACTTAAATATAAAATATACGAGCGAGTATAAAGCCGAATATAGAAACACTTTAGATTTAAGAAACCAGTTCAATTCAAAAAAAGAATCTTCTAATTTACATTTTAAAGAATATCATCAGGTTTTTGAGGATAAAACGGGCTTTATGAAAGACTTAAGTATTATTGACTTACTCTTTAACGAAGGTCCCGGGTCTATAAATTACATTAACGAAAGTATTCATGCAATTAAATAAAACACTTCAATTAAGTTTATGCTGCGTATTATTTTTATGTGCTTGCAAAACCAACAAATACAGTCCGTTTCAAAAAAAAGGATTTGTAACTATTGATAACAACCTTACTAAAAACAGCGAAATAAGTAGCTTAGTAAAACCTTACCAAAACGAATTGCAAGCCAAAATGAATACCGTTATTGCATATTGCGATACGCCAATGGAAAGATTATTAAAAGAGCCAGAAACATTATTAGGAAATTTAATTGCAGACATCGTTTTTGAATACGCCTATCAAAATAATATAAGCACAGATATGAGCATTCTTAATTTTGGAGGATTGAGAACTTCCTTACCCAAAGGAGATATAACAGTTGGTAAAATATTTGAGCTCATGCCGTTTGAAAACGATGTAGTACTAGCAACACTAAATCACAGCACCATGTTAAAGCTACAAGAGTACTTAGTTAGCCAAAAAGGACAACCAATTTCAAATGCACAAATTACTATCAATAACGATGGAAGCTCCGAGTTTTTAGTAAATAATAAGCCCCTGCATGCAAGCCAAGTATATTTAGTAGCAACAACAGACTATCTAGCTAGTGGAGGAGATAAAATGAAGTTTTTTGAGGAAGCTCTCGAAATAAAACCACTAAATATTAAGCTAAGAGAGCTTATTATACAGTATTTTAAAGATAAAGGAAATAACAAAGAACCAATTACTTCAAGAATTCAAAACCGTGTTAAAATAAGCCAATAATGAAAAGAAGAACCTTCATTAAACAAATTGCACTGTCGTCTGGCTTGGTACTTTCAAGTGGTTACTTAAGCGCTGCAGTACACGATAAAAAATATAGCAAGCTAACTATCCTTCATACCAACGATTTCCACAGCCATATTGATCCTTTTCCTACAAACGACCCAAAATACCCTAACCAAGGCGGAATTGAACGTTTAGGAGCACTGGTAAAAAAGATTAGAAGCGAAGAGGAAAATGTTTTGCTATTAGACTCTGGTGATATTTTTCAAGGCACCCCCTATTTTAACTTCTATAATGGTAAAATTGAGTACCAAGCAATGAGTGCAATGGGGTATGAGGCAACAACATTAGGAAATCATGATTTCGACAACGGAATAGATGGTTTGGTAAAGCAAATGCCGTATGCAAAATTTTCATTTATTAACTCAAATTACGAGCTTAAAAACACTCCATTACATGACAAAGTTGTAAACAACAAAATAATACAAAAACAAGGAATTAAGATTGGCCTATTTGGCCTAGGTGTTCAATTAGAAGGTTTAGTTTTACCACAACTTTACGGTAATACTAAATACCTAAACCCCATTAAAACCGCGCAAAAACAGGCTGATTACTTAAAAAATGAGCAAAAATGTGATGTAGTTATTTGCTTATCACATTTAGGTTACAAGTATGATAGCGACAAAATAGACGATTTGAAACTTGCTAAGTCAACTGAGAATATAGATCTAGTTTTAGGTGGTCATACACACACTTTTTTAGACACTCCTACCCCGGTTAAAAATTTAAATAACAAGAAAGTACTTGTTAATCAAGTAGGTTGGGCCGGATTGAGGTTAGGAAGGATAGAAATATTGATTTTTAACAAAGAAAAATTAGGTAAATCCGAAACAAAAAAAATTGATTTTTTTCATAAAAAAAACATATTGGTTTAAAGGTAGTTACGGTCTTTTTCAAAAAAACAATAGTTAATACGTTTTTTTTTCAATTATTTTTCACGAATATTTGCCTTATGGTTAACGCTTAGGCTTTACACCGTAAGGGATTAGATACGTTATTAACAATTAAATAAAAAGAATAAATCAACAATGGAGAAACCGCACAATAAATTGTGGAATAATTGCCTAAAAGTAATTAAAGACAATGTCAGTATTCAGAGTTACAAAACATGGTTTGAGCCCATCATTCCATTAAAACTCAAAGACAATGTCTTAACAATTCAAGTGCCAAGCCAATTTTTTTACGAATGGTTAGAAGAGCATTATATTACACTCCTAAAAAAAACCATCAAAAAACTTATTGGCACAGAGGGTAAGTTAGAGTATAGTATAGTAATGGAAAACTCCTTTAGCAGTAAAAAACCATACACTGTAAAACTACCTACATCCAATAGAAATGTTGTTAAAAATGATCCCGTATCTATGCCACTGGATTTAGATAACAAAGTTATTCGTAATCCATTTATAGTACCAGGACTTAAAAAAATAACTGTTGATTCTCAGCTAAACCCAAATTATTCTTTCGATAATTTTATTGAAGGAGATTTTAATCGCTTAGCAAGATCAGCAGGATTTGCTGTAGCAAAAAAGCCAGGAGGTACCGCTTTTAATCCGTTACTACTTTACGGAGCAGTTGGATTGGGTAAAACGCATCTTTCACACGCTATTGGCATTGAGATTAAGAAACTACACCCTAATAAAACAGTATTGTATGTTTCTTCAGAAAAATTCACTCATCAGTTTATAGAAGCTGTAAGAAATAATAATCAGAACGACTTCATCCATTTTTACCAAATGATGGACGTACTTATTATTGATGATGTTCAGTTTTTTGCAGGAAAAGAAAAAACGCAAGATGTTTTCTTCCATATTTTTAATCATCTCCACCAAACGGGTAAGCAAATAATTTTAACTTCTGATAAGCCACCAATTGAATTATCGGGTTTAGAACAAAGGTTACTTTCAAGGTTTAAGTGGGGATTATCTGCAGATTTACAAGTACCTGATTTAGAATCAAGAATCGCTATTCTTGAAAAAAAAATGTACACTGAAGGCCTTGAATTACCAAAAGATGTAATAGAGTATATCGCTTATAGTATTACAACCAACGTTAGAGAAATAGAAGGCGCCTTAATATCAATTTTAGCTCAGGCTTCATTAAATAAAAAGGCAATTACTATTGATCTAGCTAAGCAAATGATTGATAAGTTTGTAAAAAATACTACTAGAGAAGTATCTATAGATTATATTCAGAAAGTAGTGTGCGATTATTTTGATTTACCTATTGAAATACTAAAATCTAAAACGCGAAAAAGAGAAATTGTACAAGCAAGACAAATTTCTATGTACTTTGCTAAAAACCTCACAAAATCATCACTAGCTAATATTGGAGCAAATTGTGGAGGAAAAGATCACGCAACAGTATTGCACGCTTTTAAAACTGTGAATAACCTAATTGAAACTGATAAAAGATTTAAGGGGTACATTACAGATTTAGAAAAAAGAATCGTAATTCAGTAAAAACATTTATTATAGCTAACATCCGTTATTGAGTTTACAAAAATTTAATAACGGATTTTTTAATTTAAAGAAATAGGTAATGAAAGTATTAATGGTTTGTTTGGGAAATATTTGCAGATCCCCATTAGCGGAAGGAATCCTCCAAAAAAAATCTGATACTCAAAATTTAGGTATTAAAGTGGAATCTGCCGGCACATCTTCAAACCACGTTAATGAAGCACCAGACCCCAGATCACAAGATGTAGCTTTGAACCATGGCATAGATATTTCAAACCTTAGAGGAAGACAATTTGTGGAGACCGATTTTGAGCATTTTGATGTCATATTTGTCATGGATTCATCAAATTATCAAAATGTGACTAAACTGGCTGCAAATGAGGTACAAAAAAAACAAAGTGAAGCTCATTTTAAATGAATCTGAGCCAGATATGAACGCTCAGGTTCCTGACCCTTATTTTGGAGGAGAAAGTGGCTTTGAGAAGGTTTATAAAATGCTTGACAAAGCAACAGATGATTTTATAGCAAATAACTTTAAATAAAATAGATTGAGAGGATCACTAATATTAATTCCCAATACGCTAGGAGACGACCCTTGTGCGCTCTTACATTTAACACCTGAAATCGAAAAATATATCAATGAACTTGATGTATTTATAGTTGAAAATTTAAAAGCAGCTCGCAGATTTATAAAAAGAGTAAACAGAGATAGAGATATCTCATCATTAACCTTTCATGAAATTAGAAAAAAAGACAAGGGTAACTACAGCACATATTTAGACGTAGCAATTAAAGGCGGCAGCATAGGCTTACTAAGTGATGCAGGCATTCCATCGGTTGCTGACCCGGGATTTTCCGCAGTAAGTGCAGCACAAGAGCTAGATCTTATCATTAAACCACTTACTGGGCCTTCATCAATAATGCTTGCGCTATCTGCATCAGGTTTAAATGGACAAAAATTCACTTTTCACGGATACCTACCTATTGAATCAGGTAAGAGAGTAAAAAAATTAAGAGATTTATGCAGAATAGCTAGAGAAGGTGCTACACATATATTCATGGAAACACCTTACAGAAACAATCCTTTAATTGAAGATATACTAAACAACTGCCCTGAAGATATAAAGCTTTGCCTAGCAAAAAACTTAACCCTCGAAGGCGAGTATATTAAAACACTAACTGTTGAAGATTGGATAAAAAATAAAAATATACCTAGCTTCAATAAGAAACCAACTATATTTCTATTAGGATACTAATTTAATCTTCCTCAATAGCAATAAACTTGAAAGGAATTTCAGTAATATTCTGAAACTCTTCTCCTGCCTCTTGCATATCTTCATCCATTTCCTCGTAATGCCATCTTATTTGAACATTCACATTTGAATTGTTTACTTGAATATCATTTATTTTAGACATGATATCCATAATATATTTAGCCGAAGATGAATTAAAATATTCGAAAATAAAATCAAACTGCAAATCGGTTTGCCCGGCAGAAGATAACTCCTTCCCATATTGTTCAATCCACTCTAAAATTGGCTCATAAAATTTACGAACATCTTCTGGTCTTGATTCTCCTGAAATTTCAAATTTACCTGCTGAAGGGTCTAAAACTATTTTAGGAGAGTTCTCTGTTGCTTCAATATTTAATGCTTGCATAAACTATTTAATTTGATATAGATGTTTGCAGTGAGAAAAATACTAAATTCTCACCATAGTTTCTAAAAAAGTATTCAATTTTATTTTGTGACTTCATTGCAATTTCTATAATCCCTAAACCAGCTCCACCCTTATCAGATATTTCACCGTCAATAAGTTTGTTGAAATGCAATTTCTTTAATGCTGCTTTATCCATACTATTTACAGTGTCAATTTTTTGTTGCAACATTTCTTTCTCATCATCCTTAATTAAGTTACCTACAGTTATACTAACCCTCTCAGCACCAATACTTAAAGCCACAATACCATCTGACTTTTTTGCATAGGTGTGCTTTAAGATATTCTCCAAACACTCAACAAGAATACTATATGTTTTTTTCAATGCACGTTTATCTACTCTACGCTTTTCCATATCGCTTTTCGCCTGCTTTAATAGCATTTCAACTACCGACTGATCGAAAGTACCGTGATAGGCAGATAACACACCGTCATCTCCCATTTTCTGGTAAATATCAAAAACACTGTCTCTTACAGACTCTATTTGCGAACTATCTTCCACTACACTCATTACTTTATCTTAACGCCTATAATCAACATATCATCGTACTGCTCTGTTCCTCCTTTCCAATCTTTCATGGTTGCTTCTAGCTTCTGTTTTTGCTTTTCATTTGATAATACGCTAACTTCAGTTAAAAGTTCTCTAAACGGAGGATAATAAAATTTCTTGTTCTTAGCACCTCCCTTCTGATCAGCATAACCATCAGAGAAAATATAAAGCATATCACCAGATTGTAACTGTATAACTTGGTTATTAAAGCTACCTTTCTTAGCAATTTTACCACCTTTACCTATAGGAATTTTATCACTCTTAACTTCAGATATTTCTCCCTTTCTTACTAAATATAAAGGATTGTATGCTCCTGCAAATTCTAATTCATTTGTTTTTTTATTTATAGAGCAAATGGCTATATCCATGCCATCTTTAACACCAACATCGTCATTATCTTGACGTAATGTTTTAGATATTTCAATACTAAGTAAATCCAATATAGGACCAGGAGAAGTAACTTGATTTTCTTTTACAACCTTATCTAATAAGTTATGGCCTATGATTGACATAAATGCTCCAGGGACACCATGGCCAGTACAATCAACAGCAGCAAATAAGATTTTTTCATCTGTTTCATGAATCCAATAAAAATCTCCACTTACAATATCTTTTGGTTGATACAGTATGAAAGACTCAGGCAAAGAAGCTTTTACTGACTCCATTGGTGGCAAAATAGCTTGCTGTATTCGCTTAGCGTAACTAATACTTTCTGTAATGTTTTTATTTTGTTTTTCTACTACTTCTTTCTCCTTTAACAGCTCTTGAGTACGTTTTTTCACCTCACTTTCAAGGTACTCTTGTCTTTCTTTTAACTTTTTCTCTCTTTGCTTAATAAAGGTTATTATACCGAATAGAACTGCTAAAACACAGAGCGTATAAAACCACCAAGTCTTCCAAAATGGGGGTTTAATTTTAAAAGTATATTTCGTTGCCTCAGAATTTTCTAAACCACTATTATTAACTGCTTTTACATTAAATGTATAGCTACCGGGCGACAAATTAGAATATGTAATTTCATTAGATTTAGTCTCTGGAGACCAATCTTGATCAAACCCTTCAAGAAAATACTTATACCTTACCTCACTTGGATTGGTTAAACTAATTGCAAGGTTTTTAAATGTTAAATAGTTATCGTAATAATTTAACACTTGAGCCTTTTCTAAATTAGCTTCATTAAAAAAGACATCGACATTCTCTATGTAAGTAAGTGGCTCAATATTGTTAACCCGATCTTTTGAAGGATCAAATTTAATGGCCCCTCTAAGTGTTCCAAACCAGATATTACCCGATTTATCAAGTGTAACTGCATTTTCGTTTGTCTCTAGCCCTGAAAAGCCTTGCTGTTTTCCGTACAAGCTGAACGTCTCATTTTTTCTATTAAATCGTTCAATACCTAAACTTTGGCCAATCCAAATATTATTATTTGCATCACAAGTAATGAAGTGTGTTGAATTTGAACTCAAACCTTCATTTACTGTATATGATTTAAAAGTGCTACCATCATAAGAAATAATACCATCGCCATAAGTACCAAACCAAAGACTTCCATTTTTATCTTCTGCAATACTCAATATAAATTTTTGGTATAAACCATCTCCTTCCTCGTAAGTTTTAAACGTTTTACCATTATACTTTGTCAAAGCCCCTCCTAAAATACCAAACCATAAGTTGTCCTTACTATCCTTAAAAATTTTGTATACTTTTTCTCCTCCTAAACCATTCTCGGATGTAAATGTTTCTATTTTATAGTTGTTAGGATTAATTCTCACAGCGCCAGCCTTAGTTCCTAACCAAATAAAACCATCCTTATCTTCGCAAATACTAAATACCTTATTATGCAATAAACCATCATCGGTGGTAAGTTTTTTTATTACTTTACCTTTTGAATCTAAAATATTCACACCTGAGTTTTCAGTTCCTGCCCAAACCTTTCCCGACTTCGCTTCTAGCAATGAAATGATAATATTTTCGCTTAAACCATCTGATGTAGACACACTAAATACTGTTGGGTTATTGTATTGTTTCCTCCCGCTAATTACAGGAAAGGTAAATACAGATATGCCATCTGTAGTACCAAACCACATTCTCTCTTTGCTATCTTGAATTACACACCAAACTAGGTTATTAATTAGATTATCATTGTGATTGTAAACTCTAAATACATCACCCATATATTTATTTAAGCCTATTTCAGTACCAATCCAAATATTACCTTCTCTATCTTCTACAAAAGCATTGGCATGGTAATACTTCATTTCAAATTTGTTGCTAAAAATATTTACCTGCCCTTCAGATAAACCTTTGTTTTTTGATTTTGAAGGAATAAACTGAACAATACCTTGATCTTTAGTTCCTATCCAAACATTTTCTTCAGAATCTTTATAAAGTGTTTTAATACTATTAGAAGAAAGACCTTGCTTTTTGCTTATTGAACCCAAAGAAAACTCAGATTTTTTATAAGCATCAGTATATTTAATTTTAACAATACCGTTATTGGAAGTACCAAACCACATCTCTTTATCATATGCTTTTAAAACACATGTTAAGTTGTTACTGCCTTTATTTGGATGTTTGTAGTTTGTTACTAGCGACAACTTATTTGCTGACTTGGCATTTAAAATACTAATTCCGCTTGTTGTTGTTACCCACAACTTTTGATTATGATCAAAAGCCAAACCTGTAATATTATTACTAATTAAACCTTCGTCAATTCTGGCACCTTTTTCAGTTTCTAGGTTGTAGGTAAACAAACCCACATTTTCAGTACCAGCCCAGATAACCCCATTCTCATCTTGAGCGAGGCAAGTAATTAATCTGTATTTACTGTATTTTTCAACTTTAAGATCTATAATTGAATCACCATCTTGACTATATAAAGAAATGCCGCCTCCCCAATGACCAAACAATACATCTCCATTATTCAGTAATATAGAAGAGGTAATCCAGTCTTCAGCGAGACCTTCTTTTTGTGTATAATTAGTGAACTTAACTCCATCGTAACGAGAAAGTCCAGCGATGGTACCAACCCATAAAAAACCATCATTGTCTTGAACCACGGTCTCAATTTGAGACATAACCAATCCTTCTTGTAGGCCGTAGGTAACAAAATTTCCTGTTTGAGCAGTAAACTTCGGTTTAGCGCACACTAAAAGCAGGAAAAAACAAATGGAATAAGTAAATATTTTTTTTAAAGTCATTTTATACTCTATTTTATTTTTCGAAGTTAAAATTATCTTCGTCAATTTTTATTTCTTTTTTAGTTTCTACAATTTCCTCAATTAATCTTCTCTTTTGAAGTGCCATTTGTAGCCTATTTCTACTTTCGTACTCTTTATCTACGAAATATTGCATCAAATATTCATTAAGGTTATTAACATCGGCATGCTTCAAATCAAGCCGTTTTATAATTTCTTCTGACAAAACTTGTAGCTTTTTAACGTTAGCTGTACCATTAAGTTTCGATTTTTGATATGTTTCTACTAAATCCTTTGTAGACCTAGATTTGAGTTGTTTATCGTTGATGTTTTTTTGAACTTTTTTTTCTTCCTCATCCAATAGCTGTTGATCTGTTTTTGCAGCCGAATTGAATGTTAGATCGTCAGAATTGCTAGTTTTAGAGGGAGTTATGTTATTGCCGCTGTTATTGATGTTAACACCACTACTTGTTGGCAATAAAGAAGAATCAATAGTTGTAGTAACCGTTTTAGAAAATAAACCTTGACTAACCTTATAGGGACTGTCGGTTATCTTATGCTCAAACCTTTTAGCATCAGCATTGTAAGATATTTGTGATTGCCATTTTTTATTATTTTCACTAATTGAATTTGATAATTTTACTTTTAAAAAAACAGGCCAAAGCTTACTGGGGAGGATGGATGTATCAATTATTGTATAAATAGGTATTCTTTCTTTTATGTAGTTTTCGAACTCAATTGTTAATTCATAAGTTGATTGTAAATCAACACTAAAGGAGAAGAACCCTTTTTTCGATGTTTTTGGAGTTTCAATTACGCTACCATTTCGTAACACCTTAACGATAGCTTTATTTAAATCATCATCTCCGTTAACCTCAAGTTCGCCATTAACTTTGAGCGATTCCTGTGAGAAGCCAGGCGTACTTAAACCTAGCAAAATAACAGTAACTATTACACAGAATGACCTCATCACAACTAAGATAGATAAATAATTAAAAATGAGGGTAAAAATTAAATGGGGGTCAGCGAATTAATGCAAAAGATCCTCTTCGTATTAAGGTCTCATTCTCAGCATTTTTAAACTGAACATAAAACTGATACAATCCGGGCCTATAACCAATCCCGTCAAACCCTAGTTTTGGGTTTACTGTTTCAAATATTATATCTCCCCATCTATCAAACACAATGAACTTGTATTCTAATTCGGCAGCAAAACTTAATATAGGCTTAAATTCTTCATTAATTCCGTCTCCGTCAGGTGTAAAAGCATTAGGGTACCAAATAATCTCATTCATTGACAAGCAAACTTCGTTTGACAAGCATGCTTCTTGGAATCCATAAATATTAGCGAAGCTATCTTCAACTGCTTCTACATAGTAACAAAATTCACCTTCCGAATTTAAAAAAGGTTCAACGTCATCAATATAAAAAAATTCACCAGTCTGAAAATCTTCTAGTAACTCATAATCATCGTTTCCATTAATACTTCTATAAAACTTGTAACTTTTTGTGTAACCACCTGCATTTTCAAAACCGGTATAATAGTTCCATGTTAACGTATTTTTAAATTCTCTGTTGTTAGACTTTCCAGAAAGTAAAACTGTTCCGACCGTATCTGCAAAAATAAAGGGGGCTTCACAATTATCTAATGCACCTACTGTATAATAGTAAACAATTGTATCTGAACCAACACCAAAATCTTTGAATGAATATAAAGTATCATCTTTAGTGGCACCAATAAAACCGACTTGCTCAAATAACGTATCAGGATAAATTGACCTCCAAATGGTAAAACCCGTTGGTTTACTATCATCTGATATATAAAAGGAGACTTTAACCTCGCTTTCATCTACCACAGAAACACAATTAACATAAAAATTTGTTGGCAAATCTAGGTCAGGCGTTTTAATACAAATTGAGTTTGACTTGGATGAAGCTAGTGATAACGCAGGACTTTGGGAAACTGCCTGAATATAATAGCAGTACTGAGAGCTCCCCAATACGTTTTCGTGCACGAACGTTAACTCGCCTTGAGTTATGGAATCTAACATTGTAAAGCCTGCTCCATCTTTTTCCGAGTAAATGTAATAGGTGTAATCTACACCCAACACACCAGAATAAGGGGTGAAATCTAAGCTAATTGTTTTATCACATTTAGAATATTCGGCTTGTAAATTTATCGTAGTATGAATCGTAGTTGTTGGACTAGCGTTATTAGACCCACAAGTATCTATTGCTGCTACAGTATAACTAGTAGGAGCATTTTGGGGAAGTGCATTTAAATCTATAAAAGTATCACTATTTAACCCAGCAACAGAAGCAATTATTACTCCATCCCTAATTATTATATATTCTTTTATATCACCTGAACCGTCAGAAGTCCAATATACAGTAACTGCATTGGTAGCTGGATCAACCGTAACAGAATCTACTTCTGGTGAACCAGGCGCTTTATCATCTAAAATAAGCTCAGTTACTTTATTGGATATTGATACGCAACCGGAAGCATCAGATAAGGAAATCCTATACGACAAGGTATCTTCACAAGTTTTTACCGGATCATCATAAAATTCATTACCATAAGTGGGATTATCTACAATCTGCCATGGTCCGCCAGAGTTTATTTGCTTTAATACATTGTAGTTCATTCCTGAAGTAGCTGGGTTAGGATCGGAAATTGGATTCCATCTCACATCAACAAAACCATCTTGAGGTATTGGAAGAGGGTCAAACGTTAAATAAATGCTTTTTAAAGTATCTGAAGCTTGAAGATAATAAAGACCACCAGCGGCATCCATCATTTCAATTACGATAAAATAATACCTAGCCCCTTGATTTGCCTGAGCATTTATATGTGTAAACGATGTAGTTGCTATATTTGGCACACTACCAATTATACTATAAACGCCATCATTGTTTGATTGCCAAATTTGGTATGCATTAAATTCTCCGCTTGGGTCAATATGAGCTTGCCAGGTAAGCACTACATCTCCATTAGATTCAACCTCCAAACATCTAAAATCAGCCTTTTGGCCAAGTAAATTTGTAAAAGAAATTACACTGATTAAAATTATGATAAAATAACTCTTTAGCATTTTGATGTTTGCGTTTCTACCTCTAATAACGTCAATTTTTAAATTAAGATGCCTAAAATTATTTATTTCCTACTACAACTTCAAAAAGTTGGTCCTCTTTTATGTGCTTATTAAATGTATTTCTAAGCATCTCAGCACTAACGTTTGAAATATTCTCAACAAAATCGCTGTAATAACTAAAAGGCAAATCTACGTTAACAATACTTTTTAGTCTATCGCTAGTTTCCCATGCCCCATCAAAACCACTTAGCATCCCTCCTATTATATAATTTTTCACACGATTAAGTTCGTTATTTGAAACCAATTCATTCTGGATTTTATCAATTTCCTTATAGATCTCTGCAAGTGCACTTTTTGTGACGTTCGTTCCAACATCTGTTGAGATAGACAAAACACCAACCTTATTCATTAAGCCAATAGAAGCACCTATACCATAAGTATATCCTTTATCTTCTCGAATGTTTTTCATTAGTCGAGAGCCAAAATATCCTCCTAATGTCGTTACTGCAACTTTAAGGGCAGCAAAATCACGATCAGCCCTACCTGGAACCAAGCAACCTATTTTAATAGATGATTGAACTGAATCTGGCTTCTCTACTAAGTGTATTTTACTTTTTTGGGTATTGAAATTATACTCGCTTTTATTAAACTGATTATTAAACTGATCCGAAAAATCGAAAATTTGTTGTAATAACTTTAGGGTTTTATTAAAATCTTTTCCTGTGGTGACAAAAAACTTACATGTATTCCATACATAATTATTTTTATGAAATTTTTTTAAATCTGAATTAACAATATTTTCATAGTCAATTAACTCTGTAGGATGTCCAAAATTATGATTTTTACCATATACACTTGCATTGAAAACTCGCTGTGCCTCAAAGTCGTTTTTTTCTAGGTTTACTTTAAGGGTGTTTTTAGAGTTGTTCAACTTAATTTTGAGCTCTTTGTCGGGAAAGATTGAGGATTCAATAATTTCTTTCACAAGGAGAGCCATTTTTTCAAAGTGCTTGTTTAGTAGGTATATAGTAATAGAAGAATCTTCACGCCCTGCATTTAAACTTAGGTAGCTTCCGTTAATTTCGAGAATATCTGCAATATCTTCTGAGCTATATTTTTCAGTTCCTTCCTCCAGCATACGACAACACATGGTTGACAATAAAGGAATTGGCTGATGTATTGAACCAACAGGAAATGTGATATCTAATTTGGTTAGCTCATTTTGATCTGATTTAACAAAATATGCAGGCGTTCCATTTTTTAGGTATTTCTGTTCGTATTCAGGTAAATCAAATTGTATACTGGAATATGAAGGGGCATTAATTCTATTAAGCATGTTTTTGAATTTTATCATATTTAAGTACTGAAGCTCGTGATGAATCAAATAGATTACTTGCTACTCTCATTAAATCAGTCTTTTTTACATTTTGATAAGCTTTATACTCATCATTAATTAAATTGGCATCCCCTAAAAACTCATAAAAAGCTAAATCCATTGCCTTATTTAAAATATTGGTTCGATTAAACACAGTTGATGTCTCATTCATATTTGTGATTCTCGAAAGCTCATCATCTGTTATACCATTTTTAAGCAACAAGTTTATTTGTTCATCGAGCATTTCTTCTGCCTTTTCAAAAGATAATTTATCAGTTAAACGTGCACTTAATATAAAAAGCCCGTTATCATAACTTCCGGTGATAAAGGCATCTGCTGAAATAAACCCTTTAGAAGTTTTTATTAACTCGCGATCAAAGCGAGAAGCATTACCGTTAGACAAAACATCTGAAAGCAAATCGTAGTACACGTAATCTTTATGGTTGCGATTAACCATTGGATACGTTTTAGTAAAATATTTTAGTGGTACATCTCTATATATATGCTTTTCTCTTCTTTGAGTTTGAGGAGGTTCTTCGGTAATATGTGAATTTACAATTTCACCAGCTGGTATTCCGGAATACCATTTTTCAATCAGTTGTTTAACGCTATTAATTTCGAAGTTGCCCGAAACTACAAGAACTGCATTATTAGGGCGATAATATTTGTAAAAAAAATCTTTAACGTCTGTTAGAGTAGCTTTTTCAATATGATCTAAATCCTTACCTATTGTAGCCCATTTATAAGGATGGGTTTTATAAGCAAGTGGTCTTAACTCTAACCATAAATCTCCATACGGTTGGTTTAGGTAACGTTGTTTAAACTCCTCCTTCACCACATTTTTTTGTACATCTAAACTTTCTTGAGAAAAAGCTAATTGTAACATACGATCAGACTCTAACCAAAAAGCGGTTTCAATATTTGATGCTGGAATGGTTATATAATAATTAGTTATATCGTTGTTTGTAAAAGCGTTGTTTTCGCCTCCTCTTTCTTGTAAAGGGGTATCAAAATCAGGTATATTTTCAGAACCACCAAACATCAAATGTTCAAATAAATGAGCAAAACCAGTTTTCGATTCTTCCTCGTTTCTAGCACCTACTTTATACAAAGTATTAACAGCAACTAATTGAGATGTTTTATCTGGATGCAATATTACTGTAAGTCCATTTTTCAGCTTATATTTTTCGAATTTGATCATAATTGCAAAGTTGACATTCTTTTTTGAGTAAACTTAAATTCCTCAATTATTTCTTCAAAAATCTTTTTAGCTGATTTAACTTCATTAATAATCGCAGATACCTGGCCAATTTCTAATTCGCCATTATTTAAATCTCCTTCAAACATTCCTTTTTTTGCTCTAGCCCTACCCAAATAAGCTTTTAAAACATCAGAAGTTGGACAAGTGGCATATAAATCTTGTAACTCATTGTAAAACTGATTTTTCAATAAACGAACAGGGGTTACCTCTTTTAATGTTAATGACGTGTCTCCTTCATTAGCCTTAACAACTTCGTTTTTGAAATTACTATGTGCAGACGATTCAACTGATGCAACAAAACGACTACCAATTTGAACACCCTGAGCACCCAATGAAATTGCCGCATACATAGCAGAACCAGTAGCAATACCCCCTGCTGCAATTACCGGTATTTTAATACTTTTACTGATTAAAGGTATTAAACATAATGTGGTTGTTTCATCAGCACCATTATGTCCTCCAGCCTCAAAGCCTTCGGCTATAACTGCATCAACACCTGCTGCTTCAGCCTTTAAGGCAAATTTTAAGCTAGAAACGACATGCAATACCTTTACCCCGTTTTCTTTAAGTAAGGAAGTAAATTTTTTAGGATTACCAGCAGATGTAATAACTACTTCTACTTTATATTTTAAAATAATGTCGATTAGAATCTCTATTTGAGGATAAAGCATTGGCAAATTAATGGCAAAAGGATTTTGAGTGGCTTTTTTGCACTTTATAATGTGTTCCTCTAAAACATCAGGATACATTGAACCAGCACCAATAACGCCCAATCCACCACAATTAGAAACTTCAGCAGCCAACTGCCAAGGACTACACCATATCATACCAGCTTGAATCAACGGGTATTTAATATTTAATAGCTCTTGAAGTGGTCTTTTGTATGTTAAATGATCCATCTTTACGTTTTTTTATTTAATAAAATTAGAGTAATATTGCTTATTAAATAAGATTAACAAAAAAATTGTGAGCTCACACTATCTTAAACATTTTTTTATTTCTACAATTATATTGTTGACCTTAACTAGCAATTACAACGCTCAGTTTTTATTTGATTACGGAGCATCTATTGGGGCTTCAAATTATCTTGGTGAAATTGGTGGAAAAGATGAAACTGCTCGACCTTGGTTGTATGATTTAAAATTACAGCATACAAAATATAGTTTTGGAGGATACGCGAGATATAAAGTAATTCAAGATTTATCAGTTAAAGCTGATTTATCATTTGTGAATATCACTGGAGCAGATAGCTTATCTACGAATCCTGCAAGAGTTGGTAGAAATTTAAGTTTTAAGAATGATATATTCTTGCTAACTACAATGGCTGAATACACTTTCCTTAAAGACTTTGATGTTGGTAACAGTGGCACTTATGAAGTTAACTTTAATATGTACGTTGGTGTGGGTGTTGGATTGTTTTATCATAACCCAAAAGCTTTTTATCAAGGTGAGTGGCATAGATTAAAACCTCTAGAAACAGAAGGCGTTTCTTACAAATTACTTCAGCCCAGTGTTCCGGTAAGCCTTGGATTTCACTACACTATTAAAAGGACTCAGAGAATTGGAATTGAAATGAGCTACAATTTTACATTCACAGACTATTTAGATGATATAAGCACCACTTACAGAGACACAACAGGTCTTTCTGATTTGCAAAAGGCACTAATCACTAGACCTTTAGACAGAGAAGGTTTTGATGCTACTAGCATACCTAAGCAAGAAAATTATGAATTTCCTTCACCAAGGGGAAATCCTGATGATGATGATGGCTTTATGACCATCAAATTAACTTATGGTGTAGTAATTAAAGGAAGCTATAAAAACAAAAAATTTAATCCTTATAAAAGAAGATACCGCTATATTACATCTAGTAGAAAAGCTAGGCGTAAAAAAGCTAAGTTCTAGAAGTGTTCGTTCATTTCTCAAAGTGGAATCTCACACTATTTCTGTATGACACCAAATAAAAAAGTTGCGTTTTACACCTTTGGTTGTAAACTTAATTTTTCAGAAACCTCAACTATATCGAGACAATTTGAAAATGAAGGATACGCAACTGTTTCTTTCCATGAAAAAGCAGATGTATATATAATAAACACGTGCTCAGTGACTGAAAATGCTGATAAAAAGTGTAAAAAACTTGTTTCCTCTTTAAATAGAACAAACCACCAGGCTCAGATAATTATTACAGGTTGCTATGCTCAACTTAAACCAGAAGAGATTTTAAATATAAAAAATGTAAATCTTGTTGTTGGAGCTAATGATAAATTTAATATTCCTAAGTTAATTGAAGAAAAAACAACCAAGGCAGCTTTAAACACAAAAATTAAGGAAGTTAAAACTTTCCATCCCAGTTTTTCATTGGGCGACAGAACTCGCTCGTTTTTTAAAATACAAGATGGTTGTGATTACTTCTGTTCTTTTTGCACAATACCTTTAGCAAGAGGTACGAGCAGAAACGCTTCAATAAAAGAAACAGTTAATACTGCGAAAAAAATCGTTGATAATGGTATAAAGGAAATAATACTTACCGGTGTTAACATTGGTGACTTTGGAGTTTCAACAAACGAAACTTTCTTAGATCTTATAAAGGCTCTAGACAATTTAGATGGAATTGAAAGAATACGTATTTCATCGATTGAACCAAATTTACTTTCTGATGATATTATAGAGTTTTGTGCTTCTTCTAAAAAATTTGTTCCTCACTTTCATATACCACTACAATCTGGAGTAGACTCTCTTTTAAAAAGCATGCGGAGAAGGTATGATAGCACACTTTACAAGAGTAGAATTGAAAAAATAAAAGCACTTATTCCCGACTGCTGCATTGGTGTTGACGTTATAGTTGGGTACCCAGGAGAAACGGATGAACTGTTTGAAGAAACTGTTGAATTTATAAAAAACTTAGGTGTTTCATATTTACATGTGTTTCCTTACTCTGAGAGAGTTAATACTACAGCCGTTAGAATGGAAGGAGTTGTAGCACCTGAAACAAGAAACGACAGGAGAAAAAAGCTTACCAAATTATCAGAATCTTTAAAAAAAGCATTTTATCTTAAAAACCTAACTCAAGAAAGAAAGGTTTTATTTGAAAATGAGAATAAAGATGGACTAATGTATGGATTTACAGACAACTATTTGAGAGTAGAGACTAAATACAATACCGAATTAATTAACAAAGTAATGAAAGTCACCCTTGCAGAAATTTCATCACAGGGCAACTTTATATATAACTAAGTTATATAGATTACTTTGCCACGCTTCCAAAAACTTTCTTTAATAGATCAGTTACTCTATCCGCAGGGTTTTCTCTAATCTTTTTCTCTTCTTTTTCTAACGTTAAGAAAAGGCCATCCATTGCTTTATTAGTTGCATATTTTGTTAAGTCTGTTTCAACAGCTTCAACTAATGGAATTTTATTATATGTTGATGTAATTTTAGACCAGTACTTAGTCACATTCGCATTATCAAGAGCTGTTTTAATATCTGGAGTAAACGTACTGAATAAACTTGCGCTCGTTTTTTGTTTAAAATATTCTGTTGCAGCATCATCTGGCCCTTGAAGAATTTTTCTTGCATCATCAAAGGTCATTCCTTTAATAGCATTTATAAAAATTGGCTTTGCCTTAATCGCTGCATTTTCAGCAGCCGTATTTAGTGATGTTTCAAAGTTATCAACTAAAGATCCCATTCCAATATCACGTAATTTATCAGCAGCTCTTTGAGCATCTGGAGGAAATGGAATCTTTAACTCTGGGCTATTTAAATAACCTCCAGCTTTATTCAGGGTTGAAACCGTGTTACCAGTACCAACCTCTAAAGCTTCTTTTAAGCCAGAAGCAATCTCTGATATTGACAATCCAGAATCAGAACTTCCTCCCACCTCATTTTGAACTTCAGTTGCTATTTGTAATAACTCATCACAAGAAGTAGTAACAAAAACGCAAGCCAGACTATATAATAAAATTGATTTTTTCATAACTATTAATTTCAAAACAAATATCTAATAATTATTTAAGTGATTCATATTTAGAGCGCACAAATTAACACAATCACATATAATCCATATCAAGTTTAAAGCTTATAAAAGCAAATTATTAAGTATTTTAGCAGCTTGAAAGCTAAGTATATACTATTTGCCTCGTTATTATTAAAAATGATAACAGCATGTAATAAAAATGATTGTGCGACTGAAATAGGTGACACTTTCAACTCTATTTCTTCACCCGATTTGATGTACAACTCAGATTCATCCGTAATTAACTTTAGACTAGCTATAGATGCTAATTCTCAGTTGCCTAATAATTATTATTCAGGAGGAACCTATTTACGAGTACCCGAATCAAGCTTAACTCTTGACTCAGCAAAAACAAACAGCACTGAGTTAAATCTTTTTTTAAATAATACTGACCTTCCTCAGCCTAACGAAGAAATCAATGTTTTATATACCTTGTTTTATCCCAGCAGAAATAATTATGTAGACTGTAAAAATATAAATCAAGCAGATAGCTATGAATTAACTTTATCCTACACTATATTAAATAATAACAATACCTTTGAAATATTAAATTTTAACTGGTCTGAAAATTACAGACCGAGTACAAATTAGATCCTATGAATTATTGGTTAGTTAAATCAGAGCCCTATAAATACTCTTGGGACGATCTTGTAAAAGATGGTCAAACATTTTGGGATGGTGTGCGAAACTACAGCGCCAGAAACAATATGAAGGCAATGAAAAAAGGAGATCAAATGTTTTTTTATCATAGTAATGAAGGAAAAGAAATTGTAGGCTGTGCAGAAGTTATTAAAGAATTCTATCAAGATCCAACAACAGAAGACGATAAATGGGTTGCCGTAGATATAAAACCACTTTACAAATTAAAAAGACCTATAACACTAAAAGAAGTTAAAGCAGACGAGAAATTAGCAAATATGGCTTTAGTTAGACTTATGAGACTTTCAGTTGGCCCTGTTACCGAAGAAGAGTTTAATCACATTATTACTTTATCCAATAACTAAAATTTAATGAGAAATTTTTTAACCTTAATAACAACCCTCCTTCTCACATCTTACGGGTTTGCTCAGAACGGCACTATGAGAGGGTTTGTTTACGACAAAAAATCTGGCGAGCCAATCATATTTACAAATGTATTTTTAGAAGGAACTACTTTAGGTTCGGCTACAGACGTAAACGGATTTTTTACAATTACCCAAATTCCTGAAGGGGAGTATAATGTATTAGTAACCGCAATTGGATACGAAAAATACTCAGAAACTGTAACTATTACAAAAAACAAAATATTATCTAAAAAATTATTTATTGAAACTGGTGCAGTGCAACTAGATGAAGTAAGTATTTCAGCTGAGGGCGCAGAAGATAAGACACAGGTTAAAATGTCCGTTACCAAAATAACACCTCAAGACATTCAGCAACTACCAACTGTTGGTGGTGAAGCAGATTTAGCTCAATACTTACAGGTTTTGCCAGGAGTTGTTTTCACTGGTGACCAAGGTGGGCAACTTTATATTCGTGGGGGCTCTCCTATCCAAAATAAAGTTCTTTTAGATGGTATGATTGTTTACAATCCTTTTCACTCTATTGGTCTTTTCTCTGTATTTGAGACAGATATAATGAGAAATGCTGATGTATATACAGGAGGGTTTAATGCGCAATATGGAGGAAGAATTTCATCAATTATGGACGTTAAAACCAGAGATGGTAACAAGAAAAACTTAGCTGGTAAAATTGGACTTAATACATTTGGTGCTAAAGCTATTTTAGAAGGTCCATTAAGCAAAGAAAAAAAATCAGGAGGTGCAGCATCTTCTTTCATCCTTACTGGTAAAACTTCATATTTAGACAAGACATCTAAAGTGTTATATCCATATGCTGACTCGGCAGGTTTACCGTTTACTTTTACAGATTTATATGGAAAAGTTTCTTTCAATGGAGAAAATGGTAGTAAATTCAACCTCTTTGGATTTAATTATAATGATCAAGTAACCTACCAATCTATTTCTAATTTAAAATGGAACACTTGGGGTATTGGATCAAACTTTTTACTAATACCTGCAGCCTCAAACATTTTAGTAGACGGTAACTTCGCGTATTCTCAATATGATATTATTTTTGAGGAAGAAAATAGTAATGCCAGAAGTAGCTCAATTGATGGGTTTAATTTCGATATGAACTTCACTTATTTTAAGGGAGATAATGAAATAAAATACGGCTTTCAAGTTTTAGGCTTTTCAACTAATTTTAACTTTTTTAATTCCCTCAATAGAAAAATTACACAAGAAGCATTTACAACAGAACTTTCAGGGTATTTTAAATATCAGTTAAACTTGGGTAAGTTAGTTTTAGACCCCGGAATGAGGGTTCAGTACTATGCATCATTATCAACCTTCTCGCCTGAACCTAGAATAGGCGTAAAATACAACGTTTCTGATAAAATCAGACTTAAAGGTGCAGCAGGAATATACTCTCAAAATTTAATTAGTTCAAATTCAGATAGAGATGTAGTTAACCTTTTCAATGGATTTTTATCTGGTCCTGAGAATCTACAAGATAGTGTTTACTATGCCAACGGAACAGCCAAAGAAAGAAAACACGAGCTTCAAAAAGCAAATCACTTAATTATTGGTGGAGAAATAGATTTAACAAGGAGAATAAATTTAAATATTGAAGGATATTATAAAGATTTCACACAGCTATCTAATATAAACAGAAATAAAATATTTGACGACAACCCTGATAATGCTGACAGACCAGATATATTCAAGAAAGATTTTGTTGTTGAAACAGGCGATGCATACGGCTTTGATGTAGTTGTAAAATATGATTTCAAACGGTTTTATTTTTGGACAGTTTATTCATGGTCAAAATCTAGCAGATTTGACGGAGTTCAAGAATATAGACCAATATTTGATAGGAGACATAATGTAAATTTAGTAGGAAACTATAAGTTTGGTGAAGACCTAGATTGGGAATTCAGTGTTAGATGGAATTTCGGAAGCGGATTTCCTTTCACCCAAACACAAGGGTTTTATGAGCAATATAATTTTAGTGACGGAATCAACACCGATTACACAACCCAAAATGGTGACTTAGGAATATCTTACGGGAACTTAAATGAAGGAAGACTACCAAATTATCATAGGTTAGATTTAAACATAAAAAAAGTGTTTTACATCTCTGAGAATTCTGAGCTTAACGTGAACCTCGGGGTAACAAATGCTTATAATAGAGATAACATATTTTATTTTGATAGAGTAAACTTCGAAAGAGTTAATCAATTACCCATCTTACCTTCTTTAGGAATGAACTTAACATTTTAATTTTTGTAAGGTCTAAGTTTTACTAACGTCTTTAAAATGAAAAACAATGAAATATTTAACTCATTCATTCCTTGTATTTATACTTGCTGTTACAATTAATTTCACCCTTAGTGCAGCAGAAAAAAAGAACTTAATTCAAACTACTGGAACCCATCAAATTTGGGATTTGTTGCTGAAAAAACATGTTTCTACAACAGGAAATGTAAATTATAAAGGCTTTTTGCAAGACAAGGAAAAACTTGAAAACTACATCAGTCAAGCAAACGCTGCTTATTTATTAGGTAAAATGACCAGCAAAGAGCAACTAGCCTATTGGATTAATATTTACAATGCAAACACGATTAAACTTGTTATTGATAACTATCCTGTTTCTAGTATTACTGAAATTAAAAGAGGAGATAAGAAAACATGGGATATCCCTTTCATTAAAATTGGATCAAAAATGTACTCATTAAATAATATTGAAAATGATATTATTAGAAAGAAATACAATGAACCAAGAATTCATTTTGCAGTAAACTGCGCTTCAGTTGGCTGCCCAGAATTAAGAAACGAGGCCTTTACAGCCAGTAAATTAGAAACTCAACTTCAAGAACAGACTAAAAAATTCATTAATGATAATTCTAAGAATACTATTAACTCTAGTTCAGTAGAAATTTCAAAATTATTTGATTGGTATAAAGCTGATTTCACGAAAAATGGTACTGTGATTGATTTTATTAATAAATACTCAACCACTAAAGCTAGTTCAAATGCTAAAATCTCATACAAAGAGTACAGCTGGAAGCTGAATAGCAAATAAAAAAAGCGAAGTACCCAGGGTCGGGATCGAACCGACACTCCCGAAGGAACTAGTGTTTGAGACTAGCGCGTCTACCAATTCCGCCACCTGGGCAAGTTTGAAATTATTTAGTAGATCTCCACAAAAGTAGTTAATTAGACCTGCTATTCAAATAATAGATGGTTTTTTATCAATGATTTTGTTCAAAGCCCTCAGTTAAGTTAACTTCGAACAAAAGTATTACTATGGAAAAAAAACTATTTCTTTTAGATTCTTACGCACTCATATACAGAGCCTATTACTCTTTCGCAAATAACCATAGATACAATTCAAAAGGTTTAAACACATCCACCCAATATGGATTCACAAATACTTTATTAGAATTAATTAAAAAGGAACAACCAACTCACATAGCTGCTGTATTTGACACTCCTGTAACAGATGATTCTCGCCAAACTATTTTTGCCGATTATAAGGCAAACAGAGAAGAAATGCCCGAAGATATAAGAAGTGCAATGCCCTACATAGAACAAATTATAGAAGCTTTTAACATTCCTGTGCTAAAAGTTCCGGGCTATGAGGCAGATGATATTGTAGGAACGTTAGCTAAGCAAGCCGAAAAGGAAGGATTTACCACTTACATGATGACACCTGATAAAGATTTTGGGCAACTCGTTTCTGAAAATATTTTTATGTACAAACCTGGGCGATTTGGTAAACCTGCAGAAAAATGGGGAATTAAAGAAGTATGTGAAAAATTTGAAGTTGAACGACCAGAGCAAGTTATTGATATTTTAGGATTGTGGGGAGATGCCGTAGATAATATACCGGGCATACCTAGCGTAGGCGAAAAAACAGCAAAAAAACTTATTAAACAATACGGATCGGTAGAAGAAGTTGTTAAACACGGACATGAAATTAAAGGAAAACTAGGTGAAAAAATCGTTGCTAATGCAGAAATGGGTTTAATATCTAAACAGCTAGCAACCATTATTTTAGATGTTCCTATAGAATTTAATGCTAAACAATTTTTACTTGAAGACCCTAATAAAGAAGAACTTCAAAGGCTTTTTGCTGAACTTGAATTCAGAAACTTATCTAAAAGAGTACTTGGTGAAAAAATACAACTAACTCCAACTCAAGGCCAGTTAGATATGTTTAATACTGCAAATACTGATTCCGAAACAGAAGTAGAAGCAGAAGTAATTACCGAATATAAAGACATTAACAACACAAAACACACCTACGTATTTGTGGATGATGATAAAAAGTTTAAAGCAATGCTTAAAGAGCTTGAAAAAGCTAAAGACATCTGTTTTGACACCGAAACTTCATCACTTAACACAATGGAAGCCAAACTTTTAGGTATTTCATTTTCAACCAAACCAAATACAGGATATTACCTTCCTTATAAAGAAGAGAATACAGAGCAAATTAATCTACTTAAACCAATATTTTTAGATGTAGAGAAAACTAAAATTGCGCAAAATTTAAAATACGATCTTCAAATACTTAAAAAGTATGATGTTGAAATTGCTGGCCCAACATTTGACACCATGATTGCGCACTATTTATTAAGGCCAGATATGCGGCATAATATGGATTTGCTATCTGAGACCTACCTAGCATACCGTCCCGTTTCAATAACAACATTAATAGGCAAAAAAGGAAAAAATCAGCTTTCAATGGCTGACATTCCTGCCAAAGAAATTAGTGATTATGCCTGCGAAGATGCAGACATTACGCTACAATTAAAACATGTTTTTGACAAACAACTTAAAGAAAAAAACTTAGAGAAACTATTTAACGAAATAGAAATGCCACTAGTGAGTGTGCTCGCTAACATGGAGTTAGAAGGCATAAATATTGATAAAGAAAGCCTAAATACCTATTCTAAAGAGCTAGAAGAAAAACTTAAAACCCTCGAAAAAAATATAACCCAACAAGCTGGATTAGAATTTAATGTTGATTCTCCTAAACAGCTTGGCCAGGTACTTTTTGAAGACCTGAAAATTGTTGAAAAGCCTAAAAAAACAAAAACTGGACAGTATTCTACAAACGAAGAAATTCTCACTAAACTAGCCGATAAACACCCCATTGTACCAGAAATATTACGCTACCGCACTCTTAAAAAATTAAAGAGTACCTACGTAGATCCTCTACCATCTTTGGCTAACGAAAAAACACAAAGAATTCACAGCAGCTTTATGCAAACTGTAGCTGCAACCGGTCGTTTAAGCTCTACAAACCCAAACCTTCAAAATATTCCTATAAAAACCGAAGAAGGGCGTTACGTAAGAAAAGCCTTTGTACCCAGAGATGAAAATTTTAAAATTTTAGCAGCAGATTATTCTCAAATCGAATTAAGAATTATAGCTGCATTAAGTGAAGATAAAAATATGATTGAAGCCTTCAAAAGCAAAATTGATATTCACTCGGCAACCGCAGCAAAAGTATTTAATGTTAATACAGATGACGTTACTCGTGAAATGAGAAACAAGGCCAAGGCAGTAAACTTCGGTATTATATATGGACAAACGGCATTCGGATTATCAAAAAGCATAAGTATTAAACGTGCCGAAGCACAAGAAATAATTGATAGCTACTTTAAGCAATACCCAGGTATTAGCAGTTATATTGGCGATATTCAAGAACTAGCTAAAAAACAAGGTTATGTAGAAACTATTTTGGGTAGAAAACGCTATTTGAAAGACATAAACTCGAGCAATGCAATAGTAAGAGGTCATGCCGAAAGAAACGCAATTAACGCACCAATACAGGGCTCAGCAGCAGATATTATAAAAGTAGCCATGATTAATTTACATGATAAACTTAATGCAAAAAAGTTTAAATCTAAATTACTACTACAAGTGCATGATGAACTTGTTTTTGACGCCCACAACAATGAAATAGATGACCTCACTACCCTAGTTAAATCAGAAATGGAGCAAGCCGTAAAGCTAGCAGTTCCCTTAGAGGTGGAGATCGGTATTGCAGATAATTGGTTAGCAGCACACTAAATTCATACAGATAATCTGGGCGTTCCCATGCCTATGGGCATGGTCAGGCTATCACTCGTACGCTTCGCAAAGCTATAGCTTTGCTGTAGGGTAATCCGTTCTATCCTTAACGTGGTTCTAAATCTTATAATATTTAATAACAGCAAATAAAGCAACTAAAAGCTTTTAGAGATAGCTGCTTACGTTTATTTTACAAGGCCTTCTTTGTATTCTCAATTTGATCACTAAAAAAGTAGCCCAACTTTAATTGTAACACATACGAATGTAGTTTAGGGTTGTAAACTACGCGTTTACCATTATTTGTATTTGCAAAAGGTATTACGGGGCCATCAGCGTTTAATAACCTATCTAATTGAAAAGTAACCACAGGGTGCACAGTTATAACCATACGAGATTTTATATATCTACTAATACCAAAACCGGCTGTTGCACCAAAGTAATTATTATCAAACCATTCGATATTTGTTTTATCATTGGTTACCCCTTCAAACAAAGGATTATCTGGTCTTCCTAATTCTGAAGGCACACGCTTTCCTTTAAAAGCCTGCCCTATTAAAACACCATAAGTTACACCTGTATTAAAAAACAACTCAGTTCTGTAGGCAGGTGTGAAATTCCAACATAATGAAAAAGGTATTGAAATATATTTAGCCGATAAATTTACTGTTGTTTGTATGGTATCAGATAAGTACTCATGATTTATAATAGATTGATATCCCCTATCATTATATTCTAACCCAAAATTTGTGCTAAATTTAGGTGTTAGATAATATTTCATTTCCACCCCTATATTAGAGGAAACTCTACTAACAAATGGATTATCAATTTGAGTATTTCTTGTAGAAATTTGCTCTAGTGAAGGAGCCAACATCCCATTCAGTTGAAATTTTTCTTGACCGTACACAACCGTACAAAAACATGTAAAAAAGAAACAAAATTTTAATAAAATATTAATCATAACCTAGTTTCTATTGCATGCTTCGCTAAGAACTTTAGGATCTATTTCTTGACCCAATGACTCAGCTTTTTTAAAATCCTCACAAGCTTCATCCAGTTCTCCCAAAACAGCTTCAATGTAGCCTCGATAGTAAAATAAAACAGGAATATGGTCATTTGCATGAATAGCTTCAGTAAACACGCCTTGAGCAACATCATATTTCTCCATCTCCATTAGAAGTATTCCCTTATTATACAATACTCGATAATCTTCTGGTGAATGTTTTAATGCAAGGTTATAATATTCTAAGGCTTTTTCGGACTGTTTGGTATACTTATACGACATTGCCAAATTAGAGAGAGGTAGAGTCCAATCTTTATTATATTTAAGTGCATTTTCAAAATCACTTATTGATAGATCATACTTTTTCATCAAATAATATATTTGACCTCTATCATTATAACTTAAAGCATCAGTGGGCTTCAATTCTATTGCTCTAGTAAAGTCTTGTATAGCTCCTTCGTGGTCTACAAGCCTCTCTCTTAAAGCACCTCTATTATGATATAATTGATATACATTTTGCAGGCCTAATTCTTCGGACTTGTTATAAGCCTCATAAGCTCCCGGATAATCGCCTAATTTAGTTTTTAAATCTGCTAATTTAAGGTAGTTAGCACCGTTTTTTTTATCCTTATCTATTATTAATTGTGTTTGTTTAATTTTATTTCTTAAATCGCGTAATTCAGTTGTATCAGTTACAATGTGATACTGAGAAAAGATATTGAACGTGCTACTTGTAAGGAATATTACAAGTAAATATTTTAAAAAATGCTTCATACTATTTTAACGGTACAAATGTCTTAGGGTTATATTCACTCATTATTGAGTATACAGTATCAATAATATCTTGCTTATTTGGCTTAGAAAAATAATCTCCGTCAGAGCCATAAGCTGGTCTGTGAGCCTTTGCAGTTAAGGTTACAGGTTCAGAATCCAAGTACTGAAAAGCTTTTTGCTTCTCTAATACCTGCTGAAGCATAAATGCAGAAGCACCACCAGGTACATCTTCATCTAAAAATAACACTTTATTTGTTTTTTCTATTGAGTTTGCAATTCTACCATAAGTATCAAAAGGTAATAGTGTTTGAACGTCAATAAGCTCTACAGAAATACCTAAGTCATTCAGTTCATTACAAGCACTTTCTGCTATTCTAACCAAAGAACCATAAGTTACTAAAGTAACATTAGTACCTTCTTTTATTATTTCAGGCACTCCTAACGGTACAGTATATTCACCATGATTTGTAGGTAATTGCTCTTTTATACGATAACCGTTTAATGACTCTATTACAATGCCGGGGTCGTCTCCTTTTAAAAGTGTGTTGTAAAAACCTGCTGCCTGAGTCATGTTTCTTGGCACGCATACGTGCATTCCTCTTAAAGTACTTAAAATGGTTCCCATTGGCGAACCTGAATGCCAAATCCCTTCTAATCTATGCCCTCTTGTTGATATAATTAATGGAGAAGCTTGTCCGCCTTTTGTTCTATATCTCAATGAGCATAAATCATCACTTAATGTTTGTAATCCGTATAATAAATAATCTAAATACTGAATTTCAGCAATTGGCCTAAATCCTCTTAAAGCCAAACCTATAGCCTGGCCAACAATTGTTGCTTCTCTAATACCTGTATCAAATACTCTATGGACACCATATTTTTCTTGCAAACCTGCAAGGGTTTGGTTTACACCGCCTATGAAACCTGCATCCTCCCCAAAAATTAACGTATTAGGGTATTTGCTTAGAATAGCATCAAAGTTATGTTGTAAAACTTCACGTCCATCTACCTCGTTTGCGCCATCATATTCAACCTCTATTTCATCAACATTTAAAGGAGAAGTATTTGACTCAGAATATAAATGAGAATTAAAGCGATCAACATTCATCGCTTTAGATTTATCTAACCAGTCTAATAAATTTGATCGCTCTTCTGAGTTTTCTTCTCGAGTAATTAGTATGGCTTTTCGAGCTGTTTCATCTGCTAAACCATACGATAATTCAAAAGCATTTTTAGCACTTTCAATAACAGAATTAAGAGCTGAAGAATTACTAGATTTTTCAGCTAGTTTTTCAACTAAATCCAACACAGTATTTACTTCCGTTTTTAGATCGCTTTGGTAACTATCCCATGCTGCTTTTTTAGCATTACGAACCTCCTTTACTGCTTCTTTACTTACTGCGTCTAAATCGGATTCTGAAGCTATATTGTTGCTAATAATCCACTCTCGCATCTTATTAATTCCATCATGTTCGGTTTCCCACGTCAATCTGTCTTTGTTTTTATACCGTTCATGTGAGCCAGAAGTACTGTGACCTTGAGTCTGAGTAAGCTCTGTAACATGAACTAAAACAGGTACATGCTGCGTACGAGCAATATCTGCAGCTTTTTCGTAAGCTAAACATAGCTGAACGTAATCCCAGCCTTTAACATTTATAATTTCCCAACCTTTAAGATCTCCATTTCTCTGAAACCCAGATAATACTTCAGAAATACTCTCTTTTGTTGTTTGATACTTTTTAGGCACCGAAATACCATAACCATCATCCCAAACTGACATTACTAAAGGAACTTGTAAAACACCGGCTGCATTAATGGTTTCCCAAAACAGACCTTCTGATGTACTTGCATCACCAATGGTTCCGAAAGCCACTTCATTACCTTTGTCAGTGAATTTAGTAGAGTCTTTTTGTAATTCTTTATTTTGTCTGTAAAAAGTTGATGCGTAAGCCAAACCAAGTAAACGAGGCATTTGCCCAGCTGTTGGAGACATATCGGCAGAAGTATTTTTAGTTTCCATCTGACTCTTCCAACTTCCGTCTTCATTTAAAAAACGAGTAGCAAAATGGGCGTTCATTTGTCTTCCCCCTGAATTAGGGTCATGTTCCACACTTGGGTGAGCATATAATTGAGCAAAAAACTGCTGTAGTGTTAAGCTATCTGTAGCCAACATATACGTTTGATCGCGATAGTAACCTGACCTCCAATCACCTTTCTGAACTTGCTTTGCTAATGCTATTTGAGCAATTTCTTTTCCATCCCCAAAAATCCCAAACTTAGCCTTACCGGTTAACACCTCCTTACGACCTAATAAACTAGCTTCCCTACTCAAAACTGCTAATCGGTAGTCATTTAACACTTCGGCAGTTAATTCATCTTTACTAATCTCCTGTTCTGTAGCTATTTCATCTTGCTTGGCCATCGAGTACTATTTTGAGTAAAGATACGAAAAACCACTTTTAAATAAGAGCGTTTTGGGTAGGCGATATTGCAACATATTACACAAAAAATAGTTAAACATTATATGAAGCCTATAATTTATTTAATTATACTATTTCTTAGTTTATCAAAAACCAACTTAATTGCTCAAGATTCACTAAGTATAAGTGATAAAATTGTAAGTTTTGCAATACACAAATTAAATAAAAAAATAGACCGAGGTGAGTGTTGGGACTTAGTTGCTAAAGCACTAAATGAAACTGGAGCAAATTGGAATTCACCCGATGAATTTGGTCGAAAACTCAACCTTAAAAATGATAGTATTATTGCAGGAGATATTATTGCTTTTGAAAATGTGGTATTCGAAGTTAAAAAACAATACAAAATGACTTTCCCTCATCATTACGCTATTGTAACAAAAGTAATTAATGAAAATAAAATTGAAATCGCACATCAAAATTATGCAGGAAAGAAAACTGTGGGTTTACTAGAGCTTAACTTAAATGAAAAAACAAGGGGTAAAACAATATTCTATCGTCCACTGCAATGAACCTTAATTAATATTTAACTCCTACATTAAATTGCAATTAACCTACTTAGGCAAATCAACCTCATCTTTTTCAACAACGAGATTATTTATAATATACTTTTGTCTATCGGGTGTATTTTTACCCATGTAAAAAGATAGTAAGCTATCTACGGTAGAATCTTTACCAATCATTATTGGCTTTAAACGAATATCCTTACCAATAAAATGTCCGAATTCATTAGGTGAGATTTCACCCAAACCTTTAAATCGGGTTATCTCTGCAGTTTTTCCAAGTTTAGCTATTGAATTCTGTCTTTCTTGATCGCTGTAGCAATATATAGTTTCTTTTTTATTACGAACTCTAAATAATGGAGTTTCTAAAATATACATATGTCCATTTTTTACCAAATCAGGGAAAAATTGTAAAAAAAACGTTATAAGCAATAACCTAATATGCATACCATCAACATCAGCATCAGTTGCTATTACTACGTTGTTATACCTTAAATCATCTAAGCCATCCTCAATATTTAAAGCCGCCTGTAGTAGGTTAAACTCTTCGTTTTCATACACTACCTTTTTACTTAAACCATAACAATTTAAAGGCTTTCCTTTTAAACTAAATACGGCTTGGGTGTTAGGATCACGAGACTTAGTAATAGATCCACTTGCAGAATCCCCCTCGGTGATAAACAATGTGGTTTCTTTATGTCTTTCGTGCTTACTATCGTTATAATGAACTCTACAATCCCTTAATTTTTTATTATGCAAACTAGCTGCCTTGCTTCGCTCACGAGCCAATTTTTTAATTCCTGCTAAGTCTTTACGTTCCCTTTCAGATTGTAAAATCTTTTTTTGTAGAGCCTCAGAAACATCCGGGTTTTTATGTAGGTAATTATCGAGTTCTGTTTTTAGAAAATCTAAAACAAAAGCACGCATACTCTTACCTCCTGGTTCTATTTCATTAGAACCAAGTTTAGTTTTGGTTTGAGATTCAAATACTGGCTCAACTACTTTTACACTAACAGCAGCAATAATTGAAGAACGAATATCAACAGCGTCATAATCCTTACCATAAAAATCTTTAATAACCCTTGCCACTGCTTCTCTAAAAGCCCCTTGATGAGTACCCCCTTGGGTAGTATGTTGTCCATTAACAAAAGAATAGTACTCTTCTCCATACCCATAACCATGTGTAAGAGCTACTTCAATATCATCGCCTAATAAATGAATAATAGGATAACGAACTTCTTCATTTATTTTATGCGTTAAAAGATCAAAAAGTCCTCGTTCAGAAAAATAAGTCTCACCATTAAAATTAAGCTTTAAGCCAGGGTTTAAGTAGGCGTAATTCCAAAGCATTTTCTCAATGTAATTGAGTTTATACTGGTATTTACCAAAAACCTCTTCATCGGGCACGTAGGTTATCATTGTACCCCTTCGTTTAGAAGTAGTTTCAATTTCAAAATCTTCAACAATAATTCCTTTCGAAAACTGAGCGGCTTTGAGTTTACCATCTCTAACAGCTTCTACCTTAAAAGAAGAAGACAAAGCATTAACAGCCTTAACCCCAACCCCATTCAATCCGACAGATTTTTTAAAAGCCTTAGAGTCATATTTTGCCCCGGTGTTTATTTTAGATACTACATCAACTACTTTACCTAAGGGTATTCCTCTACCGTAATCACGAACTTTTAATAGATTATCTTTTAAAGAAATATCAACCGTTTTACCATAGCCCATTACATACTCATCAATACAGTTATCAATAACCTCCTTAATTAATATGTATATACCATCATCTTGTGTTGATCCGTCACCTAACTTACCAATGTACATACCAGGCCTAAATCGGATATGTTCTTTCCAATCTAAAGACCGTATGTTATCTTCAGTATACTCTACTTCTTCTGCCATCCTTACTAAAATAAAAAAAATATATAAGTATTCTGCTTAGTTATGAGTTTATTGGCAGATAAAGGGTTTTGAAACAACTACTTTACTGTTTCTTAGGGTTATAAAATAAGAACCCGGCTTGGTTGAGTTGAGCTTAATAGTATTGTCACCATTGGTGAAAATACCATTCTGTATTAATTGACCCTGCAATGTGTATATCTCATATTTAAAGGTATTTTCGTTAGACGCTACAATACGTAAAATATTATCTGTTGCTGGGCTTAATACTTTAACCACCTCCTTTTTACTAAGGGATGTTGTAGAGGTTAAAATCGGATCGTAGGTTAATGTAGAAACCACAGGCAAGTGATCAGACATATTAAACAAAGAACTCGCGACTAGCGCATCTACACTTGCATTATTATTAATATTAATTTGTCCGTTGAAATAACTGCCATCTTGACCAAACGCTTCATAAGTTCCTGGCACGTAACCTAAACCATTGGTATTATTTAAAACTTCATCATTCATTAAAATAAAGTCAAATCTATCATCCATCCCACCAGATGCACCGCAACCAGACGAGGTTCTAGTAGACTGCGTATGAACCTCAGCAAACGAACCATTATTATTCCAATTTCCAAGCGTGTTAATAGGATCTTTTAATCCCTTCGCTCCATCAATTAATGTTTGAAATGCCGGCTCACTCGATTTGTAAATATTTAAATCTCCACACAAAATAAAGTTTCTATCATCAAATTGATCGGTATATGCTCTAATTGCCTCTGCCGCCTGATTTCTTTTAAACGTATCTCCACTACCCGCTTTAAAATGTGCCACAATAACATCAACAATAACACTATCTTCTCCTGTTTTCTTTAAGTAAAGCGTGTATATATCTAACATTCGCGTAAGATAGTTACCATTTAAAGCGTTATTTATAATTTGTTGGTCTAGGAGTTCAAAAACGGTATTATCATAATACAACATATTAACCAACCCAGTTGAACTAAAGTAGGTATCTGTAGCTCTAGAAAAATCTTCACTGGTTTCATTAAAAACTTCATCTAAAATAACTTGAGCTAGTGTGTTTTCTCCATTCTGAATATTCACCTTCATTTCATTTACTGTAAAAATATCGGGCGAGTATGAACCTACAATATTTTTTAAATAGGTAATCTTATCTTCAACCGATTTACACCCCGTTTCTTGACTACCAAAATTTAATAGATTATAGTGCATCAACTTAATTTCTGATTGAGACCATAAAATAAAGGAAAAGAAAACAAAAAGGTTTGTGAGGATAATGCGCATGAATGAATTATTTTTACACTACAAACGTAACACTTTAATTGTATGTATAGTTCTGTCAGAGAATTTATGGAGAAAAACTACCTGCACTTTAATGCTGCAAGTGTAGTTGATGCTGCCAAAGGATACGAAGCGCATTTAAATGCCGATGGTAAAATGCTTATTTCATTAGCAGGAGCCATGAGCACAGCCGAATTAGGTATTTCACTTGCCGAAATGATTAGGCAGGATAAAGTTGCAATTATATCTTGTACTGGTGCCAATTTAGAAGAAGACATTATGAATTTAGTTGCTCATTCACACTACAAACGCGTACCAAACTACCGTGATTTAACTCCAAAAGAAGAATGGGATTTACTTGAAAAAGGCTTAAACAGAGTAACTGATACATGCATACCTGAAGAAGAAGCTTTCAGAAGACTTCAAAAGCATATTTTTAAAATTTGGAAGGATGCTGAAAAAGCAGGCGAACGTTTTTTCCCCCATGAGTACATGTACAAAATGTTACTTTCTGGGGTACTAGAGCAGTATTACGAAATAGACCCAAAAAACTCATGGATGTTGGCTGCTGCTGAAAAAAACTTACCAATTATAGTTCCTGGCTGGGAAGACTCCACCATGGGTAATATTTTCGCATCCTATTGCATAAAAAGTGAATTAGTGCCATCAACTGTAAAATCTGGCATAGAATACATGACCTACTTAGCAGACTGGTACAAAAATAATTCTGAAGGAAAAGGAGTTGGCTTTTTTCAAATTGGAGGCGGTATTGCAGGTGACTTTCCTATATGTGTTGTACCCATGATGTATCAAGATTTAGAAATGTATGACATACCTTTTTGGTCATACTTTTGCCAAATATCAGATTCTACAACAAGCTACGGATCTTATTCTGGAGCAGTTCCCAATGAAAAAATAACATGGGGAAAATTAGATATTGATACCCCAAAATATATTATTGAATCAGACGCTACAATTGTAGCTCCCTTAATATTTGCCTGGTTACTGAATCAATAATACGAACTTTAACTTTAAGTAAAACTTCCTTATTTTAGCAATTCGAAAATAAACCCTACTTTATGAAAAAGATAGATTCATTTGAAGAGTATCAAGAGCAATATGAAAAAAGCATTGAAAACCCAGAACAATTCTGGAGCGATATTGCAGATACATTTAATTGGAAAAAAAAGTGGGAAAAAATATTAGATTGGAATTTTTCTGAACCAAATGTAAACTGGTTTAAAGGAGGAAAACTAAACATTACCGAAAACTGCTTAGATCGTCATCTAAAAACACAACCAAACAAAACAGCAATAATTTGGGAACCTAATAACCCAAACGATGCTCACAAAACAGTCACTTATAAAGAATTACACGAAGAAGTTAATAAAACTGCCAACGCACTAAAAAACCTAGGCGTTAACAAAGGCGACAGAGTATGTTTATACATGCCTATGTCTCTCGAGTTATCATATACCGTTTTGGCCTGCGCTCGAATAGGAGCAATACACTCAGTAGTATTTGCTGGGTTTTCGGCAAAGTCGTTAGCAGACAGAATTAATGATGCAAGTTGCGAATTATTAATTACTGCAGACGGATTTTACAGAGGTAAAAAATACATTGATTTAAAACAAATTGCTGACGAAGCTTTAGAAATCACACCAAGCATAAAGCATTCATTAATACTAAAGCATTCGAATATGGATGTAACCATGAAACAAGGCAGAGATCTTTGGTTTCATGAGCAAGTAAACTATCAATCAACAGAGTGCGAAGCAACAACTATGGATGCTGAAGATCCATTATTTATATTGTATACATCTGGCTCAACCGGAACCCCAAAAGGAGTAGTTCACTCTACTGGAGGGTATATGGTATATGCAGAATACTCATTCAGAAACGTATTTCAATACGAAGAAAATGATATTTACTGGTGTACAGCAGATATTGGATGGATTACCGGACATACATATATAGTATACGGACCATTACTAGCTGGAGCAACAACCGTACTATTTGAAGGAACACCAACTTACCCTAACCCAGGACGATTTTGGGAAATAGTTGAAAAATTAAAAGTAAATACATTTTACACTGCACCAACAGCAATTAGAGCATTGCAAGCATGCGAAATTGAAAATGTAACTCGGTACAATTTATCCTCCCTTAAAACATTGGGAAGTGTAGGTGAACCTATTAACGAAGAAGCGTGGCAGTGGTATTATAAACACATTGGCAAAGAAAAGTGTGCATTGGTAGACACTTGGTGGCAAACAGAAACTGGCGGAATTATGATTTCACCATTAGCAGGTATTACTAAAGAAAAACCAACATTTGCTACATACCCTTTACCAGGTATACAGCCAGTATTAGTAGATGAAAAAGGCAATATAATAGAAGGAAATAATGTAGAAGGTAATTTGTGCATAAAATTCCCTTGGCCATCAATGATAAGAACAACCTGGGGCGATCATGAAAGATGTAAAAACACCTATTTTTCAACCTATAAAAACATGTATTTCACAGGCGATGGTTGTAAAAGAGACGAAAACGGAATGTATCGTATAACTGGTAGGGTTGACGATGTAATAAACGTATCTGGTCACAGAATAGGAACTGCAGAGGTTGAAAACGCAATAAACAGCTTTGAAGGCGTGGTAGAATCTGCAGTAGTCGGTTACCCACATGATATTAAGGGACAAGGTATTTACGCCTACATAATTTGCGAAGGCAACATCGAAAACAATGAAACGCTTTCTCAATTAGTTAGAAAACATATTACCACAGAAATTGGTGCATTAGCAAAGCCAGACAAAATCCAAGTAGTAAGTGGCTTACCAAAAACAAGATCGGGTAAAATAATGCGAAGAATTTTAAGAAAGGTAGCTGAAGGAAATTTTGATAGTTTAGGAGATACCAGTACACTTTTAGATCCATCAGTAGTAAATGAAATAGTTGAAAAACGAGATTTAGTAGGATAATATGATAGATAGATTAGTCATAATCCCCACTTACAACGAAAAAGAGAATATTGAAAACATGGTGCGTACCGTGTTTAAACTTCCTTTAGAATTTCACATCCTCATTATCGATGATGGCTCACCAGACGGAACAGGAAACATAATTAAATCTCTACAAACCGAGTTTAAAGACAAGCTTCACCTTGTTGAGAGATCAGGTAAACTAGGCCTAGGCACAGCTTATATCCACGGTTTTAAATGGGCATTAGAAAGAGAATACAATTATATTTTCGAAATGGATGCCGATTTTTCACACAACCCTAAAGATCTAATTCGCTTACATGAAGCCTGCGATAAACAAGGCGCAGATATGAGCATTGGCTCACGTTATGTAAAGGGCGGCAATGTTAAAAACTGGGATATGAAACGTATACTCCTATCCTATTTTGCATCTATTTATGTACGTGCGATACTTTGGGTGAGTATTAAAGACACAACTGCCGGCTTTGTATGCTACAAACGTAAAGTACTAGAGACCATTAAGTTAGACAAAATTCAATTTATGGGCTATGCCTTTCAAATAGAAATGAAGTATACAACCAAGCGCTTAGGTTTTAAAATAAAAGAGGTGCCAATTACATTTATCGATAGAGTTTTAGGTAAATCTAAAATGAGCTCAAAAATTTTCAGAGAAGCATTACTTGGCGTGTTTATTATCAAAAATAAAGAGCTTTAATCGTTTTATTTTGCGCTATTACCCGTCTTACACTAAAGTCTTTTCGCGTAAAGTAACTCATGTAAGCTTTAAAGTAGTTTCCGTTGGTCACTCCTTTAAAACAACAAACGTAAACAGTACACTTCAAAGAGCTACCGTTTCACCCGGGGCGATAAACACATATCTATATGTATAAATACATAGCCATACTAAGAGGCATTAATGTTGGAGGAAAAAACAAAATCCTCATGAAAAACCTTAAAGAAGCACTAGCAGAAATATCTCTGAAAAACATTGTGACATACATTCAAAGCGGCAATATTATATTTGAATATAATAAAGCAGAAGCTGAGAAATCCCTCCAAAAAAAAATTGAAATAACAATAAAGTCAATTTTTGAGCTATCCATCCCTGTTATGGTCTTCAACTCAAACTATTGGAAACAAGTATCTTCCCAAAACAATTATTATAATGATGGAGTGCCAATTGAACGCCTACATTTAACTTTTTTAGCAGAAAAGCCAACTCAACAATTAATGCAAAAACTAGGCGAAATAAACTTAAAACAAGATATCTTTTATGTTAACGACAAAGTAGTATACATAAACTGTGAAAACAAATATCATCAGTCTCCACTAACAAATAACAACATAGAGAAAAAGCTAAATACTACAGCAACAACACGAAATTTTAAAACAGTGTTAAAGCTAAACGAATTAGCCAATACATAGCTACAAACCCATTGTCTTGAATATAATAAACAAAATAGCCCAAACTCTTTTGCTACTAATAAGTATCGTTGTAGTAACATTTTGTAGTAGTAAACAAGAAGCAAAAAATACAGCACCCAATCAGCCAAAAAATATTATTCCTTTAGAGCAATTTAAAGCGATACTGTTAGATATGAATTTAGTAGAAGCTACTTTTCATAAAAGAGGCATAAAACCTTATAATAAGGATAGCATAACAAAGTACTTTAACGAAACCATTACAAAACATAAAATCACACAAAAAGACTATCAACTAGCGTTTGATTACTATCATAATAGCCCTGAAGAAATATCAAAAGTATACGAACAAATAATGGAAGAATTAAGTATAAAAAAAGCTGAACTTCAAAAAAATGGAACAGACAGTTTAAAAAACAAACCGATCCTATAAATTATTACAAAGTATAAAACAGCTTATTTAGTTAAACACGATATAGCAAACAGAGTTAATTATTTCATCTTCCAATAATTTTCTTTATTTTTGCAAGCTAATTATAAATTTAACCTATGGAACGTTACGAAACTGTTTTCATTTTAACTCCCGTTTTGTCTGAAGGCCAGGCAAAGGAAGCAGTGAACTCTTACAAAGACCTTATCAAAAAGAATGAAGGTAAATTAGTTCACTCTGAAGATTGGGGCTTGAAAAAGCTTGCTTACCCTATTCAAAAAAAATCTACCGGATTTTATCACCTTTTAGAATTTGAAGCACCAGGCGCTTTTATTGGCGAAATGGAACTTCAATTTAGAAGAGATGAAAGAATTATTCGTTACATGACAGTAAAAATGGATAAACACCATATTTCATTTGCTGAAAGTAGAGAAGGTAGAAAAAAATCAGCTAAAGCATAAAAAAAGAGTACGATGGCAAAAAATGACGTAAGATATTTAGCTCCTATTAATATTGAGCTTAAAAAAGATAAATTCTGCTGGTTCAAAAAAGCAGGAATCAAGTATATTGATTACAAAGACGATGAGTTTTTGAAAAGCTTTATCAACGAACAAGGAAAGATTTTACCAAGAAGAATTTCTGGTACATCTGTAAAATACCAAAGAAAACTGTCTCAAGCTATCAAAAGAGCAAGACACATGGCTATACTACCATTCATTGGAGATTTAATTAAATAAATTTAAGACAGAGACATGGAAGTAATATTAAAGAAAAACATAGAAAACTTAGGTCATACAGACGAGTTAGTAACTGTTAAGCCAGGCTACGGAAGAAATTTCTTAATCCCACAGGGACATGCTGTTTTAGCTACAGCATCTTTAAAGAAAATGCACACTGAAACACTTAAGCAACGTGCGCATAAAGATGCTAAAGTAAAAGAAGAAGCTGAAAAAATGGTTGCTAAACTTAAAGACATGACTGTTAAAATCGCAACTAAAGTTGGCGATAAAGGCAAGATATTCGGTTCTATTAACTCAATTCAACTTTCTGAAGCATTAGGTAAATTAGGTTTCACTGTTGATAGAAAAGACATCAAAATTAAAAATGAGCCAATTAAACAAATTGGTGTTTATGAAGCAGACGTTAAGCTACATAAAGATGTTAAAGAATCAATCAAGTTTGAAGTTGTAGGAGAATAATCCAACAACGCTTAACATTAAAAAAACCACTAAACGCTTCGCGTTTAGTGGTTTTTTTTTTGTAGCAGTGTTTTTTAGTTGCACCAATTTTCTCCGTGACGAGAATTTATTTAGAAGGAAGATACCCAGAGAAATTAACTAACTCTGAACTTGTTTCAGAGATCCGTTAACCGAACTTATATTTTGAGAGTATTAAATCGAATATTTTATAAGCCTTGATCTTTTGGTTCTTTTGCATCAAGGCAAAAAGAACATCCATCACAATACAATACAACCCTTTTCAAACAAACACAAGCTTAATACTTAATTACATGATATTAAACTAAAAAAAACGAAGCATCCCCAACCACTTGCAAAACATGAGTATTTTCTGTAATTTCGCAGAACAAAACTGAGCAATATGATTTTCGATTTAGATATGATAAAAGCGGTGTACGCTAAGTTTCCTGAAAGAGTAGAAAACGCAAGAAAACTACTAGGCAGACCACTTACACTCTCTGAAAAAATTCTTTACACACACTTACACGAAAGTGAAGCAAAAGAAGATTATCAAAGAGGAAAATCATATGTAGATTTCGCACCAGACCGTATAGCTTGCCAAGATGCAACAGCACAAATGGCTTTGTTACAATTCATGCAAGCAGGCAAGAAAAAGGTAGCAGTTCCAACAACAGTACATTGCGATCACCTTATACAAGCAAAAGTTGGGGCAAAGGCAGATTTACAGAATGCACTAAATACAAGTAACGAAGTATTTAATTTCTTAGACTCAGTATCAAACAAATACGGTATTGGCTTTTGGAAACCAGGAGCAGGAATTATTCATCAAGTTGTACTAGAAAACTACGCATTCCCTGGTGGAATGATGATTGGCACCGATTCTCACACTGTAAATGCAGGTGGACTAGGAATGGTAGCCATTGGAGTTGGTGGAGCTGACGCAGTAGATGTAATGGCAGGAATGCCATGGGAGCTTAAATTTCCAAAATTAATCGGAGTAAAACTTACTGGTAAATTAAACGGCTGGACCGCACCTAAAGATGTAATTCTTAAAGTAGCAGGCATATTAACCGTAAAAGGTGGTACAGGCGCTATTGTTGAATACTTTGGAGATGGCGCAAAATCAATGTCATGTACCGGTAAAGGCACCATTTGTAATATGGGAGCAGAAATAGGAGCAACAACTTCTACCTTTGGTTACGATGAATCAATGGATAGATACCTTAGAGCAACAGGAAGAGCAGAAGTTGCAGATGCAGCTAACGGTATTGCAGAACATTTAACCGGTGATGCAGAAGTGTATGAAAACCCAGAGAAATATTTTGATCAGGTGATAGAAATAAACCTTTCTGAACTTAAACCACATGTAAACGGACCATTTTCTCCAGATGTAGCTACTGAAGCAGGAAACGATGTTCACGCAAAAGCAACAAAAAATGGATGGCCATTAGACGTTGAATGGGGATTAATTGGCTCATGCACAAACTCTTCGTACGAAGATTTATCAAGAGCAGCATCAATAGCTAAACAAGCAGTTGATAAAGGCTTAGCTACGAAAGCAGAATTCGGAATAAATCCTGGCTCAGAACAAGTTCGTTATACAGCTGAAAGAGACGGATTATTAAAAACATTTGAAGACTTAAACGCTAAGATTTTCACCAATGCCTGTGGACCATGTATCGGCCAATGGGGAAGATACAGCGACCCAAAAAATGCACCAAAAAACAGTATCATTCACTCATTTAACAGAAACTTTGCAAAAAGAGCTGATGGTAATCCTAACACACACGCATTTGTAGCATCTCCAGAAATGGTAGCAGCTGTAGCAATTGCAGGTAGATTGGATTTCAACCCGATAACAGATACATTAACAAACAACAAAGGAGAACAAGTAAAATTAGATGAACCAACAGGCTTCGAACTTCCACCAAAAGGGTTTGATGTTGAAGACGCAGGTTATAAAGCGCCCGAAGCAGACGGTTCAGGTGTAGAAATAGTTGTTGCAGAAGATTCTGAAAGATTAGAGCTGTTAACACCATTTGAGCCTTGGAACGGTGAGAACCTGATGGGCGTGAAACTTATCATTAAAGCTAAAGGTAAGTGTACTACCGATCATATCTCAATGGCTGGTCCATGGTTGCGTTATAGAGGTCACTTAGATAATATCTCAAACAACACGTTAACCGGAGCTATAAACGAGTTCAATGGCGAAACTAACAAGGTTAAAAACCAATTAGACGGCACCTATGGCGAAGTACCAGCAGTACAAAGAGCATATAAAGCAGCAGGTGTTCCAACAATCGTTGTAGGTGATTCAAACTATGGCGAAGGTTCATCAAGAGAACATGCAGCTATGCAGCCACGTCATTTAGGAATGAAGGTAGTTTTAGTTAAATCTTTTGCGCGTATTCACGAAACAAACCTTAAAAAACAAGGAATGTTAGGAATTACATTTAATAACGAAGCCGATTACGCTAAAATTCAAGAAGACGATACCTTTAACTTTATTGATTTAAAAGATTTTGCACCAGGCAAACCAATAACTATTGAGCTTGTACATTCTGACGGATCTAAAGATGAAATTATCACAAATCACACCTACAATCAACAACAAATTGATTGGTACAAAGCAGGTTCAGCACTTAACTTAATTAAGAGACAGAACGCTTAACAGTATAAACACAAACAAAATTAATAGCCGAACATCATCTGTAAAAAGTAGAGTTCGGCTATTTTTTTTAAGCAAATTTGGGCGTGCCACTGATAAAATCAGTGTCGGGCTTTCTCTGCAAATCCTCACTCGCTTTGCTCGCTGTGGGTTTTACGCACCATTCCCTCACGCAGAATACTATAAACATTTAACCTAAAACAAGATTCATTTTTTCCTTTAATATTAAGCCAAAATCTTTACAAAAAGCTTGAAAGAATTAGTCAACAAAATAAAAAAAAGTATAAAGTTAAGTACTAAGGCCGAAGAATATATATACTCAATTTCCAAGGAAAAAAATATTCTTAAAGGCGAAGTCCTAATTCGCGAAGGACAAACAGTTAACAAAACATTTTTTGTAACTAGTGGCTGCTTAAGATCTTACTGTACAGATAAAAACGGCAAAGAACACACCTTACAGTTTGCAATTAAAAATTGGTGGATAAGCGATTTTATTGCCATTTATAATAATGAACTCGCTACACTAACAGTAGAGAGCATCAAAGACTCAAAAGTAATCGAGTTTAATGCAAAAAAATTAGAAGAAATACACGCTCTATTCCCCGAATTTGAAGCATTTCAAAGAAAAAACTTAGAACGTCATGTTGTTAGTTTACACAAGCGAATTTTAAATCAATTACAACTAACGGCACCTGAACGCTACAATTTGTTTCTAAAGCAGTACCCCGATATAGAAAAATATACCCCCAACTACCACATTGCTTCTTATTTAGGCATCACTCAACAAAGCTTAAGCCGTATTAGAATAGATAAAGTAAAAAAATAGCTTTCTTACCATAGGGTAATTTTTATCTCAAGCATGTCCGTTAATTTTGTTTCGAATTAAAAAAACAAATAAATTATCATGAAAAAGATATTAATTGGATTAGCAAGTATTGTTGTTATAATCGTTGTAGTATTATACTTTACATCAAAACCAAAACTAGAAGCAGATGGTTCATATAGCCCATCAAGCTTAGCATTAACTTTAGGAACCGTATCTAAAACAGATTTTGAAGATATTACATACACTAAATACCAAGGAGACAAATCTAAAATTTTAGTGATTTTCACGGAGCAAAAAAACTTGAAGATGAAAAACGGAAAATTTTTCTCTACAGGTAATCATCCTATAGAAGCACTAGTACCTATGCTTCATCTTAAAAACGCAGGCTTTGATTTCGAAATAGTTACTCCTACAGGAAAACCCGTTGTATTTGAAATGTGGGCATTCCCTCAAGAAGATGAAAACGTAAAAGCCATTTACAATGAATATAAATCAAGCTTTGAGCATCCTAAAAAATTAGCAGATTTCATCAATACATCATTAAATGATGCTAATTCATATGCCGCAGTATTTATACCTGGAGGGCATGGAGCAATGATTGGCATACCTAATGACAAAAATGTTGGAAAGGTGTTAAATTGGGCTCACCAAAGTGACTTATTTACAATCACGCTTTGCCATGGGCCGGGTTCGTTATTAGCAACAACACTCGACAATCAAAAATTCATTTATGAAGGATATAAAATGTGTGTATTTCCAGATGCTATTGATGAAATAACTCCAATGATTGGGTATTTACCCGGTAAAATGACTCATGGAGTAAGCGAACATTTAAAAAGCTTGGGTGTTAAGCTAGCGAACTCAGAAGCAGACGATAGTGTTTATAGAGACCGGAAACTAATCACTGGTGCTAGCCCTTTAGCTTCTAACGAGTTAGGCAAACTGGCAGCAAATACGTTGTTAAAAGAATTAAAATAAAACAGAAGTAAATCATTACACATGGAATTATTAGACAAGCTAAACTGGCGTTATGCTACAAAAGCAATGAATGGCCAAAAAGTTCCTCAAAATAAAATAGATAATATTTTAGAAGCAATATCACTCGCTCCAACATCAAGTGGTTTACAGCCTTTTGAAGTGTTTGTAATTACGAATCAAGAAGTAAAAGAAAAAATAAAACCAATCGCTTGGAATCAATCTGTAATAACCGACTGTTCACATTTATTAGTATTTGCAGCTTGGGATACTTATACAGCCGATAGAATTAATAAAATGTTTGATTTAACAAACAGCATTAGAGGATTTAAAAATGAAGGTTGGGAAAACTATCGCCAAATGCTATTAAAAAGTTATCCTCAAAGAAACGCTGAAGAAAATTTTAATCATGCAGCTAAACAAGCATACATTGCATTTTCTCAAGCAATAGCAGCCGCTGCCTTTGAAAAAGTAGATAGCACTCCGCTTGAAGGTTTCAATCCAATAGAAGTTGATAAAGTACTAGGGCTAAGTGAAAAAGGATTAAGAAGTTGCGTAATGCTACCTTTAGGATATAGAGACACCGAAAACGACTGGTTATTAAACCTTGCTAAGGTTAGAAAACCTAAACAAGATTTAATAACAGAGGTTAACTAAAAAATAAATAACCGTTTGCTGTACTACAATCATTAAATCATCAGCAGAAGCATCATTCTTTGGGACTAAAAGATAATTTTCGTATACTTTTATAAAACATAAGAACTATGATATGAAGAATATTACGCTTTTCATTCTATTTTTCATTTTTGCTTCTCCATTTTTTTCACAAATAAACTTTACGGCAAATGACCAAGTTGCTAAATACAACGAAGCATTTCGTGTAGGAGTTAATCCCGGTTATAACGGCTCAAATTGGAAGGATAAAAACTTAGCAGTACTAGCAGCTGGCTCTTCAATATTGGGCGTGCCAGGGGTTGGAATGAAAAATTTTAGAGTCTCCTTACCAGAAGCATTTCTAGACCAATGGGGGTATAATGTACGTATAGATGAGTTTAAATACTACGATACTTTAGGCATGGGCAAGCATACTGTTTTTCTTGAAGGTCCAACTAGTGAACATCAAAGCCAAGACAGTTATTGTAGTGGTTCTCAATCACAACTATGGAAAAACATGTACTTACCCATTTGGGATGATGGTGAAAACGGAACACCCGTAAACGATGACAACTATGCCGCGTTATATGTTTACCGTACAGTTTCAAAGTATAAAAACTATGTTAAATTCTGGGAGATCTTTAACGAACCCGATTTCGATTATTCTAACACAGGCTGGAGAGAACCAGGAGAGCCAGGCAATTGGTGGGAAAATGTTCCTGACCCTTGCGACTACAAACTACAAGCACCTGTTTATGAGTACATAAGACTTTTACGAATAAGCTACGAGGTTATTAAATCTATCGATCCTGATGCCTTTGTAGGAGTTGGAGGATTGGGTTATGAAAGCTTCCTTGACATAATATTACGATATTCAGACAATCCAGTAAACGGTGAAATAACTTCAGAGTACCCTTTAACTGGTGGCGCGTATTTTGATGCAATGATTTATCATTGTTATCCGCATATTAACGGAAGCATGCGTTATTGGTCTTCAACTCTTAACCAACACGTGAATACAAGACATAGTGATGCAGGAGCTAACGGAGTAATTGCTCTAAAAAATAGCTTCGAAAACGTACTTAACAATTACGGATATAACGGAAACACTTTCCCGAAAAAAACCTTCATTTTAACAGAGACAAACATTCCTCGAATACAATTTGATGATGACATTGGCTCAGATGAAGCTCAACGTAATTTCGCAATAAAAGTACAAGTACAAGCCATCAAAAACGACATCAAACAATTACATTTTTTTGAATTAGCCGAAAAAGAAACACCCCAAGATGCTCAATCATGGACTAAAGTCTCTGGTCTTTACGAAAAAATAAGTGACGATACACCTTACGATGTAACACGTACGCAAGAAGGAATTGCCTGTGAAACTACCACGCATTTTTTGTGGGAAAAAGAATATGATCAAATCGCAACAACAGCATTAAACCTCCCTAATAATATAAAAGGAGGTGCTTTTAAATCTTCAACTGGCAAAACGGTGTTTGTACTTTGGGCAGAAACCGAAACTGATATGTCAGAAACTGCTTCAGCAACATATTCCTTTCCGTCAACTTTTAACTTTGAAAGCGTAGATATTCATTCATGGAATTACAAAATAACCAATAACGCAACCAATACTACCCCAACAAACATCGAACTTACCGGATCTCCCATTTTCATAACAGAGAGTGAATCTCCAAACAGCTCGCAAAAAAGCCTTTATTCTTTTAATTTTAAGGTATATCCTAATCCAGCATCTGATGTTATCTATTTAGAGTTTGAAAATAAAACAGTTACTAACGGAACAATTATTTTGAAGGATGCATCAGGCAGAGAAATTTACAATTCTGGCTTACAGTTATTTAACCTTGGGAAACAACGGGTTGAAATTCCAACAAATAAATTACGCAGAGGAGTTTATTTAGGAGAAGTATCATTTAACAATGAAACAAGACATTCATTTCAGATTATTAAATAAAATAACCACTAATACAATGAATTAATACGAAATGTGAACTAGTATCAACGGAATCTTTTAACGTGACTGCACCTCATTAAAACCTTCCATCAACATATTTCTTATTAACATAAAAAGTACCAAAAGGTATAAGAGAAGCTATTAGTACCACAAAGGTTTCGGTGAAATTCCACTTCATTTTAGAGCGAATTAAAAGTGCTAATACAATGTAAGCTATAAACAGCAATCCATGTGGCATACTAACGATTTTACTATAATATCCTTCCCACCAAAATACTTTAACGGAACGCCCACAAACAGTAATAAAATATAAGATACTCCTTCTAAAAAACTAGTTATTTTAAAAATGTTAATCATGGTGGTTTATTTTAATTAGTTGATTTTTAAATCTATCTGTGCACATCAAGTTAGTAAGAATAAATCTCATTGCTAATAATTTACTATGAACTTTGCAAAAAATACCGCTACTTTTGCAGGTAAGGTATCTTCTAAGATTTTTAAACCAATTATGGAAATAAATTACCCTAAGATTATAGAATCATTAATAGTATTAGTCATCTACCTATTTATAAGAAAAACATCAAATAGTATTATAAATAAAACAATGGCAAATAAATTACTTCAAACACCTAGAGGTAAAATAATTCGAAAAGCCATTAATTTAACTCTACTATTTATTTGCATTTCCGTAATATTAATTGTCTGGGGTGTTAATCAGTCAGAGCTGGCTGCCTATATCGGCTCAGTACTTGCTGTAGTAGGTGTTGCCTTTTTTGCGCAATGGTCTATCCTTTCAAATATAACCTCTAGTATCATTATTTTCTTTAATCACTCTGTTAAACTAGAAGATACAGTAATTATAATGGAAGCAAAAGAATACGAGGTTGAAGGAGTTGTAAGTAATATTGGTCTTTTTTTCATAACCTTAAAAACAAAAGACGGTGAAGAAATTACGTTTCCAAATAATATTTTTATTCAAAAGATGATTAAAAAAAGAAAATCTTAAAGAGAAAATAGAGTGTAATTAAAAGATAAGACCGCTTAATTGAAAAACAAATCCAGAATATCCTCCATAAAAACCGCAACTAGTTTACAATACTCAATTACAGGATTTAAAAGCTTTAACTTATCTGAATTAAACTTAAATAGCGATATTGACTTTCAATTATCTGATAAATTAAGTTTGGGACACTTAGTTGAAACCATAGTGTCTAAATTAATTAAACTATCGAAAAATTATATAGTACTTCACGAAAACATTCAAGTAATTGAAGACAAAAAAACCATTGGTGAAATTGATTTTATTATAAAAGAAACATCAACAAACAAAGTAATTCATTTAGAACTAGCTTATAAATTCTATTTATATGATCCTAACATTTCTAATAACATTATAAACAATTGGATTGACCCCAATAGATATGACTCCTTAAAAAATAAATTAGAAAAATTAAAAAGCAAACAATTTCCTTTATTACGTCATAACATCACCAAATCACAACTAAGTAATATACAAATTGAAAAAGTTTCACAGAAATTGTGCTTATTAGCCTCTTTATTTATCCCACTTAATAATAAAACCGAATTCAGTGCCCCTTTCAAAAAGGCGGTAAGAGGTTATTACTTAAATTTTGAAACGCTAAATAGTCGTAATCATTCAGAAAAATCATATTACATTCCCACAAAAAAAGAATGGGGAATAAACCCTAACCAAAATGATTGTTGGCATATATTTGATGATATAAGAAATACTATTAAAACGAGCCTTAACATGCAACAAAGTTTGCTATGTTAGGAAAAACACTACAGCTCTTACACTACTTTTTTTATCGTTTGGTGGTAAGCAATTATTCCCACCAAATCATGTGTTAGTTTGTCTACATTAGTATAAAAAATAAAAACAGCCCAGATTTAGTGAATATCGTTTAAACTTAGCAACGAGAGCTGGATTAGCTTCAAAAAACACTAATCTAACAATCCCCTACCCGACTTTTTTAGCGTTTTGTTTTTGTTAAAATCAGCCAAAATACGATCTAATAAACCATTAATAAACTGGTTACTTTTCTCAGTACTATACAGTCTTGCTAAATCTAAATACTCGTTCATAGTAACTTTAACGGGTATGCTTGCAAAATTTTCGAACTCACAAACCCCCATCATTAATAGTATTCTGTCGTTTAAGGCAATACGGTCATATTCCCAATTCTTAGCCTTTTCTTTAATAAGGTTTTGGTAAGCAACGTTGTTAGTAATTGTTTTTTTAATTAAATCTTTAAAAAAATCAATATCATCTTGGTCTTTAAAGGCTGAATTAGGCACAATAAAAAGGTCTGCAGAGCTAGGTTTTAAAACCTCTAAACTTTTCAATATTTTTTTCTTAACATATAACATGTCATCGTACCAATGAACATTTTTTTCTTCTAAAATCATTCCCAGCGTTTCACTTGGAGTAATAATTTGTTCAAACATTTTGAGAACAAGTTCTTTATCTTCTTCAAAAGTATTAGTGCTTTCAGCGGCCATATACTCCTTATAGAAATCAGCAGCAAGTAGCTCCTTATAAAACTTACGCATTAAATCTTGATCAACAGACCAGTTAAGCTTACGCGTTTCAATAAGCTCTTGCAAACCTTTATTGGCTTCTAACTTATTTAAAACTAGATTTTTAGTGAATTTCAAATTTGGATTTAAATCTTCATCTGTTGGGAGGCGCTTGGCCTTATTTTTTTCAATTTGGAGACGAGATAAATGCAATATCTCTAAAAAAACAGAAATTAAGTAAACATACAATTCAAGTGTTTTTAAACAACTTTTTAAAGCATCTTTCTCAATCTTATTAATGTCTTCTCCCTCCGTTTGAAACCAGGAATAAATTGCCTGAAAAGCTTTTACTCTAAGATGTCTTCTATTCAGCATGTCAATTAAATATATGCAAATATATAGAACGCTTAAACCAAGTGAAACAAAGAATCAATAAATTTTGTTTGTACTTTTACATTTCTAGTACAAACACATTTTTATACATTAACTAATAAAACCGCGTGAAATTATTTTTTGAACTAAATGGTTACCTAAAAAAGTACAAATGGAAAATAGCTTTAGGCGTTGTGTTTATTATTATATCCAAGGTTTTTTCTATTTACCCAGCACAACTTATTAGACAATCTTTTGATGCAGTTGGAGAGTCTGTAGAAAATTTTAAAATGATTTCTTCGGCCGAAGAATCAGCCATTTACAAACATGAAATCACTCAAAAATTAACAAAATATATACTTTTTATACTAGGTGCGGCATTAATTAATGGCATTTTCTTATTTCTAACAAGACAAACAATAATAGTTGTTTCTAGAAAAATAGAATACGACATTAAAAACCAAGTATACAAACACTATCAAGAGCTACATCAAGGGTTTTATAAAAAAAACAACACTGGTGATATAATGAACCGAATAAGTGAAGATGTTAGTAGAGTACGAATGTATTTTGGGCCGGCAATCATGTATTCAATAAATTTAATTACCCTTTTTGTTTTAGTAATTAGCACAATGGTAAGTGTTAACTTAAAACTTACACTATACTGCCTTACACCACTACCTCTATTGGCCATTATAATTTATTATGTAAGCAATACCATTCATAAAAAAAGTACAGAAGTACAACGGCAACTCTCTAACCTATCTACCATTAGTCAAGAAACTTTTTCGGGTATACGTATCTTAAAGGCCTACTTCAAAGTAAATTTTTTTCAAAACAAATTTGAAAGTGAAGCCAACACTTATAAAGATACTTTTATGGGTTTAGCTACAGTAAACGCGCTTTTTATGCCTGTAATGACTATGTTAATTGGCCTAAGTACTATTTTAACTATTTATATTGGAGGAAAACTTGCCATTGAAGGAGAAATTACAGCGGGTAACATTGCCGAATTTGTCATTTATGTTAACATGCTAACCTGGCCTGTTGCTTCACTAGGTTGGGTAACCTCGCTCATACAAAGAGCAATGGCATCTTATGAACGTATTCGAAATTTTTTAGATGTAGAACCACATATCAAATCACATGAAAACGCTGAACCATTTGAGTTGGGAGACATAAAATTTAATGATGTTTCAATTACTTATGAAGACACAAACATACAAGCATTAAATAAAGTGTCATTTACCATAAAACAAGGACAAACAATTGGCATAGTAGGTAAAACAGGTTCAGGAAAATCTACCATAGCAAACTTAATAGCACGTTTATACGACCCAATTGATGGAGAAATTACCTTAGCAGATAAAAATTTAAAAAAAATAAACCTCAACGAACTTAGAGAAAACATAGGCTATGTGCCACAAGAAGTGTTTTTATTTTCTGACTCCATTTTAAACAATATAACATTTGGATTAAAAACAGAAGTAGACGAAAGTTTGGTAATTCAAGCAGCTAAAGACGCTCATATTCATCATAACATAACAGACTTACCCAATAAATACAACACTGTTTTAGGCGAAAGAGGAATAAATTTATCAGGAGGTCAAAAGCAAAGAATTTCAATTGCAAGAGGGATAATTAAAGAGCCCTCCATCCTAATTTTTGATGATTGCCTCTCAGCCGTAGATACCGAAACAGAAAACGAAATTTTAAACAATTTACTTCGCATAATGAAGGATAAAACAACCGTAATAATTAGTCAGAGAATATCTGCTGTTAAAGATGCCAATTATACCATTGTTATTGATAATGGAACAATTATTCAAGAAGGTAAACATCACGATCTTATTAACCGTGAAGGAATGTACAAAGAGCTTTATGTAGAGCAACAATAGTAAGAAGATCATTTTATAAATTTTGATGGAAACTGTTAATTTATTAATTAACTTTAATTGTTAATTTTGATTAAATCAGCTTAAAATGGAGAAAGCAGGAAAGTTTGAAGAACGCGATAATGAAGAAATTTATGCCAACGCAGTTCGAGCAGGTAAAAGAACCTATTTTTTTGACGTTAAAAAAACAAAAGCTGATGAGCATTACTTAACCATTACTGAAAGTAAAAGAAAATATAACGAAGACGGCACCTTCTTTTATCAGAAACACAAAGTATTTCTATACAGAGAAGATTTTGAGAAGTTCTCAGACGCGCTAAACGACACTCTTGAAAGAATTAATGTTTTAAATGAAAATGTACCAAAAAGAGAGAGAAACAATATTGATCAACAATCATTCTCTGACCTTAATTTTGATCAATTAGATGCTGAATAATGTACGCCACAGTTTATGCATTTATCATAAACTTAGTTAGTAGTATTTTATTCAATTACAAAACCTGTTGCTATTAACGTTGTTATTATGTTGCAGCATTAAAATATGCCTAAAACTTTTTTCGACAATACCGCCATAGCTTTTAAAAGTAAAAGTAACTTTCAACTCAGAAAAGCTAGAATGCTATTTTGGCTAATGGGCAATCCTGTATGGAATAAAATAGCCTCTTCAATTGCCAAAATCGGAATCTCCTTACGACTACCCATAAAATGGATTATCAAAAACACTATTTATGCTCAATTTTGTGGTGGAGAAACAATTCAAGAGACAGTTTTAGCAGCAAAAAAACTAAAACAACAAAACGTACATAGTATCCTTGACTATTCTGTAGAAGGACAAGAAAATGAAGAAAGTCTAAATCACACCAAAAGTAAGTTGCAAGAAGCAGTTTTAACAGCAAAAAATGAAGAATCAATTTTTTGTGCTTGCCTTAAAGTAACTGGCCTATCAAGCAATACTTTATTGGAAAAAATTTCTACTAAGCAAGAACTCACCCAACAAGAAAAAAATGCTTACTCAAAAGTCAAAGAACGTTTAAATGAAATTTGTAAAGCTGCACATGAAGCTAAAACCCCTGTTTATATAGATGCTGAAGAAACATGGCTTCAACCCGCTATTGACGATTTATGTGAAGAATTAATGCTTACATACAATAAAGTATGGCCATGTGTTTACACTACCTTTCAAATGTATAGAAGCGATAAACTAGAACAGTTAAACGACTTAATCGAATTTGCAAAAAAACATAATTTTATTGCTGGCGTAAAATTAGTTAGAGGCGCATATTTAGAGAAAGAAACCGAAAGATCGAAACGCATAGGATATCCAAACCCAATGCAACCCACAAAGGAGCACACCGATAAAGACTATGATAATGCAGTACAAAATTGCTTAAACAATATTAACCATATAGCCATTTGCCTTGGTACTCATAATGAGTTAAGTTGTTTAAAGGCAGTTGAATTGATGGAGAGTTACAACATAAAAAAAGACCACGAACATATTTGGTTTTCTCAACTTTACGGCATGAGTGATCATATGTCTTTTATACTCGCTGATAGAGGCTATAATGTAAGCAAATACCTTCCTTTCGGACCAATTAAACACACTTTACCTTACCTAATAAGAAGGGCCGATGAAAACACATCCATTCAAGGCCAAATGAGTAAAGAATTGAGATTGTATATAAAAGAATTAAGAAGAAGAAATTTCACAAAAAAAGTAAATAAATTTTGTCGAAAACCGAACCAATAATACTAGGTATAGAATCGTCTTGTGATGACACATCAATAGCCATCCTTAAAAATCAAACACTACTTTCTAATGTAACCGCAAGCCAAAAAGTACATGAAGAATTTGGAGGAGTAGTACCCGAACTTGCATCAAGAGCTCACCAATCTAATATAGTACCTACATTAAACAAAGCACTTAAAGATGCTAATGTTGCAATAAATGAAATCGATGCAATAGCTGTAACTAAAGGCCCCGGCCTGCTTGGATCTTTAGTTGTAGGTGTATCTTTTGCAAAAGGTCTGGCCATGGCAAATAACATTCCAATAATAGGGATTGATCATATGCAAGCACATATTCTAGCCCATTTTATCAAACAGCCAAATAAAGATTTTAATGCGCCAAAATTCCCTTTCTTGTGCTTAACCGTATCTGGCGGACATTCGCAAATAATTAAAGTCAATAATTATTTTGAAATGGAACTTATCGGGCAAACCAAAGACGATGCCGCTGGAGAAGCCTTTGATAAAATATCAAAAATGCTAGGGTTACCCTACCCCGGAGGCCCGCATATTGACAGGCTCGCAAAGTTAGGTGACCCTAAAAAGTACGTATTCCCTATTTCTAACATGCCTGCCTATAACTACAGCTTTAGTGGTATAAAAACTGCAGTTATGTACTTCCTCCAAAAACAATTGAAAAATGACCCTAATTTCATAAAAAATGAAATAAATAATATATGTGCATCAGTTCAATTTACAATTATAAAAATGCTTTTACAAAAACTCAAAAAAGCAGCTAGGGCTACCAATACAAATGAAATTGCTATATCTGGTGGTGTGGCAGTAAATTCTGAGTTAAGAAACCAAATTCGAGTACTTTCTGCAAAGCATAATTGGAATACCTATTTTCCAGAGATGCAGTTTTGTACAGATAACGGTGCAATGATTGCAATAGCCGGACATTTTAAGTATCTTAATAAAAACGTTGATACAATTAACCTAGTGCCTGATGCTCGTCTAAAGTTTTTTTAAGAAAAATCAATAAACACACATAAGGCAACTCATGTAAAACTAGGTTCGTTAAATAAAAAACCAAAGGTATTACATGATTATAAAAAGATTAAATATTTTACTCATTTGTGTAGTGTTTTTCGGTACATCGTACACACAAATTGATAATATTGAGTCTAACCTTACCTTAGAAGAAGTTACTCAAAGCATACTAGGTGCTGGCGCAGTCATAAAAGATGCACAACTAAGTTGTGATGAGAGAGCAATAGGCACCTACACATCTTTAGGCTTGCCAATAAATGACGGAATCGTATTTAGCACAGGCTTAGCAGATGAAATCATCCAACTAAACACAGAAGTAGATAACTCCTTTGATTATGGGACTGGTGGCGATTTTCAATTAGATGCACTAGCCGGTTTCTCAACTTACGATGCTTGTGTTTTAGAAATTGATTTTCAATTGCAGTGTGACGAATTAAACTTTAACTACCTTTTTGCCTCAGAAGAGTTTTTACCAGAATATTATGACAAAGGGTTTAATGATGTATTTGCATTTTTTTTAACGGGACCTAATCCTGCGGGAGGAAGTTACAACAACACCAATCTTGCACTAATTCCCGGAACCAACACCCCAATATCAGTTCAAACAATTAATCCTACCATCAACGACCAATATTTTAACAATAACGCTGGCAACATTTTCGAATTTGGAGGATTTACAGATAGATTTAACGTAAACACACCAGTTCAAAGATGCACAGATTATACGCTAAAGATAGCTATAGCAGATGGTACAGATCACATTTTTGACTCAGGTGTATTCTTCGAAACCAATACAGTTAATTGCTCAGATGCAATTGAAGTTGAAAACGAAAGCATTGATGTAGGAATTGAAAATTGCAGAAATCCTTCCGTAACATTTTGCCGACAGCAAAACATTGCAGATCCGTACGATATTGAAATTGAGCTATTCGGATCGGCAGAAAATGGAGTTGACTATGATTTAATTGCAAATACTGTTACCGTCCCTGCCGGACAAAATTGTTTTCAGCTCAACTTCAACCTGATAAACGATAACATACCTGAAGGTACGGAAGAAATAAAACTAAGGTATAAAACAGGAGCTTGCGATTACTATGACACCTTAACCATACAAATTACTGATCCATTCTTTATTAATGGAGGCAGTAACGATTCAACCTGTTTTGGCACGCCAATAAACATAGGTATAACAGCACAAAATAACATTACTTATGAATGGCAACCGCTTGCAGATTTCACTAACAACCTAATGGCAAGCCCTACTGTAAACGACAATAATGATCTCGGAATAACCACAGTTAAAACATATACTTTAAAAGCCGATAGTGCAGGGTGTATAGCTACCGATGCGATACAGATAACTTACTTTCCGGCACCAACCGCTGATTTTCAAGTAGATGATAATTGCCTAGGAAATACAGTTGAATTAGTGAATAACAGCACTTCAAATCTTACAACTCCAGCTACATATTACTGGACATTCGGTAATGGCATTGCAGACACACTAACCAACCCAGAAACAGAATACCTTTTTGAAGGATTTTACGATATTGAATTGGAAGTCACTAATCAACAAGGATGTAAAGCTAGTACCACCCAAGAAATAGAAATCTGGGGGCTACCAACAGTAGATTTTGAGGTCTCCGATGTTTGTTTAGGTGAACCTAGTATGTTTACTGACCAAACTCAAACTTTGGCAGGAGACCCAATTGCTTCATGGCTATGGACTTTACCAACAGATGCAGGAACACAGAATTTTATAACAGAAAATTTTGAGTATCAATACAGCAGCATTGGCATTAAAAACGTAACTCTTATTGTCTCCACACAAAATGGTTGTATAGGTGTTAAAGAAAAAAACATTTTTATTAAACCTATTCCAGAAGTCAACTTCACCATTACAAATAGTTGTATAAATAAAAGCACAAACTTTAATGATTTATCATTTGTATCAATTGGTAATATTGTGCAATGGGATTGGAATTTCAATGGGGAAGGAACCTCAAATATTAAAAATGCGAGTTATTCTTTCAACACACCAGGAATTAAACAAATTGAACTTACTGTAGAATCTTCTAACGGATGCTCAAACATGCAAACACTACCAGTAACAATATATGAAAACCCAATAGCAGATTTTACGACAGAAAAGTTCGAATTTTGCAGTGGCAGTTGTGTTAACTTTACTAACCTATCTTCAGATATTTACGGTGAACTCAGCTATAACTGGGATTTCGATAGAAGTGGCTTGGCCTTTGATAAAGATGCAACGTATTGTTTTGAAGAAGAAGGCTCTTTCAATGTTATGCTAGAAGTTTCAAATATTTTTAATTGCAAAAGCACATTTGAATTACCACAACCAATCATCATAAAAGAACGGCCTACAGCAGGTTTTTATTTCGATGACGATGAAATAAATAATTCATCAGCTGCAGGTGTTACAATTTTTAATTCATCCTCTAGTGATGTAATAAAATGGAAGTGGAATATTGAGGATATATTTGAGGAAACAAAGCTCAATGGTTCGCCAATCAACTACTTTTTCCCAACATCAGGTATATTTAACACGAGTTTAATTGTTGAATCAGCAAATGGATGTTCAGACACAACAACTAGAGCAATAAACGTAGCTAAAAATTATATTGCTTTTATTCCTAATGCTTTTACGCCAGGTGATGCCGACAGGTTAAACACTTTGTTTTACCCTGTTTTAAATATTAACAGTAGTGAGAGATATACAATGAGTATATACAACCGTTGGGGAGATAGAGTGTTTCATACAGAAAACTCTGAAAAATGGGACGGGACAGACTTGAGGAACCGAGAAGCAAAAATGGGTGTGTATAACTATATAATTATCATTAAAGACGCTAATGAAAACGAATTAGATTATAGAGGGTCAGTAACTTTAATTAGATAATACTATGAATATTACTGTACAAAATATAACCCCACTATTTGCTCTTATACTTTTTACAACAAATCTTAATTCACAATGCCCAAATATAGACTTCTCACAAAATAATTTTGGAGGTTGGTACGGTGAATGTACTGAATATATGAGTCAAGGAGGAACAGTTTTCGCTTCTGGCTTACCCCCTTTTGTAGGTTATAATGATAGACATCAATTATTTGATGCACCAGTTCTTGATCCTAATGCGTGTCTAAATATCCCCTCAACACCTCCACATGGTGGAGTTGCTGCCAGACTAGGAAATCCTGATGTTGGGTGGATGATAGATGAACTAGAATATACAATAGATGTAAGTCCAGAAAATAATTTATTACTATACCACTTTGCGGCCATACTTGAAGAGCCAGATAATTGTAATGGAGGAGGAGGAGGAAATGGCCACAGTGACGTAAATAGGCCCAAATTTAGAGTAGAAGTTCAAGATTTTGTAACAGGAGCAACCATAAATGGAAACTGTGGAGTTTATGAGGAATTTGCTGATCCTGATTCAGACAACCTTAGGTTTTGTCAAAACTCATGCTCTTATTATAGATCTTGGACAACCATTGGTATAGACCTTAGAGCATACGAAAATTTGGCTCCACCAAACAATAGAGTTGTACTTAAATTTAGAACAGAAGACTGTGGCCAAGGCGGACACTTTGGTTACGCATACGTACAAGCAGAATGTAGAAAACTAGATATTAGAGCTACTTTTTGTGAAAATGAAAATTCTGCTCTACTTTCGGCACCTGATGGTTTTGATTATTTGTGGGATAATGGAGAAACAACTCAAACTATTCAGTTAGATAATGCAGTCTCTGGTCAGGTAGTATCTGTTGATCTCATTACACCACAGGGATGCGTTTCCACAATAAGCAAAACTCTTCAACCTGTAACTGTTAATGGGGATTATATTGCTTCAAACCTACAGGTTTGTTTGGGCGAAAGTATAGACTTTTCAGATATTTCTACTGCACAGAACTTAGCTACCGGAACACCAGAAGATATAACTGAGTGGTACTGGGATTTTGATAACGGCACAACATCAATTAATCAACAAGAATCTATCACATTTGAGGATCCAGGGACTTATAATGTTTCTTTAACCGTGACAGCCGAAAACGGATGTACACAAACCATTACGAAATCTATTTTTGTAAATCCAATACCATCCATAGAAATTGTTGTTGAAAACAAATGCCCTAACACACCATTACAGCTTGGCGTCAATATAGTTTTTCAAGGAGCAAATATCCAATCATACGAATGGGATTTTGATGATCCTAATTCTCCCAATAATTCTTCGAACCTACAAGAACCTACACACATTTACAATACCGCTGGAAATTATTCTCCAACATTGACAGCTACAACAGATAAAGGCTGTAATGTAGTTACATCTAATAACTTAGTAATTTTTGATCCACCCCAGTCAAACTTTGAATTTGAAAACAATTGTGCAGGTAGCAATACGCTTTTTACCGATTTATCAACTACACCGGTAGGTACTGTAATTGAATCTTGGAGCTGGAATTTTGATGATAACGGACAGCTTTTTTTAAGTCAAAATGCCTACTACTCATTTAGTGACACAGGAATTTATGAAGTTTCGTTAATCACAGAAAATAATGATGGCTGTGTTGATACCGCAATCATTGATGTTCTTATTAACGGAATAAACACTGATTTTTCATTTGATGAAGTTTGCTATAATCAAGTAACAAATTTCGTAAACACAAGCGATCAATCAAGTATTGAGTGGGAATGGCAAACAGCAGGAACAACCATCTCAAATATTGAAAATCCTTCATACTTATTTCCTTACCCCGGATTTCATGAAGTAACATTTACGGCTTCAACTTCTGAAGGATGTAGCGATGAGATTTCTAAGTTTGTTTATGTTAAAAATAATCCGTCCACCAACTTTCAGGCAGATATTTATGAAGGATGCTCAGAGTTATGTGTAAACTTTGAAGACTTAACTAACAGTAACAACCCTATTGATAATTGGACTTGGTTTTTTGATGATAAAGAGGTTGACACTCAAAACCCAAACTACTGTTTCACCAATGCTGGGTATTATGATATAACGCTAATCACTACGTCAGAAGAAGGATGTTCAGACACATTGAAAAGAGACGATTTCATACTTGTCTATCCTAATGTAACTGCAGATTTTGGCTACTTACCAAATGAAGTATACAGCAATAATCCTCTAGTAGATTTTGAAAATTATTCTTTGGGAGCAACAAAGTATCAATGGAATTTTGATTTTTTGGGATCTTCGTCAGAAGAAAACCCACAATTTAACTTTCCCTTTGATGTTTCTAATACATATGAAATACGTTTAGTAGCAGCCAACGACAGTAACTGTGTTGACACTGCGTATAAAGAATTGAAAGTTATAGGTGTGTTTCAATTTGATATACCAAATACATTTACGCCTAATAACGATCAATTAAACGATATTTTCATTCCGGCTATATCAGGAGCAGATAAAGAAAACTATCAATTTTCAATTTTTGATAGATGGGGAAATATTATTTTTGAAACTCAGAACCTAAATGAAGGTTGGGATGGAAAAATAAAAGAAAAAGACATTAAACAAGACGTTTATGTATGGCAAGTAGAAGTAGACGAGCGAGACGCAGATAAAAGCCATGTTTTTAATGGTCATGTTACTGTACTATATCCAAATGCTCTAAAATAAGGCCAACTAATTCAGCCCAAACAAGTCCATTGCATTTTTAGTAGTAATTTCAGACACAGTATCTATAGAAATCTGTTTAACATCAGCTAGTTTATGAGCCACATAAGTTAAATAACTACTCTCATTTACCTTACCCCTATGCGGTGTTGGTGCCAAATATGGAGAGTCGGTTTCAAGCATTAAATGTTCCACAGGTATTTTTTTAACTACCTTATCTAAACCTGACTTTTTAAACGTGAGTACTCCTCCAATACCAATTTTAAACCCCCCATAATTTATAATTTTTTCGGCTTGTTCAATCGATCCAGTAAAACAATGAAAAACTCCTTTTAGGCTTTCACTATTTAAATCGTCAATAACCTCAAAAATCTCATTAAAAGAATCTCGAGCGTGTATAATTATTGGCAAGCCTAATTCTTTAGCCCAATTAATCTGAATTTTAAACGCTTCAACTTGTTCATTAACTAATGTTTTGTCCCAGTACAAATCAATTCCTATTTCGCCAATGGCACAAAATGATTGCTCACTACTAAATAATGATTGTTTCATTACATTTAAAACCTCCTCAAAATCTTTCCCCACAGAACAAGGATGTAAGCCCATTGTGGGATAACAGATGTTTGGATACTTTTTGGTTAAACTTAGCATAGACTCTACACTATCTAAATCTATATTAGGCAGCACAAAACGCTCAACTCCATTATCTTTTGCTCTTTGAATAACTTCATCAACATGCCCTGTAAATTTTTCAGAAAATAAGTGTGTGTGTGAGTCTATTAACATAAATTCAAGTTTTTTCAAAGGTACAACGCTTGGTTTAATTTATGATAGGTAGAATTAAATACCTTTACACGTATAAATGAACACATTAAATTACAGATCGTATTCTCTAGGTTGTAATACTATTTTAATAGTGTCATTATCCCCTATTTTGTTTGACCTATTTTATGATTTGTTTAATCCTACAAATAATTCATTTGATAATATTCTACTGCTAAAACATAACTTAAAAATAGTTTTACCAGTAGTTGCTTCTATAATAACTGCATCAATTCCCTTGTATTTTTTATCAAAAAAATGGAGTAAAGTTTACTTCGGTTTGCTTATTCTTATAATAGGTTTGCCAGCATTAATCGATTTTGGACATTGTTTAATATACCATAATCGATTAATGCCTTCCTCTATTTACAGCATTCTGGAATCCAACTCCACAGAAACAAAAGAGTTTGTAACCAACTACAGTACTTGGCGTTTTCTATTACAAATTGTATCACTATTTGGATGCACTTACCTTTTAAGGCTAACTACTAAATTTATCGGCTACAAAACATCTTCCTTCGTATTAATAATTATAGGTTTAACCTGTTTTATCCTACCAAAAATAAAACCCTCATTAAGCTGGGAGAATGAATTATCGAGCATAAAGCTTATAAATACGTATCAAGAATATAAAAATGAGTTAGAGTTATTAAAAGAGAAAAAAGAGATATCCTTACCGCTCAATAAAGTAAATGATAAAGAAGAAACTATTGTTATAGTAATTGGAGAGTCCACCAGTGCGAAACACATGCAGTTATATGGCTATAATGAACCAACTACCCCTGAATTAAGTAAGATAAAAGATGAACTATATATTTTTAAAAATGTACACACTGAGTATGTACATACCATTGAATCATTAAAAAAAGTACTGCTATTTGAAAACGAAAATGATAAAACCAACATTATAAATCATTTGAATAATGCAGGGTATGAAACCTTCTGGATTAGTAACCAAGCTTATTTTGGCAAACACGAAACATTAATATCTACAATAGCAAATCGAGCAGATCACAAAATATTTACAAATAAAAAAAAGTATGATGGATGGATGTTAAATCCATTAGTTAAAACATTAAAAAACCCTGCTCAAAAAAAAGTGATTTTTGTTCACTTAATAGGGGCTCACCTACCCTACCAGAATAGATATCCGTTAGAGTTTAAGAAAATCAAAAACACAAATACAAACATACCCTTAACTGATGAACAGCTAAACACATTAAACCATTACGACAATGCTATTTTATACAATGATTATGTTATAAAATCAGTAATTGATTCCGTTAAAAAAAACTCCAAAAACTCTGCTTTAATTTATTTTTCTGACCATGGGGATGAAGTATATGACTTCAGGGATTTTCATGGGCATCAACAATCACTAAAATCTGAGTATATGACACACGTTCCTCTAATTATGTGGTTTAGTGAAAAATATAAAGCAAATAATCCTCTCTTAAACACAACTATTTTTAACTCGCTAAGAAAACCATTAAAACTCTCTGACCTTAAATTTAAAATATTTGAGTTATTGCAAATGCCTATTATAAAATCACCTGATTACAATGTGTATATTAATCGCAAAAACACCAACACAAATAGCATAATTTGTGAAGGATGGAATTATTTCCCTGATTTCAAAAGTAAAATAGGATGCCATAGAGTTAACAGCATTGAAAGATTAAAAGATGTAATAAATGCATTTGATGCTATCGAAATTGATGTTGTGTTCAGCAACGGAAAATTTGATGTAAGACATCCTCCAGAAACATCAATTTCTTTAACTCTAGAACAAATTATAAGCTCGACCAGCTTTAAGCAAATGAATTATTTTTGGTTGGATATAAAAAATCTCAACAATTCTAATAAAGAAGATATTGGCCTAAGACTTGATCAAATTTGTGGAAAGAAAAAAATAAAAGATAAATTAATTATTGAATCACAAAACTGCATTTCGCTAGCTCATTTAGGGCAGAATGGATACTATACCTCATATTATCTACCAGACTTTTCAAAACTTAACTCAGACTCAGTAAATTCGATTGCAAATAAAGTAGTAGACAATATTATAACATTTAAGCCGAATGCAATTTCTCAAAGTGTAGATAACTATGTATTTCTTAAAAAAAACTTCCCTAAATATCCTAAGTTAATATGGAGTTTAAAACAAGATTATCGCAATTCAATTGAAAAGCAAAAACTAATTCATTTTGCTAATAAAGACAGTTCTTTAAAGTGTCTCTTGGTGAGATATGACAGTAAAAATTGGAGATAGTGCTAATATGTTTTTTTTCCTTTCAAATAAAAATCATAAATAATAGATCGTTTATTTAGCGGTACATACTTAGTTTCTTGACTACCTATAGTTTTCAAAAAAGAGACGTAAAATGAAAAATAAGCCTTAATGATAGCATAATACAAAGCAAACTTATCTTCGGTTAAAAATTTCACTCCAGCAATACCATCCAAAATCATTCTAAGTTTGATTAGACTGAATAATTTTTAGAACACTTGATCTAGAAAAATCAGCACTTTTTGTTATGCTAATTTATACCAACTTCAACCTACACGAATTATTGCTTGACAAACTTCGCTTTGGAAACCTTTGAATCGTAAATACTAGAGATATAATATATACCATTAGAAAGGTCTGTAACGTTAACAGGTGATGAGTTAAAGACCTTTACAACCTCACCTAGTGAATTTGTAATTTGTAAACTACCTCGAGTATTTCCGCGAAATGTTAATTCATTTTTAACTGGGTTGGGAAACAATTGGATTATAGCACTACTATTAACTGGCTGCATAGATGTGGCCACTGGCTTTAGTGGTATATACCCATTATGCTTTTTGTTTATTTGATAGTAAGGATTAATGACATTTACCGATGTGTAGCTAAAATCTGAATTCCACAATTGAGTATGATTGATAGTAGTTACCAAGTCATTACCCCTACCTATTATTTCATAAAATCCGTTGCCGTTGAGATCTTCCATTACAAATTGATTAAAAGAGCTATTGCCAGCAATTTCCAGTGGAAAATCAGTTATAGTATCGGCTTGCAAAGTAAACCCAAGATACTGACCCTGCCCTAAGTTATCTTGCACGTTTTCATCACAAATCAGCTCTAAGTTTCCATCGGCATTTAAATCGGCTAGAGTAATCTGATTTGCTACCCCGTTACCAACGTAAATAGGAAAATTAGGGATTAAATTACCATTAACATCGTACCCATAAATTTGTTGGTTACCGCCAGCGTACTCTGGTACAAAAATTTCTTGATTACCATCATTATTTATATCAGCCGTAATTGCAGCACCGTAAATCCAGCTGGGTGTACTCTTTGGCCAGCCTGTTCGCAATTCGCCAGTGTTGCTTAAAACGTACGTAAACCCGCCCGGCTGATGAGAAGAAAAAATAATTTCATGTTGGTCATCTCCATCAATATCTACTAGCAATGGAGCGGCAAAAGAATTTAATTCAACATCAGTGGGATCTAAATCGAATGGGAAGCCTGATTTAATATTACCAGCTGCGTCCCAAACCCATAATTTATTTCTTGATTCGGCTACTATTTCAATTATACCGTCTCCATCAATATCACCGGCTGCACATGAAGAGGCTGGGTAATGATCCATTAGAATTGGCCAGCCAGGAAAAAAGTTTCCATCACCTGTCAACACACCGGTATACCCTTCGGTTGAAGATCCTCTTTTTGTGTATATTATTTCATCGGCTCCATCACCATCTAAATCTTTAAGAATTGGAAGGATAGGATATCTGCCTGCATCGGTAAAAGGAAAACCTTGTTTAACTGTTCCATCAATGCTATAGGCATATATACTTCCGTTGGGGTTTTGCACTCCTGCACTAAAAACTATGTCATCAATTTGATCGCCATCAATATCACCAATACTTGGAGACCAGATTATTGGGTCTGGAATTTCAATTGGCCAACCGTTTACATTTGAGCCATCTTTATTAATTACATAAAGTTTATTATAACTATTAAATACGATTTCTAAATCAGGATCGGCATCAGCATTTATAGTTACTACCCCCATTCTCGGAAAAAAGCCAAAAGTACTATCGTGTAGGGGGAAATTTGGCTCACTTTCAAAACTATTGTTCAGTACAGATACCTCAGAGATCTCTTTTAACTGCAAATTTGTACTTACTATTTCAGGCAATTTACCATCTAAATCTGGGATATATTGTGAGAATGAAACGAGTGAGAACAAGGATAAAATAAGTATAGTTAGGATCCGCATTTTATTTTTTTTGACAAAAATAAAGAAATCGCTTGACTTTAAATAAATAAAAAAGGGAACTCGAATTTAATCGAATTCCCTTTGGCATTGAATTATACTTAATACTTACTGATCTACAATAAGTCTAGTGCTAAATACATTGGTTTCATTAGCAACTCTAATAACATAAACTCCTGCAGGTAGTACATCAGCCGGGTTTATATAAGTTACAAAGTCACCATTTGCATCTGTTTTTATGATGGATGTAAATACTTTTCTACCCTCAACATCGGTGATCATAAACTCTAAATCTTCTGAAGAGTTAAATGTACCGGTATTCATTAGCGTAAAGTTTCTTCCGTTATTAGGATTAGGGAATACTCTGATTCCTCTATCAGCTGAAGAAGCGCCTTTTGTCATATCTACAGCTATTGGACCGTAAACAGACTCAGTACCATCCAAATCAATTTGTACTAACCTATAGTAAGAGGTTCCGCTAAATGGATTTTCATCTATTGCATCATATCTTAAAACGGATGTAGACGTTCCGTTAGATGCTTTAGATAATACATCTACTACGTTTTCATAGACAGCACCATCTTGAGATCGTTGAACCTTAAACCTTTCGTTACTAATTTCAGCAGCTGTAATCCAATCTACTTGAACGTCATCGCCAGATTTTTGAGCTGTGAAAGAAAGCAATTCGATTGGAAGCGGTCCGCCATCATTACCAATTGCATGACCAGTAAAGTGATCAGTTGTACCGGTAAACGACCAAACAGTACCAGAATAAACTGTTGCAGCTCCTGTAGCTCCATCAATGTATTCCCATGGGCCTCCTGCATCGTAGCGGCTCATTCTTGACATCGTTCTGTCAAACCCTGTTAACTCTTTACTTTGATCCCAGTATAGCGTTACATCAGCATCAGTTGAACTAGAAACTATATCCCAATAGTAATCAACTACGTCTTCGGTTATTTCAGTTCCACCAGAGCATCCTCCCATATCACTTAAGTAATCGCAAAGGTTAACATCAATTGTAGTTACGACACCAGAATTATGTGCAATATCTGCTCTCGCATAATTGGCAGAACCTGTTGCTAAGCCCATTGGTAAAGTTACTGTTTCACCTGCATCAACACCTGTTGTTTTAACATATGAACTATTATCTACAATAAAGAATCTATCTGTTGTACCAGCAATACCATCAACATCGTCATCATCCCAATTCTCAATGGTGAAGTCATTACCATTTAAATTTATATAACCTGCTGAAGAGAATGTTGTTTTATTTTCAACTATCAGAGGTGTGTTGATTGATACAACGTTACCTGAATTGTTAATTGCCAAATTATAATAAGTCTCATTACCTGTAAATGAGCTAATAGTCTGCCCAGCTGATCCATCAAATGTAACAGTTTGTGTGCCTTGTAAAAAACCACCAGCGGCAAGCCAATCACCTCCAATAAAAATGTCATTTGAATTTGTAGCAACATTAAGTGTTCCGAAAATAGTAAGGTCTTTAGCAATATCCAAGACCAAATTTGCAGATGGGGTTCTAGTTCCGCTGGCTATTGATAGATTGTTAAATCCTTCAACTAACGCTGCAGTATTTGTAATTGTACCATCTGTCATAAATATAACTGATTCATTATCTGTTCCCTCTATAAAACCATCAGCATTATTATTTATCCAATCATTATTAATTTGAATATCTGTATTACCAGTTTCTGCATCTAAAACGCCTGTAGATGATATAACCAATGATCGTTGAATTGTCAGGTTTGTAGCTGAGGTTACAACTTTACCCCCTCCTGAGGTAGCTATACGTAAATCTTGAAATGTCTGATTACCACCCGCAAAAATAGTTTGCGTTGTTGTACCATCAAAAATAGCAACGCTCGGAGATGAATGTGTGAAGCCGGGGCCTCCATTGTTATTTGTCCAATTACCTGCAATAGTAAATTCTTTATCTTCAGGTCTGAACTGACTTAATACATTTATGGTAATATCGCCATCAATATCAAACAGGGTACTAGCATCAGAAAACAAGCTGGAAAAACCTGTATTAGCAACAATGAGGTTATTAAACTGCTCAGTAGCAGCAGTGCTAGTTACAGTCTGATCAACAGCTCCATCAAAAGTTACCGTTTCTGTACCTGCACCTTGTACAAAACCTGCAGCTCCGTTATTGTTTGTCCATTGCCCGGCAACTTCCATATCAATATTAAATACATCAACATTAAATATTCCGGTTGGAGATATTATGAAATCACCGTCTACATCAATATTAGTAGAGGCACTTGGTCTAATTATCGCACCACCAGTACTATTAATGGTTAAATTAAAGAATGTTTCTTTAGCATCTGCAGTTGCAATAAACTTAGTTAATGAGGAAGCATCGAAAATTACAGTACTTGTTCCTTCAACAAAACCAGCTGTACCTAACTCATTTAGCCAGTTTCCACCAATATTCATTGTATTAGCACCTAAATTAAACACTGCAGAACCTGAATTATCATCTATTCTAAAATCATTATCAACATCTATATTTGTTTGAGGTAGTACTTCACCTCCAGAATTATTAATAACTAAATTGTAGAATGTCTCAAATCCGTTTATATTTTGGTTTGCTGGTCCATCAAAGAAAACGGCTCTAGTACCTTGGTTAAATCCATCTGCTCCTTCGTTGTTTGTCCAGTCTCCTCCAATATAAATATCTTTATTATTTACGTTGAACTCACCATCTGCATTAATAGTAAAATCCCCATCCACATTCAAATCATTAGCTGCGTTAGGTCTAACTATGGCTACTCCAGTGTTTGCAATCGTAACATTATTAAAGCTTGATTCATTTAAAATACTTTGATCAGAGGAGCCATTAAAAATAACTGTTCCATCACCTGGTTCAAACGAAGTGCCACCTGCAGTATTGTTGAAATTACCAGCCAAACTGATGATATGTGTGGCGTTATCAACTTCCAACACACCAGAGGTAATATTTAAGTCGCAATCTATGTCTAATGCACTACCGGTTAAGAAAGTTGCTGTAGATGGTGATGCACTAGCTATAGTAAGTCCACACAATGATGATGTACCCAAAGTGATTACTGGGGAACCTGTTGGTGCAGTAAATATGACATTTGATCCTGCACCTGCATTTATTGTACCGGTGTTCGTGAGTGAAGAACCTATTGTGGTTATGCTATTATCACCTAATGTTAAAGTACCAGAGTTAGTTATTGCGGAATCAACGTTAAGAGAATCCCCAATCATACTTATTGTACCCGAATTTACCAGAGCACCATTAGTTGATAAAACCGAACCTCCACCATTTAAAGTGATTGTACCTGAATTTATTATAGAATCGTTAGCTGATAAATTAATTCCAGAGTTAACCGTAATTGAAGCATTAGCCTCAATAGTAATTAAATTAGCTTGCCCTAAGTTACCAGTTGAGGTATTTGATACTATTGGGAAAGGATTGGGTGCTACATCCGGAATTAACACGTCAGTAAACTGATCAGGTCCGAAGGTTTCGCCAGCAATACCATCTTGCCAGTTCCCCAACTCCTCATAATCGTCATTTACATTACCTGTCCAAACTACCTCAGCTTCCCAGAAAACTTTATTGAATGGATCAAATTCGTAATCTTCCCCAGATAAAGGTCCTTGAGCAAATTTAAACTCAATTTGACCTACTCCGCTGTTATTTCTTCTAACATTTCTTGCAGATCCACTAGGGGAATCTAAGAATCTTGCCAACAGTACTCTATTAACACCTGTTAAATCTTGTGGGGCATTATAAGTAAATTTAGGAGATGAGTTCACTCCATTTTGGAATGTAGTAAACGAGAAGTTGTTAGTTAAGTCTACAGCTGAACCTGAAGTTAAATTTATACCACTGCTATTCATGTATTCGAACAGTGTGTAAAGTGCGTGAATTGTTCCCCCAGAATTAACCGTAAACCCATAATTACCAGTACAACTTCTAGTAACTACGGCTCTATTTGTTTGATCTGTTCCTAACAATTTAATTGTACCACCACTATTTACACTAACTGATGAAGACGAACCCATTATTAGGGCCGAATTAGCTAACATACTTAACTCACCTGAAGTACTTATTACTAGTTGATCGGTACCAGTGCAATCTCCCAAGTTTACGTCTAATCCATTAACTACTAAACTACCACCTGTTATAAACATACCATTTTTAACAGTTAAATTATCTGTTAATAAACTGTAGTCAGCCCCTCCTTCGATGTTTAGATTGGCAAAGTCTCCCATACCAGGTTTGAAGTTTAAGGAACCAGATGAACCGCTAAGTATTACTGAGCTTAAGCTATTAGATACAATTGTGCCGTTATTTATAAAGTTACCCTTTACATCTAGTTCATTATTTGAGTTTCCTAAGTCAACGATACCGGTAACTACTTCGAAATCATTATTAACCGTAACATCTGTAGTTATTGATGAAGTAGATGTAGCGTTAACGATTAAGTTGTAGAAAGGATCAGTTATATCTATTGATGCTGAACCTGAAGCGGGAACTAAAATTACGGTTCCGTTTCCTGATGAGAAACTACCAGTACCACCTTGATTCCAACTACCACCTAACATAAACGTATCGTTCGCATTAACCATTTGGAAAATACCATTATTTGTTAAGAAACCTGACACGAACAAATCAGTATCTGAGTCTGATACAGGTGCATCTAGTGTTAATGCTGCTCCAGTTTCTATTTCTAAAATTTTGGCTTCTGCCGCGCCTACAGCAATAGTAGGTTGAAATGGTGCTGATGCATTGATATAAGCAAAATCATCTGCATCTGGAACTTTATCTGGTCCTACAGTCGCCTTCCAATTTGAAACTGTAAACCAATCTGTACTAGTTACGCCAACCCAATTTAGTATAGGTGTACCTGTCCAATTTATAATGTTAGAAGGATCATCATCAAAATCTTCACCTGAAAAATTACCCGTAGCGTCATAAAACTCTAAAACTCCAGTTGTTACGAATGTTTTAGAAACATTTGCCGCACTTCCACCTGGAACACTCGGGAAATTGACGTTCTCAATTCTATTGGTAACACCTGTAAATGATTGAGTATTATCTACTACTAAACAAGCTCCTGAAGTAGGACAGTTATCAAAGGTTCCGTTGCTAAAGTGATTTGTGTTATCTATTGTACCTGTATTAGTTATTCTAACACCTGGCACATCCATAAATTCGAATTTATAGTTTTCTGCTTTTATTGTACCATTTATTGTAATACTATAACGACCGGTAATATTAGATACTACTGCATTGGAAGTGGGAGATCCAACAACGTCTAATAAACCACCAAGGTTTACATTAATAGAGCTTGCATTAGCCAATTGAATTCTACCTCCTGCACCGGCAATGTATGTTCCTCCTATGTCAAATACTCTACCAAAAGTATTTATAGAGACAGTATTACCATTTCCGTTAACAACTCCAGAATTTATTTTCAAATTATTTCTTATCGATAAATCATCTTGCATAGTGTATGTTGCTCCACCAATTACATCAAGATTGTATAGTACAGAACCATTCATTCTAATATTAGCAACTCCAGCTGTTTTATTTAGCATATAATTACCAGTGTAACCAGTACCAAATGTTCCTCCAGTTGCTTGAAGACTTCCACCTACAAGAATATCCATTCCATTTGCATTAAACAAACCATTTGTAACAGTAAAATCATTTTCAATAATAGGACCATCAACTCCAGGGAAGACATAATACGCAGGATCATTGTTTACTGTTAAGTCGTAAAAGTTTTTCTGCAAACCCCCACCATTTACCACATAAACTCCGGTATTTCTTGTTGTACCATCAAAAGTGACATTACCATTTCTGCAGATAAATTCACCTAAATAGTGATTGAAAAAATATCCAGCTATGGTTATGTCGAAATTAGAAGCACTTACATCTAATGTACTGTTATCGTATATATAAATATTCTCTTCTACGTCAATATCACCATCAAGTGTTTTAACATTATTTTCAGAAAAATACAATCTACCGTATTGCGCACTTCGCACTGTTTGGTTAACCGTTCCTTGATAGTAAGACTGACTTGTGGGATCAGCTATATAGTTACTGAAATTATTAGGATAACTTTCTGCTCCCTCAACTCTTATTCTTTCACCAGCACCTATTTCAAATGTACCAGTACCAGTAGTATTGTTAACATTAAATGCTTGAGTTTCGAAATCAAAATTCCTCACGGCATCATATATTGTTAAGTCACCAGTCATCGTTACATCATCTAATAGTCTAGTTCTATTTTTAACTTCCCAGTTGTTAAATTTACCAGGTTCAACATACATGATATTATTTCTGTCAAAAACAATTGTCCCGGTATTGGCAACAAAATTTCCTTCTCCATACCAGTATCCTCCTTTAAAAACGTGAGTTGCACCACCATCATCGAAAGTAGAACCTGATTGTAAATCAACGTTATTATTCATTTCTATGTAACCTGTAGCATCAGATGCAAGTGTTACTCCTGCATAAACATTGGTTCTTTCTGCAACTATTAATGTATCAGATACTGTTTTTATGCCAGATCCTTCAACCTCAAGTCTATAAAAACTTACATTTTGAACAGATTGATTAGCGTTAGCATCTAAATAATGGTAACCAGCTCTTGAATTATCAAAAGTACCTCCACTTCCATCAACATTCCCTTGAAAATGTATACCGTGCCAATTGTCATTTTGGGCAAAGATTCCGGATGAAATTGTAAAGTCGCCTTCAATGTATAAATCTACACCCGCAACTTCATCATAATTAACTGTACCTCCGGTTGCAATATCAAGATTGTAAAACGCAGAGTTTCTTGGAGCAAGTGTAGATGTACCCGCAGCACCGTTTAAGTGAACCGTTCCATTACCATGTGAGAAAATCGCATTTGCAGTTTTGGTCCAGTTGCCAGATACAAATATTTCAGAAGTAGGATCACCAACTGCAATAATGGCTGTTGACGTTCCTTGACCCAATTCTAAATCGTTAAATACTTCTAAATTATATCCAGCATCTACCGTTAGGATTCCATCTGATAAAATAAGATCTCTACACTTAGCAACATTTACATCAATAATAGGATTATTAGTTTGAAGTGGAATTACTGCGTTTATTGAAGAATCTGGTACTATCGCGGGGCTCCAATTTTGAGGGTCTTCCCAAGCAGTGCTTACCGCTCCAGTCCAGTTAACTTCACTAACTGCAGGCCAATCTATTCGTGATGTGCCAGTATTTTCTTCTGTAAGATCGTGCTCATATAAAACTCCACCAAGAGTACCTGATATGATTCCATCAAAAGTAATTGTAGTAGTTGATCCATCTGGTCTCCAAACATTAAACGTTTCACCAACAACTGGAGTTCCGCCATAATTAAAAGTAACATTGTCAATTGTACTGGGAGGAGGATTGCACTCTAACCTCATGTAATATTTATTCGTACCCCCAGCAGTCCTCATATTTGAAAAACTACCGTCCGATAAATTGTGAGTTGCATCAATATTTGCAGTAGCTCTAATTTGAAGCCCGTTATCGTTTAGTTCTGAAATAGAATAATATCTTGCGGCTATTGTACCGGTCGTAATATCAAGGTTTATTTGCTTTCTATTTTGGTTCCATTGCTCGCCACCCAAAGTTGCTTGTTGAGAAGATGAACCAACGAGTTGTAACGTACCTTCAACTATTATTTGGGCGTGATCACCATTATCTCGAACATTCATTAGTAGAGTACCTCCCGCATCTACATCTAATACTCCTCCAGCCTGAACTACTATTACCTCACCTATTGGATCACCTCCATCATCATTACCAACATGAAGTGTATTTGCGTTCATGCTAAAAGTTGCATTATTACCAACCACTAGGCTATCATTTATGTAAGTCTCATCTAATAAATTAAATTCTCTGTTTGAGTTATCAGCCTGGTTAAATTTTAATTTGTAAAACCACTGTCCATTAGAAAGTATCGTTTTTGTTGCACTTGAGTTACTCTCAAAAAATACTGTTCCCTCTCTGTCATTAAATCCTCCACCTGTATTATTCCAATTTCCTGTTAATGAAATACTATAATCTCCAGAGTTATTGACATCTAAAGCTGTACCAGTGTTAATTGTTAAGTCATCAATAAACCAATCCCCTAACAGTGTTTTTGTTCCAGATCCATTTATTACTATGTCTTTGGCGGTTAAGCCCGGTATTGTTTGGCCACCAAGTCTGTCAAAAGTTAAATCGGCATTGTTTGTAACCCATGTACCATTGTTAGTAATTGTGGAGGAAGCAATTGTATGTGTTAAAGTTCCCATATTAACTGTCACATCTGGATCAATAACAAATGTTCCATTAAATACATCAATACCGTTTGATGTGAAGTTAACTGTGTTACCAGAGCCGCCAGAACCATCCTCAAATTCGACTGCGTAAAAGTCATTATTTACCCCAGGGTTAACCGTTTGAGTACCTGTAATTCCATCGAAGTAAACAACGTTTCCGGTATGCGTAAATGTTCCGTTATTTGTGAAGTTACCCTGAACATACACCGGTCTGTAGGAAGTAACAGTTACATTAGGACTAATTGTTACATTTCCATTAAAATCATATATATCATTATGCAAAGTTTTAGTCCCAGAATTTGTAAACACTACATCTGGAGTTAAGAAAGGAAGATATCCTTGACCATTATTTAAAGCTTGATCATCTCCATCAAATGTCATTGTTCCAGTTCCTGGCGTATAATCTCTAATATCTGTGTTTGCACCGGCAAAATTCATATCAAAGTTTCCATCAATAAATGTAGCGTTTCCATTCATTAAAAAATTCCCATCTACATCAAGGTCTCCTGTTAATGTTGCATTACCCGTTGTATACATTAAAAAAGTACCGTATGTTACTCCAGAATACACAGTTTGGTCTGAGGCTCCGTAAAGCGCGGTAATACTATTAATATCAATATCATATGTAGAGAAATTAAGTGGGAAAGCATCACCATTTGCTGCTATAACATCTGAACGTAAAGTAGAGTTTGAAGAAAGTAACATTGTTTTACCAACTCCTGTTGAGGTTACTGTGCTAGTATTCATATCACAGGTCACGCCAGCTTGTATTGTTAAATCTCCTGATACTGTTGAATTTGCATTAAAACCTTTCGTTCCTGTACCACCTAAAATTAGATTATGATAGTCAGTTAAATCTGGATCCATATTCCAATTAGCTCCAACATGGTTTAATGTTCCTCCGTTCCATGTAGGTTGTGGGGCACCCGCTTGATGACTCCAGGTTCCAGTCAAGTCCAACTTAAAGCCAGCCATGTTAATAGTTGTCTCGTCATCATTAACATATAAGTTTTCACTTACACTAAAGTCTCCTGTTGCCGTTCTGATGGATGCTACACCGGCAGAATTTGAAAAAAGGTTAAGCCTAAAATAGTCAGTTGGATAAATATCTTGATCTCCATCACCTCTATATTGAACAGCTCCACCAGTAATATTATACGTACCGAAATCTACAGGGAAATTAGTGTTTGGAGATATTCCATAAGCGATTAGTGTACTGGATGTTTGATTGAACGATCCTGATGGAGTACCAACAACTTGCGCTCCAGGATAAATGTAGTAACTAGCTGACATATATATACTACCGTTCACATTCATGTTTTCATAAACCTGCTTAACAGCGTTACCCTGAATGTATACATTATTAAATGTTGTTTCTGTACCAGCAGTTTCTCCAATGATTTGGTTATCGTCAGAACTAAAAATAACACCTCCAACGCCCGTTTGTAAAAATCCAGCATTACCAACATCATTTCTCCAATTACCATTTACAGTGATATTATTTGTTTGAGCGTCAAGAACCGTACCCACTTCAATATGCAGTCTTCCTTCAATAGTAATTCCTCTGTTTAATGTTTTGGTTCCGGAACCAGTTGTGGATAGGTTGTAAAAAGTTCCGCCATCAATCAGTTGATCTCCAGTGTTATCAAAATATACAATAGCAGTGTTTGGTTCAAAAGTTCCTCCTGATCGTACCGACCAATCTCCACTAGCAAATATGTTGTTTGCAGAAGCACCAACATCAACAATACCTGAATCTAACATAAAAGTTCCATCCACACCAAGTATAGTACCTAATACATATATAGCTCCAGGCGCATCAAACTTTAAATCATAAAAAGGATCTAATGCTCCACTGGTTGATATAGAATGAGTTCCTGTAGTTCCATTAAATATTACAGTTCCTGTACCTTCATTAAAAGAACCAGAATTATTCCATGATCCTGCAACACGAATGGTATCTGAGCTATTTATATGAGAAAGAGTTGAACCTGAACTAATTGATACATTATTGCCAACCTCTAAATCAGCACCATTAACATTAAGAGTTATTGGATTTGAACTTTCGTCATCTATAGTTAGATTATAGCAAATCGCTGTTGAGCTATTAATATTAACCGTATATGCACCAGCTACACCGCCAACAGTATGCTCAAGAAAAACAAAACTTTCTGCTGGTGGAACAATATCAGAGGTCCAGTTTAAATTATCAGACCAATTACTTGTTCCAGCTCCTCCATCCCAGTAAAATGCATCGGGATAATCCCATTTTATTAACGTTCCTGGATCAGCATCATCTTGATCGTTAGCTTCACCATTTAAAGCCCCGGATGGGTTTTTAAATACCATTTCACCAATGCCAGAAGTTCTACTTACATTGTATGTAGGTCCATCATTAAATACCACCGCTACAGCTGTATCTATTGACGACAAGTCAACGGTGGCTCCTATGGTGATATATGCATTACCTGATCCGCCAGAGAAGGTACCATTTGAAAATGCATTTGTGCTGGCTAGAGTACCATTTTGAACATCAATACCATTGCCGGAAGTGTTTTTAATATTAAAATACTTAACAGCAAGATTTCCACCGGTTTGCTCAAAAATATAATTATTAGCCTGAGATTTTTGGATGGTAGCCTCACCTAATTCGGTACCAACAACTAGTAAATCTCCACCTGCATTCAATAACGTAGCGTTATCCCCTAAGTTTAAGCTAGCAGCTGAATCAATTTCTAATGTGCCGGAGTTAATCGTAATGTCTCCTGCATTGCTAAGTGTAGTTAGAGAATTTGAGTTTAAGTCGAAGTAACCATCATCGATTATTATGCCGTATCCTGAAACCATTTCTAAAGGAGCAGTTAACTCGTAAGTTGCACCAGGTGCATTAAAGTGAATCGTTCTATATCGGTTAAGTCCTCCAACCGCAGGTTTAATTTGATGTGTTCCTGAAGTTCCAACAAATTCTAATGAGCTCAAGGCAGATACATTTTCATACTCACCATCGTTAATAAAGCTTCCTCCAATATATAGATCTTGCGCTTCTGTACGATATCTACCCTGATTTATAACCAAATCATTTTGGACATATACATCGTTATAATAACTCCTACCTCTATCAGCAGGATCTGCTTTATCAATGGTAAGATTATAAAATTGTTTTCCAACAGCAATGCCACCCGAATATATTGAACTTTGAACTGTACCATCTAAAGTAACAGTTCCATTACGAGGCTCAAAAGTACCTGTGCTATCGTTATCCCACCAATATTGCAAGTTAATATTATTGTTACCCAGTCCAACATCTAATGTAACATTGTCATCTATTCTTAACCCTCCATTTACATCAATAGCGCCAGTTAAGGTTTTTGTGCCCGTACCTTCAAATAATACAGTCCAAAACTGAGATTGAGAAATAAATTGGTTTACACCATCAAAATGAAGCTCATTACTATGCTGCCAAGTACCTCCTATATTAATCCAATCTCCTAAGACATAATGAGGACGATTTGTACCATTTAAAACTGTGTTATTAATTGTAACATCTCCATTAATTCTAAAAGGATTTCGATCAAATACTTTTTCAGCTGAGCCCGAAAACACCAAATTGAAGTACTCTGTAGCTGGATTATTGTTATACATATATTGTATAACTGAACTTCCATTCATATGAATTGTACCATTGTTATGAATAAACCTTGCGTTAGGATACATCTCCCAATGTTGACCTATATTAACTGTAAATCCATTCAAGTCAAAAGCTCCTTCTCTGACTGATGGAGAGTTATAGCCAATACGAAAGGTTGATTCTACATTTAAATCAGATAAAGCTAATAAGGTATCTGTGCCAACCCCATCTTTGTAATTTAAGACACCAAAGACTGAACTTGCTGGTGTTAATCTGATCTCTTGTGTTTGTGTAGTCCCTCTAAACCACATCCAGCCATTTGACTGAGTTAAAACGCCCCCATCTTCTACCAACAGGTGTCCTTCCTCCAAAAACATTGTTTCATCAGTTTGATATGTAGATCCATTTTTGACAACGAATGAATCTGCCACGTACTGAATTCTTGATGTATATAATGTTCCGGAATTATTGAAGATAACGTTATTAAAATAAGATTGTGTTTCAATTGTTTGATCTATTCCATCAAAAATGAACGTACCTGTTAGTATACCATCATCGGTGCCCGCTCGGTTAACATCATAATTACCTGCAATTGTGTGTGTGAATCCCCCATCATCGAAATTTGGAGTTCCAGTTCTATTAGAAAAATTACCATTAATATCTAAAGGCCCTAAACATATTTGGTTACCTCCTCTTATCCATAAATTACCGTATGTTAAAGAGGGTATCCATTGATTAGCTGTTGAATAGAAGTAAACTGTTGAATTAATATCAAAACTAGTTCCATCAAAACTCTCGACAATTTCTTTTAGTGTACTATCTGCATTTGTGTAATAAGCAGTGTTTGGACCAAAAACTAAGCTATCGCCTCCATCGTTATAAATATATCTACTACTGTTTTCATGTTGGACAATTAGGTCATCTCCTCCAGAAACACCACTTGGGTTAACAACTCTAAAATCACCTTTAACATTAAATTCATTTACTCTAAAGTATACTATTCTGTCAGAAGATATCGCATCAGTAACAACTACATTGTTCAAGTCATATATTCCAGGAGCAGTAGTATTATTTATAGTTTGGTTTTCATCTCCATCAAAATATACTGTACCTCCACTAGAAATTAATGACATGTTACTTTGAGTATATATGTTTCTTTTAAAATGATGGTCGAAGTTGCCTAAATTAAAATCTACGCCAGAATACACATATAAATCATAATTAACAGTTATTGGTCCTTCTGCAATTGAACTATCTCCGCCAGACAAGATCAATCTACCATACTCTAAATCACCCTCAATAAATTGTTTGTAATTACGGTCGTATCTCTGCCAAGATAATTCACTAAGAGCATATGTATCAAAGTTTTCAGGAAATACGTTAGTTCCTCTTAAATAAAGACTTGAATTATCTTCTTGGGTAAATGATCTTCCTGCCGAACCTGCTATTAAAGCACTATTTTGATTTAATATCCAATAACGATTTTCTTTGATAGTTACATCATTATTCACCACCATTGAGTCATTAGCTTGAATATTACAGTTTCCATCAATAGTTATACTAGCGTTACCTAGTATAAACGGAGAGTTTGTTCCCGTATATTGGGTACCTCCTGTAAACGTAATATCACCTGACCAATTACATAGTCCATCTTGACGGTAGTTACTCATTGTGATCGTTGGGCTACCCCCTACTGTAGCGTTACTCTGAACAAAACATGTTGAGCGAGAAGTGAAAGCACCCGAAATGTTTTTAACAAAACCGTTACCAGTTCCATTATAAAAATATGGACTATAAAAAGAGACATCTCCGTCACAAGTTATATTTTGGTCCTTTGTGTTAGCCCCAAAATAAGACAACTGATTAGTTTGATCATACGTTGAGCCTGCATCGACTGTAAAATCACCATAAAAATCGAGGCGACTAGCGATTGACTGGGTAGAATTATTAGTTAATAAATAATCTCCATTAATAATAACTCTTCCAGCACCTGCAACAATTCCACCACCACTAATTGTTAAATTATTAAAAATAGCAGTATTGGGAACTGTCTGCACAATTGAACCATCGAAAATAATAGTACCTCCAACTCCGTAAGTCATTGCACCGGATCCATTCTCAGTCCAGTTACCCGCAACAGTATGTGTAAATGTTGAAGCAGCGAATCTTCCTGCAGTTTCTATAATTACATTTCCGTCTATGTTTAAACCATAAGTTGCAGTTCTGGTACCAGAAACAAAATTAATTGAATTAAATACTTGAGATGTTGGAGTTCCGGTTATTGAAAAATTACCATTGAACTCAATATTAACTGCTCTAGAAGACGCTTTTCTAAAGTCAATGGACGCATCATTAATCGCTAAATTTCCATTTAGTTTTAAAACATGAACTGCATTTACTGCATTGCTTGCTTCAGCGCTAGCACCAACTGATAGTGTATAATCGTTATTAACAGTTATTGTATCAGGCACATTATCATTACCATAAACCACAGAACCTTCAATCGTAATTGAATTTAATACCAAATTGGTATCTGAAACGATGGCGTGGCCCGCTTGAATCACAAAATCGTGTGTACCTGATAGCAAATCTGCAAACACCGGGGAACTACCTCCACCACCGATATTAGAATTCCAATTTGTTAGATCACTAAAGTCAGAATCGCCTTGAGTATAGAACGTTGTCGCATGAGATTTTGCTGAAAAAGCAAAAAGTACAACTAGAATGAAGTATATATATTTTCTCATATGTAGAGTTTAAAATGGCGGAATTGAAAATGCAAATTTTTACCTTTACAGTTTTTTGTACGGAAAAATAAATAAAAGGTTTAAGAAAATTACTAATTTTTACCCATAAAAAACCTATATAAGTATTTACACGTATAAATTGCGTGTTTTAAGTATCAAGAAAAACACCTTTCTTAAACTAAAGAAAAATTCTTATGAAGAGCAAAAAAACAAAAAAAATAGCCAATAGACACGTATTTTTATTGATCGCTCTCTTCAGTAGTGTTAGCTTATCTTTTTCTCAAGAAAACGTTCTAGATAATAACCTATTAAAAGAAACTTCTACTTTTCAATCGTATGTTTCGGATTCGAACAAGGTTAATATAAGCATCCCTAAAGATAGCATTCCACGCTTTATAAAAATTTCGAAAGAATATCTGAATACATCCTATCAATTTTCGGGCAATGGAGGAAGTGGCATTGATTGCTCTGGACTTGTTTATAATTGCTTAAATAAAATTGGGTTTAATAGTGCCCGAAGGGCACACGAACAGGCCTTTTTTGGAAGAATTATTGTTAATGAGAATGATTTAATGGAAGGTGACATTATGTTTTTCACTGATACATATAAGTCGAATCATTTTATAACCCACACAGGGATATATTTAGGAGAAGGTAATTTCATACATGCTTCTTCTTCACGAGGAGTTATTATTACAAATATGTTGTCATCGTCATACTGGAAACCTAAATTTGTATTTGCAAAACGTTATTTTTTATAAATGCCTACTCCTAGACTACCATCTTTTTTTAAATCTAAACAACCCAGATCATTTGACTTTGAGAAAAGGTTTTATAATAAAAAACAAGAAATACTTGACGAAAAAATAAAACATAGCGTAAAGACTAATTCTTTTGAATTTAAATCACGTGAAAGAAAAAACCATAATAGGCAATTTTCTATAAGAATTGTTTTTATTGCACTACTAATCTTAGGAATACTTTACCTTGTGTTCGAAAACCTTTAATTGAATTAATTGAATAAAGATTTAATAAATATACTGCCTGATAATATCGCAAATCAAATTGCTGCAGGTGAAGTGATTCAACGACCTGCCTCAGTTGTAAAAGAGTTAATTGAAAACTCTGTTGACGCTGGCAGTAGTTCAATTCATCTTATTTTAAAACAAGCCGGCAAAAACCTTATTCAGGTTGTTGATGATGGAAAAGGGATGTCACCAACCGATGCACGCATTTGCTTTGAAAGACATGCCACTTCTAAAATTCTAAAAAGCGAAGATCTTTTTAAAATAAACACTAAAGGTTTTAGAGGGGAAGCAATGGCTGCTATAAGCTCTATAGCCCAAGTAGATTTATGCACTAAAAGACCTGAAGATATCGTAGGAACTCAAATAAAAATAATTGGTTCTGAGATAACTGATCAACTTGAAATAAGCTGTAAAAAAGGAAGTAATATTAGCGTTAAAAATTTGTTTTTTAACACTCCTGCAAGAAGAAAATTTTTAAAATCAAATGCGGTTGAGTTAAAGCATTGTTTAACCGAATTTCATAGGGTGGCACTCACCCACCCCGAAATTGAAATGATATTTACACACAATGATGATGAGATGTATCGCTTGCCTAAATCAAGTTTAAAACAACGAATCGTTCACATTTTAGGCAAGAACTACGCTGAATATTTATTCCCCATATCTACAGATACTGATGTTGTAAGTATTTCAGGATATTTGGTTAAACCTGAACATGCGAAAAAAACAAGAGGTGAACAATACTTTTTTATAAATAAGCGATTTATAAAAAACGCCTATTTAAACCATGCTGTTAGCAGTTCGTTTGAAGATGTTTTACCAAAAACCTACTTCCCGGGTTATGTGATTTTTCTTGAGGTTGAGCCAAGTATGATTGATATAAATATCCATCCTACAAAAACGGAAGTTAAATTTGAGAATGAGCAAATTATATACTCTATTTTAAAATCCACACTCAAAAAATCTATAGCTCAGTACGGAGTTATGCCGTCTATCGATTTTGATCAGGAAAGTAGTTTTAACGTACCACTTATAGATCGTAAAAAACCTTTGGTTGAACCAACCATATCTACAAACGAAAATTTTAATCCATTTGAAAAATCGGTTCAGCCCGAAATTATTAGGGAAAGAAGTTTAAATAATGATAATAATTGGGAGAATTTATATGAAATAAACCAGGCACGATTTGAAGCTAATTCGCCTGTGAATAAACCAGAATTTAAACAAGAAGAAATTTTCGTGAATTCAAATTCTGACAAAGCAGAAAACACAAACTCAGAAATTTTTCAGATTCATAATAAATACATTGTTTCGCAATTAAAATCAGGTGTTATTATTATTCATCAGCAAAGAGCACATGAGCGCATTTTATACGATAAATTTTTAAAACGTAAAAAATCGAATTCAAGAGTTACTCAACAGCTTTTATTCCCCGAAAGTGTTGACTTAAAAAATGAGCAATTTTCTATAATTGAAAACAACTTAAGTTTACTAAAAGAAATTGGTTTTGATTTTGAAATTTTTGGTAAAAAAACGTTTATATTTAGAGGGATACCTACTGATATTGAAGTAAATGAATTACCAAAATTAATTGATGATTTAGCGAATAATTTAGGACAAAACATCCCCCCTGAAGAACGTGATGATAAGATGCTTATACTGTTGTCAAAACAATCTTCGGTTAAAACAGGAACTAAGCTAATTCAGGAAGAGATGCATTCTATTATTGATAGACTTTTTGCAAGCTCTAATTCTGAATTTACTGCAGATAAAAAGAAAATCATACATATTTTACCAAAAAACAATTTAGACAAACTATTTAATGAATAATATGCAACAAAGACAAAATAGTTTTTCTCTTTTACCTGAAGTCGTTAAAAACTTACTGATAATTAACGGTCTGTTTTTTTTGGGAAAAATTAGCCTTAAAGGCTTTGGAATAGATTTAGATGGACTTTTAGGGCTACATTATTTTAAATCTGAAAACTTTCAATTTTATCAGATAATCACCTACATGTTTATGCATGGAGACTTTTCTCATATCCTTTTTAACATGTTTGGTTTATGGATGTTTGGTACATCTATTGAAAATTTATGGGGAGGTAAAAAATTCCTCAATTACTACTTAATTACCGGTGTAGGAGCTGCTATGATCCACTACCTTATCATCTATTTTGATGTTAGCTCAATTGAAAGCACGGGGCGATTAGTTAATTACGAAAGCATTGCACCAGTAATAGGTGCCTCAGGCTCTGTTTTTGGCGTATTGCTAGCGTTTGGAATGATGTTTCCGAACAGGCTCATTTATATTTATTTTCTGTTTCCTGTTAAAGCAAAATATATTATTATTGGCCTTGCCGCTTATGAGCTTTATAGAGGAGTATTTGTAAACGACAATGTTGCTAATTTCGCGCACTTAGGAGGTATGTTATTTGGTTTTATTTTAATAAAGTTATGGAACAAAAAAGCCAATAGAAACGAATTTTTATAAATGAATTTTATAGACGAAATAAAGAAAAAGTATTCTGAAGGATCTCCACTTATTAGGATTATTATAATAAATATTGCGGTTTTTGTTTTAGGGCTGCTAGTTAAAATATTTTTAAACTTTGGAGGATCTTCTGGCACAGCCTTTTTTTACAAATACTTAGGACTGCCACTAGAGTTTTCTCAAGTAATTTTTAAACCCTGGACATTTATTACCTATATGTTTATACATGATGGTATATGGCATATAGTGTGGAACATGGTTTTCTTATACTGGTTTGGAAACATAGTTAACGACTTAATCGGACAATCAAAAATTACAGCTATTTACATTTACGGAGGAATAGCAGGAGCATTTTTAGCATTACTATTAAGCTTAACAACACTTGTCCCCTCCTTGCCTTTAGTTGGTGCATCAGGTGCTGTTAATGCTGTTATGTTGGCAGCTGTTATATTAGCACCAGATTACTCATTTAACTTATTGTTACTTGGGAGAGTAAAAATAAAATACATAGCCGCTGTAAAACTTATTATGGATTTAGCCTCAATCTCATCATTAGAAAACACAGGGGGGCATATTTGCCATTTAGGAGGAGCTGCATTTGGCTGGTTTTTTATTACTCAATTGAGAACAGGAAATGATTTAGCAATTAGCTTCAATAACTTTCTAAACAAAATTGAAGGATTATTTAAGCAGAAGAGAAAAGTTAAAGTAGTTTACAGAAATGAAAACTCAAAACACAATACGGATTCATCAAAACCAATTAATAATAGAGATAAACAGAAAAAAGTAGATTCTATATTAGATAAAATAAGCAAATCAGGTTACTCAAGTTTAACTGACGAAGAAAAAGAATTTTTATTTAGAGAAAGTAAAAATTAAGCCACAATTTGAAAAAGTTTAGACACAAAATATATTGGACTTTCAACATTGTAGTCGCACTTCTCTTAATAATTTCTCATTTTAGCAGTTATTTAAGTCCTGAAGTATTTTGGCCAGCTGCGTTTTTATCCTTCACTTATCCACTTTTATTAATCATTAATATTTTATTTATAGCTTGGTGGTTCTTCAAGGACTTTAAACGAGCACTCCTATCTATAATATTTATTACACTAACATACAGCTCTCTTTCGCATTTATTCCCAGTTAATTTTTCTTCCCCTCCAAAAACAAGTGATGCAGCAAGTAAAATAGTTTTAACAAGCTGGAATGTCCGGTTATTTGACTTATACAACTGGTCAAAAAACAATGAAACAAAAAATAAAATGTTCGATTATTTAGTTAAAAGAAACTCAGATGTGATTTGCTTTCAGGAGTTCTTCCACCAAAACAAAAAAAACAGCCCTTTTATTACAAAAGACATCCTTACAGAAATTTTAAAAGCAAAAGAAATTCACCAAGAATATACTACTAAAGCAATAGATGATCAGTATTTTGGATCAGCTACTTTTTCAAGTTACCCCATAGTTAAAAGAGGACGTATTGATTTTGGAGATGCTCCAAGCAATATATGCTTGTATACGGATGTATTAATAGATTCTGATACGGTTAGAATTTATAACTTACATTTAGCATCTATTAGATTAAGTAACGAAGATCACAAGTTCATTGAAGAAATTTCTGAAAACAATAAGTCAGTTAAGCTACAATCCGGTTCGTTAAAAATATTCTCAAGAATGAAAAAAGCATTCTCGCTTCGAGCTAAACAGGTTGGTTTAATAGCGCAAAACATTAGCGTATGTGAGCACCCAGTTATAGTGATGGGAGACTTTAATGATACACCCAACTCATATACCTACAGACAGCTGACTAAAAACTTAACTGACATTCACAACCAGTTAAATTCTGGAATAGGTGGTACATATTCTGGCTTTGGAAATATTTTCAGAATAGATTACATACTAGTAAGTGAGGAGATAACAGCTAAATCTTTAGTGGTAAATAAATTGAAATACTCTGATCATTACCCGCTTGAAGCTATTTTAACTATAAATAGATAATACACTTTAGATTGAAACCAATTATAAATAAGCTCAAAAATATTACTAACTATAATTACAACTATATTTTTATAGCATTAATAATTGTATTAGCCACTTTTTTAAAGGTACCACATCTGGTGGAGCTAAGCATATATGGAGACGAGGCATTTAGCGTATTTCATTCGCAGCAAACTTTAAGCGAGTTATTCGATCGACTCTTAAAAGACACCAATCCTCCCTTATACTTTGCTATCCTACATTATTGGATTGCCTTATTTGGAATTGGTGTTGTATATGTTAAAGCTTTATCGGTTCTTTTTAGCATTGGCACTAGTGTTATGCTATTTGTTTTAGCCAACAAACACCTTAACAAGGTTTCTGCTGTTTTTGTGAGTATTATGTATTTATTTTCTGATATTCATTTTGACTATTCGCATCAAGTCAGAGCGTTTTCTATGGTTCTTTTCTTATGCTCAGTCTCCATTTATTTATTTCTAGAAATATCAACAACTAAGAAAAAAAAACTATGGATTATATTGTCGATTGTTAATCTAGCATTGCTATTTACTCATTATTTAACGGCATTCTTTATAGTTAGTCAAGCAATTTTCAGCTTATTTTTATTTAAAAATAATAAGAAAGCATGTTTAAACATCCTATACAGTTATATACTTAGCTTTATCTTATTTCTACCCTGGGTTGGTGTTGTTATTAATAACCTACCTGAGGCTGGTAGCTTTTGGCTAGAAACAGTTAAGTATAAAGATCTAAAATACGCCCTTGAAAAACTTGCTGAGGATAAAAGCTTAAGAGATATTTACCTGTGGATTTCACTGATTAGTTTACCACTTATAGTAATAAATACTAAAGTGAAAATTTTTGAAGAAAAATTTAAACCCAGCTTTGTTTTCATGCTACTCATTTATACTTTTATTCCAATAGGTTTGTGTTATTGGGTTTCATTGTATTCTCCGGCATTTCAGTTTAGATATATTTTATATTGCTCATTAACATGGCTACTGCTTATTGGGTATTTAATCGGGAGTCTAAACCTAAACGTATGGATTAAACTTTTGATAACAATTCCTTTTTTTACTTATCAAATAAAACATTTTCACCCTAAAGATAGAGGAGTTGAAAATTGGAGCGAAGCTATACAAAGATTTAATACATTAAAAACTGAAAACACAATCTCTTTCATTACTGCCGGATACAAAAGCACTGACTTTAGTTATTACTATAACCCTAATATCTTTAAAAATTACAATTCTACAGAAGAGCTACTAGAGAAAGATAATATATACCCTATTTATACATCTTTTGACTTTGATAAAATTGGCTGGAGTAATTATAATAAAGTGTTACTCATTCAGAGTCACCATTTAGTGGTAGACAAAGAAAATAGTATTGAACAGTATTTATCTAATAAATTCGAAATGTGCAAAGTATACGGAACTGATAAGTCTGTAAAAACAATCGTATTTGTTAAAAAAGGAAATAAATGTGACAACTTTGAAACTCTAAAAAAAGAGAAAGCTAATAAAGATATTTGCGAGAAGTGGGATATAACTTTTGAGAAAAATAAATTTAACTCTGAACAACGTTTCATTTTTAGTTCAGATATGGAGTATAAAGCAGATTGCGATTTAAGGTTTGAACTATCCAATAATTTTGCAGTTTCAGACAGCCTTTCAAACTTGATAAGCAGCAAAGAACCCTTTAGCTTAACCCTAGATAAAAATGTAACTGAACTTAAAGAGGTCAATATTCAAGCTTCCTTATATCTAGAGCAAGAGTGTAATGCTGTTTATGTAGTCTCATTAGAAAAAGCGGGAAAACCAGTTTTTAGGGAGGATATGTACTTCGGTAATTTAATAAAAACCTACAACCAGTGGAGTAAGATTAACCTTGGAGTGGTTATTCCTAGTAATATTACGGGAGAATACAAGCTTAAGATTTACGTATGGAACGAAAAAGAATGTGATGTGTTTTTAGATGACATTACATACTCGCTAACAGCAAACAAAGTAACTGACTCGGCTATTTAAATATCTAGTTTACCTTTTGTAATAGAGAAACCAAAACTTTCTACAGGAGCAAGACTATCTCTTAAACCATGTTTAAAGTAAAACCGATAATCACCTGTATCTTTAAAAAAGAAGTCTTTCTCAAAAAGAATGTGGTGAGCTATTAAATTGTTTGTTGATGTGTTACCTAACCATTTTCCTTCATTGTTAGCTAAGTAAAGTGCTAGTGTATCTATATGTAAGCTTTTATCAGGTATTTGAGTTTCAAGAAAACACCAAAAATTCTGATATGGGTAGTCTTTATTATGACGAATATCAACAAATAGTTGATAAGGGCTTGCTACATCTGCAATATGAATATCAAATACTGATGCACTATCTTCATTCCAACCCTGCTTGTAAGTAACAGAATTTTGGTAAAATAAATCTGACTCACAAGAAATAAAGAGCAGAGTAAAAATAAAAAATAGTATTATCCTCACTTTTTTTTAGGTTTATTAAAATTTCTACGCTTTTTAGGTTTATTAGGCTTCTTCTTCGAAAGAACTTTTTCAAGTTTTTTCATATCCATCTGACCTGTTTCCATTGCCTTAACTTCCACTTTAGGCTCTTCCAATATTGCAAAACTATCAATAGAATCAGGCTTAACACCTTTTTTATTCATTGCAATTATTTCATTTACAGAGTCAACAGAAAGTTCAATAAATTTATCTCTTTCCTTCTCGTAAGAAAACCACATTTTACGCTTAAAGACATCAATTTTTTGATTGAATGCAATATCTTTTTTGGTAAGAAGCTTAATGTTGTTTTTAGGGAAGGATTTCAAGCCATCAATATAACTATCAAGCTCAAAGTTCAAACAACACTTTAGTTTACCACATTGGCCGGCTAATTTTTGAGGATTAATAGATAATTGCTGATAACGTGCTGCAGAAGTACTAACGGTTCTAAAATCTGTTAACCAAGTAGAACAACAGAGCTCTCTACCGCAAGAACCAATTCCTCCTAACCTACCAGCCTCTTGGCGAGCACCAATTTGTTTCATCTCAATTCTAATCCTCAAATGATCAGCTAAAATCTTAACCAATTCTCTGAAATCTACCCTATCGTCAGATATATAATAAAACGTTGCTTTAGACTTATCTCCTTGATACTCTACATCACTAACTTTCATATTTAAGCCAAGAGCATCTGCCTGTTTTCTTGCGTATTTCTTGGCTTCGTTTTCTAACGCTTGAGCTTCAATCCATTTTTCTACATCAGCCTGAGATGCCTTTCTATAAACCTTTTTAATATCTCTTGATGAGGGCTCAATTTTATTTTTCTTAAGCTGAGATCTAACCAACTCACCAGTTAAAGAAACTACACCAATATCATGTCCTGAGAGTGCTTCGGTTGCAACAACCTCTCCCTTAAGCAATTGAATTTTATCTGTATTTCTGTAATACTCTTTTCTTGAATTTTTAAATCTGACCTCAACAACATCAAACATTGCCGATACACCACCTGATACGCCAGTGAGCCAATCAAAAACATCTAATTTATTACATCCTCCCGAACCGCAATTCCCATTACTCTTACACCCATTAGGTATTGTAGAGCAACCTCTACTAGAGCTACAACCAGAACATCCCATTTATTAAACAATTTTAATTATTGACTTGAATAAAGTCATTGGATTACAAAAATAACGTAAAAAAATGGCAGATAAAACTTAGTTAATAATAAGTTACTCCATTTTTAGGAATCTCGTTTTTAATTAATAAAGTTACAGAAGCAAATACTTCTCTTTTATAATTAGGTATAGTTTGCAAAAGCCCCTTATTTGGTAGGATTAGTGTTTCTATATTTTCAAGATTTACCATTCCAGAAATATCTTTTAATTTAGAATTGTAGCTTAAGTTTAAAACTTTTAAATTACTAAGAGTAGAAAAATTTTCAGGTAAGCTTTCCAAGTCGTTACAATAAGATAAATCAAGGTTCTCTAAGTTTTTCATCCCTCCCAAACTTTCTAAATCAACTAAATGTGGGTTATTAGCTAGATTTAGAACCTTTAGAGAATCTAGTTGAGTTATCTCTGCAGGTACACTTATTAAGTCTTTACAGCCATTTATATTCAACCTTTTTAAGGTGTGCTTATTTTCGTTTCGTGCAAGAACATCACATATATCATTAAAAACAGTTAGGTTACTAACCTTTAGGTGAGTTAAACTGTTTAAATGATTAGGGTAAATACGAATATTGTTTGTACCAGTTAAATCTAAAAATGTTAATTTATTCAAATCATTTAAGCTAGATATATCTTCTAATTTAGTACCTAGTCGAAGTTCTAAATTTTTAAGATTTTCCAAGTTCCCAAATCCACTAGGCAATTTTTCTAAAACTGTACTTGCTAACAAAATTTCCTCTAAAGAATTAACATTTGTTAATCCATTAATATTTGATAAATCGTAATTTTCTCTAAGGTTTAAAATCCTCAAAGACTTTAAATTAGAAATCTCTTCAGGTAAGGCTGTAATATCATATAATTCGAGATATTCTAAGTTCTTAAAAGAAAAAAGTACCTCTAAAAAGTCTACTAAATCTGTTTTCACTTTATAAACCTGGTCTTTATTATCAAGCTTGCTGGCAGTAACTAAATCATAGGCACGAAGCTTTTTAAGATTAGCAAGCGAAAGACCCGTTCCGTTTATAAATATAGTAAAATTGAAGCAGCAAAAAAGTGCTAGAAAAACAGATATATATTTAACAGATTTCTTCATCAATTTTGTCAATTACCAAACCTAACCATGCTATAAGATATGAAATTTACTTTTATTGTCTAAATTTGTTTTTCTCTTTATTTGTTTATGAACTCAGCAACAACCACGTCTACAATAGAACATAATATTTCAAACGAAGTATTCTTAAAAGCATGGAAACTACTGTGCACAGCCAAAAGTTTATCAGAGTTGTATGAAGAAAATAAAGACGTAACTGCTAAATATGTTCATGCGACATCAAGAGGGCATGAAGTTATCCAAATAGCCACAGGCCTTCAATTATTGCCACAAGACTACCTAAGTGCCTACTACCGTGACGATAGTTTACTATTATCCATCGGAGTAAAGCCTTTAGACTTAATGCTTCAATTACTAGCTAAAAAAGATGATCCTTTCTCAGGAGGAAGAACATACTATAGTCACCCTAGCTTAAAAGATGACGATAAACCTAAAATCCCTCATCAATCCAGCGCAACAGGTATGCAAGCAATACCAACAACAGGAGTTGCAATGGGGCTACAGTATAAAAACAAACTTGAGCTAAGTGCAGAAGAAACAAAAGGAATTGCCGTTTGCTCTTTAGGTGACGCCTCTATTACCGAGGGTGAAGTTGCTGAAGCTTTTCAAATGGCGGTTTTAAAAAAACTACCCATACTTTATCTGGTTCAAGATAATGAATGGGACATATCTGCAAAGGCAGAAGAAATTAGAGCTCAAAATGCTTATGAATATGCTAAAGGATTTAAAGGATTAGAAGCTATAACAATAGACGGGACCAACTTTATTGAAAGTTACACTACCCTTAAAAAAGCAGTTGAAACAATTCGTAAAGAGCAGCGGCCAATTTTAATTCATGCCACTTGTCCATTGCTTAACCACCATACATCAGGTGTAAGGAAAGAATGGTACCGAGACGATTTAGAAGAAGCAAGCAAAAGAGACCCATACATTCTTTTTAAACAACAGCTACTAAAAGAAAACATAAAAGAATCTATGCTTATTTCTATTGAAAAAGAAATTAAGCAAGATGTTCAAACAGCCTACGAAAAAGCATTGACATTTGAAGAACCTTCCGAAAAAGATCTTCAAAACTTTATGTTTGCTCCTACACCTATTACCGAAGAAAAAGGAATTAGAAAACCTGAAGGCAAACAACCAACTGTAATGGTAGATGCAGCACTATTTGCAGTAAAAGAGCTTATGCACAAGCACAAAGAATGCTTACTTTACGGACAAGACGTTGGTAAAAGATTAGGCGGTGTTTTTAGAGAAGCTGCTACACTTGCAGATACTTTTGGTGACGATCGTGTTTTTAACACCCCCATTCAAGAAGCTTTTATTATTGGAAGTACAGTTGGCATGAGCGCTACAGGACTTAAACCAATTGTAGAGGTTCAATTTGCAGATTATATTTGGCCAGGCTTAAATCAACTATTCACTGAAGTTTCAAGATCATACTATCTTTCAAATGGCAAATGGCCTGTTAGTTCTATTCTAAGAGTTCCTATTGGAGCCTATGGCAGCGGGGGGCCGTATCACTCATCTAGTATTGAAAGTGTACTTTGCAATATAAGAGGTATTAAAGTGGTTTACCCTTGTAACGGAGCCGATTTAAAAGGATTAATGAAAGCAGCTTATTATGACCCTAACCCAGTAGTTATTTTAGAACATAAAGGTTTATACTGGTCTAAAATACCCGAAACTGAAGGAGCCAAAACTGTTGAACCAGACGAAGACTATGTAGTTCCCATAGGCAAAGCAAGAATTGAACTCAAAGCCCAAAAAGAAAAAATAAAAACAGGAGAAAGTCTTTTAATTATATCTTACGGAATGGGTATTTACTGGAGTAAAACAGCCGCTAAAAAATTTGAAGGGCAAGTAGAAATTCTTGACTTAAGATCGCTTAGTCCAATAGATGAAAACATGATTTTTGAACGCGTTAAAAAACATAATAAATGCTTAATTGTTAGTGAAGAAGCGGTTTCAAATTCTTTTGCACAGGCATTAGCTGGTAATATTAGCCAAAATTGCTTTGAGCATTTAGATGCTCCTGTTCAAGTAATTGGTTCAGTAAACACACCAGCCATACCACTTAACTCAGCACTAGAAAAAGCATTACTACCTAACGCAAGTAAAGTAGAAGAAAAAATGCAAGAAATACTAAATTACTAACCAAATAATTTAGTCACAATAACTATGTTAAGAGTATTCATATACCTTAGTATACTCACGTTCTTGAACTTTTCAAACGCGTTAGCTCAAGATAAAGCTTCCTGCCAAAGCGCATACCCTATTATGGTTGATTTACTTGGCAACCCAAGCCCAGTTAACAGCTCAAAATACGACCTTAAAACCGAGCAAGATAATTTCATCTTGTACTATAGTGAAACGGGCAATCCCAACTCATTTTGGTACAAAATTAATACCTTAAAAGATTGTGACATTGAGTTAATGATTAAACCTCTCGAAACAGGAAATTGGTATAATTTTTTTGTTTACAAAAACCCAAAAAAAGATGACTTCTGTAAAAGCTTGTATAACTACGATATAATACCAATAAGAACCAATTTACACCAAGAAAACATGGATGATGGTGTGGGTCTCAAGCAAGAATCAAATCAAATAATAAACAACAACGTTGAAAGATGGGAAAACACATACCACACCGCTTATCAAAAAGCCATAAAAGCAAAAGCAAATGACGAATACTTTATAAACGTTTATCACACAAAAGGTAGCGATTGCGGACATGAACTTGAACTAAGAATTAATAACCTTGTTCAAGGTTTTACTTCCATACACAAAGGCTGCTACGATTTACCCATAAAAAAATTAGAAAAAAATATCCCCGTAACAAACACCGATATGCTAGCTGCAGTAAACAAAGCAGTTCAGCAAAATTTTAAAAACTTACTTGTACTAAAGCTAACCATTACAGACTCATTAACCAACAAAAAAATTCCGGCTACAGCTACCATTCAAAAAAAAGATATTTTTACAAAAACTAAAATTGACACTAATGAAAACATCCCTTTGTTGCTTGAAGGAGCTATGCGTTATAAAATTACAGTTAGTGCAATTGGTTATAAAGAGCGAACATTTAAAGTAATTAAGCAAACGCTAAAGCAAGAAATCAAAAATGCTTCCATCGCACTCCGACCATTAAAAAAAGGTGAAAATTTTGTGTTGGATGATATCTATTTCTATTCCGGAACCTACGCTTTTAAGCCAGAGGCAGACTCAACCCTTCAAAAATTAGCAAATTACCTTAAAACAAATGAGAATATTAATATTGAAATTCAAGGCCATACAAACGGTAAAGGAAACATAAAAAAGAAAAGTATTTACGCCAATAAAGGTAAAGAATGGCAGTTTAGTGGAAACGAGAAAAAACTATCAAAAAAACGTGCCGAAGCAGTTAAAAACACCTTAGTTAATTCAAATATTGCTTCTAAAAGAATAAAAACCGTTGGCATGGGAGCAGAAAAAATGCTGTACAAACGCCCTAAAACAAAACGAGAAAAAGACCTTAATAAAAGAGTAGAAGTTCTTATTAAATAATAGCGTTTGGCAAAATGCCACCAAGCTTTCCGCTCATACGCTTCATATTACTAAAGTAATATTGCAGGGTATCCGCTGCAATCTTTAACGCGGTTTAAACCAACTATAACTTCCATAGCTACCTAACTCTAATAACCAACTCATCAGATATTTCTTTCAAAAAAACTATACACACTCGTGATTTTCTACAAAAAAATACATTCTATTGTAATGAAAATTACTACCTTATAAATTATGATCTACAAACATAAAAGTATAACCTTAAACGGTTTTCTTAGCACGCTTTGCATACTAATTGCTACTATTTTACTTCCATCAATTATATTTTCTCAGGCAACAACTACTGAAAATCTAGAACAAGTATTGTATAAAAAAATAAGTGTTACAGAACCTGATGCTGAAACACTGAAAAAACTTAACGAAATAGGAATTGATTTATCTTGTGGAGCAATTTTCAAAAACAACAATTTAGAACTAGAACTTGATGAGATTACCATACATGAACTAAATAAGGAAGAAATAAACTATTCCATACTCATTGAAGATTTATCTACATACTACTCTAAAAGAGCTGTAGAAGATCTTCCAAAAGCTCGAAAAGAATTAGAAATACTTAAAAAATCACCAGTCCAAAAAAAAAGTAGTAGCGTTTTAAAAAATTTAGTTCAACACAGCAGCTGCAATGAAATTGACTGGGCCGTACCAACCAATTTTAATCTCAACCCTAACAACTCACCTAATTCATTTGGTGGATGCCTAACATATTCGCAAGTATTACAAGAACTTGATGATATGCGAACCCAATATCCGCATTTAATTTCCTCAAAGTTAGATGCATCACCCAACGGTCAAACAACACTTGAAGGTAGGCAAATTTTCTATGTCAGAATTTCAGATAATCCAGATATTGATGAAACCTCTGAACCAGAAACTCTTTATCAATCTTTAATTCATTCCAGAGAATCTGCATCAGTTATGCAATTACTGTATTACATGTGGTATGTACTAGAAAACTACGACTCCGATCAAAACATTAAAAATTTAGTAAACAATCAAGCTCTATACTTTATTCCAGTTTTTAACCCTGACGGATTTGTTTATAATGAAACTCAAAACCCAGATGGTGGAGGTATGCAAAGAAAAAACAGGAACATCGGCAGTTCAGCCTGCGGTAGTTTTTCGCAAGGAGTTGATTTAAATAGAAACTCCGCCTACTACTGGGGAAACGGAGGTTCCTCTAGCAACCCCTGTTCAAACACGTATTTAGGAGAAGCCCCATTTTCTGAAAATGAAACTCAAATTATGAGAGATTTTTTCCTACAACACGATTTCAAATTAGCCATGAACCATCACTCATTTAAAAACGCAATGCTACATGCGTATGCGGGAACAACAATTACCAACCCTAGAGCAGATGAGTATTCAAAATACAGTCATGACATGAGCTACTATAACAGATACGCTTACGGACCAAGCACTTCAATAAGTAGTTTAAATAGCGGCAACATGAACGATTGGATGCTCGGAGGCATAGCAGGTATTAGCTCTAACGGAACTCCAACTGGCACTGGTTCTGGGAAAAACACATTAGCATGGACCCCCGAAAATGGATCTGGATCTGAAGGTGGTTTTTGGCCATTGCCATCAAACTTTGTTTCTATTTCAAAGAGAGCTATGAGAATGAATTTTCTTGCAGCATATTTTAGTGGTAAATACGCAAAACTCCATAACCTAAATCAATCTGATATTAATTCACTAAACGGCAGTCTAAATTTTGGAATTGAAAATCTAGGACAGACAGCTAGTGATTTTACCGTTACATTAACTCCAGTATCTCCAAACATCACCTCAGTTGGAAGTGCAATTACTGAGTCAGGAATACCTGTTCTCCAACAAAAAAATATTGAAATTAATTATGTGCTAAACCCTAATATTCAAGCTGGTGAAGAAATTGAGTTTAAGGTTACTCTATTAAACGATTATTCATCAGACAGCATGTTATATGAAACAAACATTACAATGACTTACCAACCTTCATTACTGTTTAGTGACAATCCTGATATTGATGGACTATCAAATTGGACTCTCTCAGGTGGTGCGTGGGATATAACTGCAGATTCGTATTCAGGCTCTTCTGCAATTACATCAACAGTTCAAGCACCTTATTTAAATTCTGAATCAAAAACACTACAACTTATAAGCCCAATAAACTTTGGGGTAAGCAATAAAGTATTAATTCAATATTACGCTAAATGGGATTTAGAAAGAAGCTTCGATTACGCACAATTCGAAGCTTCTGTAGACGGCACAAATTGGACTCCTTTATGTACTAAATTAACAAAACCAGGGGCGCCAGATGAGAACAACACCTACTCTAGCAAATCCTCCCAAGAAAAAATTTTTCAACCTGATAACGAACCATTATATGATGGCGATACTCAAGGCAAATGGAGGGTGGAAGAAATAATAATTGACGACTCAACCAATTCTTTTTTATTAAATCAAAACACTGTTTATCTAAGGTTTAACTTCAAAACTGATGAATCTAACCATCAAGATGCCTATTACAACGCTAATTTTGAAGGCTTTATTTTTGATGATTTCAAATGCATTACATCAAACAGTATACTTGTTGGAGAAAACAAATTAAATAATCACAACATCAACATATATCCAAATCCGAATAACGGTAAATTCATCTTAGATGCACAAAACACAACTATCAAAAATATACTTATCCGTGATGGGCTAGGTAAATTATTAGAAGTACCTCACATCAAAAGCAATGCAAAAAACACACTTAATTTAAATGTTAAGCCAGGCATATATTACATGCATTTGGAGTTAGAAAGTGGAGTTAAAATGATCAAACTAATAGTTTCCTAATGTCAATTAAAATAAGCAAGGTCGAACTTCTGTATAATTTGCAACGTTCTCGATATCCATATTAAAATTTATCTTTTGAAACAGTTTACCGAGGACTCTGCAACTAATTGAACAAAGCCAACTTCCAATACATTTAGTAAGATTAATAGCTGCTTATAAACAATATTTTCAGAAATTAATCCCTTAAAATTGCAGTAACACTAAATCAGCATTAATTTATAATCATGAATGATACGTTAAGAATTGACTATTCAAAATACCAAGTTGACGAGCTGGTTGAAACCATTTCAGACGCCATATTTTTCCCTCTATACATTGGTAAAGTAGTTGGTAAAGTAGTTTCATTAGTAAGTATAGCACTAATAGCAATAGCTTACTTTTACACTGGCGGCATTTTAACAAGCATATTCTTTTTCCTGCTTGCCTTTATAGTGTCACTTCCAACAATAGCTTTACTATCTGTACTTCAATTAATAAACACCGTAAAAAAAGACTTAGAAAAAATTTATGATATCACCATCGACACATCAAAAAAAGCTTATCAAGACACCCTACTATTAAAAAAACAAAGTCAGAGCGGACTAACCAAAAGCATAACCTTTACTGATGTTTTTAAAGGAATTTCATTATTTGTTATTCGACCAAGTTTAAAAAAAGTACTAGACAGAAAAATAGGCTTCCTATCCTGGCCATTCACTATTATAATAGACTTCATATTCAAAATAACAATTGCAAGAAAAAGCCCTGACACTGAAGAAATAGTAATATCAGAAACAAATGGAATTAAAACCAACATATCTCAAGATCAAACTATTAAACCAAATAAAGCCGAACAAGTAACACTCGGTATTATTAAATTTCCAATTAAGGTTGTTCTATTTATTTATGTACCAATAAACATTCTAATTGTATGGCTCCTAACTATGTTGTTATAAGCATAATCGACTTTAAACAGAGTAAAAAAATTAATCACTCTGTTCACCTAACATACTTCTTGTAAAAGACATTAAATGTAACCGTTTTAATACAGTTATCGTAGAAAGGCCCATGATTTTACGTTTACTAGCTATTATTTTGTTTATTTTTAGCATTAAAGTCAGTGCACAATGCCCGGCATCTGTACCACCAACATTTACCGCAACCTCATCAGAATCAACATGCGCATCTAATGGCAATATTACTGTTACAGCAACAGGCGGACAAACCCCTTATCTATACGAAATAACAGGTCCCGTAAACCGACCAACCCAAACCAGTAACGAATTTAATGCAATACCTTCAGGCACATATACGGTTACATTAACCGATAACTGCGGAACAACGTTTTCAGAAAACATTATTGTAGCTGGTAATTATGTCAACCCTAGCCTTACAGTCACATCAACCAGCCCAAATTGCTATAATGATTCATCAGGCACCTTAACATTTAATACTGCAGGCGGGGTAACACCATATACTTTTGAGCTAGCTTCAGGATCAACAATTAGCGATACTCAAACAACTAATATTTTTAACAACTTACCGCAAGGTTTTTATTTAGCAAGAGTTACCGATGCATGTAGCAATATTTCATCTGTATTTCATTCTATAACAGCTAACAACAGTAACGCATTTGGCTCGGTAGGGGTTGTAACGGAAGTAATAAATTGCGACTCCGTGAAAGCAGCTGTAGTTCCTGTTACTTCTCCGCAGGGCAACACAATAGCTGGTCCAGTCACCTATTCTATTATAAATGGTCCTGCAACATATCCTTCTCAAAGCGATAGTATATTTCATCTCTTGAAAGGGGAAGAATACACAGTTAGGGTTGAGGATGGATGTGGAGTTGTAAGGCAGGAAACATTCAATTCCGACTTAAAAATTTTAACAAATACCTCTGAAAACTGCAGTGGAGTAAGTTTATCAGTAGTTTATATTCAAAACGGAATCCCCCCATATACATACCAATTAGTAAATGGTACAGACACGATCGGACCACAAAGTTCAGGCACGTTTCCAAACCTTCAAGCTGGGTCATACGAGTTACAGGTAAGCGATAACTGTGGAGATACCGTTTTTAGTACTCAAGAAATTATAAACAATGATTTTGAAATAAATTCTGCGTTTGGGTCCTTAGTTTGCAAACCAGGTAAAGTAATTATAAAAGGTTCTGTTAGTGATGCTGAAAATCCGCTCAATGTTAAATACTTAACTAGTCCTGGGAACTACAACGACACAACCGTTAATTTTAATTTTTTTAATGTATTTGAATTAGGATTAAAAGATTCTGGTATGTACGAAATTGAAATTACAGATGGCTGTGGACAATTAGATACAATAGTATTTCATGCCGGCTGGGACTTTTTCGCTACACCAACATACGTCTCACAAATTAATTGTAACAGTTCGTTCAATCTTTCAAATTTAAGAGTAAACTCTAGCTTAACATCTAGTAAATACCATATCCTAACAAACAGTCTAGGAGATACGCTTGCAAACCAAAGCGGGTCAATAAGTATTTCAAATTTACCTCAAGGCACTTACTATTTTGAAGGAGGAATTAATGAATGTATTGCAAGCGGTAATGATAGTATTGGTATTGTATATGATACCATTGTATCAACTCCTTACACCGTACCAAGTTTAACCACCTTAAGTACTATGTGCAACAGCAGCAACGGTTTGGGAACCATCATAGCAAACGCAAGTGATGGTAAAGCTCCATATAATTATGAAATAATTTCAGGCCCCAATGGTGCAACTCCTCCCTCTACAAATAATACGTTTACTAATTTGCCAGAAGGAACATACCAAATACGACTTATTGATCAATGTGGAAATTCTTTTATTAGTGGTGAAGAACTTTCAAGTTATGGTTCTCAAAACCTCTCATTCGATCCTATTAATTGTATTAGCACCGAGTTGTACTTATATTCTGACACACTCCCATTTGCAAACTATGAATGGACGGGTCCAAACGGTATAACATCAAATGATAGAAACCCAATCATAAACCCTTTCACATTAAACGATACCGGCATATATGAACTACACATAACATATAATAATTGCATTGATACTGTTGTAGACTTAAATGTAAATATCCCACAAACAGTAGACCCAAGCTTTAGTAGCACAAACTTTTGTACAACCGGAACCAATAATATTGTTATAAATGGTACACCTGGCGGCACATTTAGCTATGCTACTCCAATAATGGATGGCTCAAATATAGATAGCTTAACAGGTATTGTAAGCAACAATCACCCAGACAGCACATATCTTATACAATATGCTGTAGAAGAGAATTTTTGTCTCTATTACGACACCGTTTTAATTCAACCCTATGAGCTAAGTACCTCCTATATTATTGACTCAATTACCTGTAACAGTTTTACCAACGGTCAAATTACCTTAACAGCTACAGGCTTGTACGGTGTAAATAATTATCAATGGTCAACAAACGCAACCACTAACACTATCACAAACTTAGGAGCAAACACCTATTTTTATACCGTCTCAGATCAATATAACTGTCAAAAAACAGATAGTATTATAGTTACAGAACCAACCTCAATAAACCTAACAGCTATAAATGTTACTAATATTACGTGTAATGGGTATAATGACGGATCAATATCCATCTCTCCGAATGGAGGAACACCTAACTACACCATTAATTGGAGCACCAATGAGACTGATACCATAATATCATCATTAACCCCAGGTAACTACCAAATAACTATAACAGACAATAATAACTGTGTGCTTAACCAAAGCTTCAATATAAATGAGCCAGATTTAATAAGCAACACATTTACAAACACAAATAGCTCATGTATAAATACAAACGATGGTACTTCGCTATCTAATCCTACAGGAGGCAACGGTAACTTTAATTTTGCTTGGTCTAACGGTGACACCACTAATCAAGCAACTAACCTACCACCAAACATGCTTTATTATATCACAATAACTGATACACTAGGATGTTTTAAATACGATTCAACAACAATAAACCCTACAACTGTCCTTAATCCGTCCTTTACAACTAACGGTTATGTTTGTTTAAACGATTCTGTAAGTATAACCGTTAATGCTCCTTTAGCAACAAATTACCTGTGGAGTACCAATGAAATAGCACAAAACATAATAGTTAATCCAACAACAGATACAACATACTATGTTCAAGTAAATGATGGCATCTGTTTCGAGAATGATTCAGTAACCATTACAATAGCTGATAATCCAACAATAATATTTATTCACGATTCAATTATTTGCAATAACACAAGTTTAAACCTAACTGCAAACGCAAGTGCTTCAACATATGAATGGAGCACTGGGTCAACAGACAATACCATTTCCGTATTGCCAAATAACTCTATTAGCTACACAGTTACCGCTACTAATAATTTAGGCTGTTCTTCATCACTAACTTTTGATCCTTCAACAGTTCAATATTTCACTGATCCAACGGCCGATTTCTCTTCTCAAAACACAGCTTCCTCAATTGCTGAATTTGTATTTACTGACGAAAGTGAGGGCGAAATAAATAATTGGGAATGGGATTTTAACGACAACCAAACGTCAACCTCTCAAAACCCTCTCCATGAGTTTAGTGCATCAGGTAGTTATAATGTTTCTCTCATTGTAACAAGCACAAATAATTGCCCCGACACGGTATATAAAACCATTGAAATATCCACTGAATTCATCATACCAGACGTCTTTACACCAAACGGTGACGGCCAAAATGACTTCTTTCAAATACCTTTTTTCAACCACGATAAGTTCACTCTTCAAGTATACAACCGTTGGGGTCAAATTTTATTTAAATCTCAAAGCCACAGAATGATTTGGGATGGCACAACTGAGGGCGGAGCACCGGCACCAGACGGAACCTATTATATTATTATAGAAGCAAATAACCCCGAAAGAAGTATCTCTTACAATGGCAGTGTTACCCTATTACGTTAGCATTACTTGTGGGGCGTTTCCCTAATAAATTAGGGCCGCGCTATCACTCATACGCTTCATTTCGCTAAAGCTACATTGCAGGGTAATCCGTTCTATCCCTAACGCAATATTATAACCATTCTATTTTTTTTACGTACAATTGTCTATGATCACAATAAAAAATACGTTAGTAGTATGGCTAATATTTTTGTGTACTCCTTTAATTTATAGCCAGTGCCCGGCTCCTAGCAGTCCTGGCTTCACAACCACAACAAACCCTGCGAGTTGCTCTTCTAACGGCAGCATTACTGTGAATGCCAGTGGTGGTTTAGCACCATATTTATACGAGTTAAGTGGACCTATTAACAGGCCAACCCAATCATCAAATGTATTTAATGCAACAACAACAGGCAACTACACTGTAACAGTTACCGACAACTGCGGACAAACAGTTAGTAACTCAGTTACAGTTGGCGGAACATATTTTAACCCTGTAGTTACTGCTACTAGCACACTCTACGGCTGTGGTAGTTCAAATGCCCGTATTACGGTGTCTGTTAGTGGTGGTGAAGCACCTTTTTCATTTCAATTGGTGGCCCCTTCTCAACAAACTAGCGGAGTTTTTACTTCAGGCTCAAATAGTTATAATTTTAATAATGTTCCAATTGGGAGCTATAATATTCAGGTAACGGACGACTGTGGCACGGTAAGAACAATACAACACACAATTAATGGATCTGGAGGCACACCTACTGGAATTGAATCAACAAATAATGACATTTGTGCGGGAAGAGAAGTAACTTTATCTTTACAAACCAACGATGGCAGCCCAGCTGTAAACCCAATCACTTATATAATCTATGAAAATAATAGCCCTATTAATGGCGGGGTATTTTATGATTCGAGTTCAACTAATAGTACCTTTCTTTTACCCTGGGGGTCAGCAAGTGGAGATAGATATTATATTTACGCAGAAGATGGGTGTGGTAACACAACTACCGGTTCTGTTAGCGTAGGTCAATTTTTGCAGTCTAACTCAATATTTGTTTGTGGAAGTTTTAATGTTGGATTAAATGCTTTTAATGATTTAGAACCTACTACTTTCTCTATCATATCAGGACCAACAACTTTACCACCACAATCAAACAGTGCTTTTACTAATTTACCCCCTGGTGATTACATTTTTCAAGCAGAAGATAATTGTGGAACAATATTAAATGATACAACTACTTTGACTGTTCCAAATTTTTTTATCAGTTTTAGCAACAACAATACACGATCCTTGTGTGATACATCTAAGGTTAACATCAGGTTAGAGATGACTGTACAAAATTCAGGAACACTGACTGTAGAATACTTAAGTAGCCCCGGAGACACATTGGCAGATTTTTCAATAAATTCCAACTCATCTTCTATCATACTTAACGATCATCCCAGAGGATCATACACAATTAAAGTTACCAATGGATGCGGACAATCATATACAATTTCATTCTTGGTTCAACCATTCAGTAATAACATTTTATACAATTTAAATGAAAGCTGTGTTAGTTCAGACTTAACTAACATAAGAAATTTTGCCCCCAGCCATTATAACGACTTTTTTTTAGGGGACGAATTATTCTCTATAATTTCAGGACCTACTACTTACCCTCCTCAATCAGATAACTTTTTTAATAATTTACCCTCTGGAACATATGTTTTACAAACTGAACAATCTAAATGTGTGGGGAGTGGACTTCCAGGTACAACAAGCCTAGATACAATTGAGGTACAAGGTTATACATTTCCAGAATTAGAGACCTATGGCACTATTTGTAATGGTGGTAATCAAGGACAAATATTAGCAGAAGTAAATAAAGGAGCGGCCCCTTTCACTTATGAAATTCTTTCAGGCCCCAATGGTTCAGGTAGCCAGCAAACAAGTAATGAGTTCAACAATCAATCTCCAGGCACATACCAAATACGCACTATAGATGCTTGTGGTAATAGTGATATTACAGGTATTGAGCTCACCAATTATGGGGATGACAACGTTCACTACGATCAAGTGTCGTGTGCAAGCACATCATTAGATTTATATGCAGACACACTACCTTTTGCAAATTACACTTGGACAGGCCCGAACGGATTTACAAGCAACGAGCGTTTTGTTATCATTGACCCATTCACAACTATAAATAATGGAACGTACAGTGTAAATATAGAATATAATACATGTATAGACACAACCATTAATATACTAGTCAACCCAGTATCAAATGCCGATCCTTCTTTTAGTACTTCAAGTATTTGTGATGGTAGTGGAAATCAAATTACTTTTTCAGGAGACACTGGCGGAACATTTAGTTTTGCTACTCCTCCAAACGACCTAGCAGAAATTAACCCTACTACCGGGACAATATCAAACTTTAGTATTGATAGCTCTTATAGCATTCAATATACCGTTGGCTCAGGAGCATGTCAACAAACACAAACGCAAACGACTACAGCAGTAAGCATAATTAGTAACGAAGTAATTACAAACGTTAACTGTAACAATGAAAGTACTGGTAAAATAAAACTAAACACATCTGGAGGTAATAATCTAAACTATAGCTTTTTATGGAGTACAGGAGCTACACTAGACTCTATTGCAAATATTACAGCAGGGAATTACACTGTTACCATTAATGATGGAGTATGCCAAAAAATAGAAAGTTTTACGGTAATTCAACCTAGCGAAATTACAATTACCCCATCAATTGATAGTGTATCATGTTTTGGAACTAGCACAGGTCAAATACAGTTAACCACAAGTGGTGGTACACCAAATTATTTCTACAATTGGAGCAATAACGCAACCACACAAAACAATCAGAATTTAGCAGCAGGATCTTATACTGTTACCGTAACCGACAATAACAGCTGTAACAAAGTTCAGAATATCACAGTAGCAGAATATCCAGATATTACGATTAATGAAACAGTTAATAATAACCTCTGTTTTGGAGATAGCACAGGCAGCATATCAACTATCGTTTCTGGTGGAAACCCAACATTCACTTACACTTGGTCTAATGGTTCCAATAACACTAATTTGAATAGCGTTTCTAGTGGTAATTACAGCTTAACAATAACAGATCAAAATAATTGCCAGAAAGTAAAAAACAATATTCAAGTGTCTCAACCAACTGCTTTAACTATTCACGATGTTACAGTTAATGACTTAAATTGTAATAATGATGCAAGTGGAACAATTGAAATAAATACAACAGGAGGAACTAGTTCGTATTCCTACCTATGGAGTAATAGCTCAACAAGTGTCCTAATTTCTAATTTACAAGCAAACACTTTTACAGTAACAGTAACAGACAATAATAATTGTACACAAACCAAGTCTTATGTATTAAATGAACCTTTGGTATTAAGTAACTCACAAAGCACAAGAGATGCTTCATGTAATGGTACCTTAAACGGTTTTGCAAAGGTAACTGCACAAGGAGGAAACTCTGGCTACGTTTACAATTGGAGCAATGGCTCTAGTTTAGACAGTATAAGTGGAGTCTCTGCCGGAACATACTACGTTACAATTAGCGATAGTAAATCCTGCTCTATAACTGATACGATTGTTATTAATCAACCATCTAGCTTAACTGCAATTGGAGCTAGTCAGAGAGTGAATTGCTATGGAGAGCAAAACGGAACAGCTACGGCACTTGCATTTGGTGGATCGCCATCCTACACATATGCTTGGGACAATCAGGCTGCCAACCAAGACAGTTCAACAGCTATTAACTTAACTGCAGGTCAGTATACCGTAGTTGTTACCGACAGTAATAATTGTACAACAAGCTTGGTCGTCACCGTTGAAAATCCTGATTCTTTAACAACAAACACAACAGTACTAGACAGTGCCTATTGCGGGACTTTTAATGGTAATGCTGAGGTAATAGCTAATGGCGGAACAGGTAGCCATAGCTATATGTGGAATAACAATACCACATCCAATCAACTGCAAAATGTAATTGGAGGCCTATATATAGTTACTGTATCAGATGCAAATGGCTGCGCAAAAACTGATTCAGTAAGAATTCCTATCAATTATAATTTTGGAGGACCAGAAGTAAATTTCTCTTTAACAGAGACAACTTGTAATGAGAGTACAAATGCAACAGCACAAGCAATCCCTGTTAGTGGATTATCTCCCTACACTTATTCTTGGAATACTAACACAGGTATTCAAGATAGTTCAACCGCTACAAACTTATCGGTAGGAGACCATTCGTTAACAATTACAGATAGTTTAGGTTGCTATACAGATACTTTCGTTACCATAAACAACGGAAGCGACAGCGCACAGGTTAGCTTTAATGCAAGCTCCCCTACTTGCTACAATGGAAACGATGCAGCTATAGAAGCTATAATAAGTAATGGTATTGCTCCATTTAATATTACTTGGAGCAATGATAGCACAGGAAACACCATTAACAACCTAAACTTCGGAACTTATTTTGTAACTATTACTGATCAAGTAGGATGCATTACCATAGATTCAACAACTATTCAAAATACACCTTCCTTACAACCAACAATTAATAATACGGTAACAGAAATATGTTTAGGTGACACAGTTAACTTACAAGCAACAGCAAACTTGATTAATAGCTCATATGCATGGAGTACAGGTGACACTATTTCAAATACAACCATAACACCGCAAACTACTACTATATTTACTGTATCAATCACCTCAGGCGGATGTACCGAAACAGCGGAACAAGAAGTTATCGTAAATAGTTTACCAACAGTTACTTTTTCAGATGATTTGAGCGTGTGCTCAAACCAAAGCACAAGTATCACGGCTATCTCAAATGCAACTATTTTTGAATGGAATACAGGTGAAAATTCACCAACATTAACTATAGAAAACCCAAACAACAATATAGACTACATTGTTACAGTAACTGATACAAATAATTGTAAAAGCTCTAACAGTAATAACCCTATAAACTTAAATGTATTTGAAAAACCAACTGCAAATTTCAATATTGACACAAGTAGCTGGTTTAAAGAACAAATAGAGTTTGTTGATAGTAGTAGTTCAAATGTTAACGCTTGGAACTGGAACTTTGATGATGGAAACTACTCCGACCTAGAGAATCCAATAAATGTATTCGAAAACACCGGTAATTATAACGTAATACTAATAGTTACTGACGTAAATGGCTGTAACGATACAACTAATAAAACTATTGAAATTGAAGAATCAATTACAATCCCAAATGTTTTTTCACCAAATGGGGACGGTATAAATGATTTCTTTACAATACCTTACACTGGCAATGGTGAATATAAATTTGAAGTATATAACAGATGGGGACAAATATTATTTATGTCTAAAAGTGATAGAATCATTTGGGACGGAAACACGATAAGCGGTGAAAAAGTTTCACCAGGAACATACTATTACATAGTAGAAATAACTAACGGAAATAAGGAGATAAAAAACAATGGTAGTTTTACTTTAGTCAGATAATAAAGTAATTTTATATTTTGGCTTAAATAGGTAGAAAGCAACCTGTTGAATGATTTTTACGTTAATATTTGTACTATGAGACAATTATTATTCTTTTTTATTCTTATACTTTCGTTTACTGAAGTATTCTCACAATGTCCGGCACCAGACCCAGTTGAATTTACTTCAAGTTCACTCCCATCAACTTGCGCCTCAGATGGATCAATATCAGTTAACGCATCTGGCGGACTAAGTCCATATTTATATGAAATTTCGGGACCTGTGACCCGCCCAGCACAAACACAAAGTACTTTCAACGCATTGCCATCGGGCAGCTACACAATTATAGTAACAGATAATTGTGGTGTAACTACAACAGGCAATCGTGTAGTTGGAGGCAACTATATTAATCCTACATTATCATTTACTCAAACCACCCCAAGTTGTGCAAACGGAAACGATGCTTCACTCACAGTAACTGTAAATGAAGGAACCTCGCCTTACACCTATCAGATAGTAGCTCCTACAAGTTCCGTTATCCAAAATAATGGTACTTTTTCAAATCTCTCTTCTGGGCAGTATACGATAGAAGTTACTGACGATTGTAATAATGTAGTAACTCAATCATATACTATTAATGAGAGTCTTTTTGGTCCAATTAATTTTTCTGGCACAGTCGGAATCTCTAACAATGAATGTGGGTACTCAGCAATTGTAAATGTTGGAACTAGTACCACAGGCACTCAAGTTTCATACCCAGTGATGTATTCAATTATTAGTGGGCCACAAACTTTTCCTCCACAATCTAGCGATTCATTTACATTACCAAGTGAAGGTACTTATGTTTTTCAAGTTGAAGATAATTGTGGAAATACTGCAACTTTAGAAAGAATAATTGATCCTAAAATAACCATAATTAAGACTTCTAAAAGTTGCAGTGGTTGGGATATCGACATTCAAACTCAAAACCTTTCGCAACCTATTATTTATGAGGTTAATGGAAATGGAATCACTTATCCCCCTCAAGACAGCTCAGTTTTAGAAGGTCTATCAGATGGTGGATACTCAGTAACTGTTACAGACTCCTGCGGAAGAACGTTTAATAGCGGCATCTTCTTAAACACACAGACAAACATAAACCCGGAGTTAATGGATACATATGAAAGATGCAATTTCCCCAATGTTGATGCTGTTATTAGAATTAAACAAGTTGTAAGTCCGGTAACCATAAGCTACTTATCAAGCCCTACTCTTATGAATGATACTGTAGTTAATTTTATCTCGGGGCTACAAAACCAACATACAATTTTTGATTTACCAGCAGGTAATTATTCAATTGAATTTACTGATGCTTGCAATACAATAGACACCCTTGATTTTACGGTAGATGATGCCCCACTCCCAAATCTATCATTTGATATTGACATTCAATGTAATTCTGCAAACATTACAAACCTGAATCTCGATCAAGAGCTAAACAATTCAGATATATTTGCTTATACCATTATAACAGGAAACGATACAATGCCGTTTCAATATAATACTTCATTTAACAATTTACCTCCCGGCCAATATACGATAATAGGCACCCACAATAATTGCCTGTTTACTACTATTGAAAATAACTTTTGGGCAGCAGAAGAAATTACAATACCAGAATACATATCACCAAGTTTAGATTTGTTAGGGGCTATTTGTACAGGCTCTAACACAGGAGAAATAATTGCTAATTATAATAATGGATTACCAAATTATACATTTGAAATTTTATCGGGTCCGAATGGTAGTTTCCCTCCGCAAAGTGATAATATATTTGAAAACTTAAATATTGGAACACACCAAATTAAAATAACTGACGATTGTGGAAATTCTGATATTGAAGGATTTGAGCTTACTCCGTACGGAGCAAACAATGTAAGATATCAACCCATATCCTGTACGAACCCTGAATTGGTTCTTTTTGCAGATACACTTCCGTTTGCAACATATAGTTGGACAGGACCAAATGGTTTTACTAGCAATAGTAGAATTGTAAATATAAATCCATTAACCGCCAACGATGCAGGTATATATAGTGTGAATGTTGTATATAATGATTGCATTGATACCACGATAAATATTGATGTAATTTTACCAGAAAGTGGCAACCCTAGTTTCGTAAGCACTAATATTTGCCAAAACAGTAACAACCAAGTAAATATAACTGGAGACGTTGGCGGAACATTTAGTTTTCTAAATCCCCCTAGTGACCTTGCAACGATTGACACTGCTACGGGCATTATTTCAAATTTCACTCCCAGTAGTACTTACACTATTGTATATACCATTGGGGCTGATGAGTGTGAAGAGTCTGCAGAACAAATAATAAGCGTTAATGAACTACCAACGCTCACTTTTTCTAACAACTTAAATATTTGTAATAACGGAAGCGTTAGTGTAACCGCTTTATCAAATGCAAATAATTTTACTTGGAGTAACGGTGCTACTTCTGCTTCCATTAACATTAACAACCCGATAGCTGGCAGTACTTATACAGTAACCGTGACAGATCAAAATAACTGTACTAACACCAACGACAGTGATCCATTAGTCGTAAATATATTTGAACCACCTCTTGCCAATTTTACAATAGATACGAGCAGTTCTACCAACGGTTTAATTAGTTTCACAGACAGTAGTTCTCTTAACACTAGTACTTGGAACTGGGATTTTGGGGATGGAAACACCTCAGATAATGAAAATCCAATTAATTTTTATCAGAGTGAAGGAAGCTTTGATGTAATATTAACCATAGCTGATAGCAACGGATGTAAAGACACTACTACTAAAAACGTTGAAGTAGTTATAGATTTTGAAATTCCGAACGTATTTACACCTAACGATGATGGCTTAAATGAGTTTTTTACTATCCCGTTTTTAGGAAAGGGAAACTACTTTTTAGCTATTTATAACAGATGGGGACAAGAGCTATTTAGTACTAAAACATCATTTATTAAATGGGACGGAAGAACTACTGGAGGAAGTGAAGTACCAGACGGAACGTATTTTTATTTAATTGAAGCCTTATCTGAAACGAGAGATTTAAAACTAGCCGGTTACATAACTCTGGTTCGTTAGTAATCGTTTTTTGCATGAAGGATATAAACGGCTACCCTGCAGTAACATGAAATGTTGCGAAGCGTAATAGTGATTAGCCTGGCCCCTATTTCGGGGGCATGCCATAATAAAATATTAAATGGGGCGGCCAATCTCAATTTTGAGCTTTCTTCTCAGTTCTTTAAGCATAATTAGGTTTTGCAAAGAAATTATTAGATCACTTTCAGACAGCGACTTTTTCAGGTTTTCTTCTTCACTGTTAATCATTATTTCAATTTTATTACATTTAAAGGCGTAAACACTTTCCGTCACAGCGCGCTTGAGTAACATAAGCTCAGTATTAACAATTATACTGCGACTTTCCCAATCAGATAAAATGTATGGATGTGAGGTTAATTCTACAGCCAATTTTCGAATGTCTTCATCTTCGCTTTGAAAGAAATGATCTAAATTAATTTTACCTTCAACTGTTTTAATTTTGTCCCAAAACTTAATATAACTATCTGTTGAAAAACTAAGTTCGTCTTGTTCCAATTCAGTGATTATAAAATCTTTTACAGAGGTTGAGTCTTCTTCAAAATCAAGGATCTCGTTGCCATAATTTAACACCAAACGTAGTATATCTTTTTCGAAAGGACGCTCAGCTACCTTTATTTCTTCTTTTTGTGTAGGATGCGGATAATCTGAAGATGATTGCTCTAAGCCAATGGGTGGAATATCGTTATACCCAAATTCTGGTGGCAGAGGTTGATTGTTACTTGAAACTACTTTTTTTCTGCGTGTTTTGTTTAACTCGCTTAATAGTATTTGCTCATCTATTTCGAGTATATCACTGCATTCTTTCACAAATAAACTACGTACAACTTGATCAGGAATAAGCGCTATAGAAGATATAATTTCATGAATTAATTTAGATTTTTTTATAGGATCATTCCCTATTTCATCTTTTAAAACAGTGGTTTTAAATCGTATAAAATCTTGCGCATTATCATTAACGTATGTGGTAAGTTTTTCTGCTCCGAGCTTATTGGCCATAGAGTCAGGGTCTTCACCTTCAGGGAACTGAACTACCTTAACATTCATTCCTTCCTCTAGCACCATGTCAATACCTCTAAAAGATGCTTTTGCCCCAGCTATATCACCATCGTACAAAATAGTAATGTTTGGGGTGTAGCGTTTTATAAGTCTAATTTGACCAGTTGTTAAAGAAGTTCCTGAAGATGCTACTACATTCTCTATTCCGTTTTGAAACAGAGAAACAACATCGGTATATCCTTCAACTAAAAAGCAATTATCCAACTTAGATATTGCCTTCTTGGCTTGAAATATACCGTATAAAACCTTGTTTTTAACATAAATAACCGACTCAGGACTATTTATATACTTTGGCTGTTTTTTAACATCAGAAAGTACCCTACCTCCAAAACCTATTGGTTTACCTGATACTGAGTGAATAGGAAACATTACCCTACCTCTAAAGCCATCGTAAAAAGATCCATTTTTATCTTTACTTAATCCAGCGGTTTTTAAAAACTCTAACTTATAGCCTTTTTTAGTAGCCTCGGTAGTAAGATAATCCCACTTATCAGGGCTATATCCTAAATTAAATTTTTTAATAACACTATCTGTAAATCCTCTTTTACGGAGGTAAGCTAAGCCTACAGATTTACCTTCATCTGTATTAAACAATGCGTTTTCAAAAACCTTTTGGGCGAATGAGGTAACAATAAGCAAACTCTCTCTTTCATCGGCTGCTAATTTTTCTTCTTCGGTTTGCTTTTTCTCTTCAATTACAATTCCATATTTATTTGCCAACCATTTTATAGCTTCAATAAACGTGTACTGCTCATGACTCATTACAAAATCAACAACGTTTCCCCCTTCTCCACAACCAAAACACTTGTAAATCCCCTTACTTGTTGAAACGCTAAAAGAGGGCGTTTTTTCGTTATGAAACGGACAACACGCCTTATAATCGGCTCCTTTCTTTTTTAAAGTAACAAAATCGCCAATTACTTCTTCAATTCTAGCAGCATCAAAAACTTCGTCTATCTTTTGCTTGGGAATCATATATACAAAGGTACAACATCAATTGCTTTTTAAACCCTACTTACCTTTAAGTAAATTTTGTTAGTATCTTTACATCATGCTTTTAAGCAAGTTAAAATACATAACTCTAGTCACACTTCTGCTATTTTTTGCAGCGCACTTAAAAGCGAGCTCTATTCACAACAAAGTTCACATAAGCAATTACGAAAATATTGACTTTCAAGGGGCGTTTTCAATTAAATCCATTTTTCAAGACTCTATCGGAAATTTATTCGCATCAACCGATAAGGGAATGTATTCTTATAATGGAATGAATTGGAAGAGAGTAAATTTTTCTGAAGGAGAAGATTTGTATGCCTTTTTAAACACAACAAATAATTTTTATGCGGCAGGATCGAAAGGATTAGGAACAATAAAAAAAATACGAGCAAATACATTTGCTTATATGTCTATAAAAGACTCATTAAAAGGACTAGATGAAAGCCTTATTAATGCTTCTAGTATTATAAGTAAACACAATAATACCTTCATATTTTACGAAAACAGAATTGTTTTAATTGCCGAAAACGAAAAAAAATACACTTCCTTTTACAAACCAACAGGTAAAGCAATTGGCTTTTCAATTGGAAAAAAAATATTTTTTCATCAAAAGGGTTTGGGTTTAAATATGATATATAACAACTCAGAAATTGTTCCTTATTTAAACAATGAAGAGCTTGAAAGTATTAACGTAATTGACATTAAAGTAGATAATGAAAGGATTTATCTCTTCACTCAAAATGATGGTATTCATATTTACGAAGACAAAGTTTTACAAGAAAAAATTGAATTCAATTATAAAATTGTTTCTGCAGAAAATTTAAGTGAGCAATTATGGGCCATTGCAACAGAAAACTCTGGAGTAATAATAGTAGAAAAGAGAAATGGAAAAACCGTTAAAATAATTGATAAAAGCAATGGACTAGAAAACAACAACATTACCGATATATGTGTTGATATTCAAAAAAACATTTGGATAGGCAGCAAAAAAGGGCTGCAGAAAGCAGAAGTTTTTATCCCATTTTCATACCATATTGGATCAAATCAGATTTCTGGTAGGGTAACCGACATTGAATTTTTCAACAATAAGTTAGTTGTAGCCACAACGGAAGGGATTTATAGAGAAGATTACTATGATGAGCTGCATGGTTCATATTCATTTTCTAAAATGATAAATCAAAAATCATCGTTCAGTAAGTTAAAATCTCTTGATAATTTATTACTCGTTACAGATGATAATCATATTAATTATTGTGATTCAAGTTTTAACCTTAACAAGCTATCATTATTTAACAACGGTTGTATAATAGAGATAGAAAACAAAGCCTTTATGACTTATTCCAATGATGGAATAACGTTTTATAAAAACTGTGAAGGAATTGAATGTGAAATATCTCCTTGGCTCTCTAAGAAAGTATATAATTACCCGGTTAACGAAATTGTTAAAGTTAAAAATGACTCTACGTTAGTTATTAGGGAAAATGATTTACTCTACTTTGCGCAATTTCAATACGGTAATGGAATTCCTAAAATATTTAATAAACAACAAATTCAGTCAGATTTAAAATTTACTAAACTCATTCAAAACGAGAACAACATTTTTGCAATAACTAAAAACAAAATGTTTGCTGTTATACCAACATTTGATGATTTTGATTTTATTGAATGTGACTTTGTGCAAGAAGATACCGTTGACTTAAATAAGTATGATAACTACTTGTTTGAAGAAACAATGAACTTCTCTCTGCTTATTTTAAATAACAAATCAGAAACCAAAGCATATTACAAACTAAATGACGACTTTAAGTTTGTACCCGTAAACTATTTTGAGCGTTTCCCTAAAGGCGAAATTCATAAAATTCTTATCGATGATACCGAAGTAGGTAAATACTGGCTATGCAACGAAAATGGTTTAATTAATTACTTTTCATATGATTTGCACAATGCTATTTCAGATAAAATTCCTTTTAAAACACTAATCACAAAATTCCCTTTAACTGAAAATAAAGAAACGAGTATAACCTACAGCAAAAACACAGTTCAATTTGAATATTCTTCAACTAACTTAATTGCTGAACAACTTAATCAATACTCTTTCTTTTTGGAAGGATTTTCAGATTCTTGGAGTGGATGGTCAAATGAAAATACGGTGACATTTGCTAATCTTTATGAGGGCGATTATGTTTTTAATGTAAAATCAAAAAACATCTATCAAAATGAGAGTGAAGTTGCCTCGTTTAATTTTTCAATAGCACCTCCTTGGTACAGAACTTTTGCTGCTTATGTATTGTACGGATTAATTTTAGCTGGAGTAATTTTTGTTTTTGTAAGACTTAATGTTGCTCGATTAGAAAAAGCTAATGATAAACTAAAAGCTATTATTGAAGAGCGAACCGAAGAAATTAGGGTTAGAAAGGAAGAACTTGAAGAAAAAAACAAAGATATTACCGCTAGTATCGAATATGCTAGAACTATTCAAGATGCCATATTAACATCGAGCGTTTACTTGAAGAGTATTTTAAATGATTATTTTATTTATTACAAACCTAAAGACATAATTGGGGGAGATTTTTACTGGGCCTACAGAACCCCTGGCGCTAAAACTATTGTAGCTGTAGCTGATTGTACCGGACATGGTGTACCTGGTGCTTTAATGAGCATGATTGGTAATTCATTATTAAATGAAATTATTATTGAAAACCAAACCTATGAACCTAATTTAATATTAGATCACTTGCGAGCAGGTATAATAAACTCTTTTCAAAATAACTCAGAATTAAAGGAAGAACGTAGCCATGATGGTATGGATATTTCTATAATTAGTATTGGTGATGGAGAAGTGGACATGGAGTATGCTTCTGCCAAGCATACTGTATATGTTGTAAGAGATAAGGAGATGATTGAAACACATAGCGATTTTCAACCAATTTCAAATTTCGTAACTCACTTAGAACCTTACAATAAATACACCCTAAGTCTACAAAAAAATGATGTCGTTTATTTATGTTCTGATGGTTATGCCGATCAATTTGGAGGACAGAAGGGTAAAAAATTTATGCAAAAGAAATTCCGGGATCTTTTAAAAACGATTAGTACTGAGCCAATGGAAATCCAGCAAGCTTTGCTTGAAAAGAGTTTCGAAGATTGGAAGGAAGGATACGAACAAATTGATGATGTTTGTGTGCTGGGCGTTAGGGTTGTTTAATAAGAAACTAAATCATCAAATTATCATTTTCATCAAACGTTACAAACGGGTTAAAAGCAACTTCAAAAAGATTACCATCTAAATCTTTAAAATACCCGCTGTATCCTCCCCAAAAAACTTTTTGAGCGGGCTTAATAATTTCAGCACCTAAATTTTTTACTTCGAACAAAAGATCATCTACTTCTTGTTCAGTCTTTGCATTATAAGCAAGGGTTATAGGTGAAGTTCCCTCCATATTAAATTTTAATGTAACATCTTCTACAAGCTTATCTTTTGGGTACAATGCAAGAACAATTCCTCCCAAATTAAAAAACACAATATTTTCTGTACTGGCGTCCGACCGTTTCCATTTTAAACTATCCTCATAAAATGCCACAGACTTGCTTAAATCATTTACACCTAAGGTTACTATGTTTAACTTTTGACGCATACTTAAGTTTTAACCTTTTGGAGATTTATTTTCTAACAAAGGCACAAACTTAAATTCACCATACTCAGTGGTCTCAAACGAGCCATCAGGTTGTTTAATTAGTCTGTTCATTACTTGTGTGGTTTCATTAATATCTACGGGTATTACCATTATACCACCAACAGCCAATTGATCTTTTAATGCATCCGGAATGTAGGGTGCACCTGCAGTAACTATAATTTTATCAAAAGGAGCAAAAGAAGGAGATCCTTTATAACCATCGCCATAAAACAGCTTCGCGTTGTACCCTAGTTTACTTAATAAAGGCTTTGTTTTCAAAAATAAGGTACGCTGACGTTCTATAGAATATACTCTAGCACCCAACTCTAACAAAACTGCCGTTTGGTAACCAGAACCTGTACCTATTTCTAAAACTTTATCTCTCTTTTTTATTTCTAATAAAGAGCTTTGAAATGCAACTGTGAAAGGGTGTGATATGGTTTGGCTTGCTCCAATAGGAAAAGCTTCGTCTTTATATGCATAATGTAAAAATGCATTATCATCTATAAAAAAATGACGAGGTATTTTATTCATCACGGTGAGTACTTGCTCATCTTCAATACCTTTATCTCTCAATGTTTGAATGAGGTTTTTACGTAAGCCTTTATGTTTAAATGAATCTATCACGTGTTCAAGGTAATATTGCAAAGCGATATTTACAAAATGTTAAGGCATTTTTTTAAAATAAAAACAGCTTCTAAAAGTGTAAAAACTTCTTTTGACAGTTACCCATTTGATAATAAACAAGCCATTACCAAGAGCCACCGGCTCCTCCACCACCTGAAGATCCTCCACCAAAACCACCAAAGCCTCCTCCACCAAAATCTCCTCCACCTCCAAAACCTCTACCTCTAGTATGTCCGCCTCCCCAGGCTCCTCCACCAAATAAAGGCCAATCATTATCTTGTACGCCTCTTCGGTTTATAGTTTGCCCCATGTAACCTCTTTTACCTTTACGAGACAACCAATTCATGAGTATAATAATAAGAATGATTATAAGTATTGTAGGAAAAGGGGAAGATGGTGGTACCTCTCTCTTTTCATTAAACTCACCAATAGCTCGTTGCATTATTTCGGTTGTAGCTGCATCTAATCCTTTAAAGTATTGTGCTTTTTTAAAGTGGGGTATAATTGTATTTTCAACAATACGCTTCGCTATTATATCTGGTATTGCACCTTCTAAACCATAGCCCGCAACAATATAAATATCGCCTCTTGAGCTGGCTGTTTTTGGCTTAACTACAATTAAGACTCCGTTAGATTTTTCTCTATCCCCTCCGATTCCCCATTTCTGAAATAGACGGTTACTAAAATCATTAGCCGATGTACCAGAAAAACCGTCTACTATAGCAATTGCTATTTGGTTACTTGTTTGCTTATCAAAATTTGTTAGCTTTTCTTCTAGGCATTGAGCCTCCCCTGAAGAAAGAAAGTTCGGAGACGATTTAGAAAAATTATTCACTAATCTTGGCGGATTAGGAACCTCCGGCAATACAATTTCTTGAGTATACGAAATTGCAAATACGCTAAAAAGGAGAAGAAAAAGAATGTTAGTCTTCAGTAACTTCATCTGGTAGTTCATTTACATCTTCTTTTTCGTATGGAAAATAATGCTTTAATTGTTCTCCACACATAGCTATACCTTCGGTAAAGGCAGTTAAAAACTGCTTTTCTCTAAAAAGAGAAAACATGTGTTCACGTATGCTTACCCAAAAATCTTTAGGTACAACATCGTTAATTCCCTTATCGCCATAAATGGCAAACTTTTTTTCGGTGGGTGAGAAAAAAAACAAAACACCGTTACGGTGTTTTGTTTTGTTCATTCCAAGTGTTTCAAATACTTCAATTGCCTCGTCTAGCGGATTATCCATTTTGCACTTCCTACGAATATGCATACGAATTTCTCCCGAAGTATTTAATTCAGCCTGACTTATGGCTTCAACAATTTGTTGCTCTTGAGTATCAGAAAAAAAATCAGATTTCTTTTCAAACATTAAAACTCAACTTTTGGAGCTTTATCCGAACCTTTTTCAGCTTCAAAATAAGCACGCTTATCAAAATCAAACATACCAGCAAAAAGATTATTCGGAAACTTACGTATGTAAGAATTGTAATCTTTAACAGCTTCACCAAACATTCTACGTTCATTAGCGATTCTGTTTTCAGTACCCTCTAATTGGGTTTGAAGCTCTAAAAAATTCTGATTAGCTTTTAAATCAGGGTAACGCTCAACAACAACCATAAGTTTGCTTAATGCAGAGCTTAAACCAGACTGTGCTTGCTGAAACTTCTGAATATTTTCAGGAGTTAAATTGTCAGCATTAATATTCATTTTAGTTGCTTTAGCACGCGCTTTAATGACTCCTTCTAGAGTTTCCTTCTCATGAGAAGCGTACCCCTTAACGGTTGCTACCAAATTAGGAATTAAATCTGCTCTCCGCTGATAAGCGTTTTCTACTTGAGACCATTTCTCAGAAACAACCTCATCCTTCTCAACCATGGTGTTATATCCACATGAAGTTAAAGATAAAGCAAGGCCTAAGTAAACAATGTGGACTAACTTTTTCATAATTTATATTTTATCAATTAAGCTTACACTTCTTTTTAAGAAATTAGTTAACTGTTCCCCTTTCAATAAATCATTTGCAACTAAAGCAAGATCTGTAATTTGCTGAGCGATTTCTTCTTTCTTAGAATCATCTTTTTCCGAAAGCATTCTTCCAACAATTGGGTGGTTCTCGTTAATAATAAGATTGTAAGAATCTGGCAAATTACCAGCTCCCATCATTCCACCTCCACCTAAAGCGCTCATCTCCTTCATTCTTCTCATAAATTCTGGTTGAGTTATAGACGCAGGCTGATCGTTCTCACTCATAGGCTCAAACATGACAGTAAACTGCTCTTTGTTAATCACCTTTTCAATAACTGGCTTTAAGGCTTCTTTTTCCTTGTCAGATAGCTTTGAAGGAATCTCCTCATCCTTGGCAATTAACTTATCAACCGTATCAGCATCAATACGAGTAAATTTAACTTTCTCATTTTTTTGCTCTAATAAACCAATAAAGTGGCTTGAAGTAGGTGTATCAAAAACTACAACATCGTAGTTTCTGTTTTTAGCCGCTTCTATTGCGCTGTAATGCTTAGTCGCATCGTTGGTGTAAAGTATAATTGTGTTACCGTCCTTATCTGTCTGGCTTGCTTTTATTTTCTCTAAATATTCATCAAATTTAGTGTGCTCACCCTTTGTGTTTTTAACCAATAAAAACTTCAAGGCACGCTCCGCAAATTTTTCGTCTGTAAGCATTCCATATTCAATAAAAACTTGAATATCTTCCCATTTTTTTTCAAAATCTTCCTTACTATTTTTGTAAAGTTCTTCTAGCTTATCAGCAACTTTCTTAGAAATATGTGACGATATTTTTTTAACGTTAGAATCGCTCTGTAAATAAGATCTTGAAACATTTAACGGAATATCTGGTGAATCAATAACACCATGTAAAAGCGTTAAAAACTCAGGCACAATACCCTCTACAGAATCAGTAACATAAACCTGATTACTATATAATTGAATCTTGTTTTTTTGCAATTCTAACTTACCTTTCAACTTAGGAAAGTAAAGTACCCCCGTTAAATTAAATGGGTAATCAACATTTAAGTGAATATGAAACAAAGGGTCCTCAAAAGTCATAGGGTATAACTCATTATAAAAACTCTTATAATCAGCATCCTCAAGGCTAGATGGAGTTTTAGTCCAAGCCGGGCTTGGGTTATTTATGATATTATCAACCGTTTTCTTTTTGTCCTTTTCTCCTTCAATAGGCTCTTCCTTCGTTCCAAACTTAATCGGAATTGGTAAAAACTGGCAGTATTTATTTAGTAATTCACGAATTTTTCCATCCTCTAAAAATGCGTGAGCATCATCAGAAATATGTAAAATAATTTCCGTACCTCTATCAGCCTTTTCAGCCTTTTCCATCTGGTACTCTGGGTTTCCTTCACACACCCAACGAACTGCATCAGCATCTTTGTAAGACTTACTTACAACCTCAACTTTATCTGCAACCATAAAAGCCGAATAAAACCCTAAACCAAAATGACCAATAATTCCTTGAGCCTGATCTTTGTATTTTTCAACAAATTCTTCAGCACCAGAAAACGCTATTTGAGCAATGTATTTTTCAACCTCCTCACTCGTCATTCCTATACCAGAATCTTTAATTGTAATGGTTTTAGCAGGCTTATCAATCATCACTTCAACCTGAAGTGAATCCTCCGAAACCTCTGACTGCCCCAAAGAACCTAATGTTTTTATTTTAGAGCAAGCATCAACAGCATTAGACACCAATTCTCTCAAAAATATCTCTTGGTCAGAATAAAGAAACTTTTTTATTATCGGAAATATATTTTCCGCCTGTACATTAATTTTACCGTCACTCATTTTACGTGTTTTTAAACAGGCTATGTCAAAATGTATTCCACTCCTCCTTACATGACATATTAACCGAAAGAAGCTATTTTTTTGACAGAAACCCTTTAAGCTTAATGTTAAATTGTCAGGTCTAATTATTTTTTTGCTCAGAAGCTACATCCCACTTTTCGGTTTTAGTTTTGTATTGTCTGGGCAAATTTCACTAAGCAAAAATTGAGCTCACAAAATCGCTAATTTTCACTAAGTAATATTAAACCCCAAACAACACAAAAGATAACCCTGCAATTGGGGCTAGAAAACATTTTTTTTAAGGAAAACGTATAACTTTTTTCTATAAATAATCGTATCATAGTATTGCAATAAAAATTACATGAAAAGAGTATTACTTCTTCTTTTTATTTCACTAAACATTACACTCACAGCTCAAACGTTCTTTGTGGGTGAAAGCAGTACGTTTTTTATTGGTGATTCTTCTACTTTGTTTGTAAACGGCAATACATTAGTCAAAGGTAATGCCAGTGAACTCACAAACAATGGTAATTTTTATTCTAACAGCGATGGTTTTGCTCAGGGTAACGTAAACCTTCAAGAAAGCTCAGTAACAAACGGTAACGGCAAGTACTTTGTAGATGGCGATTGGATAAATAGCGCTACTTTTCAAGCTAATACCTCTAGGGTTACACTTACTGGATCTAATCAAAGCATCTCCGGAGATTCAATAAGCACATATTATGAATTAAGTCTTGAAGGCACAGGCATTAAAAAACTAGGCATTCACTCAAATTCAACTAGTCAATTAATACTAAACGACAGAGAACTTGCAGTAGACTCGTTTCATTTTAATGTGCTAAACAATGATCTCAACGCAATAACCAGAACTTCCGGTTTCATCTCTGGCTTAGACAGTGGATACATTTCCAGAAACATGACCAACAATACATATTTATTTCCGGTTGGTTCATCAAGTAATACTGCTCGTTACCGCCCCATAAATATCACAAATAATTCTTCAGCTCAAAACACAATTGGAGTACGGTTTGCTAACCTGGACGCCAGCCTTGAGAACTATAACAGATCTTCTAAAGACACATCAATTTGTGCTATAAACCCAGATTATTATCATCAAATAACTAGAGTTTCAGGTAGTAATGCAGTAGATATTGAATTTAATTACGATAATGTAAATGATTTCACGCCTCAAACTCTTGCGCATTGGACTCCGTTAAACGTATGGCAAGCCATCTCTCCGGTAAACATAATCACCAATTCATCACCCATATTTAGCACATTAGAGAAAATAACATGGAACAATTTCAACTCAATTGCATTTGCATTTGCCACCGAAGGTTTACAAATAAGTAAAACCGGAAATGATGTAGTGTGTAACAATGAAAATAACGGATTTGCTACTGCCGAAGTACTAGGCACAACTTCAAACATTAGTTATCAATGGGAAAACGGTAGTACAAACGATACTATTTTCAACCTTAGCCCAGGCACCTATACATTTAGTGTTACAAACGCTGATGGTTGCTCAAGAACAGACTCAATCATAGTTCAAGAACCTGATCCTTTAGTTTCTAATAGCGAAAACACAAACCTACTTTGTAATGGTGATAATGACGCTTTTGCTACTGTTAATGTTTCAGGCGGAAACCCCAATTATAGCTATTTATGGAGTACAGGAAGTAATAATGATTCTATCACCAACATTAGTGCGGGTGATTATTTTATTACAATTACAGATAATAAACTGTGTACCGTTTTTGATACTGTAACGATAACTTCACCTTCTTCATTAAGCGGATTAGGAAGCTCTCAAAGACCACTTTGTTATGGCGACAGTAATGGAACCGCTACAATTTTAGCTTTTGGCGGAACACCAAATTACAGCTATTTATGGAACACCCCAACAGGAACTCAAACCACAACAACCGCTACCAATTTACCTGCCGGAACATATAGTGTTGAAATAACCGACACTTCAAATTGCACCACAACAGTAAATATAACAGTTACAAACCCAGACTCTTTAGCTGCGGAGCTAAGCGTAAACAATGAAGAAGGATGCGGACTAGTTGACGGAGAAGTTAGTGTAAATGCAATAGGCGGTACAGGAGCTCTTAGTTACCAATGGAATGATATTAACACCCAAAACAATAGTACAGCATCTGCATTAACCGGAGGCACTTACACAGTAACAATTAGTGATATAAACAATTGTGAATTAGTTGATTCCATCCTCCTTCCTGTAAACTACTTAGTTGGTGGACCAGAAATCACTATTGATAGTTCAGGTACTACCTGCCTCAACAGTACAGACGGATCAGCTTTAATAAACCCTACTACTGGCATACCACCGTATAACTATAATTGGGATACATCAACTAACACTACCGATACTTCATTCGCACAAAATTTAGCTATTGGTTCTTATAATGTTACCATAACCGATTCATTAGGCTGCTTTACTGACACACTAGTTGTAATTGTTAATGACAGTACTCCGCCAGCAATTTTGCTAACTGCAATATCTCCAACATGCTTTCTCTTTGATGACGGACGAATACTAAGTGAAGTTAGTGAAGGTGTTAGCCCTTACTCATACAGCTGGAGCAATAACGAAACAAGCAGTAATATAGATTCATTATTACCAGGAATGTACGTAGTAGAAATCATAGATAGTGTTGGGTGTAGTTCTATAGGTTCAATAGAGGTAACCGAAACACCTTCAATACAACCTCAAATCACTCAAAATGGTGAACTCTGTTATGGAGATTCTATTTTATTAACTGCCAATGGCACAGCAAATATTATTGGATATGAGTGGAACACGGGAGACACTATTGAAAGTGTTTACGTTAACCCTCTAACCGACTCAACATATAATGTAACTATAACAAACGGAACATGCTCTGAGTCTGTAAACTATTTAGTTGAAGTAAACCCTCTACCAGAAGTAACACTCTCAGGCGACTCGACTGTATGTATTGGTAATACTGTAGATATTTTTGTAAACAATACAGGCGTAAATTACATTTGGAATACTGGTGACTCATTAACAATGATAACCGTTAATGCTGAAACAGCATTGGCAAACTATTCAGTTACAGTAACTGATAGTTTAGGCTGTCAAAATAGCAATTCATCAACCCCTTTCGAATTAATTGTTAACCCAAAACCTCAAGCTAATTTTACTACTGCTACAAAAGGCTGGTTTGCTGATGAGATTCTTTTCTCAGATTCTAGCAGTTCAGATGTAACCAACTGGAACTGGTCGTTTGGAGACAATAATTCATCAACCCTCCAAAACCCAGTTAACCCTTACGAAAACATAGGTGAATATGAGGTTATTCTTACGGTATCTAACAAATTTGGTTGTAAAGATACAGTTGATGGTATTGTTTCCATTAAAGAGGGAATTATTATTCCAAATGTATTTAGCCCTAATAGTGACGGAATTAATGATTTTTTCACCATTCCATTCATTGGCTTAGAATTTGAATTAGTAATTAGCAATAGATGGGGCCAAGAAGTTTACAGCACATTAAACGATAGAATTGCTTGGGACGGAACTACCCTAAGCGGTCAACAAGCTCCGGCAGGAACTTATTATTACATTTTAAAAGCAGTCGCAACAGAAACAGATTATTCTCAAAATGGTTTTTTTACTTTAGTTAGATGATTATGAAAAAAGCAATTATTGTACTATTAATTATAGTAGCTAATTATAGTTACGCTCAGAAGAACGTTGGTATCGGAACCGTAACTCCTGATCCGTCTGCAACATTAGATGTTGTAGGTAATGACAAAGGTGTTCTTTTTCCAAGAATAAGTGACACACTAAACATAAACAGTCCTGCAGCAGGTTTATTTATATATCACACTCCAGATAGTACCTATAGGTACTTTGATGGAATAATTTGGAGAAAAATATTTGCAACAAGTGTTGCTGGGATTAACGCAGGAGTAATTGATACTGATGTAGATTCTGCTGTTTTAGTAGGTTACTCACTCATAATTTACGAAAACGGAAACACGGCTGTTGTAAACCTTTCGTCAATTGCAGATTCAGCAGCGAATACTGTTTACAGCAACATTGCAGACACACTACTCAATAACCAAACTTTTATTGATAGTCTTATCTCACAAATGGGAGGACCTGAAGATGATATCGACTCAGCCAACTTAGTAGGCTTTAACCTCAGTATTTATGAAGATGGCAGCATAGCACTAGTTAACTTATCTTCTATCGCAGACTCAGCAGTAAATACGGTTTACAGTAATATTGTAGATACTCTATTCAATAACCAAGCTTTTTTAGACAGTTTAAGTGCTAATACAGGTGGCGCAGACGATGATTTAGATTCAGCGAATCTAGTGGGATACAGCATTAACATATATGAAGATGCGAGCATTGCTTCAGTGAATCTATCCCCAATTGCAGACTCAGCAGCAAACACGGTTTACAGTAATATTGTAGATACATTATTTAACAATCAAACATTTCTAGACAGCTTAAGCGCAAATACCAGTAGCGGTGGAAATGATGCAGATTGGTTTATTGAAAATTCCGTTAATACCCCTAATAATATAAGCGACAACATATACACAAATGGTTTTGTAGGAATAGGTAAAATTGATCCAGACGATGCGTTAGACGTGGTAGGAGATATTGACTTACCTGTCAATAACGCTATTCAGTTTGGCAATAATGATTTTATTCACCGAAGAGGCTTTAGTAATGTATTTGCAGGAATTTCTTCAGGAGATAGTGTGGTTTCAACAAATAACAGTGGGACAACTCTTAATAATAGCGTTGGAATCGGAGCTGGTGCCCTAAGTAAGGTAAATAGCGGAAGTGGTTTAGTAGCAATTGGAAGCAATGCACTAAGAGACTTTGAAACAGGTTTCAGTAATGTTGCGGTAGGCAATGGTTCACAAAGAGATAATATTGATGGAACTTCTAATGTAACAGTCGGTCAATCAACATTAAGGTCAATTACCACAGGAAGTAATAATATTTTTATTGGTAATAGTGCGGGGCAAAATGTAACTAATTCAGAAGATAACGTTGTGTTGGGGGGGGCTGGGTTTTTATCAGGTAGTGGATCAAAAAACGTTTTTATTGGTAGGTCTAGTGGAGCTCAGTTAGCTGTTCAAAAGGACAGTAATGTTTATATTGGTTATTCAAGTGGTAGACAGGCAGAGGGCAGCAGAAATGTTTTTATTGGTTTCCAAGCAGGAGAATTTGAAGGTTTTTCTGACAAACTATACATTGAAAATTCAAGCTCACAAACTCCACTTATATATGGTGAGTTTAACAACAACATCGTTAGAATTAACAACAATCTTCAAGTAAGTGATCCATCTATTAACGGATACGGCTTCCCAAATATAGACGGAAGTAATGGACAAGTATTGACTACTAACGGCAATGGTGTTGTTACATGGCAAACAGTTACAAGTGGAAGTTCAGGAACTGACAACCAAAACCTTAGTGTGGGAACAGGAACATCGAGTACATCAATTATTGAAATAGAAGATGGCACCAACATTACACTCCAAGAAGGAGCTAATATCTCTTTAACCGAATCATCTAATACAATAACTATTGCTGCAACAGTACCAAGTGATTTAAATTTTGCACATGATGATTTAATTGCAACAGGATCAAGAATACATGATTTTGAAAATAACGCCCTAACAATAAACGATGCTAGTCGAATAATATTAGAAGCTGGAAATGCGCCATCTAGCTCTGCGAATTCAAGGCTTTTACTCTCTGGAGTTCAGTCTCTTCCTGTTAGGTTATTTCATCAAAACCCAAGCGACAATAGTGATGTAGCAGAAATTGTTCTTGATTATGACGGCCCAAGTTCTATCAGCCCTGGTTCGAGTCTTGGCGCAACTATTGCATATCAAACACCTGAATGGAACTCAATTAGCGATGGAGCTATACTGCAAAAATCAGATGCTACCTCTAGTGAATATACTCAATATGCATTACCGAATATAGATGGAGCTGCAGGAGAGATACTGATAACTGATGGAGTTGGAAATGTAACCTGGCAAAGTCCAAATTCAGGGAACTCTGTATCAGAAATATCAATCTGTGAGTTCTTCAGCACCGAAGTTGTAACTGATGGAGGTGGGATGGTAATGTTTGTTGTTCCTTCCTCAATGAATGGCAAGAGCCTGGAAAAAGTAATTGCCAGAGGTAGCTCAGGCACTGGAACAACTTCAGTGGCAGTGAGAAGAAATGGTAGTATTGCCGGAACTTTAAGTAATGTAGGTACTGCTTTTCAAGAATCAACATCTTTATTTGGAACTCTTGCAACCGGTGATTTAATAACTGTAACCACCGCATCAACAAGTGGCGTTTTAAACGGATTATCTGTTACTATTAATGTTGAGTAAGCATGAAAAAACTCTTTAATTTAATTAATTTTTGTTTCTATTGACAATAGATAATTTACAGTATCAAGCCAAACGGCACTCAACTTAATGATGGCAATTCACACTTAAAAACTAGAAAGCCTATTGATTCAACAGGTAGATTTGTTGACGATAACATATTAATTTAACTATTGATTTTATAAAATTTTTAACTACTAAAATTGAAATCTAAGTGAAAGCATTACTATTAATATCTGTATTTATATTACTCGCGAGTCCACATTTCTGTCAAGAAATACATACCGCTACATCTAAAAAAATTAAACCAGCAGTTAGTAGTTGCCCGGTTAATATCAATAAATCAACTGTTAATTTGGGAGCAAGAGCGTATTTACCCGGAGGAACTATATCCCAGAAAGATGCTCTACTAGCTCAACCAAACTCAGAACTCTTGAACTTTAATGGCTTCACATATTTTACCGATTGTCAATGTGATTACTTAGAAAATGGAGTTTTAGTTGAGACCTTAAGAGACACTACAGGATCTATATGGGTTTCTAATGGTACAGAACTACAAATTACACTAACCAGTGGACTTTTTCTTGATAAAATAAATATTTATTCGTGGAACTCTGGAGTATTAGCTTCATACCTAATTGACTTAAACCCCTCAACAACACCCTATCTAACAGGATGTGGAGGAAGCATAGCAGCAAGCGACTTGATTTATGATGGATCAAATGATACAGATTTCGAAAATGGTTACAACAAACTTCTTGAAAATGCAATTTGTAACTTAAGCATACAAGGAGCAAATTCAATAAATTTTAGGGTCATAGGAAATCGCGTAAGAGTCCACAGCAAGAGATCACATTTACCAACAAACGGGACTATAGGTTTTGATTATAACAACCACCCTTCAAATTTAGTTGGAAATAATAGTGGTACATCCATATCTGCGACTAATTTTTTAGGTAGCATTTCAAGTGGAAATAACTGTGTTAACAATAGATTTGCAATAGCTAATTATACTGGAGGATTTGGGAGTAGTAATTTGTTACTGGGGGCCGGTAGAGCAACTTTCTCAGGATATTACAGTGACTTAATAGAATTCTCTGAATTTTACGAAATAAAACTTAACAATTCACCATTAGAAATCCCCAACTCAAATCCGGCTACCTCTAACAACGTAACCAAACTAACCTTAAATTCACCGAGCAGCTGTATTAGAGAAGATATTACCTGGCAGCACATGACCAATTCTGGTCAATGGGCAAATTATGCATTTGGTTTCGACAGGCCATTTATGTATGCGAGTGGTGGTACCTGGAGAGCCAAAGTGAACTGTGGTGGCAGTATTTGCTACACTAATCAAATTACTGTGCCATAAAGCGCAGCTTAGCAAATGAAATGACAGCCAGTGTTATTATAATTACTTTAGCACTTAGTAAATGGTAGCGACTTTAGAAGCTCACCAATTTTACTTAGGGATAAATAAATTATAATATTACTGCTAAAATGTAATTGCGTTAAAAGCCCCACCCTTTTAAAGAAAAAATTAAACGAACTTTTGTATATTTAGGCATGCAAATATTCTTGATAACATTTGGCATGTTAGCCCTGGCTTTTGCCGGAGTAGCAATAAAGATTTTAGTTAAAAAAAATGGAAAATTTGCTGGAACATGTGCTAGCAACAACCCTTACCTAAATAAAGATGGTGAGGCTTGTGGCTTATGTGGAGCAGCACCAGACGAAAAATGCAAAAGCGATAATTAATCACTTTTTTTCAGCCAATTAAAAAGTATCCGTTTACCTAATGGCGTCATTATAGATTCTGGATGAAACTGCACACCAGCAAGATTTAAACGTTTGTGTTCAAAAGACATTACAATCTCGTCTTCAAATAGTGATGTAACAGTTAATTCATTTGGAAAATTATGTTTACTGAAAGCCCAAGAATGGTACCGTCCAACTTCAATTAAATCAGGGAATTCACTAAATAAAAATGATTTGTTATTCACAATTATAGCTGACGATACACCATGACAAACAAATGGTAAATTGGTCAAAACAGCTCCATAATACTCCCCTATTATTTGAAAACCCAAACAAACCCCAAGAATTGATAATTTTGCATTAAATAGAGTTAACAACTCAAATAATTTAGGGTAATCATTCGGAACGCCAGGACCAGGTGAAAAAATAACTTTATGATCTGCGCTTATTTTATTGATTTCAAAATCATCATAGCCAATAATCAAAACCGAAGTTTCAAATTCTTGTATATAATGAAGTAAATTAAATGTAAACGAATCGAAACAATCTATAATTAAAACCTTCGCTTCATACATAAATTCAAAGTTATTATCTTTAATTAATGAAGCAAGAAATTATATCTGAAAACGCGCCAAAACCAATTGGACCATACAGCCAAGCTATTAAAAAAGAAAACATGTTATTTTTAAGTGGTCAAATTGCCATTGATTCTATAACAGGAAACTTAAAAACTTCAAACATTAAAGAAGAAACTAATTTAGTACTTAGTAATATTAGTGCTTTAATAGACGAAGCAGGGTTTAATAAACGAGACATAATTAAAGCTACCATCTTTATTAAAAACATGGATCAGTTTAAAGAAATTAATGAAGTTTACAGTGCATTTTTTGCAGAAAGTAAAGTATATCCGGCAAGAGAAACGGTAGAAGTTTCTAGACTGCCTAAAGATGTAAATATAGAAATCTCAATCATTGCTATTAGATAAAAATGGTAGATAATCTCAAAAAGTTATGATTAACTCTAAATAAATATTTTATAATATAGATTCTATTACTATATTTGCAAGCTCAAATAAACTATACATGTACGCAATCGTTGAAATAGGAGGTCATCAATACAAGGTTGAAAAATCGCAAGAGATCTTCGTGAATAAGCTTGAAGGAAAAGAAGGAGACAAGATCAAACTAGACAACGTTCTATTGTTAGATGATAATGGAAGCGTTAAAGTTGGTGAACCAACTGTAAGTGGTGCTCAAATTAGCGCTAAGATTGTTGAGCAGTTGAAGGCTGATAAAGTTATCGTTTTCAAAAAGAAAAGAAGAAAAGGATACAAAACAAAAAACGGCCACAGACAACAAGTAACTAAGCTTTTAATTGAAGGTATAGTTGCAAAAGGCGGTAAAGTAGCTGAAAAACCAAAAGAAGAAGTTAAAAAAACTGCAGCACCTGCTAAGAAAGCAGCTACTAAAGGCGGTGACGATTTGAAAAAAATTGAAGGAGTTGGACCAAAATTAGCGTCAGTACTTGCTGAAGCTGGAATTGACACTTTTGAAAAAATGTCAAAATCAACTCCAGAAAAAATTTCAGAGATATTACTTGCAGCATCTGAAAGATATAAAATTCACAATCCAGGTACCTGGCCAGCACAAGCTAAATTAGCTGCCGAAGGTAAATGGGATGAGTTAAAAAAATGGCAAGACGAATTAGACGGAGGTAAATAATATTACTTATTTATTAAATAGTCAAAAACTAAACGAATATGGCACATAAGAAAGGAGTTGGTAGCTCTAAAAACGGAAGAGAATCAGAAAGTAAAAGATTAGGCGTTAAAATCTTTGGAGGACAAAAAGCTATTCCAGGAAACATAATTATCAGACAAAGAGGTACTCAACACCACCCAGGTGAAAATGTAGGAATGGGTAAAGATCATACACTTTATGCATTAACTGAAGGTGTTGTGACTTTTAAGAAAACTAAAGGAGACAGATCTTTTGTTTCTGTAGTTTAAGTAAAAGATTTTAGATATTTTTGAAATCCTTACTTCTTAATTAAGAAGTAAGGATTTTTTCATTTAATTAAGGCAACAACTATGCTTAAAGTTTCTGAGATACGCGATAATAAAGAGCTGTACATAACTCGATTACAAAAAAGGAATAAAGACTTTACAAAAGAAGTTAATTCGATTATTAATGTTGATGAGCAACGTAGGAGTATACAAGTTGAACTTGATGAAAACCTATCCAAATCTAAGCAATTAGCAAAACAAATTGGAGACTATTATAAGCAAGGTAAAGTTACTGAAGCAAACGCCTTAAAAGAAGAAACACTCACGCTAAAAGAATTAAACAAGCAGCAACAATCTCTTTTGCAAGAAAAAGAAATTGAGCTACAAAATTTACTATATGAGGTTCCGAACATTCCAAACGAAATAGTACCTAAAGGTAAATCTGACCAAGACAATGAAGTTATAAGCACACATGGTAAAATACCTGAGCTATTACCTAAACACAAATTACCGCATTGGGAAATAGCCGATAAATATAATATTATAGACTTTGACCTGGGGGCAAAGATAACTGGTGCAGGCTTTCCAGTTTATTTAAACAAAGGCGCAAAATTGCAGAGAGGACTAATTAATTTTTTTCTAGACGAGGCCTCAAACGCAGATTATAAAGAAGTTATTCCACCATTAGTTATTAATAAAGAGTCAGGTATTGGAACAGGGCAGCTTCCTGACAAAGAAGGTCAAATGTACCACATAACAGAAGACAACCTTTACTTAATACCTACTGCAGAAGTACCCATCACAAATATTTATCGTGATGTAATACTAGATGCGAGCTCATTACCTAAGAAAAACGTTGGTTACACACCTTGTTTTAGACGTGAGGCGGGTTCTTACGGAAAAGACGTTAGAGGCTTAAACAGACTACACCAATTTGATAAAGTAGAGATTGTTCAAGTAGTTCATCCTTCAAAGTCGTATGAAGTACTTGATGAAATGGTTAAACACGTTGAAAACCTACTTACTAAACTTGAGCTACCCTACAGACTAACAAGATTATGCGGTGGTGATCTCGGGTTTACCTCGGCTCTTACTTACGATTTAGAAGTTTACTCTGCAGCTCAAGAAAAATGGTTAGAAGTAAGCTCAATATCAAATTTTGAAACATATCAAAGTAATCGTTTAAAATTAAGATACCGCGAAGATGGCAAGCTACACTTAGCTCATACATTAAATGGAAGCGCATTAGCATTACCAAGAATATTAGCCGCTTTACTTGAAAACAACCAAACCGAAGAAGGTATAAAAATACCAAAAGCACTACAGCCGTATGTAGGGTTCTCTATCTTAAAATAATAGTTATGAAAAACATATATATACTCTCTATTTGCATTTTTCTTTTGTCTTGCTCTCACCATGAAGAAGAACTTGCAGAAATTAATAAATGGGAGAACACCGTTGACTCTGTAGAAAAAATATTTTATAACATTGACACAGTAATAGTTGACGGCAACTTAAATACAATGCAGCAATATATAAATACAATCACCAATCAATTTGCAGATGATTTAACTAAAGAAACAAGTATGCTACTTAGTGACTACAAACAAGTTGAAAAAACAGTTCGCAGATTTAATAGAGCATACGAAAAAGGTAAAACAGAAATCACTTACACTAAAAAGCAGCTAAAGAGCTTAAAAGCAGCACTAAAAAGTGGTAGTATAAAAAGCGAAGAAAAAGTAACTCAATACATGAACGAAGAAAGAGAAGCTGTTAACCAATTAAAAGATTTTTCTGGAGATATTCAACGCTGGGTAAATAGCTCTAACGAGCAATTTCATAAAATTCACCCCGTACTTAAGCAATTTGTTGATTCGCTCGCTGAAAAAAAAGCCAATAGTAATAAATAGTCTCCTCCTCTTAATTGTGATCAAATGTGATCATCTAATTAATTCGTAAATTTAAGTATGTTCAAAAAATTGATGTTAACCTGCTTATTGTTTATCCCCATAATGGGGTTAGCTCAACCAGCATCTGACATTCAATTAGCTACACATTACTACCAATCTGGCGAATTTGACAAAGCCATACTTTACTACGAAAAAATATACAGTCAAAATCCTACCAAAATATATTACACTACCCTATTAAAAAGTTATTTAGCAGTAAAAGACTACAAACAAGCAGAAAAACTAGTTAAACAAAGAATAAAGTCAAACCCAGAATTAGCCTACATAGTTGATTTAGGTCATATTTATGAAGAACAAGAAGAAAGTAAAAAAGCAAATCAAACATATGATAAAGCCATAAAAAGCATTCCTTCTGACGCTTCAGAAGTCATTAAATTATCTAAAGCTTTCCAAAGCTACAACAATAACGAATATGCTTTACGCACTTACGAAAAAGGAAGGAAAGAAAGTAAAGGAAAGTATCCATTTAATATTGAAATAGCTGAATTGTACGAAAAACAAGGCAAGTATGAATTAATGATTAAAGAATATTTAGATCTATTAAGTGTTAATGAAGCCTACATGCAATCAATACAAAGCTCACTTGAAAACGCTAACGCTTTAGATAAATCATCAAAACAATTTCAAATACTAAGAAATGAGTTGGTAAAAAACGTACAAAAAAACCCTAATAAAATGGTGTATTCAGAAATGCTAACCTGGCTATACCTACAAATTAATGACTTTGACATGGCTCTAATTCAAACAAAAGCCATAGACAAAAGAAATAAGGAGGAAGGAGAAAGAGTAATTAAACTAGCACAAGCTGCCTACAACAACAAAGCGTATAATGCCTCCATAAAAGCTTATGAATATGTAATTACTAAAGGAGATGAATCTCCGTATTATTACATGGCTAAAACACAACAATTATCTGCCTACAGAGATAAGTTAACATTTACTAATTCGTTTGAAAAAGAAGACGTGATTCAACTAGAAAAAAAGTACAAACTAGCACTTAATGAGGTGAAAATACCAAAACTACAAGTAGAATTACTAAAAAATCTTGCTTCACTACAGGCGTTATATCTAAATCAAATAGACAGCGCCATAACAACAATTAATAAAGCAATTGGATATAGAAATGTAAGTAAAAATCTCTTGGCAGAATGCAAAATTGATTTAGCAGATTACTTAGTTTTAAAAAATGAAGTTTGGGATGCTTCTCTCTATTACTCTCAAGTAGAAAAAGATTACAAATACGATGAGATAGGAGAAAGAGCAAAGTTTAAAAACGCAAAAATATCATATTATACTGGTGATTTTAAGTGGGCCAAAGCTCAACTAGACGTATTAAAAGGATCAACTTCAAAGTTAATTGCAAATGACGCACTTTGGCTATCGGTTCTAATTACAGACAACACAACAGCAGATACAAATGAAACACCTATGCGAATTTTTGCCGAAGCCGAATTGCTGATTCTACAAAACAGGTTTAACGAGGCGCTTATTTTGTTTGACTCTATACAAAAAATATTTCCAGCACACTCACTTGATGATGACATCCTTTTTCAAAAACATAAAATCAACGTAAAAGAGCAAAAGTACGATCAAGCCATAAAAGAATTAAATCAGATTATTACCAAATATTCAGACGGATTACTTGCTGATAACGCACTATTTACCTTAGCTGAAATTTATGAGAATGAAAAACAAGATGTAGAAAAAGCGAAAGAACTATACTTACAATTAATGAAAGAATACCCCGGAAGCCTTAGAAATGTAGAAGCGAAGAAACGTTTCAGAGCTTTAAGAGGAGAGCAATTAAATTAAGTAAAATGATCATTTACAACGTAACTGTAAAAATTGAAAAAAACATTCACGATGAATGGTTAAACTGGATGAAGGAGACACATATACCCGAGGTTTTAGAAACTGGTTATTTCATTGAAAATAATATGTACAAAGTCTTAGTTGAAGAGGATGACGGAATAACGTATAGCATTCAATACAGCTGCAACAATCAAGAAACACTTAACACCTACTTCGATAAGCACGCATTAACTTTACAAGCAAAATTCAAAGATCGTTACGAAGGTAAGTATGTAGTTTTTAGAACATTATTAGAAAAAATATAAGTGGTAAAACCAAAAAAACATCTCGGGCAACACTTTTTAGAGGATGAAAATATAGCTAAAAATATTGTTGAACTACTTAACACCAAAGACAACTTAGTACTTGAAATTGGCCCTGGAACTGGCGTTTTAACCAAATATTTAATAGAAAAAAACAGTACACAATTTTCTGTTTGTGAAATTGATACCGAGTCGGTAACCTATTTAAAAAAACACTACCCTAACCTTAACATAATAAGTAAAGACATTCTTAAACTAAACCTAAAAGAAGAGTTTAATAACCAAAAAATCACTTTTATTGGCAATTATCCGTACAATATATCCTCCCAAATACTTTTTAAAGCATTAGAAAACAAAGATCAGGTAACTGAGCTTATTGGTATGTTTCAGAAAGAAGTATGTTTAAGAATTGCATCAAAACCAGGTAATAAAACATACGGAATACTAAGTGTACTACTACAATCTTTCTACGATATAAGTTACGAATTCACTGTACCTCCAAATGTATTTAATCCTCCTCCAAAAGTACAATCGGGAGTTATTAGCATGAAAATAAATCCTGAAAAATCACCAAACTGCGACTTTAAACTTTTTAAACGTATCGTTAAATTAACATTTGGTCAGAGAAGAAAAAAAATTCGAAACACGCTTAAAAGTATTTTACCCAACACGGCTATTGAAGAAATAGATGCCCTCCCCTTTTCAGCAAGCAGGCCAGAGCAACTTAGCCCGACAGATTTTCATACACTCACTAATTTAGTTCAGGGGTTGATATAGGTATTAAAATCAATACCTTTGTAAAAAATTGCCTATGTCATTTCAGCTTACAAAACAATTTGTAGAACAACTACAACTAAAAATTGAAGAGCAAAGCATAGCGTTTTTAGAAGAGCAAATCATACCTCTTCACCCTGCAGATATTGCCGAAATTTTCTCAGAATTAAGCCTAGCTAAAGCACTATTTATTTTTGACAAATTAAGTCACGAGCAAGCAGCATCAGTACTCATGGAGCTATCTGATGAACAGCAGTATAAACTTTTAAACGAATACAGTTCAGAGTTTATAGCCGATAATCTTATTGAACATCTAGAGTCTGATGATGCTGCACGTATACTTTCAGAATTAGAAGAAAGCAAGCGTTTAGAAGTTCTTTCTCACATCGATGATATTGAGCAAAAAAGCGATTTAGCAGATATTTTAAGATACGAAGAAGGCACCGCAGGAGCCTTTATGGCAAAAGAAATTGTTACTGCACAACATAATTGGACTGTAAACCAATGCATAATTGAACTTAGAGAACAAGCCAAAGAAGTTGATTACGTTAAAACAATTTATGTAATTAACGAGCACAATAAGCTACTTGGGCGTTTGCCAATTAAACTATTACTTTTTGCCGAACCAAACACACCAATACTCCAAATACAGCAAGAAGATGTAATCTCAGTTAATGCTAAACAAAGCCGAGAAGAAGTTGCAAAAATAATGAACAAGTACGATTTAGATGTTGTACCTGTAGTAGATGATATAGAACGCTTAATTGGTAGAATAACCATAGATGATGTTGTAGACTTCATAAAGGAAGAAGCCGATAAAGATTATCAAATTGCATCGGGTTACTCAGAAGTTGTTGAAAGTTCAGATTCGGTATGGACAATCTCTCGGTCGCGTTTACCCTGGTTACTTATTGGTCTTTTAGGAGGAGTTCTCGTATCTCGGGTTATTGCTATTTATGAAGATCAAATTCAATTAAACCCAGAAATGGCATTTTTTATCCCTCTAATTGCTGCAATGGCAGGTAATGCAGGCGTACAATCTTCGGCAATAGTTGTACAGGCATTAGCAAATCAAAGTTTTGGGTTGGGAGGAATAAAATCTAAATTATTTAAAGAGTTAAAAGTGGCCTTAATTAGCGCGGTAACCTGCTCGGCAGTAATATTACTTTATGGTATAATAACCGGAGTAGGCTTAAATTTAAGCGTGACAGTTGGTACAGCATTATTTTCAGTAATCATTTTTGCAACCCTATTTGGCGCTGTAACACCTCTTATGCTAAATAAGTACAAAATAGATCCGGCAATTGCAACAGGGCCTTTTATTACAACTGTAAACGATATTTTCGGACTGTTTCTCTATTTCATGATTGGTAAATTAATGTACAACCTACCTATTTAGTATTAAACAAATATAAGATGCAGCAATTAAGTCATGTAATTGGTGATGAAAAAATACTTAGCAGACTTCTAAGATGGGCTCAAACATTTAATCACTGCTGCTATTTAACTGCAAATAATCAAGCAAAAACATATAACATCGAGTATGAACAACTGCTAGCTCTTGGCAGTAAGAAAACATTTCACTCGCTTAGCCCATTTTCTGATCATTTAAAGAACACAAAAAATTGGCACTTCACATTTCTTAATTATAATTTAAAAGAAGAAATACATCTTAGGGATGATAAAAAAACGAATGTATCCCTTCCTAATTTCTTTGCATTTGAGTCCGAATACCTCTTTGTTTTGGAGAAAGGAAAAGTGTACTCCAACACCGAGCTTTCAATAATTGATGATAGACTTACCACGTTTGAAAATTCAAATTTTAAAGAACCAACACACTGTAGTAAAACACCGTTAACATCAACAATTAGTAAAAAAGAATATGCCTGGGCATTTAATAAAATTCAGCAACACATACAACTAGGTGACATTTACGAAATAAATTATTGCCAGACGTTCTCTTCAAAAAAAGAGATTAATCCTATAAGCACATTTATCCAACTAAACGAAAAATCTAAAGCACCTTTTTCATCCTTTTTAAAAATAGAAGGCCAGTATATTTTAAGCTTTAGTCCTGAGCGGTTTTTACAAAAAAAGGGAAAATCTATTATTTCACAACCCATTAAAGGAACCAGACCAAGGGGGAAAACCAAAGAAGAAGACCTTCTTATGATTAACGATTTAAAATCCTCTCAAAAAGACCGCAGTGAAAACATTATGATTGTTGATTTAGTAAGAAACGACCTTTCCATTATCGCTGAGCCAACAACAGTTAACGTTGACGAATTAATGGCTATAAAAAGCTTTGAAGGAGTTCACCAAATGATTTCAACCATTTCATGTAAAATTGATGATAAAATTAGCTTTGAAGATATTATAAAAGCTACGTTCCCAATGGGCTCAATGACCGGAGCGCCAAAAAGAAAAGCAATGCAGCTAATAAATAAATATGAATCTGAACCTCGTAATGGCTTCTCGGGCAGTATAGGTTACATTAACCCCGCTGGTGATTTCGACTTTAATGTCCTAATAAGATCAATTATTTATAATGCTAATTATAAGCAAGTAAAAGTTCCGGTAGGAGGAGCAATAACCATTCGTTCAGAAATGGAGGATGAATATCAAGAATGCTTAGATAAAATAGCGATTATTAAATCAGCTCTAAACAATAAATAGGCCTTTTATTTACAATACATATCTAAATAAACATCGGCCAAAGGCTTACTTATTTTATTAACTTTTTTCCAAACGTTACAAGCCTCATCTTTTTCATCAGACAAATAATGTTCAATACCTGAAACTATTTTGGCATCTAAATATTTATCATCAAGTATTGCAGCAATGTTATAGCTTTCAAGGCAACCCTGAATATCTTTTTGCTTTAACAAGCATATAGCTTTTATAAAATGCGCTTCAGCAATTTCTGGCTGTTTTGATATTACATCATTAATTATTTCAATAGCCTTTCCTTCCTCCTTTTTCTCTAAAAGAATTTTAGCCTTTAAAAGATGATCTTCTGGTGATCTTGTGATGGAATATAATTCTTCTGCATCTTTTAAAGCTGCTTTAATATCCCCTAAACCCAATTTACATTCAGCTCTCTGTTTTAAAATAGCCATATTATTATACCCAAAATCTTCCGCTTTTTTAAGAGAGGTTAAAGCCTCCAAAAAACCACCCACAGAAGCTGTATATTTAGCTTTATAATAATGATACTTACCACATTTAGGGTAAACTTTTATCGCTTTTTCTATTTTCTCTATTGCTTCAACAAAATTTTGTTTTTCATACCTTACTAACGAAACACCAAATAAACCATTGGCTTTGTCTTGTTCAACCTCTGAAAGACTTAAGGCATTAAATTTAGAAAAGTAAGTTTCAAAATCATTATTCTCAATATATTGTTCAGCTGATTGAGCTTCAGAGAAACTAGGGCAATCCTGGGCAGTCAACATCAAAGTTGAGCAACACATAACAACATTTAAGAAAACAGCCTTAAACAATGTAAGACTTAAACTGATTTGTGAAATATTTATCGTTTTCATAAAATAGTCTTATATCGTTAATTTGAAACTTTAACATAGTTATACGTTCAATACCCATACCAAATGCATAACCTGAATATTCATTAGGATCAATTTTGCTGTTTATAAGTACGTTAGGGTCAACCATTCCACACCCTAAAATCTCAACCCAACCCGTATACTTACATATATTACAGCCTTCTTGGTTACATATAAAACAAGAAATATCCATTTCTGCACTAGGCTCAGTAAAAGGGAAATAAGAAGGACGCAGTCTTATTTTAGTATTAGTACCAAACAACTGTTGGGCAAACTGCATTAGTGTGTACTTTAAATCTTTGAAAGTCACTTGCTTATCAATATACAATCCTTCAATTTGATGAAAAAAGCAATGAGCCCTAGCCGAAATAGCCTCGTTTCTGTATACTCTTCCCGGAGAAATACTTCTTAATGGTGGCTTCTCATTTTCCATCACTCTAATCTGTACTGATGAGGTATGGGTTCTTAGTGATTTATCGTCATAACCTTCAACAAAAAAGGTGTCTTGCATGTCTCTTGCAGGGTGATCTTCAGGAAAATTTAATGCAGTAAAATTATGCCAATCATCTTCCACCTCTGGGCCTTCAGAGATAGAAAACCCCATTCGTGCAAAAATATCTTCAATTTCATTTCTAACTAAGGAAATAGGGTGCCTACTACCAAGAGTAAACTTATTACCTGGCAAAGTAAGATCTAGCGAATCATTGTCAGAAGAACTATCATCAGAAGAAACTTTGGCTTTCAATGTATCTATTCTGTCTTGAATTTCGTTTTTAAGCGTATTCAACAGCTGACCAACTTCTTTTTTTTCTTGATTAGAAACCGTTTTAAAATCGGCAAAAAGACTTTTAACAACTCCTTTTTGGCCTAAATATTCAATTCTAAACTCTTCTATCTTTTCAGACGAACTTTCTTTAAAGCTCTTAACTTTTTCAAGAGCATCTTTAATTCTATCCTTCATAAATAAATTACTTAATTACCGTAACGGTCATTTTCACGTCTTCGGTTGGCCTATCACCTCTTTGTGTTGGTACAGCAGCTATTTTATCAATTACATCTAGTCCTTCAATCACTTCGCCAAAAACAGTGTATTCACCATCAAGGTGAGGAGCACCACCAACGGTTGAATAGGCCTCTAATTGCTCAGCTGTGTATCCACTCACTTCTTCTTTAGTTAACATGGCGTCTAACATGGGATCAATTTCTTTAACAAATTCTTGCAAGCCCAGTTTGTCTTTTTCTTCTTGCAATTTCTTATATCTCGTTAAATAATCCACGTTTTTAGGATCTTGTATAAACTCCTTAAACTTAACTCCTTTTAATTTTTGCTTCTTATTGTTAGCCATCGATTGCAATGCATTTTCAGGATAAACAGAACCCTGAACAATATAAAACTGACTTCCCGAGCTATTTTTTTCAGGGTTTGCTTGGTCACCTAAACGAGCAGCAGAAAGAGCACCTTTCTTATGCAAAAATTTAGGGTTTATTTCGGCAGGAATTGTGTAACCTGGCCCTCCATTTCCTAATTGGTCATTTATATCTGCCGTTTTAGAATTAGGATCGCCACCCTGAATCATAAAGTTTTTTATAACCCTATGAAAGATAGTACCGTCATAAAACCCATCTTTAGTCAATTTTAAAAAGTTTTCCTTGTGTTTGGGGGTTTCATCGTATAAAATGGCGATCATGTCACCATATTTTGTTGATATTTTAACCTTAGTTTGTTGCGCATGGCAACTAAGAATATTTGCAGTCGTTAAAAACAAGATGACTATAAATGATCTGAACATGATAACTTTTTTTTAAATTAGTAGTATATAAGGTCTAAAATACTAAAAATTGTTCACCTATTTAGTGGTTAAAGCATCTTTCAAAAACAAAAAAACTATGAAAACTCTATTATCTGTATGTACTGTTGTTTGTTTATTCTTATTTTCTTGCAAAGAACCAACAAAACCCAAAGCCAATATTTTTGTAACAGATGAAAACGGAGTTGCTTTACGTGATGCTAGAGTAGTTTTAAATTGCGTGCCATCGCAAGACGCTATAAATACTCAAGAATGTAAAGATGGTATTCAACAAGAAGGTAGTACCGATGCAAGCGGAAAAGTAACATTTACTACTGAACTCCCTGCAGTTTTAAGAGCAGATGTAACGTATACAATTGTACAAGGTGTAACGTTCGATTCTCTAAAAGGTGATGCTTTTGTTGAGTTTAAAGAGGATGAAATCACTAGCCAAACAATCATTGTTTATCCTTAGTATGTCTTTCAGGCAGATGTGATATTGGTTTTACTCCATCGATAATCAAATAAAGCCAAACTTTAACACCAGTAAGGTTGCAGATTTTCAAGTAAAATAAGTCTAAGGCCTTTAGAACGATTTTTAACCCAGTAAGGCTTTGCAGTCTAAAACCACCAAAATATTTGAGTAGGTAAAACTTATCTGTAGTAAATCTGTTTTATCCCAATATTATCATTTGTTGCATTTAAAAGAGTTTCTCAACTAAAATCGTTAACTTGATAATAAACACAAAAGCTGTGTAAACTAAATATTAACACACAGCACATTAACATTATTAAAATTTGACCAAAATAAACACTTTAATTACAGAAATTCTATCTGTATTTGATCTTGAATCAAACCGCCCACTAAATCATAGGCAAGTAGCTAAAAGACTCTCTATATCTGATCCCGATACCAAAAAGCTTATTGATAAGCTAATGGCAGACCTTGCTTTTAAAGGCAAACTAAAAGAAGTTGGCAGAGGAAAATACAAATTAAAATTAACCGAAAAATTACTCACCGGCAGGGTTGATGCCACACGCTCAGGCTCTGCATACATTGTATGCGAAGGTGAAGAAGAAGACATTTACGTTTCTGCCCAAAACATGAAAAACGCCTTTAATGGCGATATTGTTACCATAGCATTAAAAGGAAATAAAAAGAAAGAAGGAAGAGTTATTGAAGTTCTTGAACGAAGAAAAACTGTTTTTAGCGGAACTGTTCAAAAAAACAAACGCTTCGCGTTTGTTTTGCCGGACGATCAAAAGCTAAATACCGATATATTTATACCACCATCTGCCCTTAACAAAGCAGAGTCAGGAGACAAAGTACTGGCCGAAATTACAGAGTGGCCCGAAAGCGGAACACAATCTCCAACAGGTAAAATCATTGAAATACTTGGCTTACCAGGAGAAAAAGATGCCGAAATACACGGTATTTTAGCCGAATTTGGTTTGCCAAGAGGTTTCCCGCAACGACTAGAAGAAGAAGCAAAAAAAATACCCTTAGAAATAACCGATAAAGAAGTAGCAAAACGAAAAGATTTACGCTCAGTAACCACATTTACAATAGATCCTTTCGATGCTAAAGATTTTGATGATGCCATTTCTTTTCAAAAACTAGAAAACGGTAATGTAGAAGTAGGCGTACACATTGCAGATGTTACCCACTATGTAAAACCAGGCTCACTTATAGATAAAGAAGCTATAGATAGAGCCACCTCTATTTATTTAGTAGATAGAGTTATTCCCATGCTACCCGAGGTGCTCTCTAACCAAGTATGCTCTTTAAGGCCACATGAAGACAAACTATGTTTTTCAGCCATGTTTGAGCTAAATAAAGATGCCAAAATCATGAATAAATGGTTTGGCAAAACAATCATCCACTCAGACAGAAGATTTACATACGAAGAAGCCCAACTTGTTATAGAAACCAAAGAAGGCGACTATAAAGACGAGATTTTAGAAGTAGATCGTTTAGCAAAACTGCTTCGCGAAAAAAGAATGAATAACGGAGCTATCAGTTTTGATAGAGAAGAAGTTAAATTTAAGCTAAACGATGCAGGCGAACCAGCAGAAGTTATTTTCAAACGACAATTAGATGCACACAAACTAATTGAAGAATTTATGCTTTTGGCAAACCGAAAAGTTGCCGAATTTGTAGGAAAATCTAAACTTAACAAACCCGCTAAAACATACATATACCGAATACACGACACCCCATCAACCGAAAAAATTGATGAATTTAAAGGTTTTGTAAAAACATTTGGGTACTCAGTTGGCGGCTCTCACCATAAAGATCTTTCAAAATCAATGAACGATCTTCTAATAAAAATTAAGGGCACCAAAGAAGAAAACATGATTTCAACCTTAGCCATACGAACAATGGCAAAAGCAGTGTACTCTACCGAAAACATTGGTCATTATGGCCTAGGCTTCGAACATTACTCGCACTTCACCTCCCCTATTAGAAGATACCCCGATGTAATTGCGCATCGTTTACTACAAAATTATTTAGACGGTGAAAAATCTAAAGACGCCAAACAATACGAGCAACTTTGCAAGCACTGTTCTGAACGTGAAAAGCTAGCCTCAGAAGCAGAAAGAGCCTCCATCAAGTTTATGCAAGTAAAATACTTAGAAGAACGTATCGGAGAAGAATTTCCGGGTGTAGTTTCTGGCATTACCGAATGGGGCGTTTATGTTGAACTAAACGAGAATAAATGCGAAGGTATGATTCGTATTAGCGACATCCCGGGCGATTACTATGAATTTGAAAAAAGTAAATACCTAATAAAAGGCCGAAAAACTAAAAAAACAATCTCACTAGGCGACCCGGTAACCGTTAGAGTAAAAGCGATCGACTTGTTTAAAAAACAAATAGACTTTGAGTGGATCGAAGATTAGAATGTGCAAAAAATAATCCCTTTTATGTCTTTCTTTCAGAAGCTATTTCCGCCTATCCGTTCATAGTTTTTTCGCTTAACGCAAGTTATAAATAGCAATACAAATGGCTCCCAAGGTTGCCTTTTTATTGCTTTTAAACTAAACCGTTAAGCCGCAAAAAGCTACCACTCCTATGCAGGCTAAGAGTGATTTACTGCTTTCCAAAAAAAGTACTTTTAAAAATTTTACTTATTATAAATCAAATTATTTTCATAATACCCGCCAAAAAGCACCTTAGAGATACGAACGATGCACGTAGACTGAAAAAAAACTAGCAGACCAATGAAATTTCTCATCGCTTTCACTCTTTTTTTACTCTCAAATACTATAACGGGACAGAATTTTCATACCGAATTTAAATATGGCAACGAAATTAACAACGGCATTACAATTCAGAATAGTTATCCCAGGGGCGGGCAACGATTTACAACGATAAACGGAAAAGAATACATTTATGTAACATTTTGGACTTGTGTCACCAATAAAGCATCTTCTGATTTAGAATTAGAAATTGATTTTTCAGCTAATCCATTTGTAATCCCTTCAGAGCCCAACATAAACTTTAAATTATTCATACCAAGTGATAAAATGACACTTAATAAGTCGAAATTACCGAATTACGGTTTAGATATAATAAGTTTCCTTAGCGAAAATATAAATGAGCTCTCCAAATTAAATACAGTAATTAAACCAAATAGCTCTTATTTTTTCTATTCAGTCATAATTTCAGATAAAGGAGTTAACGGACCAATAAGAGCAGGATTTGAGTTAAATAATGATGAACTTATTTACAGACTTAATAACTTCGAAATCAGCTGTGGAAAAATTGTAATTAGAAATTAAAGTTGTTTTGCTTGGAAACCTACAGCAGAAAAGCCAACACCCAACAACGTGTATAAAACGCCTATAACATAGACCCCTTAGAGGTTCCTGTATGTTTAGAATTTAAACAAATGAATAGGGAAAAATTAAAATCCGACTAGTATTTTACCTAAAAGATCTGTACAAGCATGATACTTCACTTTTAGATTAAAAAAAATTATGCTACGCTCACATCTCATAACACCACACTAACTGTACTCCAAAATCATCAAGCCTCATTTCACGTAAAGGATTGGAGTGAAAAGCCCACAGAGAGCTTAAGCGAACGAGGACTTGTAGAGTAAAGCCTGGCACCGTTTACGGGGATACGCCCCGAACAATTTCAAACATTAAGCTCACACCCTTAATCACTTATAACCAGGCAATCATACCTTTAAACTGCAGTTATTTGCTTACTTTTGCGACTTTAATTTATTTAACAAACCGTATGAAAGTAAAATCATATCTCTTAATTGCGCTAACCATTGTTTTGGTTCAAGGATGTAATAGTTCTAAGAAAATAACTTCTGACACCACATCTAAAATTACCGAAGAACAGTTTTTAGAACCTATTGAAGTTAAGCCCGAAGCAGAAAAGGTTTATAGAGCCGCAAACACAAGAGTATTTGATTTATTACACACCAACCTTGAAGTATCATTTAACTGGGAAAAACAATATGTAAATGGCTTAGCTAAACTAACATTAACGCCCTATTTTTACGATCAAAATACGTTAACATTACATGCAAAAGGCTTTAATATTAATAAAGTAAGCTTATTAAACGGCAAAGAATTAACGTATAGTTACGATTCTTTAAAACTTACTATTAACCTTGATAAAACATATACCAAAACAGACTCTCTAACTGTCGTTATTGACTATGTTGCTAAGCCAAACGAAGCACCTATTGGAGGAAGCGCAGCCATCACAGAAGATAAAGGTCTGTACTTTATTAACCCGCTAGGAACAGACAAAAATAAACCAAAGCAAATTTGGACGCAAGGTGAAACAGAAGCAAACTCTAAATGGTTCCCAACCATTGATTCACCTAACGAAAAAATGACGCATGATATTTACATTACAGTAAAATCTGAGTATAAGACACTATCTAACGGAACCTTGGTTTACGGAACCGATAACGGTGACGGTACAAGAACTGATTACTGGAAACAAGATATTGAACACGCACCTTACCTAGTAATGCTTGCTGTAGGTGAATTTGCCTTAATTGAAGATAGCTGGAAAAAGAAAAACGGAGAAGAAATAGACGTAAACTATTATGTAGAAGCTAAATATGAAAATGAAGCCATGAATATTTTTGGCAACACGCCAGAAATGCTCACTTTTTTTTCAGACAAATTAGGGGTTGAATACCCTTGGGCAAAATACAGCCAAATTGTAGTTCGCGATTTTGTTTCTGGAGCAATGGAAAACACCACTGCAGTAATTCATGGTGAGTTTTTACAACAAACAAAAAGAGAAATGCTTGATCGTGATTTCGAGTTTATTGTAGCGCACGAGCTATTTCACCATTGGTTTGGCGATTACTTAACTTGCGAATCATGGGCTAACTTGCCTTTAAACGAATCGTTCGCAACCTATGGCGAATATTTGTGGGAACAATATAAGTATGGGCAAGATGCAGCAGACTATGCTTTGCAAAATAACATAAGAGAGTACCTAACAGAATCAGCCAACAAACAAGAAAACTTAATTCGCTATTACCATAACGAACCCGAAGATATGTTTGACGCTCACTCTTATCAAAAAGGTGGAGCAGTTTTACATATGTTACGTAAATATGTTGGTGATAATGCTTTTTTTGAAGCTCTAAAACTATACCTAACCAAAAACGCGTTAAACACGGTTGAAATTGCCGATTTAAGACAAGCATTTGAACAAGTAACGGGTGAAGATTTAAATTGGTTTTTTAACCAATGGTTTTTATCATCGGGCCACCCTATATTAAATATTACTTATGAGTATGATAGCATTGCTAAAATGCAACATGTAATTGTAGAGCAAAAACACTCCGATTTAAAGGCTGAAGAAGAAGTAATATTTAAACTTCCGTTTAAGGTAGGGTTTTATACTGCAAAAGGCTTATCATTAAAAGACTTTACAGTTGAAAATAAGATAGATACATTAAGTATTGCATTTAATGAAGAACCACTAGCCATAAATTTTGATTATGAAAAGGTTTTATTAGGCCAAAAAAGAGAAACCAAAGAAGCAAAAAAATGGCATTATGAATACTATAAATCTAAACGCTTTTTAAATAAAAGCTCTGCATTTTACCGTTCAATGCTTGCTATAGAAAAAGATAGTGCAGCAGCTACTGAAATTATTTTAGATGCTATGAACCAGCCATTTTGGGCAATGAGAACGCTCGGAATTACTTTTGCAGAAGCCGCTAAAGATTTAGAAAGTAAAAAGGTGAAAGACAAGCTAATTTCCCTATCTATGTCTGACCCCAAAGCAAAAGTAAGAATGGATGCCATAGCTACTTTAAACCAATTATACGGTGAAGAAATTGCGATAGATTTTTATGAAACATTACTCGAAGATCCTTCTTACGGAGTATTAAGTGAAGTACTCTATGTAATTAACGACCTTGATTCTGCCAGAGGCGTAAAAATAGCAGAACAGCTCGAAACGCAAGACAATAGTCGCTTAAAATTAGAAATAGCAAGGGTTTATGCACAAAAAAGTTTACCCTCTAAAAACGATTTTATGGTTAACCTTATAAACACTTCGTCTCAATACGGTAAAATAAGTGCGATAATGAACTACCAAAAATTCTTGGTAAAAGATAAAGTCATCGATCAGCATTTTAATAGCGGTCTTGAGTTAATTAAAAATGAAGTTTTAAACGAAGATGTTAAGCAAGTTAAAACCTATGCCTTAAGCGCTTTAAAACTCATGAAATCTGATTTAGAAAATCGTGAAAACCCAAGTGAACTCATTACTCAAAAAACAGAGCTAATTAAAGCTACAATGAAAGAGCTTAAAGAAAAAATTACTGACGAAGATTTACTTCCTTATTTAAACGAAAGTCCGGAGCAATGAAAAGAAATTTAGCACTTGCCATTGCGTGTATTAGTTTAATTTTTACTTCTTGCCGAAGAAATAACGATTTAAACAACCTCATTCCCTTTGTTCAGGTGAACCAAACCGTTTTTTTATCAGATCCGGCAAACTTTAACGTTCAATTCACGGGCGGTTGGGTTTACCTTTTAGGCGGCTCAAGAGGTATTATTTTACATCGTTTAGATCAAGATCGTTTTGTAGCTTTCGATAGGCATTGCACCTATGACATTAACAACCCCTGTGGAATTGTTGATGTAGAACAAAGTTTTTTAACCTTAAACGACCCATGTTGCGGCTCTAAGTTTTTAATAACTGACGGCTCTATATTTAACGGTCCGGCAGAATTCCCTTTGCAGCAATACCGTACTCAATTTAATCAAACAGATAATACAGTAGCTATTTTCAATTAAATTTGTTCTCTATTTATTAGAAGCACTTCCGGCTATACGCTATAGTTTTCTTACTTAGCATAAGTAATAAACTCCATTGCAAATGGCTCCCAAGGTCGCCTTTTCAATACATTTAAACTAATGCTAACCTTCAAAAAGCTAACACTACTATCCGGGCTAAACTCCTCCTACTCTATTAAATATTACTTAAATTAACTCTATGCTAGCAACTAACAAAACCATAACAAAAGGATTTATTATCGCGGGAATAATGAACTTTAGCGTAATATTATTCTCAAGGTTTTTCACCAATACTACCATTAATGAAGCAGATCCTGTGGTAATGTCAAACTTTGGGCTATTAATGATCATCATTTGGGGAATAACTTATATAGCTGTTTCAAAAAACTATGCACAAGTAAAATGGCTTGTTGGGGCATTCGCCATAGAAAAATTTATTTATGGCATTGTTTGGATAAAATGGATACTGAATAATAGTGTATCAGATGTATTTGCAAAAGATATAATGGCCGGAGCCTTTTATTCTGTTTATGGCATTAATGATTGGGTTTTTTGTATTTTCTTTTCACTTGTTTTTTTAAAGTTATTAAGAGGTAAAAAGAATAAACCAAAATAATAAATTATAATAATTCAAAAAATGATATTTAAAATATTTAAATACTCAACGCTTGCTTTACTTAGTATTCTACTATTCATATTTTTAGCAAATTTTACTATTCAAAAAAACGCAACCAACAAAACATATATTAGCTTAGATGAAATCCCTAAGAATGAGGTTGGCTTAGTACTAGGAACTGCTAAAACATTAAAAAACGGAAGAATTAATTTATACTTTAAACACCGTATTAGCGCAGCGGTTAAACTTTATAAAAACAACAAAATTGATTTCATTTTAGTAAGCGGAGACAACAGCAACAAAGCCTACGATGAACCAACTGACTTTAAAAATGAATTAATAAAGCAAGGCATCCCAGAAAACCGTATTTACCTTGATTATGCGGGTTTTAGAACCTTAGACTCTGTGGTAAGAGCAAAAAAAATTTTCGGACAAAATCAAATAACTATCATCTCTCAAAAGTTTCATAATGAAAGAGCTATATATTTAGCCGAAAAAAACGGACTAAAAGCAACTGGATTTAATGCTAAAGACGTTTCAGCTCGTTACGGAATTAAAGTACAGCTAAGGGAATACTTAGCAAGAACAAAAATATTTTTAGATATTATTTTTAAAGTTAAACCCAAATTTTTAGGGGATAAAATTAAGATCTCAAAGTAAAATTTATAGAACAGCAAAAAGCTTTAAACCCGCTTTTAAAATTATAAAACTCATATTAGGTTGGTAATTTAAAACCGTTCATGTAATTTTGCTATGCATGCTTAGTATTATCTAGTCGGTAATTCGAAATGCATCAACCAAGTATTACTCCAATTCTCATTACAATGAAATACCTACAACTTTTAATTACCATACTTTCAATATCTCAATTTTCCTGTGCTCAAAACCAGCCTTTACAGCCAACATCAGGCCCTGGAGGAAGTGATTACACACATGGAAATGTTGTTATGTCAGATTTTACCAGCTTATTATCTGGTGAAAGTTATTGGTTATTTGAACCAACTGCCCCAACAGTAGATTCAGCCAACCTTATTATTTTTGTGCATGGTTACGGGGTTAATAATCCAGGCCCTTATGGAGCATGGATTGAGCACTTAGTACGAAAAGGAAATATTGTAGTGTACCCAAAGTACCAAATTAATGCTACACTTACTTTACCTAGCCAGTTCACACCTAATACTGTTACAGCTATTTTAAACTCAATAAATGAGTTAAATACTAATCCTAACAGAACAAAACCAAGACTACAGAATATAGCTTTAATCGGCCATTCATATGGTGGTGTCATATCTTCAAACTTAGCTACAGAATATCAATCATACGGTATACCAAAACCAAAGTGTTTTATGCTTTGTGAGCCCGGAACAAGTATTTTAACTGGAGGTCGGCTAGATTCTTACAGTAATATGGACGATTCGTATAGTGCACTAATTATTGTAGGGGCTGACGATGCTGTAGTTGGCGATAGCTTTGGAAGAGAAATAATGGATTCTACCAGTATACCTACTTCAAGAAAAAACTACATAATTCATCACGAAGATAGCCATGGTGATGAAACCATAGCTGCAACACATGATGAACCACTTGCTGCAAATTCTAATTACGATGGTGGTGTACTAGGAGCAATTGTTACTGGTGCTTATGCTATGAGTAAAGAAAACACGGTAGATTATTACTGCTACTGGAAACTAGGTGACGCATTATTAGATTGTAGCTTTAATAATTTAAACTGCAATTATGCATTTGGAGACACTCAAGAACAAAAAAACATGGGACAATGGAGCGATGGACAAGAAGTTGTTAAACTTACCGTTAGACCTTCAATTACTGTTGGAATTAATAATACCTTAGAAACTAACAAACTAAATATTTACCCTAATCCAAGTAGTTCTTTCTTTACAATTAATACAAATGAACCAGCTAAATTAATTTTAATAGATAGTACCGGAAGAACAGTTTACCAGAACAACAATTACACTGGTGAAAGAGTACAAACCCAGGCCTTTGAGAATGGTGTTTACAAAGCACTATTACAAACTCAAAACAATGAAACCCTTGGCTTAAACACTCTAGTTATTAATCACTAAAGCTGGCCCAGGGTGTAGTGGCAGCGTTTGTTTTGGGATAATTTACTTGTGTAGTTTTTTAAAAGCAACTTAAGGAGCTCTTTAAAAAAGTAATCACACGTTATTATCCCAACTATAAACCTAAAACGGAAGACTGGAATAACCCCCTGAAAAAAACTCGTTATTAAATTAATGTTTAACAATAAGCTTTTCTTTATAAACCTCACCTGAAATTGTTTCTACCCTAACTAGATGAAAACCTGCACTGAAATTACTTGTGTTTAGCTGTATTACGGATTCGTTCAAACTATTTACATTTATAATTTGACCGAGTGCGTTAATAATTGAAACACTTGTAATTGGCTCATTAAAACTACTTAAATCGATTGTTGCAAAACTATTTACAGGGTTAGGCTGAACATATATTCCTGGTGCTTGAGATAGAAGAAGTTCTTGTTGATTTGTAGTAATATCATTTGTATCTAACACAATTATTGATCTTACAAAGTAGTCGTCACATAAACTATCAAGTGCATATAATTCTATTTCATAAATCCCAGGTTGACTATAAATATGAGTAATTGAATCGGTAGCTGTAGAAGTTGTTCCGTCTCCTAAATCCCATTCAAAATATGTTCCTCCAATACTGTTGTTTATAAATGTAATTCCATTTGGATCATCTAAATAAACGGTATCGTGCATAATAGTATAGTAAGCATTAGTGTGAATAGGACCTCTTACCTCAATGACTTCTTGGTGATAACAACCATTGGTGTCCGTTACCTGTAATAAGTAATTACCCCAATCTAGATTATTATGTGTTAAAGCGTATGGTGTTTCACTATATGATAGTTTTGAAACGTAAGGCTCAGTACCACCCAAAATAGCATTTACAACCACTTGCCCATCTGATGAATCGCAATGTGTGGGTTGGTTTATATTATAATTCACTGAGATATTAGCCGGTTCACTTACAATAATTGATTTCTCAAAAGATCCACAAACCTCAGCAACACTCTCGTAAGTAATTTTGTAACTACCTGCTGGTAACTGAGATTTCTCAAACGTATTTGTATTCTGGGACTCAGCTATAAGCAAACCATTATTGTTATACAATTGAAATAACCCTGTTGAGCTAACAACCTCTGCAGAAATAATACCATCGTTATTTTCATTACAACTTTCAGCTATTACATCGGTTTGTAAAACGGTATTAAAATGTAGTTTAAAGCGTGTAGTTAAATTCGTATCTGCGATATCAAATGTATAATTAGGTTGTGCACGAATATTTATGAGACTGTCAAGTAGGGTATCTTCAAGAGTAATACAAATACTTTCATCAAACGTTTCATACTCTGAAAAATTAAGGTTGTATTCATATGCAAAATTTGGCTTAAGCTGTAATTCTACTGTTTTACTAGTTAATAACTCTGGCATCATATTGATGGCCATTTTAAATGTATCATAACTAAACTCTTGCATTGTATATAGGCTAGGATAGTACGCTGAAGGAGTTATAAATTTTGTCGCTCCATACCAGCTTCCAAGTCCATTCGAACTTGCCGTGTCACCAAAACTAATTGCAGCTTCGTCTTTATAACCGTAAGATTCAACTTCGACCTTGAGTATACTTAAAGGTATTTGACGGAAAAAACTTTGATGTTCATTTACAATTGCATTTCTATTTACAGTTAACTGCAGTGGACCTGCTTGGTGAGCTTTAACCCAGAAACCAGATAATGGGCTGATATATTCTGTACCACCATTTACTGATATTCCGCTCACGTAACTAGAATATTGATTGATACATCTATTCCATGTATACACTGCATCGCATAAGCCAACCTTAGTCCAGCCTGGAGTTTTTGACCAATCTACCGTTGCTGGATACGGGTTGCAGACCAAATTAAATCCATCATTATTATTTCCAAATGCAGTTGGTGTATATTGAACGGGTAAGTTTACATCTGCCATTCTAAAAGGACCGGTAAACCAGAACTTGTAATCGAACATACTATTGTAATTGTAATTTATAAATCCTGTACCTTGTGAGATTACCTCAGAAGTGGATAATGGAGCAGTATACCCCGAATCGGACACTCCAACAGCAGCCTCATTGTAATAATAGGTATTAGCCCAGCCAGTATCTATAAAACCTCCTGGTATACCTTGATAATATACATAAGTGAAAGCATCATAGGTGGCATCTACAGGTGCGCCCAACGATAAAAAACCTTGGCAGCCATCTACGTATCTTTCTTGAATAATATTTTCACCAATAAAATCTCCAGTACCAGTTCCACTAACCATAGCGGTTGTTGTAGCTGAGGCTGAAAGTGTAATTGAACCGTTAGTTACGTCTAAGTTTCCGGCTAGTAATGTTAACGTATCGGTTATGTTAATATTAGTACCTGCAGTTAAGCTTACCCCATTTACATTAGAAATACTCAGAGCATTAAAAGTTGTATTCCCAGTTATATTTTGACTAGATAAAGTACCTTGCATATTCACTTTTCCTGTGGGGCTAATTGAACCATTATTCGCTAAATCACCACAGAGATTCAATGTTTGATTATTCAAGTTCAAATTTATTCCCGCCTCAATAGTTAGATTAGAAGCAAATTCAACACCAGTTAGTGTAACATCATGTGCTAAAATTATACAGTCGTTGCAGGTTGGTACTCGTCCTAGGTCCCAAATACCTAAATCATTCCAATTACCCGCAGCTATTGTTAGTAAACAACGATCAAGATAGTCTGGAGTACCATCATTATCTTCATCTGGTAGGTTAGCAGCTGTACCACCATTGTTAGGATCACAATTATCTGTTAACCCATCTGAATCTGTATCAAGAGTACTTGCTGCTATGTTTGGGTCGAACCCTTCTTGAGCATCAGGAACTCCATCCTGATCGGAATCTAAATCTAAAAAATCTGCAAAAGCCAGACCATCCGTGTTAGGTACTAAGAGAGGCAACCCTAAATTGTCTCCATCAATATTATTAATGAGACCATCACCATCATCATCATTTGCTGAGGCATATATAACGGGGTACTGCCCGTTATTATCCATGTTTGCTGGCATTGATCCTCCATTTCCTTCAACAGCATCCGTAATGCAGTCACCATCACTATCAAGATCTAAAAAATTAGGATTGGCATCACCATCGAAGTTACCATTGGGTAAATTAGTCCCTCCTTCTGAGTCATCTGTATTAGAAGCCCATCCGTCAGAATCAATATCATTCAATTTCACATAACTTGAAGGATATTTGCCTTGAGCTAGCATATTAGGTGGTAAAACACCGTTATTAGCTTCAACAGCATCAGGTATACCATCATTATCGCTATCTAAATCGCAATTATTTGGTATTCCGTCTCCGTCAAAATCACCAGTGCCTTCTGTAGCATCTGATAACCCATCGTTATCATTGTCATTATCATCGGCATCTGCTATTCCGTCTTCATCCTTATCTGGCACACATACAGTACCTGTAAACGAGTAAAAAACGCCATCTACACCAACTCTCCTCTGATTTCTTACAATACGAAGGTAACGGGTATCTGCTGTAACTGGATAGGGAAATGATTCATATGAAGGTGTAACAACTGTGCTATTGTAAACCAATGGGTTAGAGAAATTAATACCATCGATTGACTGAGTTAATGTTGCCCTAGCTGTTCCACTGCCACCAAACCTACTAAGAACTGTTGTTATAGTTTCACCAGAAGGTACTATATCAGCCAACGTAAGTATGAGAGTATCACCTCCCCTAAGCTCTGCTCCAGCCAAATCAGGAAAAGCGAGAGCATTATTAGGATTACTTACTCCTACCTCGTAAAAAATTGCATTGGCCTCTCCCGTAATTACACCAATTTGAGGGGTTTGTTGAGGTAAACAAAAAGCTGTTTCAAAGTAATCTAATATTCCATTTGGTGGTGTAGTATCAGTTAATTCGTTGTATGTTAAAACTCCGTCATTATCATCATCATTATCTCTCCAATCTGGTTCTGTGTCACCATCAGTATTTTGGTATGCATAATTGGAATATCCTCCGAATAACGTTCCTCCATCTGCGTCAAAAGCATCGTCTAAACCATCATTATCAGCGTCTAATCCTAAAGCTGTAGATGCAGCTGATCCATCTTGATTACCATCATCTCCTTCAATAATATCTAATACAGTGTCATTGTCTGAGTCGTCATCTATATAATCAGGGTTACCATCAGAGTCAGTATCAGTTGGAAAAATTGGTGAATTTCCTAAATCTCTATCATATACATCTGCTATTCCGTCATTATCGGCATCTGCAAAAGCACCTATCGCTAAAAAAGCCGCTGTTGTTTGACCCTCTCTGTTATCTGTTATTCCGTCTCCATCAGAATCTGTATCAATATAGTTAGGGAAACCTGTTGCATCAGTATTTAATGTAGGTAATGGTGATGAAATTACAGCATCAAATGCACCATCTGAATTTGCATCTACAAAGCCATCGATTTCCCCATTTCCATTTACATCTGTACCGCCTGCCTCTATCACATCCAGTATTCCATCATTATCACTATCTCTATCTAAAAAGTCACTCAATCCATCTTGGTCGTAATCGTTATTTGGGAGGATGCTAACAGAGGTTGGGCCATATATTGTTACTGGAGCATTGTCAACTGGATCAAGCAAACCATCTCCATCTGAATCTGCACCTATAATTCTTGCTGTTAGTGGATTGTAACCTGATGGAGCTATACCGTTATTTGCTTCTATGGCATCGGGTATTCCGTCATTATCACTATCTAAATCTAAAAAGTTAGGTATTCCATCTCCATCCCGATCTTCTAATCCTTCATCTGCATCTGTAATACCATCGTTATCACTATCAATATCGCAGTCGTTATTTAATCCATCTCCATCAGAATCAATAAATCCTTCCAAATCAGAATCTAATCCATCATCATCACACTGAACATCCAGGCAAATAAATGAGGTGTCACAAAGAGCTGGAGCAGGGCTTGTATCGTCACATATACTATAGTATATTGTATCAGGCCCTTCGTAGTCTAAGTTTGGGGTATACACCACATTTATACCACTTATTATTGCTGTTCCATTAGACGGACCAGAAACTATTGTAGTGGTCATGGGATCAGCATTAGGATCAGAATCATTTACTTGTACATCCACAGATACAGTAATGTTTTTAGGCACCGCGACTGTATCTTTTAAGGCTACTGGCTGACAATCGAAATAAAGTGTATATGAAAGAGTATCGAAATCGAAATGCGTTATCCACCAGGTATTGATGGTTCTATTATTTCCGAAAGAAGCATTCCAATCGTGACAGACCCCCGTTAGCCCGTCACAGGGAACTGTTGTATTGTCTGCTCCTCCCACGTTCGTATCATCCCAATAAACATCTTGCACTCCACCTGGTGGAGCAATATTATTTATCTCAAAACCGTTCTCATTAAATTCAACATCATATAAAGGAAGGTGCGTTACTCCAGCATTATATTTTACATATGTTGTAAAAGTAGACCCATCTGCAATCGGATTACCAAGTCCATCATTTCCATCCCAAGGGATAATATTTACTCCTCGCTCAGCATTTTCAATAAACCGAACATCGGTAGAACCAGGGCCGTCATCAATCGCATTTCCATTAAAATCAAAATATCCTTCAATAAAACCGTTATGGGTTACTTCTACTTCTAATTCATAACCCAAGAGATTACATCCTGCCAGCTCCGCTCCTCCAATTATTTTAGGTACTCCACCAGTAATTGGAAATTCGGTAGTATCAGGAAAAGAGACAAACACTTTGTGTGAGGGAGATTCTTGCTGACCAGCAACTGATTGTCTATCTGAAACTAAATCACCAGTATTATTAGGTCCAGAATTATTTGTAAAAACTGTAAACCCAAGAGCCCTCATTCCATCAAATTCAATAGATGTAAGTATACTATCTGTATGGAATAAGTATACTGTGGTATCCATTGTTGCGTCAAAGTTCCCCTGACCAGCTAAAGGAGGAGTGTTTAGATACAGGGAGTTTGTCCATAAACGACCACCCAAATTTGTAGAATCAGACATGTCGACCACACTAATATCAAAATACTCAAACATTGTCCAGAAGGGGCTTAGGAAATTATCAGGATCATTACCGTTAAATTCGATATAATAATCGCCAGGAATTGAAGGTATATAACTCAAATCTGAGTTATAACCTCCTGAGCCTACTATATCTGGTCCTACTACTGCCTGAGAATAATATTCTATAAAGCCATTATCTGCGGTGGATGTTGGTACTAACTGTGGTCCCATTACAATATTGCCCAATGGATCACGCAAACGCATATAAAGATTTGTTGTTAATACGCTTCCCCATTTTGGGTGATTTGTTCTCAACTTGAAACCAAAAAATATTTTCTCAGTATTAACATCCGAAATTCTTATGTTCAATCTTTTTTCTGGAGTAGCTTGGTACGTATAATAATCTATTGCCGCCAGCCCAATATCGTGTAGTACAAAATTGACTGGCTTGGTTGAATCAGGCATTATATTCTTGGTTCCTTCAGCTCTTGAAGAATAAACAATGAATAAGCTTAAAACATAAATGGTAATTATTTTTTTCAAGTTGTATTGTTTTACGTGTTGGATTGCCTTTTCAACAATTATACGTAAAAAAGGATTTTTGGTTATTATATGTAAGACTTTAACTCACTCAGATAACTCTTTAGCTATTTGGTTTAATCGTTTTCAGATAGAAAAGTGTAAACATTATAAACCCTGCTACTATTAAAAATATTGTGCCTTGATCTATGGGCACGCACGGTGGAGGCCAGCAAGATGGACCACTACCTCCTGCCGGTGAAGGCGGAGTTGGCGGTGGTGGTCCCTGAGAAAACACTACTGTTGACAACAGTAAAAAGCAAATGATAATTATTTGTTTTTTCTCAAATACCCTATTTAGTACCTTTATTAGATTTCTTGGCTTTTTCACTGATAACTATTACGCCTTTATACGTAATTAGTTGCAGTAATACCTAAAAGTACCTATACATTTAAAGTATAGTACCTATAAATCTAATTATAAAATACTCTCAAAAACTCTATCATCTACTAGGCTAGGCAACGTAATTTTTAAATCAGGTTCGCATTGCATAGCACGTTTTATAGCAGTAATTGCACCTGCATTACGCGCCCAGCTTCTTCTGGCAATTCCGTTATTTACATCCCAGTGAAGCATAGATTGAATGTTTTCATTAGATTGCTTAGAGCCATCAATTAGCATTCCGAATCCTCCATTAATAACCTCACCCCAACCTACTCCTCCTCCGTTATGAATAGACACCCAGGTTGCACCTCTAAAACTATCACCAATTACATTTTGAATGGCCATATCTGCTGTAAAACGAGATCCATCATAAATATTTGATGTTTCTCGGTAAGGAGAATCAGTACCAGAAACATCATGATGATCTCTTCCTAATATAATAGGTGCAGAAATTTCGCCTAACTTAATGGCTTTATTAAATGCTTGAGCTATTTTCATTCTACCTTCTGCATCTGCATATAATATTCTTGCTTTTGATCCTACAACTAAATTATTTTGCTTCGCAGATTTAATCCACAGTAAATTATCTTTTAATTGCTGTTGTATTTCTTTATCAGCGGTTAATAACAACTCTTCAATTACCTCAGCTGCTATTTCATCAGTTTTATCTAAATCATCTTGTAAAGAAGATGAACACACCCACCTAAATGGACCAAAACCATAATCGAAACACATTGGTCCTAATATATCTTGAACATAAGAGGGGTATTTAAATTCCTTGCCATCTTCTCCTTTTACATCTGCACCTGCCCTTGATGATTCAAGTAAAAATGCGTTACCATAATCGAAGAAATACATTCCTTTTTCAGATAATGTATTTATTGCCTTTACGTGTCTTCGTAATGTTGATTGAACTTGATTTTTAAATTCTTTAGGGTTAGCTACCATTAAGTTATTTGCTTCTTCATAAGTGTAACCAACAGGATAATACCCACCAGCCCAAGGATTATGTAAGGATGTTTGATCTGACCCTAAATGAACCTGTATATTATTATTTACACAGTACTCCCATAGCTCAACTATATTGCCCAAATATGCAAAAGATGTATTATTTTTTTGGGTTTGAGCAGACAATGCGTGTTTAAAAAGTTCTGGAAGGCTTTCGTAAACCTCATCAACCCAACCTTGCTCTTGCCTTTTATATGCTGCTTTGGGGTTTGTTTCAGCAGTAATACTTACTGCACCTGTTATTTTAGCTGCCTTTGGTTGCGCACCAGACATTCCTCCCAGACCAGAAGTAATAAAAAGTTTTCCTTTTAAATCTTCTCCATTTTCTGATATTTTTCTACCTGCGTTTAATATGGTTATTGTTGTTCCGTGAACGATACCTTGAGGGCCAATATACATGAATGAGCCTGCTGTCATTTGCCCGTATTGAGTAACGCCTAATGCATTATATTTTTCCCAATCGTCAGGTTTTGAATAATTAGGTATCATCATACCATTGGTAACAACTACTCTTGGAGCATTTTTATGAGAAGGAAACAAGCCCATTGGATGCCCAGAATACATTACTAGAGTTTGTTCATTGTTCATTTGAGACAAATACTGCATACAAAGTAAGTACTGCGCCCAGTTTTGAAAAACAGCACCATTGCCACCATAGGTAATTAGCTCATCTGGATGTTGAGCTACCGCATGATCTAAATTATTAGATATCATTAACATTATTGCGGCTGCTTGTTTACTTTCGGCAGGAAAATCATTGATTGAACGAGCGGTTATTTTATAATTAGGCTTAAAACTATACATATATATACGACCATATTTTTGAAGTTCGTGATAAAACTCTTTCGCGAGTTCTTTGTGAAATTTTTGAGGAAAATACCTTAATGCATTTTGTATAGCTAAAACCTTTTCATCCTTAGTTAAAATTTGTTTTCTTATTGGGGCGTGATTAACCTTAGAATCTAAGTCTTGCTTTGGAGGAAGTTCGCTAGGAATTCCTTGTAAAATTTGATCTTTAAAAGACTGCATTATTTTTTAGGTTTTAGTGTTCCGGTTTTTTTATCGTATCCGTATGGGCAATGTTTACAGCCGCTCTTACAACAATACCCACGTTTTAAATGGTACTTTTCGGTAAAAACGATATATCCTTCAGGAGCTAAGTAATAATCTTCAGGATCTAGCTTTGGTTTGGATGAAAAACTACTCATTAAATTATTTTTTGGCTTTTAGAAGCTTCTGTAAGCATTGGTACCTTATTAGTATAATTTAAGTTTGTTATGTTAACAACTCCTGGCTTTTTTTTGTTTTCAAAAGATCCTGCCCAGCTACTTATATTTAATGCTTGCGCTCCGTTAATTGTTGCATAACCAAGTAATTGATGGGTAGAAGTGGTTTTATATTTGTTTTGAAGTGCCGTTAATTCGCTTATAATGCTTAATTCGTTATTTGAAGCCAAACTATCTGTACCAATGGTAATATTACAGTTGTTTTCTTGTAGTATGTTTAAGTTTGGTAAAACTCCTTCTATATATAAATTAGCTTTTGGACATAAGCACCAATATGCATTTTCACTTATTGATTGTACATAGCTAATATCTTCTCTACTGGTAAATGTGTTGTGAACCAAAATGATATTTTTAGTTTTATCGAGCCAAGAAAAATAGGTTTGTAAGGATGTTTTTTTTGATTCTTCCCAAGCATTAATATTATGACCAAAAGAAGATAGGAACTCGAGCATTTTACCTTTTCTGAGCAAAAACATTTCATCTTCACTTAGTGTTTCTTGATTATGAACGCTTTGAATTGCCGAACTGTTGTTTTTATTAAACGAAGTTATTTGTTTAAATAATGCCTCTGATGTTGAGTAAGGCGCGTGTGGAACCATGTTTTTATTGACGCTCCGGTTTAAACTTTCAAAAATTTCTTTTCCCTGTTTTATTTTTTCATCACTATCAGAGCTATTAAAGCCAAATAATTCAATAAAATGATGATAGTGAATATCGCTTTGTTCTTTTGCAATGAAAGTATGAGTAGTATTACTTATATCACCTACCGCTATCACACCTGAGTTTAGCATTGCAGTATCTGCTTTTTTTGCTGATTTCTGAATATCATCCTCACTGAAATTAAACCTTTGCCTGCCTATTTGTTTTACAAATTCCACTAGACCTGTTTTTTGTGGAATTACATTTTTTAAATGAGATAATTCTAAATGACAATGCGTGTTAACAAAACCAGGACAAAGTATTCCAGAATATTTTTCGGTATCAGAAGGAATGTCATTTCTAAGCACTTCTACTACTTCATTAGCATTATTTAATACCAAAACACCATTTTTAATTGGTGGGGAGGATATAGAAAAAAGCCAATCTGCTTGAAGTTTTCGCATACTGCTTCAAAATTACGATATCTTTGTAAGATGAATAGGGTTAAACCTGATATTAGAACGTTATCTATTAAGCAAATAGGGACATTTTTAGAAGAAAAGGGCGAAAAAGCATTTAGGGCTAAGCAAATTGATGAATGGTTATGGAAAAAATCTGCTCGAAATTTTGCAGATATGACCAACCTATCTACAGCTTTAAGAGCTTTACTTGAAGAAAACTTTTCTTTTAAAACTGCTAGCATAAATAACAGCCAAGTTAGTAATGATAGAACTATTAAAGCTGCTGTTAAGTTATTTGATGGAAATTTTGTAGAAAGTGTTTTAATTCCTACTAAAAGTAGAGTTACTGCTTGTATTTCTTCACAAGTTGGCTGCAGTTTAACTTGTGCTTTTTGCGCCACTGGTAAAATGGATAGAAAACGAAATTTAACTGTTGGTGAAATTTATGACCAAGTGGTTTTAATTAAAAACCTGGCTAAAGAACAATACAATCAGCAGTTAACTAACATAGTGTATATGGGAATGGGTGAACCATTACTTAACTACAAAAATGTTATTGAGTCTGTTGAAAAAATAACTTCCGACAAAGGTTTAGGAATGTCGCCAAGTAGAATTACAATTTCTACTGCTGGAATTGCCAAAATTATGAAGAAATGTGGCGATGATAATGTAAAATTTAATCTTGCTTTATCTCTTCATGCTGCGAATGATAAGAAAAGGAATAAAATTATGCCCATTAATGAGTCTAATTCTTTAGTTGAATTAGGTGAGGCAATTAAGTATTATCATGAAAAAACAGGCAACCGAATGTTTTATGAGTATATTATTTTTAAAGATTTTAATGATACTTTAATGGATGCGCAAGAACTTGCTGAATTTTGCAAAATATCTCCCTGCAAAATAAATATTATTGAATACAACTCTATTGATGATGGAGAGTTTCAGCAAGCAGATATTAAAAAAGTGGATGCTTTTGCTGATTATTTGACTTCAAAAAACCTTATCGTTAATGTTAGAAGAAGTAGAGGTAAAGATATTGATGCTGCCTGCGGACAATTAGCCAATAAAAGCTAGTATTACTAACCTGAGTTCGACTTATAATATGCTTTCAGAACCATTTAAAATAGTGGAGTTTTAATTTTTATTGACGTGGGATTAACTGGTTAATTCGAGGAAACAAAGAGTAAAAGGCTGCATTTTAAATGGTTTCCGCAAGCGGATTTGTTTCTAAAGTGCTTCTTCCTCGTTTTAATTATATCGAAATAGCTTTGCTATCTCTTCATAATCAAGCCTTGAAGAAATACCTTAATAACTCAAACTGAAAGCTCATTATAAGTCGAACTCAGGTTACTATATAACAGGCAACACTTTTTTTCTATTAATGCTGTTATAATATATTTCTGTAGCTATATCTGTTACTGGTAACTGGCAATCTCTTGTTGTAGAAACCTTTTCTTCTATACAGTTAAATGTAACAATTTTGGTTCCTGAATGGCAAAAACCTTCTTCATCTGCTATTGTGAAATCTAAGTATTTGTTTCCATCTAACGTAAATTTCTCCACTAAAATACATTTGTCTTTTAATTCTAGATTATTTCTGTATTCATTATTAAATTTTGCGATTTTGTTTTTCACCCAGTTCGATGAATTTGAAAAATTTTCATACTCTTCTGAGCATATATCAACTTTTGCAGATACTCCATCACACCCAGAATTTGACATAAGAAGCAACATTGAAAATAAATTAATTACCCGTACTATTAACTGCCCCATTAGATTGAATTTACTATGCAAACATAGCTTTTGAACAAATACAGTAAAAGTATATTTAAAACACTTAACATTTAGTTAATACTGAACCATTAGATCTAAGCTTAGTAATTGATGTAAAAGGGTAATTGAGATAGAGAATGCTTCAAAAAAAATGCCCTCTCAAAAACGCGTTGCGTTTTTGAGAGGGCATGTATTAAATTAAAAAATGATTCTTTACATCATTCCTGGCATTCCGCCACCTCCCATTGGAGGCATAGCAGGCTCTTCACTAGCTTCTTCAGAAAGAACGCATTCAGTTGTTAATAGCAACCCAGAAATTGAAGCTGCATTTTCTAAGGCAACTCTTGTAACTTTTGTTGGATCAATAACACCAGCTTTAAGTAAATTCTCATATTTATCTTCTCTAGCATTATAGCCGTAATCGTCTTTTCCGTCTTTAACATTTCTTACTACAATAGATCCTTCAACACCAGAATTAGCAGAAATTTGTCTTAAAGGCTCTTCTAAAGATCTTCTCACGATATCAATACCAGTATTTTGATCTTCGTTGTTACCTTTAAGTTTCTCAATAGCTTTAATTGCTCTAATATAAGCCGTTCCGCCACCAGGTACAATTCCTTCTTCAACAGCCGCACGGGTTGCGTGCAATGCATCATCAACTCTGTCTTTCTTTTCTTTCATTTCAACCTCTGTAGATGCTCCAACGTAAAGTACAGCAACACCACCAGCTAATTTAGCTAAACGCTCTTGAAGTTTTTCTTTATCGTAATCAGAAGTAGTAGTCTCAATTTGAGATTTAATTTGGTTTACTCTAGCTTTAATATCTTCTTTTTTACCGGCTCCGTTTACAATTGTTGTATTGTCTTTGTCGATTGAGATTTTTTCTGCGTTACCTAAATAAGATAAATCAGCATTTTCTAGCTTGTAACCCATTTCTTCAGAAATAACTGTTCCGCCAGTTAGAATTGCTATATCTTCGAGCATAGCTTTTCTTCTGTCTCCAAAACCTGGAGCTTTAACAGCTGCTACTTTTAAACCGCCCTTAAGTCTGTTTAAAACTAACATACCTAATACTTGAGAATCAACATCTTCTGCGATAATCACTAGACCTTTACCTGATTGAGAAACTTTCTCTAATAAAGGAACAATTTCTTGGATGTTAGCTATTTTCTTATCTGTAATTAAAACATAATGATCTTCAAGGTCAGCAGTCATTTTTTCAGTGTTAGTTACAAAGTATGGAGAAAGGTATCCTCTATCGAATTGCATACCCTCAACTACATCTACATAAGTATCTGTACTCTTTGCTTCCTCAACAGTTATTACACCCTCCTTTTTAACTTTATCCATAGCCTCTGCTAATAACTTACCAATTTTGTTGTCGTTATTTGCTGAAATTGTAGCTACTTGCTCTATCTTTTTGACATCGTCTCCAACATCTTTACTTTGTTTTTTAAGGTTCTCAACAACAGCTTCTACTGCCTGATCAACACCCCTTTTAAGATCCATTGGGTTTGCGCCAGCAGCTACATTCTTAAGACCGTTAGTTACAATAGCCTGAGCTAATACCGTAGCCGTTGTTGTACCATCCCCAGCAACATCATTTGTTTTAGATGCTACCTCTTTTAACATTTGAGCACCCATGTTCTGAATTGAATCTGAAAGCTCAACTTCTTTAGCGACAGTTACACCGTCTTTTGTTATTACAGGTGCACCAAATTTTTTATCAATTACAACGTTTCTTCCCTTTGGTCCAAGGGTTACTTTTACTGCGTTTGCTAAAGCATCTACACCTCTTTTCAGAGCATCTCTTGCTTCAACATCAAATTTAATTTCTTTTGCCATAACTTTTTTATTAATTTAAGATTGCATATAAATCAGATTCTCTCATCATAAGAAGATCTTTCCCGTCAATATTAATCTCCGTACCAGAATATTTTCCGTAAAGTACTTCGTCTCCAACTTTAACTGTTATCGGCTCATCTTTTTTACCCGTACCAACAGCTACTACTTTTCCTTTTTGTGGTTTTTCTTTAGCCGTATCAGGAATGTATAAACCTCCTGCAGTTTTTTCTTCAGCATCTGCTGCCTGAACCACAACTCTATCAGCTAATGGTTGAATTTTTAACTTTCCCATAAATTGAACATTTAAAATATTAAACAATGTTTGTTGATTGCTTAATAACATTTTCTATGCCAATGCCTATTTACAGAAAATGAACAGACAAAAATGCTGAAAAGATGAGATAAGAAGGAAATAAATGTCAGCTAAATGACATTGTGACAGAGGTTAATATTACTGCTGTGGTGCAGGATTAATATCTGAAGCAGAGGGTGATGGCAAACTATTAACATCTACATCAGGGGTAATTGCTCCATTTTCATCGATATACTCTTGCACCGCTCCTCTTTTAACTTCCTCACTGTTAGTGCTAGATGTTACATTAATAGTAGATATAAGACAAAGAACAACCAATGTAATTATTAGTCCCCAAGTTATTTTTTCTATCTCAGAACTCGCTTTTACACCTGCAACTTGAGTTACCGAACCCATTCCTTCTGCTAATCCTCCTCCTTTAGAGTTTTGAATTAATACAGTTACACACAATAGTAGGCAAACGATGATTATAAGTATAGTTAGTAAGATAGTCATTTCTTGAGCTTTTGAATTTGTTTTATTTTCGATGCAAAATAATGCTTTTTTTCTGGAACTAGCAAGCTAAGCTTTTCATAAGACCAAATTGCCCTATCAAAATCACCTTGTTTTTTATAAATTTCAGCTAAAGTTTCTGAAACTACATCCTCTTTTTGTTCCAAGCTCCTTTTAGCCATAACAGACGCTGAATAAAACTCTGCCTTACGTTTGGCAAGGGCTTCAAACTTGAATTCTTTTAAACCCTCCGCCCCTTTTAATGGTCTTTTTGCTTTGGGAGATTCTATTTGAGTACTTACTAGCCAGTCCGAAAAAGTTCTCTTTTTACCTTCTTGTAAAATTTCTTTAGAAATTTCTTTTTTAACAGATGCTACTTTTTTCTCTTCTGATTCATTTACCTTACTTTCAGTTTCAGGTAATGTTTTTTTAGAAGGAGTTTGTAAGGAATATTGTTTTGAAATTAGCTCTACTGCATATTCCTGTTCAAGCTTACTTAATGAATTTTCCGCGAGCTTTTCTGGTACTTCGGTTTTTTCTTCTCTAACTCCAGTATTTACATCTAAGTAAATAAAATCATATAGCTTTTCTCTATTAAGAACACTAATTGCATGAAAAGAAAACTGATTTTCAAAATCAATATAATCTAACTTTTGCTTTGCTTTTAAACATAACGTGTGAAGGATTGAGCTGTAAGGATATTTCTCAACTAAATTCTCCAGAACAAGAACATCAGCATCTGAATACGCATTCCCAGCATCAAATAACTTATAAAAATCTGATTTTGATTTAATTTCACTCATCATTTACCAATCACCAACTGCCTTATTAAAAATATCTTGTACAAGCTGAGCATTAATTTCTTCAATTAATTGATCCTCAATTCCTGCTAACTCTTGATTATTATCAAAATCAAAAAAACGTGTAAACCTAGACTCGTAATTAGATTCAGGATGTTTTGAGTTTACAAAATTTACATTTACAGTAATACTTAATCTATTTTTTGCAGCAACCTCATCTCCTGTAACACCTATAGGGTCAACCTTATAATTTGTTATTGCTCCAGAAAAATGCAAATCTCCTCCTTCAGAAACAATGGCTAGTCGTGTTTGCTCTAAAAAAACATCTTTTAAATCTTCTGTAAAAGTTTGACTTAATGTAGGGGGTGAAAGCGTTGCGACAGAGTTAAAATATTCGACCGAAAACGTATTTACATCTTCAGGAATGCTTGCGCCTGTAAAAGAATACTTAATGGTATTGCAACTAAAGAATATAAATACAAGAAAGATAATTAAGGCCTTATTCATTACTTTAACTCGTATTCTTTAATTTTTCTATACAATGTTCGCTCAGATATTCCCAGCTCCTTAGCGGCATTTTTTCTCCTCCCTCGATGTTTCACAAGTGCTTTCCTAATTAATTCTTTTTCTTGGTCTTCAATAGATAGGGATTCCTCTACCTCCATATGATGTTGAAAAGAATCGTCAACATTACTTACACTATTTGATTTTATCGTATTGGGATTATAAACTATTGGAGACAAAACAGAAGGTATCTCAGACATATCAGCGTTTAATTCTTCAATGATTTGTTGGCTATTTTCAATATTATCGCCACCACTTTGCATGATTTTTGAAACCAGTGACTTTAATTCATGAACGTCTTTTTTCATTTCAAAAAGTACTTTATATAAAATATCTCTTTCAGAAAATTCATTACTCCCTATTTTTTCATCAACCACCATAGGTAAATTAGAACTAGAGGAATTAGGCAAATATTTAATTAAAATTTCAGGTGTTATTAGCCGGTCTTTTTCAATGATGGATAATTGCTCAGCTATGTTTTTAAGTTGTCGAATATTTCCGGGCCAGGGGTAATTGCTTAAAACCGAAATGGCATCTTCACTCAACTTTATGCCAGGCATCCTATATTTCTGAGCAAAATCAGATGCAAACTTTCTAAACAATAAGTGAATATCCTCTTTCCTGTTTTTTAAACTAGGAAGGTTTATTGGAACTGTATTTAACCTATAATATAAATCTTCTCGAAATTTATTCTTTTTAATTGCTTCGGGTATATTAACATTGGTGGCTGCCACAATTCGAACATCAGTTTTTAAAACTTTTGACGAGCCAACCTTAATATATTCACCTGTTTCCAAAACACGAAGTAACTTAACTTGAGTTTGAATAGGCAATTCAGCCACCTCATCTAGAAAAACAGTCCCATTATTAGCTTCTTCAAAATAACCCTTACGTGCACCTTGAGCACCAGTAAAAGAACCTTTTTCATGACCAAACAATTCTGAATCAATAGTACCCTCTGGTATTGCTCCGCAATTTACCGCAATGTAAGAATTGTGCTTTCTAGAGCTTAATGAATGAATTATTTGTGGCATTATCTCCTTCCCTACACCACTTTCACCAGTAATTAAAACCGATAAATCTGTTGGCGCTACACTCATGGCAGTTTCTATAGCTCGATCTAATAACATTGATCGACCAATAATACCAAAACGCTGTTTAATCTGCTGTACTTCCATATTTAACCCACAATTTCTCCCATCAACGTAGCGGGAGTGCAACTCTGTATTTTTACTTGAACGTAATCTCCTCTTTTAGAATCTTGCTTAGGAAAAATAACAACAGCATTTTGAGAGTTTCTTCCATAATTATGTTCTGATGAACGTTTAGAGACTCCCTCAACTAAAACTTCCTGAGTAAGACCTACCTGTCTTTTTGTGCTTGCATGTCCGTGCTCGCTTTGTAAGTTAATCACTTCTGTTAATCGAGACTTTTTTAATTCAAGAGGAACATCATCTTCAAATTTTCTCTCCGCTAAAGTTTTCGGTCTTTCCGAGTAAAAAAACATGTAAGCAAAATCGTACTTAACCTCCTTCATTAAAGAAAGTGTATCATTAAATTCTTCTTCATTTTCTCCACAAAAACCTGTAATAATATCAGTTGAAACAGCACACTCAGGTATAATTCTTCTTATTGCTTTCATACGATCTAAATACCACTCTCGAGTATACCCTCTATTCATTCGCTTCAACACATCAGAATTACCTGATTGTACAGGCAAATGAATATAGTTGCAAATATTTTCATACTTTGCCATAGTATGTAAAACATCATCCGTCATATCTTTTGGGTGAGAGGTACTAAAACGCACTCGCAAATTCTTATCAACAAGGGCAACTTTTTCTAAAAGACCTGCAAAATTGGTTGTCTCTTCATTTTCGTTTTTAATGTTTCCTTTACTGTCTATATTCCAACGATAAGAATCTACGTTTTGTCCTAAAAGAGTAACCTCCTTATAACCGCTAGCAAATAAATCTGTACATTCTTTTACAATGGTTTCCGGTGACCGACTTCGTTCTCTTCCTCTCGTAAATGGAACGACACAAAATGAACACATATTATCGCAACCACGCATTATGGAAACAAAAGCTGTAACACCATCTTGGTTCATCCTTACCGGATTAATATCCGCATAGGTTTCTTCCCTTGAGAGAAGTACGTTAACCGCCTTTTGCCCTGTTTCAACCTCTTCAATTAAATTCGGTAAATCTCGGTAAGCATCTGGCCCAACAACTAAATCAACTAGTTTTTCCTCATCTAGTAACTTAGACTTAAGACGTTCGGCCATACAGCCAAGCACCCCAACTTTTAACGTCTTATTTCTTTTTTTCTTCCCTTTAAGATGCGTTAACCTGTTTCTTACTCGCTGCTCAGCATTATCTCTAATAGCGCAAGTATTTAAAAGAATTAAATCAGCATCATCTTCAACCTTAGTAATAGAAAATCCTTTCTCTGTTAGTATTGATGCAACAATTTCACTGTCAGAAAAATTCATCTGACAGCCATAGCTTTCAATTAAAAATTTCTTGCCATTACTAACACCTTTCAGTTTTTCTTTTTCCATCAATACTACTTTAATTAATTGCACAAAGCTATTAGTTTTTAAGAGCATGTCAAAATGACATCGATATAAATCTCTGCTTTATTATGTAATTAAAAATTTTAATTAAACATAAATTGCTTTTACACATTTAATAATATTGTTGAGCTTAATTTAGCTGTTTGTATACCTTTGTGGATATTCAAATTATAACTTTATGAATTTAGTCATAGTAGAGTCACCCGCCAAAGCCAAGACCATTGAAGGTTTTTTAGGTAAAGATTTCACAGTAAAATCTAGTTTCGGACATGTTAGAGACTTGGCAAAAAAAGGAATCGCTATCGACATAGAAAATGGATTTATTCCTGATTATGCTGTTTTGGCCGACAAAAAAGACCTTGTAAAAGAGTTAAAAAAATTATCTGCAAAAGCAGATGTTGTTTGGCTAGCAACGGATGAGGATCGTGAGGGAGAAGCCATATCATGGCATCTTTTCGAGGCATTGAAGTTGAAGGAAGAAAAAACAAAACGTATTGTTTTTAACGAGATCACTAAAAGCGCGATTTTAAAGGCCATTGAAAACCCAAGAACTATCAACAAACAACTTGTTGATGCACAACAAGCAAGAAGAGTACTTGATAGATTAGTTGGATTTGAGCTTTCACCTGTATTATGGAGAAAAGTTAAGCCATCACTATCTGCAGGTAGAGTACAGTCTGTTTCCGTTAGACTAATAGTTGATCGGGAAAAAGAAATTCTAAGTTTCAAATCTGACACATATTATAAGACAACAGCAACTTTTTTAAATTCGGAAGGAACTATTTTCCAAGCAGAATACGACAAAAAACTGAAGAAGAAAAATGAAGTTAATTCTTTATTAGAGAATTGCTTAAACGCTAACTTTAAAGTATCCTCCTTAATAACCAAACCCTCTAAGAGATCTCCAGCTGCGCCATTTACCACATCAACACTTCAACAAGAGGCTAGTAGAAAACTCGGGTATTCTGTAACTCAGACCATGGTTGTGGCACAAAAGCTTTATGAAGCTGGAAAAATAACGTACATGAGAACAGATTCTGTTAATTTATCTGACACAGCTATTAACGGAGCCAAAGATCAAATTACGACCATGTATGGCTCTGAGTACTCAGAAGTTAGACAGTACAAGGTGAAAAATAAAGGAGCCCAAGAGGCACACGAAGCTATTAGACCTGTGCATCTTGACAAGCCAGACCTGGGGGACGATAACGACCTTAACCGTTTGTATAAACTTATTTGGAAAAGAACTATCGCATCACAAATGAGTGACGCACAACTTGAAAAAACTACAGCGAAAATTGAAGGATCATCTGTAAACGGAATGTTTGTTGCAAGAGGAGAGATGATAAAGTTTGAAGGATTCCTAAAAGTTTATAAAGAATCAACAGACAATGAAGACGATGATGAACAAAAATCTATGCTTCCAACCCTTTCTGAAGGACTCGAATTAGAAAGCAACAAAATTGAATCTACTCAAAAATTCACCAATCATCCCGCAAGATATACCGAAGCTAGTTTAGTTAAAAAATTAGAAGAAAATGGAATTGGAAGACCATCTACATATGCACCAACCATATCTACAATTCAAAAAAGAGGGTATGTTGTAAAAGAAAGTAGAGACGGTAAGCCAAGAGAGTTTGAGGTTCTAACACTATCGAATAAAAAAATAAGCTCTGAAATTAAGACTGAAAATGCTGGAGCAGAAAAAAACAAACTCTTTCCAACAGATATAGGCATTGTTGTAACCGACTTTTTGGTTGAGAATTTCAGCAAGGTTCTTGATTATAATTTCACTGCAGATGTAGAGAAGCAATTTGATATTATAGCAGACGGGGAGCTAGATTGGAACAACATGATTTCTTCATTTTACAAGCCATTTCACGAAACAGTAGAATATGCACTTGAACATTCAGAAAGTGCCAGAGGTGAAAAACTATTAGGTGTAGATCCCAAAACAGGAAAAAATGTTTGGGTTAAAATAGGAAAATATGGACCTATTGTACAACTAGGTGACACCGAAGCCGAAGAAAAACCAAAGTTTGCTAGTTTAATTGGCGAAATGACCTTAGCCAATATAACTCTAGAACAAGCTTTAAGCCTGTTAAATTTACCCTTAGAAATTGGAGAGTATCAAGACGAGAAAGTAACCGCATCAATAGGCCGGTTTGGTCCTTACATAAAATATAAAAGCAAATTTTATTCACTGGGTAAGGAAGGTGATATCTTTAATACATCTTTAGATGATGCCATTGAAGTAATTAAAATTAAAGACGAAGCCGATAAAAATAAATTTATAAATGAATTTGAATCTGTTGATCCTCCTATATCTGTACTAAATGGAAGATACGGACCTTATATAAAGCAAGGAAAAAAGAATTACAAAATCCCTAAAGATCAAGAGCCAAAAGACCTTACTTTAGAAGATTGCTTAAAAATAATTAAAACACCACCCGCTAAAAAGAAGGCAAAAGCCAAGAAAAAGAAATAATATGGAACTAGATATTTTTCTAAAACCTATTGATCTTATTGAAACTGAAGGAAATAAAAACAACTTCGGAAATAAAATAGATGCCTTTATTGCTGGGAGCAATGTACCTGAGATATCGGGAAAAGACATCGCTATTATAGGTGTTGAAGAAGACAGAGCAAGTATTGGCAACAAAAGTTGTGGTAAAGCACCCAATAAAATAAGAAAACATCTTTATAATTTATTTGATAACTTTCAAAGAGCTCCTAAAATAGCTGATTTAGGCAATATTATCCCTGGAGAAACACTTAACGACACCTACTTTGCAATTAGTGAGGTTGTCTCTACACTCGTTAAAAAAAATATCACAGTAATTATTTTGGGAGGATCTCAAGACATTACTTTTGGCAATTACAGAGCCTATGAAAAACTTGAACAAGTAGTTAATCTTGTTTGTGTGGATGAACGTTTTAATATGGGCGATAATGATGATAGCATCAACTCAAATAATTATTTGAATAAAATAGTACTACATCAACCCAATTTCTTATTTAATTACAGCAACCTAGGGTATCAGACGTATTTTGAACCCTCATCAACTATAGAATTAATGTCACGTCTACATTTTGACGTTCATAGACTTGGCGAAATTAATAAGACCAACATATCAGAAACTGAGCCTACGTTCAGAAATGCCGATATCGCAAGCTTCGACATTTCAAGTGTACGATCAGCAGATGCTCCTGGAAATAATAATGCTTCTCCAAACGGCTTGTATGCAGAAGAATTTTGTCAACTAGCGCGCTATGCAGGTATGAGTGATAAAATAAGTTCAGTAGGATTTTATGAATGTAATCCTCAAGTAGACGTTAAAGAGCAAACAAGCCAGTTAGTAGCACAAGCAGTTTGGTGCTTTATAGATGGTTATTACAACCGAAAAAACGAACACCCAATTATAAACTCTGATCAATTTTTCAAATTTAGAGTAATTATAGAAGAGGAAAACCATGAAATTGTCTTTTACAAGAGCACTAAAAGTGATCGATGGTGGATGGATGTACCCTATCCAAATCATAAATCGAAATATAGCAGACATCATTTAGTTCCTTGCACACACCAAGATTACACACGTGCATGTAATGAAGGAATACCTGAACGGTGGTGGAAAACTTTTCAAAAATTATTGTAACCTTTCAAAAAAACGCGCGTTATAACCACTTGGCGAGGGCTTTGATTTTTTTCCAAAAGATTTTTTGCGTAATTTAGCCCAATCCAGATTTAAATTAAAGTGATTTAAGTATAATACTATGAAATTAAAAAGTACAGTTTTAGCAATTTGTGGTCTAATGGTAGGCTTTGCGGCTAATGCACAGCAAGATCCTCAATTCACACAAAATATGTTTAACAAACTTTACCCCAATCCTGGGGTTGCAGGTAGCAATAACGCTATTTGCGGAACTTTATTAGGTCGTCAACAATGGGTTGGCTTTAATGGAAAACCAACAACGTACCTATTTAGTGCTCACATGCCATTATCTATGATCACACAACTTCCTATCGGAGCAGGTTTATCTGTTTATAGTGATCGTTTAGGACAATTTAATTACACTGGATTTAAACTAGCTGGTTCTTACAGGTTAGCCGTTGGGCCAGGTAACTTAGGTATAGGTATCTCCTTAGGCATGCTTAGTCTTAACTTAGAAGATGGCTGGATAGCATTAGATGATTTTACATTAGACCCTACAATTCCAGATGCTGGAGCTGGAAAAGCAACCTTTGATGCTGATCTTGGTGTACACTATGAAATACAAGATAAATTATATGTTGGTTTATCGGTTCTTCATCTTCCTGCTAGTACATTAGAAGAAGAGAACATTGCTAACGCAGATCTATTTACATATAAAGTCGCAAGACATTATTACATTATGGCAGGATACAAATACCAACTACCCAGCATGCCATTATCTTTAGAGCCATCAACATTTATAAAAACGGATGGATCTTCGACACAAATGGATTTTAACTTAATAGCTACATATAATGATATGTTTTGGGCGGGGCTTTCTTACAGATTGCAAGATGCAATTGCTCCAATGTTAGGTGTTAAATATCCTATCAATAAAAAAGGTACAATCAAAGTAGGGTATTCTTATGATATCACAACTTCAACATTAAGTAACTACAGTAACGGATCTCATGAGGTTATGATAGGTTATTGCTACGATCTCAGTGACGATAACTCAGGAGGTCAATACAAATCAGTACGTTTCTTAGGTAACTAATATTTAACCAAAGCAATATTTTATTATCTTAAACGTTTAAACTAAAGAATTAAATTTCAAAGCTCTGTCTATGAAAGCATTAAAAATAATCAGAAATATCTTCTTAGCTACAATAGTCGTATGTACTTATGTAGCGTGTGAAGGTGGAGGCACTGGTCAGTTGATCGGTGTTCAGGGTCGTCAATTATGGTACCAACCTGATCCATTTGGCATGCTTTACATACCAATGGGAAGTTATGTAATGGGGCCAAGTGATCAAGATGCACCCTACGCACTTACCACAAAAGCTAAAACAGTTTCTGTTCAAGCGTTTTACATGGACCAAACTGAGATCACAAACAACGAGTATCGCCAGTTTGTATATTGGGTAAGAGATTCTATTACACATAAAATATTAGCTAACAGTGGTTACGATGAGCACTTGATTACAGAAAATTGGTATCAGGAGCCATATGATCCGCCAATCATTAACTGGGAAGAGCGTATAGATTGGGAAGATCCAGAAGTACGTCAAATACTTGATCCAGAAATTTATTATCCTCAACATGAGCGTTTTTACGGTAGAAGAGAAATAGATACCAGAAAACTAGATTACGAATATTACTGGATCGACTGGAAGGATGCAGCTAGAAAAAGCCCTAGCGCAAAAGGTGATAAACTAAGACAAAGAGGGTTAGAAGATCGTTCTGTATTTATTAAAAGAGATGTAATAAATGTTTATCCAGATACTTTAGCTTGGGTACATGATTTTACTTACTCTTTTAATGAGCCAATGACAAACATGTATTTTTGGCACCCAGCTTATGATGAATACCCTGTAGTTGGTGTGAGCTGGAAACAAGCTACGGCTTTCTCTATTTGGAGAACTAGATTATTAAATTCATATTTACACGAAATGGGAAGCTCATTTGTACAGGATTTCAGATTACCAACAGAATCTGAATGGGAGTACGCTGCAAGAGGTGGTTTAGATCAGTCTCCTTACCCATGGGGTGGACCTTATATCAGAAACACGAGTGGTTGTTTCTTAGGTAACTTTAAGCCATTAAGGGGTAATTATGTAGATGATGGAGGTTTCCATACGGTTAAAGTAACTTCATATTCGCCAAATGATTTCGGCTTGTATTGTATGGCTGGCAATGTTGCAGAATGGACAGCTAATGCTTATGATGAATCAGCTTACGATTTTGCACATGACTTAAACATGGATTACAGATACGATGCTAAAGAAGAAGATCCACCAGCATTAAAGCGTAAGGTTATTAGAGGTGGCTCTTGGAAAGACGTAGGCTACTACCTACAAACAGGTTCAAGAACTTACGAATATCAAGATACAGCCAAATGCTACGTAGGTTTCAGAAACGTTATGACCTATTTAGGTAGAGCTAAAGGGGATGATTTATAGAAATCGTTAAAGTATTAAAGTAAAAAAAGCGGCACTCTTCGAGTGCCGCTTTTTTTGACATAAAACGAACCAAAAATTAATTCAATAACCATTTACTATATAATCAAAAGTTCCAATAGACCAGGTAAAATAATCAATTAAATATTAATGCAATTACATTCATTAAATTCTGTAATACTCATATAGTGTAATCATTAATTGGTACAAAAAAATAAATTTAAAAAGGCAACCTATTCACAAATAGCACGTTTACATAGGTTTAAAACAAAACAAAATCACAAATGACTATTTTATTTGTGATTTTTTTTTGTATTCTTGTAACCAAACGGATCGACTTCCGTTATATGTCTAAAATTTAATCTAGAAAATTATGTCAGCTGAAAATGGTGGTTTCTTTGCGAGTAGGACTTTTAAAGTAATAATGAAATACGTATATGGTATCGGTGGTGCCATAGTTATTGTTGGTGCACTATTTAAAATTCTTCACTTACCGGGTGCAAATATAATGTTGATTGTAGGGCTACTAACTGAAGCAGGTATTTTTACCATCTCAGCATTTGAGCCATTACACGAAGAAAAAACGTGGGACTGGGCTCTTGTTTATCCACAACTAGAAATTGGTACAGATGGTGACTTTGAAGAAACCAACTTTGCTAACAACAACTTAAGCCAAAGTGCGGGTGGTGGAAATTCACTTACTCAACAATTAGACGAAATGCTTGATGAAGCTAAAATTGGTCCAGAACTAATTGAAAGCTTAGGAATGGGCTTAAGAAGTTTAGGAGAACAAACAGCTAAATTAAATGATGTTACTGATGTTTCTAAAGTATCTAAAGAGTTTACCGAAAACTTAAAAGGTGCTGCAACTAATGTTAATAATCTTTCAGAGTCATATGCAAAAGCTTCTGAATCATTATTGCAAATTAGTGTTAACCCAGAAGATGGTGCCGGATATGGCGAACAGTTACGTAAAGTAACTAGTAACTTAACAGAACTTAATTCATTGTATGAAATGCAACTAAAAGACACTTCTGATAATTTAAAAGCAGCAGGTACAATGTCTGAAGGTATTTCTACAATAATGAAAAACCTAGAAGATTCTGTATCAGCAACTCAGCGATACAAAGAAAACATATCTGAACTTGGTGATAATCTTTCATCGCTTAACACAGTTTATGGTAATATGCTTAATGCTATGAATTTCAACAAGGGAGCGTAATTAACGCTTTATATTAAGCACCAGTAAACTCTATAACAAATTAAAACAACTTTAAATGGCAGGCGGTAAAGAAACTCCACGGCAGAAAATGATAGGACTAATGTATTTGGTTCTAATGGCCATGCTCGCAATGAACGTGTCTAAAAGTATTCTTGATTCTTTTCTAATTATTAATGAAGGATTAGAGAAATCAAACGAAAGTTTAGCTGAAAAAAGTGAAATCACGATGAGGGCTTTTGAAAAATCTGCCGAAGAAGATGCTAAATTCAAATCAGGACTAGAAAAAGCTAAAAAAATTAAGAACAAAGCTGAAGAGCTCTATAATTATATTGATGATTTAAAGAAGTATGTAACAGTTAAAACTGAAGGACTAGATACTGCATTGTTAGACGACCCAAATACTCCCGATTCAGTATTCTATTTACAAAACATAGGAAGTAAGGATAACTATGATGCTCCGACAGCAATATTAATTGGACCTGATGAAACTAACCCAAAAGATTCAACGGTTAGATTCAGCGGATTAGAGTTGAAAATGAAAATAAGAGAGTTTAAGGAGCTTGTTTTATCTAATTTCAATGCAAAGGATGATCCTGCGATTTATAATGAAGTGAACAAATATTTTGGTTTTGACCCTATTAAAGAGTCAGATGGCAAAGAGGTGCCATGGGCAATGGGTAGTTTTTACCACTTACCTCTAGCTGCAATTATTACTAATTTATCAAGAATTCAACTTGACGTTTTAAATGTTGAAGCTGATGCGATGAGCATGTTAATGGGTAATGTTGATAAAAATAGATTTAAAGTAGATAATTTACAAGCCAAAGTTATTGCTAATACGAACTATGTAATGATGGGAGATAGCCTTGTTGCCGACATTTTTGTGTCTGCGTCTAGTAGTTCTATTGTACCAGAAGTTTATATAACAACAAACCAGGCAGATATTGATGCATTTGCAGCAGGTGAAATAGATGAGTCTAAAGCAACGAAACTTGAGCAAGAAGCTGAGGGCGGAATTGTGAGGTACGGTTTAAGACCAGGGAGTGAAGGTGATTTTAGCTGGGGTGGATTTATAAAAGTTAAAAAGCCAGACGGCACCTACGATCGCTATCCTATTTTACCTCAAAAGTATACAGTTGCCAAAAAGAGTTTAACCGTTTCTGCTACCAAAATGAATATCTTTTACCGAGGATTAGGCAACCCAATTAAAGTAGCAGCTCCAGGTATTGCAACAAAAGATATTAAGGTTTCCTGTTCTAATGGTTCAGTAAGTCCTAAAAATAAAAACACAGGTGAGTGGATAGTTAAGCCTGGAAAAGGTAAAGAAGCCACAATTACATTATCAGGTATGGTGAACGGCAAAAATGTTGTTTTTGGGAAATCTGGCTTTAGAGTAAAAGATGTTCCACCTCCAACACCATTCTTTGCTGGCGTGACTGGAAGTGGAACTGCACCTGCAAGTAAAGTAAAAGCTTCACTTGGTGTAATAGCTAAACTGCAGAACTTTGAGTTTGATGGAGTTAGGTACAACGTCACGAGCTTCACTCTGTCAACGATGTACAAAGGTAATTTAGTTGAAAAGAAAGCCAGAGGTAATAAGGTTACTTCTGACCAAAAATCAATATTAAACAGCTTAAGATCTGGATCTAAACTTTACGTTGAAGACATAGTTGCAAAAGGACCAAGCGGAAAACCAGTTAAATTAGGTGGTATCAAAATAAAAATTCTTTAGACTCGTTATATAAATAGCAAGTACCGTAAACTTGCTTTACGGTGCCTTTTTAGTTAAATTTTAATTAGCTTCGCTAATCAATAAAACAAATACTGCTTATGAAACGTATTATAATATTAAGCCTGTTTGCGATTTCATTATCGTTTTCAGGGTTTTCTCAAGAAGGTACAAGTACTGTGCTAGATGGTGTTTATGTAAAAGAAAATACACCTAATAGAAAGGTTATTCCTTATACTCCACTAAGAGAAGCTGATGTGCAGTTTTCTAAACGTATATGGAGAGAACTAGACTTAAAGCAAAAAAAGAATCATCCATTATATTACCCTTTACAACCTGCTCAGGGTAAAAGAAGTTTATTTGATGTTATCAAAGATGGGGTAATTAAAACAAATGAGTTAACTGCTTATTCTACCGGTCCTCTTGGCGATGATGATATGTTTACTAAAGAATTAACACCTTCAGAAATCATGTCAATTCTTCAAGATACTGTTGTACAGTATGCTGAAGATCCTGACACAGGTGAAATGATCGAAACACAAACAATCGAAAATGTTAAGTCTGAGCAGATCACTCGTTATGAAATAAAAGAAGATTGGTTTTTTGATAGACAACGCTCTGTTTTAGATGTAAGGATTATTGGTATTTGCCCTAAAGTTGCTGAGAAGGATGAATTTGGTGAATTTAAAGGTTACAAAAAATTGTTTTGGATATATTATCCAGAAGCACGCTATGTGTTTGCGAATGTAGATATTCATAACAGGTTTTCAGATTCTGAAAGAAGAACGTACGAAGACATTTTTTGGAAAAGATTATTCTCTAGTTATATAATTAAAGAGTCAAATCCTTATGATAGATCTATCGGGCAGTACAAAGTAGGTTTAGATGCCTTATTAGAAGCTCAAAAAATTAAGCAAGATATATTTAACTACGAACAAAACATGTGGCACTATTAGTGGCTCACATGAAATGCAATTTACAACAAAGGCTCAGTTTCACTGAGCCTTTGTTGTTTAAACACAGTTGTGGTTTAAAACTTCCATCCTTACAAAACCTATAAAACTTTATAAAGTATTACATTGATCATCCTAAAAAAGTGATTTCTTCATTTTTATGGCAATAGCTATAAACTACCAAACACAATTAATACCTTTGCAATAGAAATACGGTTCAAATGGAAATAGCAAAAAATTACGATTCAAAACAAGTTGAAAATAAGTGGTACACCTATTGGCTTGAGCAAAAGTATTTTAATTCGAGCGTAAGTGACAAACCATCGCATACCATTGTTATTCCTCCCCCAAACGTGACTGGCGTATTACACATGGGACATATGTTGAATAATACTATACAAGATGTACTTACCAGAAAGGCAAGAATGGAAGGTAAAAACGCCTGTTGGGTTCCGGGTACCGATCACGCATCTATAGCTACTGAAGCAAAGGTAGTTGCACATTTAAAAGAGCAAGGAATAGATAAAAACACATTAAGTAGAGAAGAATTTTTAAAGCATGCCTGGGAGTGGAAAGAGAAACATGGAGGCATTATTTTAGAACAACTTAAAAAACTAGGCGCATCATGCGATTGGGAGAGAACAAAGTTTACCCTTGACCCTGAAATGTCTGAATCTGTTATTGACGTATTTATTGACCTGTACAATAAAGGCAAGATTTATAGAGGTGTAAGGATGGTAAATTGGGATCCATCTGCAAAAACAGCATTATCTGATGAAGAAGTTATTCACAAAGAAGTAAACTCCAAGCTATATTATATAAACTACCAAATTGAAGGTACTGCCGAGTTTATAACCATTGCCACTACAAGACCGGAAACAGTTTTGGGTGATACCGCTATTGCAGTTAATCCGAATGATGAAAGATACACCAAATTAAAGGGCAAAAAAGCTGTAATTCCGTTAGTGAACAGAGTTATTCCTATAATTGAAGATGATTATGTAGATAAGGAATTTGGTACTGGAGCGCTAAAAATAACCCCTGCTCACGATATAAACGATTACAATTTAGGACTTAAACATAATTTGCCGTCTATTGATATTCTAAACGATGATGGAACTCTAAATGGTAACGCTACCTTATTTACCGGTAAAGACCGTTTTGTTGTTAGAAAAGAGATAGCTAAAGCATTAAAAGAAAAAGGTCATTTAGTTGATGTAAAAGATATTAAAAATAATGTAGGATACTCAGAGAGAACAAATGCTGTAATTGAGCCAAAACTTTCGTTACAGTGGTTTTGTAAGATGGATGCCTTATCAAAGCCTGCATTAGACAATGTTATGAATGATGAAATACAGTTTCATCCTCCAAAATTCAAAAACAGTTACAAACATTGGATGGAGAATATTAAAGACTGGTGCATTTCTCGTCAACTCTGGTGGGGGCAACGCATACCGGCCTGGTATTACGGCAGTGGGCCAAATGATTTTGTAATTGCAAAAACAAAACAAAAAGCGTTAGAACTTATTGAACAAAAAATTGACATCACAGAGTTTGATGTTAGTACAATAAAGCAAGATGAAGATGTTTTAGATACTTGGTTTTCTTCTTGGTTATGGCCAATATCTGTTTTTGATGGAATAAGAAACCCTAATAATGAAGAAATAAAGCACTACTACCCTACTCAAGATATTGTTACTGCACCAGAAATTATGTTCTTTTGGGTAGCACGAATGATAATGGCAGGATATGAGTTTACAGGCAAAAAACCATTCAACAATGTTTACTTTACAGGAATTGTAAGAGATAAACAACGCAGAAAAATGTCTAAGTCGTTAGGTAACTCACCAAACCCAATTGATTTAATTGAAAAATACAGTGCTGATGGTGTAAGAGTTGGTATGCTATTAAGCTCACCTGCTGGCAATGACTTAATGTTTGATGAGCAACTTTGTGAACAAGGAAGAAACTTTGTAAACAAGATGTGGAACGCCTTTAGGTTAATTAATTCATGGGAAACAAACACTAGGAAACCAAGTGCAGATGAAGAATTAGCAATTGAATGGATAAATGCTAAAATTAATAAAAGCCTCGCGTCAATAGAAGATAGCTACAGTAAGTTTAGAATGTCTGATGCATTAATGACATGCTATAAATTGGTATGGGACGACTTTTGCTCATCCTACCTTGAAATGGTAAAACCCGCATTTGGGCAAACAATTTCTGAAATAGTTGTTGAGCAAAGTAAAACTGCTTTTGAAAAGCTTTTAAAAATGTTGCACCCAATCACCCCATTTATTACAGAAGAGATTTGGCAAGCAATTAATAAAAGAACTACAACAGAAAGCATTGTTATATCTGATTGGCCAAAATTGCAAAACTACAATGAGCAGTGCATTGATAAAATGGATACGCTACAGCAAGTTATTACAGCTGTAAGGGCCTTTAGAAAAAATAAAAATATCTCTTTTAAAGAATCACTAAACTTATACTATAACAGCAAAAATATAGCTTTAGAGAACGCTCAAATTGATTTACTTAAAAAAGCTACTAATGTTGGTGAGTATAATGTAGCTGAAGGCGAGCAAAACTTGTTTTCGTTTGTAATTGGTTCAAATGAGTACTTTATTGAAGCCAAAAGTGGAGCTATTGATAAAGAACAAGAATTAGAGAAAATTACTTCAGAAATAAAATACACCAAAGGCTTTTTAATATCGGTATCTAAAAAATTAAGCAACGAACGTTTTGTGAATAATGCTCCCGAACAAGTGGTAGAAATAGAGCGCAAAAAAATGAGTGATGCTGAGGCACGAATTAGTGTATTAGAAAAGCAATTAAAAGTTTTAGAAGGATAATTTATATTAAGTGCAGGATTGATGTAGGGAGTTTATAAATTATCTATATCAACTTCTTCTTGCTCGGCCTCATTGCTTTCTAAATTAAATAAGCTTCTCTTCTTCTTTTTTTGCGATTTAGGAGAATTAGAATTCTCATTTTGAGGAGCAGGACTATAATCGGGATGATAAAATTCCATTTCTGGTTTATTTTCTTCAATAACTTTATTTCCATCCTTACTAAACCCTTCTTTAAGCAAGTTTTTAATTAATTGGGGTTGTTTTTTTAAATCGGCTTTAACACGTTCAAGGGTTTGCTTTTTGTGCCAAACAATTTCGGGGTTATTAATATTACCTAAAACACCTATAGAAACGTTAAACCACTTCTTTTTAGGGTCATCATAAATTTCCCACTCACCATCAACTGTTTTAGCATCTTTTTTCTTTAACAAATCTGACAAAAAGAAGTTAAAGCGATAATCAATATTATTACTGAAAGAATGTGTGCCAGTCATAATTAAGTTTAATGCCGAAGATTGAACATCCATTTCGGGTATAACAATCAACTCATCCTTAATAATAACTTTGTTTTTTAAGGTTTTAAAGGATATACGTTTAACATTAGTTTGCAGTTTTTGATAATCAATTACGGCAGCATATAATTTTTTGTTTTTAATATAATCTACCAAAGAAAGTAATTGAGGCACCTCATACAACTCTCCATTTTCAATAGTGATAGAGCTTGATACATCTATACTACTATAATCAAGTTGTTCGTTAACTAAATCAAAATTAAAATTTGACTCTAAATGTGCCTGACCGGATATGTGCTTTGAAGTAATTTCTTCTTGATTAAACTCATTAAAATTTATGAACAAAGACTTAATATCAATTTCATTAAAACTGGCATCTCCTACCACATTAACTTTTTCGGTAGATGTAATTACCAGCTCAAACGTTCCTTTACCTTTAAAAGCTTCTAAAGAGCCTCTTTTTAAGTAAATTTTATTTTTGTTAAACCGAACGTCAGCGTTAATATTGTTTAACGACAAAGCGTGATCTATAAATTTCCCGATTTTAAGATTTACCTTACCTTGAGGTAATTGTATAGGCTCTACCTTTTTTGAATCGGAGTTTGAGTTATTACTCTGCTCAGAGGCAAAGTTTTTGGTGTTTAGCTCTTTAAGATTGACAGTAAAATCTAAAAATCGATCAGCCTTAAAAGGTGAAATTATAAAACCAAAAAGATCAAAATCTGTGCTATTCCAACTCCCCGATCCATCCTTCACATCAATCTTATTTTCAGAAAAATGTGCAGAAAGATGATTAACATGAATGTTTTTACCATCAGAATAGGTCATATCAAGATCATCTACTTCTAAATCGCCCGCAATATTAATATCCTTAAATATTAAAGAATCGGTATTCTTCGTTTTAATAATTAATGTGGCATTTGGCTTAATGTTTCCACTCGTTATGCTTAGCTTCTCATCCTTCAATAAAAAATTTAACACAGTCGCATTAAAGCTCTTTTTTAAATCGAAATGAATGATAGGCTCTTTAAAATTTTTGAGTCCTCCTTTTAAATAAATTTCTTCCTCATTTAATTGAGCATATAAATCTGAAACATTAAAACTATAATCTTTAATACTTGTAGAGCCTTGGTTTGAAAATGTAAACTTAGTTGTGCCATTTTTAACCTCTATTCCTTCAGAAATAATTGATTGAAAGTTCGTTATTTCTCCATCTAAATCAATTTTAACAGCCTTATCTTTCTCCCAGCTTATTTTACTATGGGCTGTTATTTGTGTTGAAGGATTAATTTTTTTAAACGATTCGGTAATATCTGTAGCTAAAATATTGTTTATAGTAGCAACTTTAATACCACTTGTTTTTAAATTCAAATCAACATTGGTAGAAGAAATTGTATTAGCGATAACCTCTAAATCTATATTATCAACAGTTATGCTGGCGTTAACTTTTTTAAATTTGGATGTGGCTTTGTTGTATGTTCCATCTAAATCAAGTTTTACGTTATTTGTTTTTTTCTTTGCCAATGCCTCATTTTCTAAACGCAGCTTTATATCACCAACTAAAGTAAAATTAACTTTAGGCTTATTGAAGTCACCTTTTACTTTTAAGGTATTAATTTCTCCTGCGTAAATCTCTCTGGTTGTTAAATCTATAAATTGAACATCAATAGAGTTCATAAATACAGATTTAACACTTAAATCAAACGTAGAACTATCTTTAGTAGCTGATTGATAGTTATAACTTCCATGTTTGGCTTTTTTTAAATGGATGCTACCCTCTGATATAAAAATTTGATCAATTTGAACGGAATTGCTCAGTAAAGCCCAAACATTAATTTTAAGATCTACTTTTTTCACATCCAATAAATGATCTTTTTCAGGAATATCCCATTGCTCTAAAACAACTAAATTATTAAGTGAAACGCTCATGTTAGGGAAATGATCAAACAGTGTTAAGTCACCAATTGATCCTAACAAAATTGTATTAGCAGAATATTTTTTTAATTCTTCAACTATTTTAGTTTTAACCTCGTCAGAATAATAGTATGTTGCAGCCACAAGTAATGTCACACACACAGCTAATGTACTGAAAACAAGGAGAGCAATTTTTTTAAAAAAATTCATTACACTTAAATAGTTATTACAATATACAACGAGTTTTAGTTTAAATTATTCAAAATATAAGTATGTAAATCACTTTTTTGAAGGAAGGATTTTCACTTAAATTACAATAATCCAATTTTTTTTAATCAACTTAGCACACATGATAAGAGATTATAGAATTTCAACACTCTATATATTGGTTTGGATTGTTCTAATTGCCTGCGCAACATTTTTTAATTCATATGATGTAGCTTTTACCGAACTCTCAGAACAAAAAATACTTGAGCTTAAACTAATACAAGTTTTTTCCGCTTTTGTAATTTTTGCAGCACCAGCTTTAATATTTGTAAAACTTTTTGCAAGTAATGGATTTTATTTTTTAGAGTTAAATCGGTTATCTTCTTTTAAAAACCTGATGTGGGTAGTTGTTTTATTTTTAGTAGCCATACCCGGAATTAACCTACTGGCCGAACGGAATGCTTCTTTACATCTTCCAGAATCCTTTAGAAACTTCGAAAACTGGGCAAGAGCTGCAGAACAACAAGCTAAAGTGATGACATATGCTTTTCTTAACATGAAGTCTATTTCTGACCTTATAATTAACATTTTTGTAATTGGCTTTGTTGCAGCATTCACTGAAGAACTATTCTTTAGGGGCATGATTCAAAAACATTTAGTTCAGCTTTTCGAAAGCCCCCACATAGCAATTTGGCTCTCAGCAGCACTGTTTAGTTTTTTACACGGTCAGTTTTTAGGTTTCTTCCCAAGGCTGCTACTGGGTGCAATGTTAGGATACGTTTTTCATTATTCAAACTCTTTATGGGCCTCGATAATTGGTCATTTTATAAATAATTCAATACAAGTAATTATAGCATATGCATTGCTTGATCATTTTAATATTGAAGAGATTAACACCATGCAATCATCTACCGCTGAGCAATGGATTGGTTACATTAGCGGTGTTTGCACTGTGGTATTCATGATCCACTTTATCAGAAATAACAAAAGCGAATTAAAATTTAATAAAAACCTTAATTCTTAATTAACACAAAAAGTTTCTGAAATTACTCTGCAGGTATTTCTGTGCAAAGTATAACGAATTCATTGATCTCAGAATACATTAAGCAAACACTATAAAATAACTTAAAAAGTTAGCTTAACAAGCTTACGTAAGCTACGTGTAACGCTGGTTATAAGATCTTTTACCTTAGCTGAAGCCTTCTAAACAATTATCTTTTGGGTAAAACACCTCTACCAAACAAATCCATTTCGCCTTTCTTGCTACTCTTGTTTTTTTGATCAGCTTTGTATTGTTTTTTAGCTGATATTGTAAACGAATCATTGTTAGGAGCAGCTTTATTATTTATCGATTTTTTCGATTTTTTTCTTGAAAATAATTCTAGTTTACCCTTTTCACCTGCAAATCGCTTGTGCTCTTTTTGCTTTCCGGGTTTAAAAAAATTGCCTTCAGCATTACTTAGTCCGTTGACACTTTCTTTACCAAAATAATTTCCTTCTGAGTTACTTGTTTTAGCTTTTTTAGTACTAACAAATGCATCTGTAAGTTCAGCAGAGGTGTTCGCTTCAGTTTTAAATAAGTTAGCTTTCTCCTTTTTATTCTTACCTTTTGTTTTAGTAAGAAAACCATCATTTAATACCGCTGATTCAGTTTTCTGAGCTTTAAAATTACCAGAGTTTTCTGAGCCCATCTTATTAGTGCTTTTTCGGCTGGTAAACCCTTTCTGTTCCTTACTTCTATTTATTTTTTCTGACTTAAAAGTATGCTCCTTTTTTTTGGTTTTTTTGCTTTTATCTTTTTTCGAAAAGGCATTTCGCTCCGACTTGCTTTCTTTTTGGTTACTATTTTTTTGAGCATACAAACAATTGCTATTGACAATAATTGTAAATAGAAATAATATAATTATAGTGTATATACGGTTTATTGAAATCACTTATAAATTAGTACGAGAAACTAATATATAAGTTATTATAGAATCGCGTAAAGGAGAAACTAGCGTTTACGTACTAAGAAAAGATATACTGGTAAATGATCGCTGTATCCTCCCAAAAATTTATCTCCAGCATAAGTTCTAAAAGGATAGCCTTTGAAAGATCCTGTATATTCTTTTACAAATGGTTTATTAAACACTTTAGCTCCGTAATATTTATAGGTTTCAAAAGATTCATCAGTTAGGTTATGACTTAATAATATTTGATCAAACAAAAACCATTTCTTGTTCCAGGTTAAAGTACCAATTCCTTTTTTGTGAAAGTAAGCCAAAGGGTTGTAAAATTCATCACTCTCAACATTTGACTTTCTAGTGTCATATCCAAAATTTTGTTTAACACTTGCGCTTGTGGGATCATCATTTAAATCTCCCATCAAAATAGTCTTAACTGTGGGGTTTAATTTGGTGAGAGAGTCAATAACTTGTCTTGCCATTTTTGCTGCTGCTATTCTCTTATAACTGCTTTGTTTTTCACCGCCTCTTCTTGATGGCCAATGAGCAATAAAAATATTAAATGCTTCACCTTCTATTTTTCCTTGAACACAAAGTAAGTCTCTAGTAAAAAAAGAAGTGTCTTTAGGTAGTGTTAATGTTCTTGTGAAACTAGTGTCCACCTTAAACCTTTTGCTATTGTATATTAGTCCAACGTCAATTCCTCTTTTGTCAGGGGAGTCATAGTGAACGATTTTATAATTTAGCTTGTTAAGCTTATTTTGCTTAATAAGATCTTCAATAACAGATCTGTTTTCTATTTCGGCTAAACCTAATAAGTCTGGTGCTTGGTTCTGAAAGCCAAGTTGGTGAATTACTTCAGCTAAATTTTCTAATTTTTGATTGTATTTTATGCTGTTCCACTTTTTTTTACCTAAAGGAGTATATTCTGAATCGTATACTCCTTCGGTATCAATGGTGTCAAATAAATTTTCAACATTATAAAAAGCAATGTTGACAATGTCAAATTGTTTTAAATCAATTTTGCTGCTTTGTGCATTTGTTTTGTAAATGCACAAAAGCAGTAATAATATTATTGGATATCGCATATAGTACAATACTACAATTAGTGAGCCGTTTATTATAGCTTACTAATGGTAGTTATTTGAGAAAGATTACCTTTTGATATTTTTAAAGAATATATACCAGAACTTAAATTATTAATATCAAGAGTTTTAAGTTCGTTATCAGAAAACTCTTGAGAGATTACAAGTTCTCCTATAGAACTGTATAGGTTAATGGATACCTTTTTACCGTTATTCTCAAGTGATTTAATATTTATGAAGTTTGAAGTAGGGTTCGGATAAACAGATACTAGATTATTTACATAAACTTCAATTACCGCATCAGGACTTGTTACTGTAGTAGTACATGGAACTGTTGGGTTTTCTATGTAAGTCATGTTTGAAAAATCAATATGACAAGCAAATAGTGTACTATCTGTAAATGGATTTCTATTGTCTTGTAAAGACTCAATATAATCGTTTCTTGCAATTTCCCAATCACTAACTGGATGTTCGTAGTGCCATTTTTTAAGCACATCTTGATCTTGGCCAAACGGAATAGCTACTCCAATAGGATCTGGAAATTCCCAGCTGTTTCCACTAACAGTATTATAGGTAGCAGCCATATACATCATTGCTCTTGCAGCAGCACCTTTTTGCTCGTCTCTAGGTTCATATACTTTTTTCCCATCAACATCTAATCCTAGTTTACCATCCATAAACTCAGAAGAAATTGTACCAACTACTTCTCCTAATGGAAAGTTAGATCGCACAGCATTTGCTTCATCTTGTAAAACAGGATATAAGTTGTGATAATCATTAAACTCAGGCAATGTTTCTGCATTTCCTGCAGGAAACCAGCTAGAGGGGTAACTGTGTTCTCTACTAACAACATTAAAACTGAAAGGTGGCTCATAAATATGCTCAAATGAAGTGTAGTGGCATGTAATTACTTTCATTCCATCAGTGGTATCTCTACTAGCGAAATTCCTTACATAAGTGTCATCAAAATTACTATAAAATTGTACAGTATGCTGGTTTACTTTTGCTTGTAAATCTGCTAAAAATGTATTGCTTGTTCTGTCAATTGTGCTGTACTCCATTACAGGTTGCATACTGCCTAAACTAGCTTGGCTTCCGGTAAGAGGTAAAATGGTATTGTAGTTTGTGAAATTTTCTACCCCATTGTAAGAAAAAATTGCAACATTGTATGTTTTATTCGCAACGATGTCATTTAAAATTAAACCTGTATTTGAACCTGAGTAGGCAACTTTTGATGAACCTATCATGTCACCTGGTTTGTAAGTTACACCATCTACTGGTACTTCTGTAACGGGGCCATTGTTGTTTCTTAAAACTAAATATCCTTCTGCAGTTGTAGCAGTGAATTCTAAACCTAAACTATAAGACAAAACAATATCCCAATTCAAATTAGTTGCTTGCGCTACGGGCTCAGAAGCTAGAAAATCTCCGTAACCAACTAAATTAACTAAATAAGGATCTTCGTTAGAGTCATTATTCTCTATGGTTAGCAACGCGTCCGATTGTCCGCTTGCAATAGGTGTGAACGTGAAAATAATCATTCCTGAATCTTCAGGTGAAATTGTGTTGTCAAAACTTGTAATTGCAAAGTTGTTTGCGTTAACACCTGACAAGGATACGTTTGTAACATTAAGAACACTATCTAAACCTAAGTTTAAAACGTACAAAGTGTCAGATAAGGTTGAACCTACTGCTTCTCCAACTAAATAGTTTCCATTCATTATAATAGCTTCACTTCCGTCTGATACAGCTATTTCTTGGTTTGCACCAGCAACTGGGGCAATTATACTCATGTCATCTAAAGCAACATTACTTCCTGATTCTTTTTCGGTGAAATACCAACGTATATATCTTGAAGCTGCATCTGGAGTGTCAGTAAATTCTGTGTATCCTCCTGAACTTATTTCAGTATTTGTTAATACTCTTAAATTATTCCATGAAGTTCCATCAACTGATTCTTGAATAGAAAAAACACCCTCAAATGGTGCGTTATTAGAAGTTTGCCCTTTAATGAAATAAGTAACATCACCTGGCTCATCAGCAAAAAATACCTGCACAAATTGGTCGTCTCCGTTCATTTTAACAGAAGATGAACCTGCAGTTGTACCTGAGCTGTAAAAATCGGTTCCGCTTGTTGTCCAACCATCTGGTAATGTGGTTGAAGAGACATCCCACATAGTAGGAATAGATGTTTGAGCAAATAAAGCTGTATTTAATAATACAACTAACATAGAAAGTAAAATGCGTTTCATAAAAAGTGATTAAAAATTAAGTTCGAGTGAAATGTTAAATCTTCTACCGATCCCGAAAAATACACCTGCAGATTTTGCATCAAAATCGGTATATGGAGTTGAAAAAGAATCGTTGTTTTGTGCATCAGATACATATACTTCGTCAAATACATTGGTTACTCCACCTTTAAATTTGATGTTAAATTTATCATAATATAAGCTATACCCAGCAAAAACGTTGGTTACATTATAGCCAGGTATTCTCCAAGATTCTCGTCTTGCGTTTACACCACTTAAGCTAAACGGATCGAACTCAGCGAAATATCTATCAAAATAGGTTGATTGCGCTTTTATATAAAAGTTTTTAATTGGTGCATATCTAATACTCGCACTGTATTGGCTTTGTGCAGCATCACCTACATGCACATCTGTTGCATCAAAAGCAACATAATAATCTGTACCATCTGTATTTTTTATCGGCCTACCGTTATCGTTAAATAATTGAACAGAATCTTTAGCTTGCCATGTCCAATCTCCTATAGAAATAACTCCTTCAAATGTAAGTTTAGGAGTAATTCTGTAAGCAAAATCAAGCTCAGTACCCATGTGTACAGCATTCATTCCGTTGATGTTAAGTGTTATGTTTTCTCCAGGTTCTTCGGGGTCAGGTACTCTTAAACCATTGTCAACAGGCTTGTTATCCCAAACTGTATAGTAGGAGTTCAGATTAGCAGAAAATAACTTGCTTCTGTATGAAATTCCTAATTCGGCTGCTTTAATAATTTCATTTGTTACATCCTCAAATAACTCATTATTCCTATCAAGTACATTATCAAACCTAGGCGTTCTTGAAAGATACCCAAGATTAGTAAAAATGCTAAAATGGTCGTTTAAATTAGCATTTACACCACCCTTTATTGTAAATCCTGGCATCCAAATCCATGGAGTTTCATATGTTTTAACTTCCTCACTACTATTATTGTAAGTTTTTCCGTCGACAGTTAATGTATCTGCCCAACCTAGTTCATAAGTTGTATCGTTTAATGCTAAAGTTTTGGGTCTAAAATAATCTACAGCCTTGTAGCCTGACATTACAAATGAGCCGCTTAAAAAGTAGCTGAAAAGGCCTCTCTTTTGTTCGATTTGTGCAAAACCACCAGCCCATTGCACGTGACCTTCATCGTGGTAAGAAATTTTGTCACCTACTCGTTTTATTGTGTTTTCATCATTTATATTACTATTATTTACAATATAATCACCACCTAATAAATCATAAACTTCTCTAAAGTGCGTTCCTTTATATGACCTATAATCAACGCCAAAAGATAAATCTGTTAAATTATCAATTTGGTAAGATGCTGTTGATAGCAAACCATACCAAAAGTGTTGATTAATAGAACTTCTAATAAAGTTACTAGATTTAAATTCGTTACTATCTATACTTGGGTCAACGGATGTTGGAGCAAAGGGACTTCCAAAAACATTAGTATTCCAAATTCTTTGAAAATCGATTTCTCCATTTTCAGTGTATTCTACTCCAGAAAAACTATTTAGTCCTGTTCCTCCTCCATCACCAATAGAAACATAGGCTATATTGGAAAGAAACAATTTGTCAGAAATTTGCCAAAAGTCACTTAGTGTTATTTGTGGTTTATGAAAATAATTTAGTCGCTCACTTAAAAATACATTGTTACCTTTAAGAGTATCTATTACTTGATTTCCTACAATACCATTGGGCTTTAACTCTTGATAATTTCCGTAATGCTCGTTGTAATCTATACCTCTTTCTTCAGAGTCTGCTATTACGGAATCTGGTATGCCAACTTGTCTAGCATACTCATGGTTATATAAAGATATTGGGTTTTTGAAAGACCTTTGTGCGTGCCTTTGTGGTGCTCCAAATGCGCTAAAGCTAAGTAAGTGCTTTTTTAATTTTTTTTGTAGTTTAAAGTAGTAGAAAAAACCTTGTGTAGGGGTGTTGTCTATCCATCCGTCTCCCTGTTTAAAAGATCCTGCAACGGTTAGCCCCCATCCTTTTTTGGTCCTACCGGAATTATATGCTATTGAGGTTCTTAAAAATTCATTTGATCCGTATTCTTGTTTAATTTTAAGGCCCGGTTTGTTTCCTATACCTTGTGTTATGATGTTTAATGTTCCACCAACCGCAGGGGAGGCAATTTTAGTGGCACCAAGTCCTCTTTGAACTTGCATTGTTTGTGTGATCGCGTCTAATCCAAACCAATTTGACCAATATACCCATCCGTTTTCCATATCATTGACAGGTACACCGTCAATCATCACAGAAATATTTCTTTGAGAAAAACCTCTAATAGTTATTCTTGCATCACCATCACCACCTCCTTGTTGCGTAGCCTGAACACCAGGAGTCGAGTTAAGTAACATGGGTAAGTCACGAGAGCTTAATTCTTCTGCTATTTTTGCTTTAGCAATATTTGTAAAAGCGACAGGTGTTTCTCTGTCAATGGCAATGTCTGCAACAATTTGTACTTCTTTTAATGTTTTTGTTTCTAACCCAAAATTTAATGTTGTGTTTTGAGTTAAATTAATTTTTTTGGTCATTGATACATAACCAACATAAGAAACTGTTATTGTATACTCACCTTTTTCTAATTCTAACTTGAAGTCTCCATTAATGTCTGTGATAGCACCTTTGCCCTCAGCGTAAAGAACATTTGCTCCGATTAAAGCTTCTCCAGCCGTTTTATCTTTAACGGTACCTGAAATAGAAAATTTCTGCGAGTACATACTAGCACTCGCAGAAATTAGTAATAAAAAAGTGAATATTCTTCTCACTAGTTGAAAATTATTTTTTCAAGAATAAGCTACTTGAAAATGTGTTGTTTGAATAATTTGCTCGGATAAAATAAGTTCCTGTAGGTAGTTCAGATACATCAACTGTGTTACCTCTAAGTAAATTTTTATTTGCAACTGTTTTACCTGTTATATCGAGTATTTCAATAGAAGAAATAGCTGCATTGCTTTTAGAAGCGACAAAAATCACTTCATTTGCAGGGTTAGGGAACACTCTTAAATCAGAGTTTTTAGCATCTACCTTATTTACAGATGTTTCATTTGGATTACAAGAGCAATCATGGGATCCTAAATTTGTAAATGTATTAGCGGCAAGACTATCCCATTCTAGTGCTGGATTAAAAAAAGGAATTCCAAATTCTGTTTCACCTTCTTGGATTGAAGACTTTCTAATTAAAGTATGGTCTCTTGTCCATCCGTCAGGTCCTGCATCTCCTGCTGTATATGTTGGTGCCACGTCATTCCAGCCATTGTCTCCTGGGTTTTCACCAATTTTTCCTATAACGTCAACAAGTTGAGTTCCGTTTTTAGTTAAAACCATAGCATCGTTACCGTTGAAATACATTGTATTATTATCGTCATATACAGGAGAAGCAAACATGTTAGCTCTTGACTCTAATTCAGAATCTATAGGAGCATCCTGACCAGTACCTACAGGGTTTCTTTTGTCAAGTGCAATTACGTATGTTTCATAAGCATTAATTGTAACGGTGCTTAAGTCCAATTTTTGGTTTGCAGCAGATGACTGTGCACCATTAGAGAATCGCTCTAAAGAATAACCAGTTAATGTAATAGCTGAATTAGTTGGGTTGTAAAGCTCTATAGCCTTGTTTGTTCCCAGTCCTTCAACATATTCCGATATAAAAATATCTGAACAAGGGGTTTGAGCAAATAAACTTGCTGTTAATAAAGTAAGTGCTAAAGAATAAAGTGTTTTCATGTGTTTAAGTTTTTTTTTTGCAAATGTAGTGGTAATATCTCATTTTTTCTTGGGCTAATGTTATTAAATCGTAAGCTTTTTGTTAACAAGCATTTTATGAGGGTAAGTTTTAAATGTTAAAATGTGTTTATAACTGCCGTAATTGTGAATAAAGTGTAAAACCCTTTTTAAATGTTCTATTATATTATTTCATTTATACTATCTTGCCAATTCGTATGAAATCTTGTGCAGTTGTAATACTTAATTATAATGGTAAATCTTTTTTAGAAAAGTTTTTGCCAAGCGTTATTCAGTATTCAGAGGCAGAAGCAGATGTTATTGTTATAGATAACGCGTCAACCGATAATTCGGTCTCCTTCTTAAAAGTAAATTTTTCGAATGTGCAATTAGTTAAGCTTAAAACTAATTATGGCTTTGCTGGTGGATACAATAAAGGCTTGGCCAATTTAAATTATGAGTATTTTCTACTTTTAAATTCAGATGTTGAGGTAACGAAGGGTTGGTTAAGTCCGCTTATTGAAACGTTAAACAAAAACAGTAACATTGGTTCAGTTCAACCAAAAGTTTTGGCATATAAAAATAAGCTTCATTTTGAACATGCTGGTGCTGCAGGTGGTTATGTAGACCGATTTGGATATCCTTATTGTAGAGGAAGAGTTTTAAATATTACTGAAAAAGATTCTGGACAGTATAATAATGAGGTAAATGTTTTTTGGACATCAGGCGCTTGTATGTTAATTCGTTCTTCTGCGTTTAAAGATCTACAGGGTTTTGATGAAGACTTTTTTGCTCATATGGAAGAGATTGACCTTTGTTGGAGGTTACAAAAATTAGGGTATGTGTGTAAGTTTGAGCCAGCTTCAAAAGTTTATCATGTGGGTGGAGGTACGTTAGATATGGAAAGCCCTTTTAAAGTTTATTTAAACTTTAGAAATAGCCTTTTTATGTTAACTAAAAACTTGTCTGTAGTAACATTAATGTGGCTGCTTCCTTTTAGAATGGTTTTGGATGGCATTGCTGGTATAAAATTTTTAACTGAGGCTAAGTTTGCTCCGTTTTGGGCTATCATTAAGGCTCATTTTTCATTTTACGCTTCTTTTTTGAAAACTATAGGTAAGCGTAAGCAAATAAAAGAAACTAAGTATGTACCGCTAAATAAACGATCTATTATTTATGATTTTTATTTGAAAGGAAAAAAAACATATTAGCACTATCTCCAATTTTTAGTATCATATCTCACCAAGAGACACTTTAAAGAACTGTCTTTATTGGCAAAATGAATTAGTTTTTGCTTTTCAATTGAATTGTGATAATCTTGTTTTAAACTCCAAAATAACTTAGGATATTTGGGGAAGTATTTTTTAAGAAATATATAGTTATCTACACTTTGAGAAATTGCATTAGGCTTAAATGTTACAATATTGTTTAGCACTCTCTTTGCAACTGAATTTACTGAGTCTGAACAAGCTTTTTAAAAGCCTTTGCGGTCTTTAAAAGTATATCATCTGTTTCCTCCTGATAAACTCTTGCAAACCACTACAACCACAATGGCTAAAGCTTTTACTAATGATAGAGAAAAAATAGCTGTAATTTAGTTTGGGAACTCAAACATGAATATATTTTGGGTAATCCACATGGGGACAATATTAAAAATTAAACTTTACAAGAGTTAGTGTGTTGTTAAACATCTGAAAAATATTACGTAATATTAAGTAAAATTATTCTTAAAAGAGAATTTAAAAAGGTATATTTAAAAGGCCTTTACGTTAATAAAAATAAACAGAAAACGAACCAATAATCATGGATAAACATTCGTACCTAAGTAACGCAAATCCCGATTTTTTTGATCAAATGTACCAGCAGTACAAAACCGATAACTCTTCTGTAGATGCAAGTTGGCAAAGATTTTTTGAAGGATTCGAATTAGCAACTAAAAGTTTTGAAGGAGGTGAAATACCTGAAGATTTTCAAAAAGAATTTAAAGTAATAAATCTAATTAACGGCTACAGAACACGAGGTCACCTATTTACACAAACCAATCCTGTTAGAGATAGAAGGTCCTACACGCCAACCTTAGGCATAGAAAATTTCGGTCTTACTGAAGACGATATGAATACCGTTTTTCAAGCAGGACAAGAAGTAGGTATTGGTCCAGCATCTCTTGAAAAAATAATTGACCACCTAAAACGCGTATACTGTAATTCTATTGGTATAGAATATATGCACTTAAGGCAACCAGAAGAAATAAAATGGTTGCAAGAAAAAATACACGTTAATGATAATCACCCTAACTTTTCAAAAGAGGAAAAACTTAATATATACGATAAGTTAAATAGAGCTGTAGGCTTTGAAACCTTTATGCACAAAAAATTTGTTGGCCAAAAAAGATTTTCTCTAGAAGGAGCCGAATCTTTAATTCCATCATTAGACACAATTATAGAAACATCATCAGACCTTGGAGTAGATGAGTTTGTAATTGGCATGGCACATAGAGGAAGGCTAAATGTACTAGCCAATATTTTCGGTAAAAGTTTTGAAGATATTTTCACAGAATTTCAAGGAAAAGACTATACAGACCCCAATTACGAAGGAGATGTAAAATACCACTTCGGGTACTCCGTTGATAGAACTACTGATAAAAACAAAAAAATTCACCTTAGTTTATCTCCAAATCCATCACATTTAGAAGCTGTTGCACCCGTTGTACAAGGTATTTCTAGAGCAAAGGTAGACCGCAGATATGATGGTAACTATAACAAACTTATACCGATAATTATTCATGGTGATGGTGCAGTAGCCGGTCAGGGAGTTGTTTATGAAGTGATTCAAATGGCTCAATTGGATGGCTATACAACTGGCGGAACTGTTCATGTAGTAATTAATAATCAAGTTGGTTTTACAACCAATTACACAGACGCTAGATCCAGCGTTTATTGTACTGATGTCGCAAAAGTTACGCAATGCCCTGTTTTTCACGTTAACGGTGATGATGTTGAAGCAGTAATTCATGCTTCTAAAATTGCCATGGAATACCGACAAAAATTTAATAAAGATATTTTTATTGATTTATTATGCTACAGAAAATATGGCCACAACGAAGGAGATGAGCCTAGATTTACTCAACCTATTTTGTACGATATAATTTCTAAACACCCTAACCCTAGAGATCTATACCAAAAAGAGTTGTTGAAAACAGGTGTACTAACAGATAAACTTGCCTCAGACAAAGCCACACAGTTTAATGATTTGTTAGAGGATAGCTTAGAACTCTCAAAGAAAAATGATACTGCTAAAATGTCTTCTTCTTTAGAAGGAGATTGGAAAGGATTAGAAAAATCTAAGTCTGGAGATTTTGATAAATCACCTAAAACTGGTGTTGATAAAAAAACACTCATCAAATTAGCAGAGAAGATAAACCAAGTACCTAATGACAAAGATTTTTTTAGAAAACTTCTTAAAATACTGAAGGATAGACAAAAAATGATGTCGACAGACACATTGGATTGGGGAATGGCCGAATTACTTGCCTATGCGTCTCTTTTAAATGAGGGACACACAGTAAGATTAACTGGCCAAGATGTTGAAAGAGGAACTTTTTCTCACCGACATGCCGTACTTAAAATGGAAGATTCAGCAAACGAGTACGTGCCTTTAAGGGAAGTAATTAAAAATGAAAATACTCGTTTCGAAATTTATAACTCTTTACTTTCTGAATACGCTGTTTTAGGGTTCGATTACGGATATTCTCTAGCTGCACCAAACGCACTAACCATTTGGGAAGCTCAATTTGGAGATTTCAGTAATGGCGGTCAAATTATATACGACCAATTTATATCGTGTGCTGAAGAAAAATGGAGAAAAATGAGTGGTATTGTTTTACTCCTACCCCATGGTTACGAAGGTCAAGGTGCCGAACACTCGAGCGCAAGAATTGAACGTTACCTTCAGCTTTGTGCAAATGACAACATGCAAATGGCTAACTGCACAACTCCAGCGAACTTCTTTCATGTATTAAGAAGACAATTAAAAAGAAAATTTAGAAAACCACTTGTTGTTTTTACTCCAAAAAAACTTTTGCGTTACCCTGCATGTGTTTCAAGTGTGAACGATCTTGCTGAAGGATCTTTTTTAGAGATAATTGATGACACTCTAAACAGTAATAATATTGATACAGTAGCATTTTGTTCTGGAAAAGTATATTACGATTTAATTGAAAAAAGAGAAGAATCTAAAGCTAACAATATTGCAATTGTAAGGTTAGAGCAACTTTTTCCACTTCCAATAAAACAAATGGAAGCCATTAAGAAAAAATATAGCAAAGCACAAAAATGGTTTTGGGTTCAAGAAGAGCCTGAAAACATGGGAGCATGGACTCACATTTTGAAATATGCAAGGTTTATACCTTTCGAATACATTGGTAGAGATGCTAGTGCCTCTTCAGCGACAGGATCTCCTGCCAGACATAAAGCCACACAAGAGAAAATAATTAGCCAACTATTTGAAAATGCCAAGGTAACTGCTTAAAATTGTAAATTATTTAAGTATTAAAAATTCACCAATGCAAAAAAACTCAATATCCTTAATTATTTTAGTAATGGTAATGAGCTTTCTATTTGTATCCTGCAAAAAAGACTCTTGCATCATTTGTAGCTATTCGTCAGACATAGATAACACCGTACTAAAAACTGCAGACGGTTGCGGAACAAATAGAGAAAAAGCAGAAGCAAAAGCTATAAAAGCGCTGGGTGATCAACCACAAAATTCAACCATTCTTTGTTACTAAATCTAACATAAAAAAACTATGAGCGTACTTGAAATGAAAATACCAAGCCCAGGCGAATCTATCACTGAGGTAGAAATTGCACAATGGTTAGTTGAAGATGGTGAATATGTTGAAAAAGATCAAGTAATAGCAGAAATTGATTCTGACAAGGCTACATTAGAGCTTGTTGCAGAAGAAGCCGGTACAATAACTAAAGTTGTTGATGATGGAGACACCATTGAAGTTGGTGCGGTAGCTTGTAAAATAGACACCTCAGCAAAAGCTCCGGCAAAAAAAGCTGAAAAAAAAGAAGAAATATCTGTTGCTGAAGTAAAGGAAGAGAAAAAGCCAGAAGCCAAAAGCAATAACAACACTCCACACAAAACAGAAAACATTAAGGCGTCTCCGCTTGCAAAAGAAATTATTGCCCAAAACAATGTAAATGCAAGTAAGATAAAAGGATCTGGAGGTAATGGAAAAATTTTAAAGTCAGATGTTGATGCGTATATAACTTCGGGTGTTAACAGCTCAAATATAGCTCAAGGTTGGGGAGGAACGCGTGAGGATAGTACCTCTAAACTTTCTTCCTTAAGAAGAAAAATCGCAAAACGACTCGTCTCTGTAAAAAATGAAACAGCTATGCTAACTACTTTTAACGAAGTAGATATGGGTGCTGTTATGAATTTAAGAAAGCAATATAAAGAAAAATTTAAAGAAACACATGGTGTTAGTTTAGGCTTTATGTCCTTTTTTACAAAAGCAGTTACCGAGGCCTTAAACAAATATCCAAAAGTAAACTCTATGATTGATGGAGATCACATGATCTCTTTTGATTATGCAGACATTGGCATAGCAGTAAGCTCTCCAAAAGGATTAATGGTACCTGTTGTGAGAAACGCTGAACAAATGAGCCTTGCAGAAATTGAAGCTGATATTAAACGCTTAGCTATTAAAGCAAGAGATGGCAAAATGACCGTTGATGAGATGACTGGAGGCACATTTACTATTACCAATGGTGGCGTGTTTGGCTCTATGTTAAGCACCCCAATAATAAATCCTCCGCAAAGTGCTATACTTGGTATGCACAACATAGTTGAACGACCAATAGCTATTAATGGAAAAGTAGAAATCAGACCAATTATGTACTTGGCTCTATCATACGATCACAGAATTATTGATGGTAAAGAAAGTGTAGGCTTTTTATACTCAATTAAAGAAATGATAGAAAACCCAGCACGTATGATTTTTGGTAATAAAACACCAGAAGAAATATTACTCAACCTTTAGGTTTTAAATACCTAAATTCGCAGTAATGAATATTCCATTGAATACGTATACATTCTTAATCGTTTTAGCGGTTATTATAATTGTATCACACCTTTTTAATATAGTTTCTAAGAAAACTAAAATTCCGGCAGTACTATTACTAATACTAGGTGGTGTTGGCCTAAGCTCAGGTTTAGACTACTTAGGGATGGCTAAAAAGTTTAACTTCTTTAGTGTATTAGAAGTGTTAGGCGTAGTAGGATTAATAATGATTGTGCTTGAAGCTGCTTTAGACCTTACGCTTCGAAGAGATAAAGCGCAGTTAATATTAAAATCGTTTTTAGTTGCCATAATTGGCTTATTTGTATCTGCATTCGCATGCGCAGGAATATTTAAAATTTTTCAGACAGACTTAACCTGGGCTACAGCATTGTACCACGCTACCCCACTATCTATATTAAGTAGTGCGATAATAATACCTAGCGTTTCATTTTTGAAGGAACAAAAAAAAGAATTTCACATTTATGAAAGTACGTTCTCTGATATACTGGGAATAATGTTATTTTATTTTCTGGAGAGTGTCGTTAACCCCAAAAATACTACCAATGAAGCTACACAAAGTTTCTTTATTAGTCTGTTCTTTACAATAGTTATCTCAGTGCTCGCAGGTTACTTATTAATTTTTATATTTCAAAAAATTAAAACCAACGCTAAACTTTTTCTACTAATTTCGGTCTTAATTTTGCTTTATTCAATCGGAAAATTATTTCACTTATCCTCCCTAATAATTATTCTAATTTTTGGGTTAATGATGAGTAATGAAAACTTATTTTTCAGAGGCCCACTGCAGTTTTTATTAGATAGATCAGGCTTAGAAAAAATAAAAGAAGGGTTTCACATTGTAACAATTGAATCTGCTTTTGTAGTTAGAACATTTTTCTTTGTAGTATTTGGATTAACAATTGATTTAAACTCTTTATTAAGCATAAATGTTGGCTTAATATCTGCATTAGTTATACTATCAATTTACCTTATTAGATGGGCTTTATTAAGGATATTTTCTGGTAGAGATATATTCCCGCAAGTTTATGTCGCTCCTAGGGGATTAATTACTGTATTGCTGTTTTTTGCTATACCAGCAAGTATAAAAATACCAGGTTTTGATGATGGTATTATACTTTCAGTAATTATAGGCACCAGCGTTATTATGGCTTTATCGTTAATGTCAACAGGGAAAGAGGCTGAAAAAGAACTCGCTTTGGCAGGCCTCGATAATGAATCTGATAACGAACACTCATTTGTTGATCCCTTTTTACCAGAAAGTAATAAAGACATGATCATTGAAGAAGAAACGGAGAATGAAACTAAAGAAGAACCTTCAGAAATAAAAGATAATCAGTCAGAAGAAAACTCTGATGAAGATATTAAAAAAGAAAAAAACAACAATGATGATGAAGACGTAATTGAGGGCGGAGAACTTTGCCCTTAAAGTTTTCTTACTATCATTATTCCATCTCTAACACTCAGTAAAACGTTTTCAACCCTATTATCCTCCTGAATAAATTTATTAAACTCATTTAATGCTTTAGTATCAGCATCATTTGAAATCTCGTTCTCATCAATCACTTTACCACTCCACAATACATTATCAGCTAATATATAGCCTCCTGGTTTAACGGCATCGAAAACTAACTTATAATAGTTTAAATAATTAATTTTATCGGCATCTAAAAACACGATATCCCAAGCCTCATTTAAAGTGGGAATTATATCTGACGCTTTGCCAATATACCGTTTAATTTTTTCCTTATTCTCTGACTTGCTTATAAACTTTGAAACAAAAGGCTCTAATTCTTCATTAACATCAATGGTATGAACATAACCATTATCAAGTAAACCCTCAGCAAAACATAGTGCTGAATACCCTGTATAAGTACCTACTTCTAAAACTTGTTTAGGCTTAATCATCTTACTAATCATACTTAACAAGCGACCCTGATAATGCCCCGCAATCATGCGAGGTATTAAAATTTTAGCGTACGTTTCACGTTCTAAATCCTTTAGCAACTCATGTGGTTCAGATGTATGCTTGTTTAAATATTGCTGTATTTCATCAGGTAAAAAATCCATAATTTATTTTTCTTGTTCATAAAACAGACTACTATATTTATCGTAATCTAACAACTCATACGCTGTTTCATTAAAATCTGACAATTTAATATTATTAATCTTTCTTACTACCTCTTCATCCTCATCAACTTTATTAAAAAGTAAAACGCTTTTACCAGCAGTTAACATTGTATTTGATTTACTTTCTTGAGCTAGTAAAAACTGGCCAATAAATTGCTTTTTAACTTGAGCAAAAACATGAGGTGTTAAACCGTTTGCCTGAATTCGAGCAAATTCTTTTTTAATTGTTCTTATTGCTCTATTTAAGTTTTTTTTATCTAAGCTTATGTAAACATTAAACATTCCAACATCGGTATAGGAAGTGTAAGAAGCCTCTACCCCATAAGTAATACCCATTTTTTCCCTGAGTAATAAATTTAATCTGCTATTAAGTGCACTACCACCTAAGTAGTTTGTGAGCAATGCTAACTGACGGGCTTTTTCACTTTTAGCTGAATGCGTTTCAACACCAATAATATAATGAGACTGACTAATGGGTTTACTAGATACTTCACTAAAAAAAGGATTTCTTTTTTCTAAAAGGCGTTTAGGTAAGTTACCTGTTCTAAGCTTCACGTCTTTCAGCGCTTTTTCGAGGATTGGAACAAGTTTATCAATAGATATATTTCCTACAGAGGAAAAAACAATTTGCTCCGCTATGAAGTAATTTCTATTCATAAAATCATGAATAGAGTCGGCAGTAAATGTTGCTAATGTTTCGGGCGTACCCAGAATTGATCTTCCAAAACTATTGCTTCCCAAAAAATTTTCGTCAAAATCCTCAAAAATTAATTCGCTTGGTGTGTCTTCATAATAGTTAATTTCATCACAGATAACCTCTTTCTCCTTGTTTATTTCCTTAGTTGGAAATACTGAATTAAAAAGTATATCACTTAATATTTCTATTGAACGGGCGTAATACTCGTTAGAAAATGACGCGTAAATACATGTATCTTCTTTTGTGGTGTATGCATTAAGCTCGCCACCCACTATTTCCATTCTACTTAAAATATGAAAGGCCTTTCTTTTTTTAGTCCCTTTAAATAATGAGTGTTCAATAAAATGAGCTAAGCCATGTTCGTGTAATAGTTCATCTCTTGAACCTGCATTAATAACAAAACCACAGTGTGCAGCTTTAGAAGAAGAATTAAAACTATGAACAACTCTAATTCCATTCGAAAGTGTTCTCTGTTCAAACTGCATATTTTCTCATTATTAAATTAGCCCTTTCTGCAATTTTATCTAAATCTAGGTCGTTCATGCACTTAAAATGTTTTTTAGGGCAAGCAGAAAAACCCAACTTACTGCACGGCCTACAACTTAATCCATCAACCTCAACTTTCAAAGAATCAACACCCGGCATGTATGGATACATTCCAAATTTAGGGGTTGTATTACCCCATAAAGAAATTATTTGCCTTCTAAATGCTGCCGCAATATGCATCATACCAGTATCGTTAGTAATAACACACGTTGCCTCTTTAACTATTGATGCCGACTGATTTACAGTAAATATTCCACATCCATTGTAAACCTTGTCTCCTATTGCATTCTTAATTTTTAAGCCTTCCTCATAATCTTCCTTCCCTCCTATCAAAAAAATCGAAAAATTAAGTTTTCGAATAAGTTCAATTGCTTTATTTGTTGGTAATTTTTTAGTTAAAAAACTTCCTCCAATAACAAACCCAATATAATTAGCTCTAAAAGCAGGAGGAACTAATGAGAAATCAACTCCTTCATTTTGTGGTATAAAATAATCTAGCCCTTTATTGTCTAACCTAACTTTCAATGTTTTAGTTGTGTCTAAATAACGCTGTACAATATGTTTATTTGGGAGGATGTCTAACTTAGAATTAACCAGCAACCACTTTTTAACATTAACCTTATCGAAAGTAAATGAAATAGATCTGAGTTTAAGTTTTAGAATAGTTGTTCGCAGATTGTGATGGAGGTCTATCACATAATCATAGTGTTCACTTCTTAAAACTCCGATAATAGGTTTCAGAGAATTAGTAATCGTATAAATTTTATTGAGATAAGGATTAGATTTTAGCAAAGGCAAATTTGCTTCTTTTGTTAAATAATGTACTTGGGAGGATGGATAAGTGTTCCTTATAGCTCTGATTACAGGAGTTGTTAATACAACATCACCAATAGAGCTAAATCGAACAATTAAAACCTTCATTTAATCTGGTTGTAACAAAAGAAACACAAATATAGTCAATACCATAACAAAGAATACTTTAAGTTCAATTGTAGATTAAAGTTTAACGCACTAAACATTTTTAGTAATCAACTAAAAACTTATATTTGAAAAAAGATTAGTTATGAATTCAAACGACATTTTCTCAATATTAGAAGACGGTTTCACTGCCAGTTTTGAGTTGCTAGAAATGGCAGGAAATATTCCTAATATATTTTTTGTGATTTGTGGATTCGTTGCAATGATTATTTGGATACTTCAAATGGTGAAGCACGAAAAAACAAATTAAAAATTAATGAAGTTTTCCGGGTCAACCGGTTTCCCTTTATACCATAACTCTAAGTGTAAGTGTGGGCCAGTTGAAAACTCACCCGTACTACCAATAATTGCAATTGCGTCTCCTGCCTTAACTGTTTCTCCAGCCTCCTTTAATAGTCTTGAGTTATGTTTATAAATAGATATTAACTCAAAAGAATGTTGAACCTGAATAACAAAACCTGTTTCAGAAGTCCATTCAGAAAAAATAACCGTTCCATCTAATACCGATTTAATAGCTTCATCTTTATTAGCTACAATATCAATTCCATAGTGCTTTGTTTTAACATCAAAAGCAGAAGATATAACTCCTCTTAATGGAGGAAACATATAAATATTATTTAATACCTCTGCTATATTAGAGTTATCGATATTGTACGAATCTTCTGTTTCAATAATTTTTTTCAATAAAGAATCAGATTTTTGCACGTCAACCTCATCTTTTTCTAATGTAGCGTCAATAGTTGAGTCGCGGTTTGCAAATCGCTCTATAGGCTTTCCTTCAATTATTGCTTGAATGTTATTAATATACTTTTTCTGGCTAATTAATGCCTGCTCCAAAGAATCTACCTTAAACGCAGCATACATAGCATTTTCTTTGGTTTTCACATCAGAGTAACCAGGTATATACTCTCTCAGTGGAGTATATGAAATAATAAGTGTAACAAGAGTTATCAATGTTATAACAGACACTCCTCCCCAAACAAAGACATTTAAAGGAGATAAAAGTAAAGATATACGTTCTTCAAATGTCTCGGTGTTTAAAATTACTAAACGATACTTACTTCGTATTTTTTCTACAAATACTTTAGATTTTCTTTTTTTTCTATTCTTTTCCAACTCAACAAAATTACTCGATTATTATTAAAATAAACAGTCACTTTTAAAGGAAGTATAATAAATTTACATTTAAGTAATTATGAAACTATCACTTAATAAATGGGTAATTGCGCTATTGTTAATATCATTCTATACGAATGCTGTTGCGCAAGGCAAATATAAAAGTGATAAACTAAGTGTAAAACCTGTTTTTCTTTTAGATGCTAACAGATCACACATTTTAAATAACTGGGTTAGAGTCAACGGCATAAGACTTGGTGCCCAATTCGCAAATAAATATCAAGCGGGTATCGCTTGGTACTCATCTGAGTTTATTAGAGGGAAGGATATTAAATTAAATGGTAAACTATTTTTAACAAAAACTCAGTTCAAAGCAACAAGCCTATTTATCGACTATTCTGTATTGAGCTCATATAAATGGGAAGTAAATGTTTCTAGTATGTTTGGAAACGCAAAAACTTTAACCGAATTAAAAAGAACTGATAACTTGCTAGACTCGAATAACGTATCTAACAAAATTCCATTAGCCTCTTTCGATGCATTTGCAGAGTATAAAATCTGGCCTTTTGTAGGGCTAGGTTTAGGACTAGGATATCGCCAAGCATTCAAAAATAAAAATGATAGATTACAAGAAAACATTTCAGAAACCTTTACTTCACCTTTTTACAGTGTAAAAATTAAGATTCATGTAATTGAACTTTATAAACTGTTTTTTAAGCCTCAACAGTATAAAAGAGAAAAGCAAAACTATAGAAGTAGCAAAAAAAGATAATGACAAAAGAAGAAGCTAAACAAATTATTGAAGAAAAGACAAAACGGTTAAATGAGCACAACTACAAATATTATGTTCTAAACAAACCAATTATTTCTGACTTTGAATTTGATAAAGAACTTAAGGAACTTGAACAAATAGAAAAAAAATTCCCTGAGTTACTACTTAAAAACTCCCCAACTCAGAGGGTTGGTGGCGATATTACAGATAACTTTAAAGTTGTAAAACACAAATACCCAATGCTATCTTTGGGCAACAGCTATTCTATAAAAGACATTGAAGACTTCGATAAAAGAGCTCAAAAAACATTAGGGCTAAATAATATCGAATATGTTTGCGAACTAAAATATGATGGCGTTGCAATTGGTATTCAATACGTAAACGGGAAATTACACCAAGCAATTACCAGAGGTGATGGTGATAAAGGAGAAGATGTTACTAACAACGTAAAAACTATTAAATCTATCCCCCTTGTATTAAACGGAAACGACTACCCTTTAGAATTTGAAATAAGAGGTGAAATTTTTATGCCCCTAACAGCCTTTGAAAAACTTAATAAAGAAAGGAAAAAGAAAGGAATGCCTCTTTATATGAACCCAAGAAACACCACATCAGGCACAATAAAACAAAAAGACTCAAGTGCTGTTGCAAAAAGACATTTAGACTCTTATTTATATGCCCTTTATGGTAAAAATCTTCCTTTCAAAAATCATTATGAAGGTGTTAACGAAAGCGCAAGCTGGGGACTAAAGTCACCTACCCTACAAAATAACTACATAAGCATTTGCAAAAATATTGATGAGATTAAAAACTTTATTGACTATTGGACAGTTAAGCGAAGTGAGCTTGATTTTCAGATTGATGGTATTGTTATCAAGGTTAATAATTTCGAGCAACAGCAAGAACTAGGTTACACATCAAAATTCCCTAGATGGGCCATTGCTTATAAATATCCTGCTGAATCTATTACAACAAAATTACTAGATGTGACCTATCAAGTAGGCAGAACGGGAGCCATAACACCAGTTGCTGTTTTAAAACCTGTCTTAGTTGCAGGCACCACTGTTAAAAGAGCGTCTCTTCATAATGCAGATCAAATCAGCAGACTCGATTTACGCATTGGAGACACTGTTTCAATAGAAAAAGGAGGTGAAATAATACCTAAAGTAACACAAGTAATACTAAGCGAGCGACAAAGTACTTCTACACCTTTCAATTATACACTAACCTGTCCAGAATGTAATTCACTACTCGTTAGAGAAGACAACGAAGCTCAACACTATTGCAAGAATGAAACAGGATGCAAACCGCAAATTTTAGGCAAATTTTTACATTTTATTAGTAGGAAAGCGTTAAACATTGACAGCATAGGAAAAGAAACTATTGAACAATTATTTGAAAATAACCTTATTACATCTTTAGATACACTATTTGACTTAACATTCGAAAACTTAATCCCTTTAGAAAGGATGGCAGAAAAATCTGTAACTAACATTTTAAAAGGAATAGAAGAGTCAAAGAGAACACCTTTTGAAAAAGTACTTTTTGGCCTTGGAATTCGTTATGTAGGAGAAACAGTTGCCAAAAAGCTTGCCTACCACTTTAAAAGCATCTCAAATTTAGCAAGCGCAAATTACGAAAACTTAATTGAAGTGAATGAAATTGGTGAGCGTATAGCCATGAGCGTAAAAAATTATTTTGAAAACGAACAAAACCTTAATGTAATACAAAACTTAAAAAACCATGGATTAGAGTTAATGATTAATGAAGACAAATTAGTTGCTTCTGCGGGCGTTTTTGATGGTATGAGCATAGTTATCAGTGGCACTTTCGAAAATTTTTCTCGAGAAGAGTTAAAACAAACCATTGAAAGCAATGGTGCTAAAAATGCAAGTTCAATATCTAGTAAAACATCTTTATTTGTTATTGGAAATAACGTTGGGCCAAGTAAATTAGAAAAAGCAAGTAAGCTAAACGTAAAAACAGTTTCTGAAAATGAATTTATTGAACTACTTAAAAACTGAGTTTATGAATTACCTTTGTAGAATGAAATTCACTAGAACAATTTTATTTGTATTTATTCTAACCCTACACATTTCATGCGGATCGAATGAAAACAAAACTGTTTTGAGTTCTTATCCTAATGGTAAAGAAAAAGTAATAGAAATCAAAGAGAAAAGCGGTGAAACAGTACAAAAAAAGATTTATGAATCTGGGAAAACTGAAACTGAGGGAACTGTAAACGAGAACGGAAGGAGAGAAGGCATTTGGAAATACTATTATCCAACAGGAAATTTGTGGAGTGAATGTAATTATGTTGATGGAAAAAGAGATGGAAAAACAAAAGTTTATTACAAATCAGGTTCATTAAGGTATGAAGGCTCATACATTAATGATTCACCTGCTAAAGAATGGACCTTTTACAACGAAAAAAATGAAGTGGTAAAAACTTTTAGTTATTAAAATGAACGTTTTATCAATTCAAATGTTTGACAAACTATTATTATGAAAAAAACTTTGAGCACCCTTACACTTATATTGAGCTTTTTTGCTTTGTTAACATCAGTTTCATGCAAAAAAGATGATCTCCCAGAAAGTAAGACTATAATTGAAGAACCTATACCTTCAACTGAAGAAGACGACAAGCAATTTAAAATAAACATTACCAATTTAGAAAATGGGGATGGAAATATGAGCGTTGCTCTTTTTAACACACAAGATGGTTATGAAAATGACAATGATTTTTATACTGCTGTAGTCTACGAACTTGAATCAGAAAATTTTGAGGCCGTTTTACTTAATATACCTGAAGGTGAATACGCAATATCTGTTTATCACGATGAAAACAGCAACAATGAACTTGACAAGGCTCTACTAGGCTATCCCAAGGAAGCTTATGGTTTTTCTAACAACCCAGGAAAATCCTTAGGTAAGCCAAGTTTTGAAGACGTTAAATTCACAATAACAGACGAAAAAATACAAACCATTTCTATTGAATTAATAAAGTGGTAAAACGACTACTCAATAAATTTTTACTTAAAAGAAGGCAAAAGATTTGTTTTTAAGAAAAAAAAAGAAATATTTGTAACATAAACAATAGGTTAAACGTTAAAGACCATTAAAACAAGTTAAAATGAAAAAACTAAAGTCATTATTTATCGCAGGAGCAACTTTGTTAACAGCTAACAGTTTTGCTCAACCAGTTCACGATGTTGCAGTAATACCTGTTGCAGTGACAATCAACACCACAATGAGATTAAACGTTGTTAGTGGTGGTAATGTAGAATTTGTAGTTAATACAATTGAGCAGTATCAGAATGGTATTACCAATCCAAACGTTGGTGGTGCTGTTGACAGAATTCACGATACTCGTTTTACTGTTGCTTCATCAAGAGATTTTGATGTTTTAATGTTTGCTGAAGATGCTTGTTTAGTTGGAACTGATGTTTCTTCTTCTACAGGTGGTACTCTAAACACATTAAACTTAAACAACATTGGTTACAGACTTCACATGGAGCCAAGCGCGAATCACGTACACAACACAGAGATTGATTTAATTAGTAACTTTGATGAGTCTATTGTTTCTCTTTCTAATTCAACTGCAACTCAAATCGTTTCTAATGTAGCTTCTTCAGCTGGTGGAACTAACGATAATGATTTTGTAATTAACTGGGAGTTAGCAACAGCTACTTTAATTACTTTAACTTCTCAAGGTACATTATTAGAGCAAAGTATCCCTCAAGACAGATACATTACTAACGTTTATTTAGTATTAGTTCCTGCATAACTAAGACAAATACTTCTTATATATTTGAAAGCCGAGCATTTTATGTTCGGCTTTTTTTTATTTTTGCAACTGTATACAAATTCATTATGAAATTTAAGCTTCTAATTTTATCTTTTTTTCTCACGATTGTTTCTCGATCTGAGTCAACCGCACAAACTACTGGAGGTTTTTATATAGAAAATGGAAGTACGATACCCTTCGTTCTAAATTCTTTTCAAAAATTAACTGACGGAGTTACTTATACCGATTGGACAAGAATAAAAGTTAAAATGGAAGAAACATCAGCCGATGCTATTGATACACTTGCATTAGGCTGGACGTTGAGTTTTAGAGCCCTTACACCAAACATAGAAGGAAGCTCAACATCGATACCACTTTCAACAATTAGAATGTCTTCAACAGACAATTCGCCCAATCCTCCACAACTTAACGATGTTGCACTCACAGAACTCACCACCGCTTTTCAAACTCTTGCATCTGCAACACCAGGTGTCCATGTTCCGAACACCTATACTGGAGCTGAAGAAACAATTTTAGATATTACATATGAGTGTGGAGCAAACAATGCCGGATGTGCAACCAACGTATTACCTTGCAACAGATTACTAGGTTATCCGCCAGATCTATACGTAGTTGACATTCAATTGTTAATTACTGTTCCCTAATAGATAGATTTAAACACCAATAGTTAAGCCAATTAACATATATTTGCACGGTATTTAGCAATAAGTAAGTGGGTAAATTAATATTATATATTCTAGCAACAGCTCTATTTACTAGCATACTCCCACAAAATGTTAGAGCTCAAATAGGCGTGCCTACAGCTGAACCTGTAGATAATCTACCAACCCCAGAATTACCAGAACAAATACAATTCCCCGATACAAACGAAAGCCAAATACCACAAAATACCGAAACACCTGATTCTGAAGAAACTAACATACTGAGCTCAGAACTAGAAAACGAAAAAAAAGAAAAGCTCAACTTAGATATGAGCTTTACAAAGTATAAAACTGATCACAATCCTTCGGAAGTATATTTTAATGTTCTAAAAATCACAAACAACACCAATAAACCTATACAAGGTTTATTACGAATTAGCATCCCCGAGAATTGGACAAGAGTTTTGCAAATCGTAGGTGACGCACAAATGACAATTGCCCCAGGAAAAACTGAATACATCCCAGTACGTTTAGGTTTACCAAAGCTTATTACAGGGGGGCTTGCTTACGTTATAAGCGCAGAATTTGTTGATAATGAAGATGTTCTTTTAACACCAAGTGCATACTGCTATATAAATATCCCTAGAGTATCTGAATGGAAATTAAAAACAGAGACTAGATATTTTTATGTTAGTGAAACAGAAACTTTAAAGAAAGTAGGTTTTCGATTTGAAAATAGAGGAAACGCACAAGAAAATCTGAAAATCGATATTGAACTTGGTAAAAACTTAGAAGTACCTGGCGTAACACTAAGAAACATAGTTACTAGCTTAATATTGGCACCTTACTCTGACACGACTATTGAGTACCAAGTAAAATACAACCCAGAATATACAGAAGTGCCAAGCATTAGCGATAACAGAATAGTTGTAAAAGCACAGGGTGAAGATGACAAATTACCCAAAAGTGTGAATTTCTGGTTTGAACAAATTAAAAGTAGACATGAGAATGAACTTGTTGAAACTGAATCACCACTTATTGTATCACTAAACGTTTACAACCTACTCACAGAAGACGGAGTAATAACAGTACAAGGAGGAATAAGAGGAACAATATTATTAAATAATAATAGAAATATAAGATACCAGTTTTTTAACGGTAACATATTTAATATTAACTCAGACAGAACATTCAGACAAAACTACTATGACTTTTCACGATTTTTTGTCGGATATAACACAAAAAACTGGGGAATTGGTTTAGGAGATGTAAACGTTTCTGGGTGGATGGTACCTGCTGGAGGTAGAGGGATTAATGGATATTACAAAAAAGGAGACCACTCACTAATGGCTGGTGCAACAAGAAACATATTTAACCCTGTATACTCCGTTGGAGGAACTTACACCTATCGTATTTTACCAAATATGACTTTACTATCTGGTATTACTCTAAGATTAGATAATGTCAGAAATTACACCTCTATAATTCCATCCCTTGGTGCTCGATACAGGTTTAATAAACAATCTGCAAGTGCGTTATTCTCTATCTCTAACATAAACTTGGCTGGCAATAATATCGTTGGTTATGGCCATAGACTAAACTACAACAGTACCTACTTCAAAAACTTTACTATTAATGCCAACAATCAATACACAAACCGCAATTTTTTAGATGTTGGAGGTAACAATAGTGTATCAAACCTTGGAGTTATTTACGCGCTTAAAAACGCACAAACCTTAACATTACAGTATTCAAGTGTACTTTCTAAGCCATCAACAATAGGAGCAAATGCGACTATACTTGATTTAGGAAGAAGAGACTTTCATATTATAAATACTATATACTCAAGATCATTTGAAAACGGACTAACGTTTAATGGTGGGCCAGGATATCAGTATTATTATTATGAAGATAACTTTTCATTCTCACCACAGTTTCAAAGCGACAATTATCAAGCGATGCTTGGCATCAGCAAAAGAAACATGAAAAAAAGACAAAACTCAATCAATGGTAATGTAGTATTAGCTTATACCTACTTAACCACTTTTGAGGGTGGCGTACCAACCGAACAAGACCCATATTTAAATGCAAGTTTCACGCTAAATAACAGATGGAATAGAAGCGGACTACTATTAGGTTATTACTACGGAGCTCCAAGCTACACTACACAAAGATATTTTGCCAATGGTGGAGAAGGAAATAAAAGTATTAGAATTAACCCATACTTTAACCAGACATTTTATGAAAACAAGCTAAATGTAAACCTAAATGCTGCTTATTGGTATCAAGTAAATGATAAAACAACACGAATTACTCTATATTCCTTTTTAGAATATATACTAGAAAAAGGATGGAGCTTAAACGCCAACGTTTTACTATATAATTATGCAAGAGTAGAGGCAGAAGCTGGACGACAGAGCTATACAGACATAAACCTTAACTTAGGCGTTCAAAAAATGTTTGACCTACCTCAACCCAGAGGAAGATATCATGATGTAAAGGTTGTATTTTTTAAAGATGTAAATGGTAATAGAGTAAAAGACGAAAATGAAGTTGGAATACCTAACATCATAGTAAAAATAGAAAACAAAAAAGACTCACTAAATATATCAGCAGATCAGTTTTACAGCCTTAATTTAATGACTGATCAGTTCGGACAAATAGAATGCATCAGAATGCCAGCCGATGCATACCATTTAAGCACCAACCAAATAGAAGGTATGGGCGAGTATATTAGCGAGCTTGGTGAAGAATTTGATATTACAGTAGATGAAGACAAAGTTTTATATGTTCCCTACATAAAATCAAATAAGGTATACGGTAAAATTGTAATAAAAAGAGATCCGTTTTCTTCTATGGGCTATGTTTCTCCAGGTAATATTAGAATAACAGCAACAGATACCCGTGGTAACGAATATGCTACATTGAGCGATAAAGACGGTAATTTCTTGCTATTTGCACCTCAAGCAGGAAGATATACCGTAAAAATTAAAAATATTTTTGGTGATAAATTCAAACTTCGTCAAAAAGAATTTGTAATTGATTTCAATGGTTTAAAAGAGTTTAAAATAACTTTTTTGTTCGAAGAAAATAAAAGAAAAATAAACTTTAAAGGTGATATTAACGGTTTTAATTTTGCAGAAGAAAATAACAAAAATGAAGATGGCAACAACACTGCTAATAATTCAGCGGATGAAGAATCCAATTCAAGCAATACATCTACCGAAACAAACGCTGCCGACAGAGCAAATGAAGCATTAGGAGGCTTTGATGAAATAGCTGAACTAGGGCCTACCCCGTTCCGAAAAGACAGAATCTTCTTTATGGTTCAAGTTGGAGCTTACAACCTTGAGAAATCTGCCGATATTGTTCAGCAACTAAGGAGCACAGGTAAGTTTGAAGAATCAATTACCCCCTACGGATTAACTCGTTTTACACTTGGTGAATTTGCAAGCCGAGCAGAAGCGGAAGCAGAAAAACAACGTTTAGTTAACGATGGCACTTTGCCAAATACTCAGTACATTACAGTTGTTGGTGAATATTTTGGCAAGTACCTCACTGCAGATGAAGCCGAAGCACTAAAAAATGATTAAACTTTGAGCTTCTGTCAGAAGCATTTCCGGCAATACGCTCCTAGTTTTTTTATTTAACCAAAGTAAAAAATTGCATTGTAAATGGCTCCCAAGCTTGCCTTTAAAATACGTTTTTTACTAAATGGTTAAACTTCAAAAAGCTACCGCTACTTTCCGGGCTAAACATCTTGTTAAAGCTGAACAATCTTTGTATTAACCTGTGTTAGACTTAAAATATACTTTCTTTTGAATTATCAAGGTGTTTCTTCCAGGCTTAATTGTGAAGGAATAACAAAGCTATTTCGATATAATTAGAACAAAAAATAAGCACTTCAGAAACAAATCCCCTTGCGGGAAGCATTTAAAAATCAGGTTATTAAAAAATGAAAAGCGATAGGGATTGACGCGGATACCCTGCAACGCAGTGAAGCGTATGAGCAAAAAGCCCGCCCCACATTTGTGGGGATTGCCCTAATATTTTTAATGCTTAACTAGCTTTATAGTTTGTATTGTACGCTCTCGTCCCATGAGGTTAACAAAGTATATTCCAGCTGGTAATTCTTGCGTATTCAACTCTTCAGAAAGCTGACTGAACGTATCGCTTAACAATAATTTACCACTAACATCAAATATAGTAATATCATAACTTTCGTCTAATAAATCCCTTTTAATAGTAATATTACCATTGGTAGGATTTGGAAAAACCTGAATGTTATTTCCCTCTAAATCTTGCACAGAGTTTGCAGATTCGCCATCGTAACAAACATTTAATTTCCATGAATTTAAAAAGCCACCATCAAAGAAACTATTATCTTGCACAGAGAGCGTCCAAACGCCTGTTGGGTTTTCACCATTAAAAACGCTAAAGCTATTTAAAGGCTTAAACATTTCTGAACTAACTGCGGGGCAAGGTATTGTTGAATAAGCATTTACTGATTCATCATTAAAATTTAGCAATAGGCTGTCACTACTAATACATGATCCTTTGTAAAACTCTACAGTAGTGCCCTGAGGAGATTTTAATGTAATGGTTAAATCAGGTAAATAATTATGCAATAGGCTTAATTCTTTAATACTAACATCAGAAATTTCTCCAGAACCAGAGAAATGAATGCTAGATGTTACCACTGAAGTTCCGTTAGATATGATCTCTTTAGGTGTGTGGTTAGAACTTAAGATTTCACATATGTCTTTATTGGTGTCGAAAGCAAAAACCTCCGAAATATTTTCTGAATTGCATGCATTAATCGATTTAACTCTCCAGTAATATAGCATATCTACTTCTAATCCGGTTACATTTACAGTTGTTAATGTAGTTTGTGTATCAAAAACGATATTCGTAAACGCAGTATCAGTTGCTACTTCAATTTCATAGTTGACAGAATTACTAGGTAAGGCATTCCACAACAATGTTGGGTTCACAACTTGATTAATGCTGTTGTTTGAAGGACTGCTTAATACCAATG
>JAHDEG010000004.1:247291-262025 GCA_020628935.1 Flavobacteriales bacterium
GAAAGTACTGGTGATACAAGAGCACTTGTATCTGAGCTTGTTGTTGTGTAAACAACATTGCTAAAGTTTACGTCTGTTGATACTTCCACCAAGTAAGTTATTCCATTATCTGGTAAATCATTCCACATCAACGTTGGGTTCACAACTTGATTAATGCTGTTGTTTGAAGGACTGCTTAATACCAATGCGTCTGTGTTGCCATACAATACATCTAACTGAACTTGAGCGGTACTTTGTCCATTGCCATAATCTGCTGTAATGGTCAAAGGATAACTTCCGGCAGGTGTTGCACTGCTGGTTAATATACTTATGACACTACTACCATTACCCACAATGTTTTGTGCATTGTAAGAGGAACCAGCAGGTAAACCACTTACACTTATTACTGATGTTGTATTCGCATCGGATGAATCTACAACCACCGTAAATACAAGAGAATCTCCTGAACAAACGGTTACCGAATTCACTGTTGATGTTAATACAGGTGTAACAACCGTTGGTTGAACTGTAGTAAAACTATTCACAGTTGATGGGTTTGAATTATTACAAGCGTTGCTTGCTGTTACTTGCCAGTAATATGTTACGCCTTCTGAAAGTACTGGTGATACAAGAGCACTTGTATCTGAGCTTGTTGTTGTGTAAACAAGATTGCTAAAGTTTACGTCTGTTGATACTTCCACCAAATAAGTTATTCCATTATCTGGTAAAGCATTCCACAACAACGTTGGGTTCACATCTTGATTAACACTGTTGTTTGATGGACTATTTAATACCAGGGCACCTGTGTTGCCATACAATACATCTAACTGAATCTGAGCAGTACTTTGTCCATTGCCATAATCTGCTGTAATGGTCAAAGGATAACTTCCGGCAGGTGTTGCACTGCTGGTTAATATACTTATGACACTACTACCATTACCCACAATGTTTTGTGCATTGTAAGAGGAACCAGCAGGTAAACCACTTACACTTATTACTGATGTTGTATTCGCATCGGATGAATCTACAACCACCGTAAATACAAGAGAATCTCCTGAACAAACGGTTACCGAATTCACTGTTGATGTTAATACAGGTGTAACAACCGTTGGTTGAACTGTAGTAAAACTATTCACAGTTGATGGGTTTGAATTATTACAAGCGTTGCTTGCTGTTACTTGCCAGTAATATGTTACGCCTTCTGAAAGTACTGGTGATACAAGAGCACTTGTATCTGAGCTTGTTGTTGTGTAAACAAGATTGCTAAAGTTTACGTCTGTTGATACTTCCACCAAATAAGTTATTCCATTATCTGGTAAAGCATTCCACAACAACGTTGGGTTCACATCTTGATTAACACTGTTGTTTGATGGACTACTTAACACCAATGCGTCTGTATTGCCGTAAGGAACGGATATAATAATATTATCTGTAGTCTGATTAGAGCCATAAGTAGCAACCACCGAAATTGAATATGTACCTGGAACAACGGCTGAATTTACATTAAATGTTAAAGTACTATTTCCCGAACCTACAATGGAGTTTGGACTATAACTATAAGCTATACCTTGAGGTAACCCAGTAACTGCAAGATTACTTGTTAAAGTATTTTGCAATGAATTTACCGTAACTTGAAGAGTTTCAGAGCTAGACGGACAAACTGTTAACGAACTTTGACTTGCTGTAACGGAAACCTGCTGATAAGATCCTGTAGTAAAACTAAATACTTCTGAAGGATTACCATACGAGCAGTTATTAATTCCAAGCATTCTCCAATAATACTTTGTATTTGGCTGCAACTGGTTTCCTGTATAATAGTAATGATCTATATGATTTTGATTGATAACATAGCTACTAAAAGTACTGTCTAAAGAGACTTCAAAACTATAAAAATGCTCAATATCACTAATTGAATCACCTATTAAAAATGTTGGGAGATTAACTGCAGTAGCATTATTGGGAGGAAATATTGGTGAAGGAGGATAAGCATTATTATCGTTTCTTATTTTAATTAAAGTTGTATCAGTGCTATTGTATACACCATTAGTTAAACGAACGATTATTGGAAAATTTCCTAAATCACTACTGTTTGAAGTAGTAACATTCATATAATAGTGTCCTGGCCCAGTAACATTTGAAGGATTCATAGAAATATTAACCCCGTCAGGAATATCCTCAACTGTAAATGTAAGAGGAAATGCTGCATTAATTGAATATACATCTACAGCTATTGAAATCTGATTACCAGTACAAACCAAAGTCTCAGAAGGACCTGTTATTGCCCAATTTACCGTCTCACTATTGGTAGTAAATGAATAAACTTGTGAGGAAAACGAATTTACACTACACGCATTACTACTTTGCACCTTCCAGTAATAAGTAGTTTGGTTCATTAAAGGAGATCCTACAGAATAAAAAATTGAATTTGTAGTATCTATTAAAATAACATTAGAAAACTGATTATCTGTAGCTACTATAACCTCATAGTCTATAATGCCATCTCCAGCACTATTCCATTCTAAAATTGGAGATTGACTAACATTACTAGCATTATTAGCTGGTGTTTGCAATAAAGGTGCTGATATATTGCTCGATAAAATGTTAAGATTAAATGTTTGTGATGTTATCCCCGAAGACCAATTACCCTCTATAGTAAAAGGATAAATACCTGCTGATAAACTATTGTTAGCAGTAAGAGTTAAAATACTTGTTCCACTATTTGTTATTGTTGTATCACTAAAAACATAAGATATGTCAGAATTTATTCCTGATATACTTAAATTAAAATCCCCGGTAATACCAGATGTATCTACATTGATAATAACATCTGTTTGTCCGCCAGAACATATATTACTGCTGTTCGGATTTATAGACATAGTAAACCCCACGATTTGGCCAATAATAGAAAAATTATTTTTTGATACGTCAAAAAATACATTCCCCTTTCCTTTCACCATTACTCTAGCTTCATTTGTATTTACTCCAGGAACATTAACTGTTGCTAGGCCATTATTTAAAACACTATCAGCTAATATTATCGGGTAGGTATAGCCACCATCTAATGATAATAAAATATCTACATAGGGCGTATTTACTAAACCTGTATTTGTCCCTGCCACATCCCATGTAACATTTTGATTGCTGTAGGTATTCCAAGTTATTCCTGCATCTGAAGGATAGTTTAAAATGAATGGACCAGCAGCATCAGTTACTGTTAACTTCAAGTCATCTTGATCAAAACATCCTTTACCAGGGTGATTATCTCTGACTGTTACTCGGAAATTTAAATCTCTTGACACACTTGGTAGAACTTCCCAGGTTTCATTTGTCTCATTTAGTATAGATGATAAATTAGGGAAGTATCGAGTATGAGCAGCCTGTGGTTCAAGAGATCTAAAAATAGGACCTACTAAATTTGAAGAAGTTGGGGGATGTGTACCAGGATCTGTATCCATTTGCTCCCAACAGTATGTTAATGAATCATTTTCATTATCAAACGCATAAGCAGATAATACGAAGGGTGTTAGGACCGGTAAATAATAGTCTGCACCAGCCTCAACAACTGGGGCCGTATTATTAATTGTTTGAGTTTGGCCACATGTAGAACCACTACCTGTGGTTAAGTAAGTTTTTATTTGCTCTTGGCTCCTACCATGATAATATAAATCAGATACGTTTTGGATGCTAGGAAAACATGACCCTGCATAACTCATTATTGTTGAACCACTACCTGGTTCCACAGAGCTTGATAAACTCCTATTACAAGAATTATTTTGAGTATGGCTAGCATTAAATTGGTGTCCCATTTCGTGAGCAATTAAACTTATTAATTGGTTATTACTAGTTGAACCGTTGAAGTATTGTGACACTCCTTGTCCCTTACGGGAGTTTTTACAAACAACCCCCAAGCCAGCTATTCCCCCACCACCTTGTCCTAAAACATGTCCAATGTCGTAATTAGAGTTACCAATAATTAAATTACATGTTTGATGATTTTCATTAAGCATAGCACTTTTATTACTATTGGTATATGGGTCAGTGTTTTGGTCTAAAAATATTAATTGGTCATTGTTGTTAACCAATATTAACCTAACCCCTATCTCGGGCTCAAAAATCATATTTAGTCTTCCTACAATAACATTTAAAGCTGACATTACATCAGTAACATTATTATTAAAAAAACTTGAGTACTCACCAGTAGTAGCAAATGCCAACCTGTATATCTTTAATTCACAGTCATCTATTCCACTACCCCTCATCGACTGGAATGATTGAGAAATTTCATCTTCCATTTGACATTGAGCAACCAGATTATTATTAACAACCTGATCTTTGAAATAAGTTATGTAAGTGTTGACATTATTTTTTTCATAGGGCTCAATAAACACATCTCTACCATCTACTGTTTTGACCTTTCCGTATAGGCCAGTGCTTCCCAGGTTAAATAATCCAAAAACAGAGGGATTACTTTTTTGAAATCCTTTGTAGGTCTTTATATTTGGGTACTTGTTGGCAAGCCCAGACTCAAAATTTGATTGCTCTTCGAGAACAAACTCATATTTCTCTCCATCTGGAAATGGGATTTTTATTGCGTTTTCAGATAATCTTGAGGCTTGCTGAGTAGTTATTTTTGAGGCAAAATATTCATAATTTGCTTCAAAAATAACTGGGTCTGATACCTCTACATTAATTTCGCTAAAACTGGTTCTATTGCTTTTAACCCAGTTGATTGATGACTGACCAAATATATTTGCGGAAATAGAATATGATACCGTAATAGTTAAAACAAGAAGTCTCTTCATACATCTGCTATACGAAAGAAAAACTACTTAGTTTCAATGCCCAAAATAGAAAATGAGAACAAAGCAGTTCTCAATAACCAAAGGATATTCTATTTTACAATTGAGATTAACTTAGAAATAGATTGATTTACCTCATTTTTGAGAACTAAGTTGTACATCCCAGCAGATAAATTTGAAGCATCTAAAACAAAAGAGTTATTAGCGCTACTAAAACTGTACTCTTTTTCAATTAATAATTTACCCGACAAATCAAATACTGTTGCATTTAACGTTTCTTGTTTGTCATTATTAATTAAAACATTAAATATGCCAGCTGCAGAAGGGTTTGGGTACAATTCAACCAATTGAAACGCTGAATTAACTATAGTTTTTTGTCCTACAGTAGATGTACAATTATTAATTTTAGAAACATACACTCCTGGTTCACCATCGTTACCATCACTCCAGATAGTATAAGTATTACACCCAACTGAAACAGATGTATTATAATCTCCATAAAAATCTTCTGAGGTGGTTGCTCCAGTAAAATCTGTATTACCATCAGAAATAGTTAAAACTGAAGAAAACGTTACTCCGTTATCTAAAGATTCAACATATAAATATTCACCTTCGAAGGTTGAAGTATCAACCGCATACCATGAAATAGTCATTTTTTGTTCATTAGCACTAACGTTAGGCATTAGGTGATAATAATCTCCCCCAACTAATTGTTCCCCAAATTCTACCGGAGTTGACCATGTATTTCCTGTATCAGGACTATACGCATAATATGATTTTACTCCTCCATTCATATCTGACCATGCAACAAAAACATTTTCATTATCAATAGCCAAGCTTACCGCTGAATTTTCACGACTATGAACCGTTTTAGGGATATCATCACTATTAGGTAAAGTAGTAGTAGCCAAAGAAATCGGCTCAACACTGAAACTAGCTCCTCCATCTAAAGACTTAGCATAGTATACTGTTCCGTTACCTGTATTGGGATCAAATGTCATGCAAGAAAAATGTACGATGCCTGATTCATCAACCTGCACATTTCCAAACTGTGTTTGAGCAACAGTAGTAGATGGTATCACAAGAGTTGCAGTAGAAGGAAATCCTGGCGAAGATATATCTTTAACCATAACTATTTCTCCAGCTCCAGACAAAGTGCTTCCTGTATAAATAGCCGAGAGATATAAATTATTCGAATAAGCCCCTCCTGATAAATCGGTTGCCATCCACTGACGATCAATTAAGTCTCCAGCAAATGCATCACCTGAATACACAATATGATCTGATAAATTTGATGGTACAATGAAATTTTCACCTCCATCTAAAGAATAAGCATAAAACATTGATAATTTGAAACTAAATCCTTCTAAGTAAGCATATAACCAAGTCATATGTAATGTCCCATTTTTGTCAAACACCAAGACTGGGTCACCTCCACCTAAAGCTGTAGTACCTAATTTATCACTCAAGGTTTGTTCTGTGCTGAAAACACTTTTAGTCCACGTATTAGAGCCATCTGTAGAATAATAAACTGGCATTTCTAATCCATTTGTTGTCTGTTCCATGTAAGAAATTACAACTACATTTGTGTCAATAGAATTAACAGCTATAAATGGCTCAGCACCAAAACCAAAGTTATTATCTGAGTTAGCCTCTCCTGTTTTACCATAAGCATAAACGCCTTCAGTAATTTGGGTGCTAATTTTATTTAATTCTTCTATTTCTGATGTATAGCTTTCTCCAGCATTGAATTTCAATTTAGCAGCTTTAAGGTAGTGACGAATGTTTTCATCTCTAACTTTCTCCTCCAATAATTCATTGAAGTAATAATCTGATTGAGCAGACACCGTAAAGAAAAAAGAAATTATTAGAGAAGCTGATAATAAGAAATACCTTAAATGCATAATTAAATTTTAATGCAAAAATAACTATTTCACGGCATTCTCTAAAACTGGATTATGTTAAAGTTTAAATTCGTAAGCGCCTGCTATGCTTGTGTACCAGGTATTTGGCTGCAATAATTCTTTTTTTACCTTACAATTTCCATCACTAATTAAAAAAAACGATTCGTTATTTTCATAGTTTTCATAAGGATGAATACATCCAACCAAATAATCTGGTTTTATTATAGAAACTTTCTTAGAGTTAAAATATTTATCAATTAACATTCGCTTATCCTCATAAGCCAAAACTCCTTTATCATAAAAAAGTGTTTTGCCTTTATAAATATCATCAATATCAATAAATATGTTTTCATTTATACCTGAGAATCCCATATTATGATTAATAACGTAATTCATTTGATTGATCGCTTTTCTTGTTTTGCAATTATGAATAGTATAGGCTTTTCTGCCATGATAAATTTGTAAAACCGTTTGTTTATTCACGTTATAAACAGTTACTTTTTTTTGTTGAGAAACATGCCATTGGTTTATAAAGACAAGCGAACTCATAACTATGGCTGAAACCAAAGAAAATTGCAACCAATATGATTTCTGAGCTTTTACGAATCGAAATAAAAAAACAATAATTAAATAAGCTACAACAACCATTGGTATGGTTAAATAAACTCTAGTAAGAACAGAGTGCGGAATATTGTTAATACCCTCTGTTACAAAATTTAAGCCGTCCAACAGTTTATTTATTGTATAACCTAAGTATTGTGCTAAGTTAAAGGGAAAAGGAAAAAGCATAAACATAACTACTCCTAAATACAATACAATAGTTGCTATGGGTATAACCAGTAAATTGGAAATAATAAATAATAGTGGAAACTGATGGAAATAATATAAGCTTAAAGGCACTGTTGCAATTTGAGCAGCAACTGATATACATACTAAAATCCATATTTTATCTAAAACATAATTTACATGTTTAGCTTTAAATTTGAAGGTTATGGTATTGTAAAAGACTGGATATAAAAAAATAATGCCAATTACTGCAGCATAAGAAAGCTGAAAACCCACTTCTTTAATCATAAAAGGATTAATCACTAAAAGTATAAAAGCCGAAGAAAGTATAATGTTTTGTACTTGTATTTGCCGGCCTATTGCTTTACCAAAAACATATAGTGTTATCATCGTTACTGCTCTCGATACTGAAGGTGACATCCCTGTAATAAAGGCGTAACACCAAAGTAGTAACACAACCAACACAGGCTTTACATATTTCATAGCTTTAATGCGGTCTAAAAAAAATAGGAGAGAATTAAATAGTAAATAAACAATCCCTACGTGCAAACCAGATACGGCTAAAACATGCATGGCTCCAGACCCAGAAAAATTAGCAGCCGTTTCATCATCAATTTTCTCTTTATACCCCAATAGTAAGGCCGAGGCTATTGGCAAGTTTTGTTCACTAATACCACTGGTTTTTAACAAATTTAGCAAATGCCCTCTTGCTGTATATGCATAGTAAATTAACTCGTGCTCTTGCCTATCTAATTTTTTAATTTTGGCATATTCCGAATTAATATAAACTTGGTGGCTTATCCCTTTATATGAAAGATATTGTCGGTAATCAAATTCATTTGGGTTAAGTGGTGCGGTAAATGAATTCAATCTCGCATTGGTAATAATATAATCCCCAAGTTTTAAAGAAATGTCTTTAGCTAAATAAGCTTTAACTCTGCCTTTGGTTTGGAAAATACTATCTCCATTTAATACGTTGGTAATTTGTAGCTCTGTTTTAAGTGAATTTTCTCCCTCCTCTAAAACCTTATCAACAAAAGCTACAATATAGGCCCCTTCAGTATAATAATTGGAATAATGGTAACTTCTTTTTAACGCTAAATTTGCATGAACCAGTAAAATGCCAACAGTAAAAAAAAGAAAATTAATGGTAACTCCTTTCCAAAGTGCAAGAGTAACTTTTTTAATTTTATAAAAATACTCAATACTTAAAAAAAGTAATACCAAAAGTATCTGAGTTAAAGTTAAACCTAATATGTAAGCAGGATTTAAATTAAAATGAATACCGCATATTATTCCAATAAAAAATAAAAAAACAAATTTATAAAACGGATTTGAATTTAAATACACAATTATGTTTTGAGTGGTTTTTTAGGAGTTGAAAGTTACAGAATAAAATGTACTTTTATTATAAGTCAAAAAGATATGATTAAACGAAATTTCAATTTTACATTTCAATTTTCACTACTTCTAGGCATTTTAGGCGGTTTATTTACTTCAAATATGTACGCACATTCTTCTGAACAAGAATTTGTTTTCATAGAAAATAAAGGGCAATGGCCTAAAAATGTAAAATACAGGGTTAAATTAGAATCAGGGTATTTATACTTAGAAAACGATAAGCTAACTTATCAGTTTTATGATTATTCTGAGTTATTGGCTCATCACGCCAAGCCATTAAATACAACAACCTCTGACATTAAATTAAAACAACACTCTTACCAAGTATTGTTTGAGAAAAAATCTTCAATATCTAACATAGTAGCAACAAACCAAACCTCAAATTATTTCAACTATTTTTTAGGGGAAAAGTCTAAATGGGCTTCAAATGTTCGGGGATATGAAAAAGTAATTTACCAAAATATTTATGATAAAATAGACCTTGTTTTCTATTCATCAAAAGGGAGTTTAAAATATGATTTTATAGTGCATCCGGGGGCTAACTCAAACGAAATTAAATTACTCTATAAAGGAGTGGATAAAATAAATATAAAAAACCAAGAACTTATCATTAAAAACTCTATTAACACTGTTTTTGAGGAAAAACCATACACTTATCAAAACATTAACGGAGTAAAAACAAAAATACCATGTAACTATGCATTAAATGGTAATAAATTATCGTTTGAAGTATCGAAGAATATTAATAAAATTCATCCCGTAATCATTGATCCGGCATTAGTTTTCGCAAGCTATACAGGTTCATTTGCAGATAATTTCGGGATGTCTGCAACATACGATAATACAGGTCATTTATATGCCGGAGGTACAGTTTTTGGAATAAATTACCCTACTACGTTAGGTGCATACCAAACAACATTTAACGGGACAGTTGCTAATGGAATAACTGATGTTTCTATTTCCAAATTTTCACCAGACGGCACAAACCTAATTTACTCGACTTATCTTGGCGGTACGGGAACAGAAACTATTCATAGTATGATTGTTAGTGACAATAACGAACTATTTATTTACGGTGTTACAAGCTCCAATGATTTTCCGGTTACAAATAATGCATTTCAAAGTGATTTTGCCGGTGGGCAAGCTATTTTTTTTCAATCTAATGGGTCAAATTTCACTACCGGAACGGATATTTATGTTACGAGGTTCAATGACGATGGCACAGACTTATTAGGCAGCACTTATATTGGAGGAGTAAATAATGACGGAATAAATTATAACGCAAGTAATTTTGAACTATATGACTCATTAATGTTCAACTATGGCGATCAGTTTAGAGGAGAAATAATGTTAGATGAGTTCGACAATTGTTACATAACATCCTCCACCAGATCTACTGATTTTCCAGTTACCAGTGGTTTTGATAATACGTTTAGCGGAATTCAAGATGGCGTTGTATTTAAATTTAATCCGACATTATCAAGTTTAATATGGAGTAATTTTTTGGGAGGATCAGAAAAAGACGCAGGCTTTTCAATTAAGGTAGATGAAACTCAAAATGTGTACGTAACGGGCGGAACATCGTCTATTGATTTTCCAACAACAACAGGCGTGCTAAATGAAACGTATTTAGGGGGTAAAGCTGATGGCTATATTTCAAAAATTTCGGCAGATGGTTCAACTATACTTAACTCTTCATATTTAGGAACAACCTTGTACGATCAAATATTTTTCATAGAGTTAGATCGTTTTAATAACATCTATCTATTGGGACAATCCCTAGGTAACATACCTGTGATAAATGCAGCATATTCAAACACCAATAGCAAACAATTTATAACTAAACTAAATAATCAGCTAAACTCAATAAATTACTCTACGGTATTTGGTAACGGCAGTGGTAGCGTTAACTTTTCTCCATCTGCTTTCTTAGTCGATAAATGTCAAAATGTATATGTATCAGGTTGGGGAGGAGATATTTTAGGAGGAGGTCCAATGAATAATATGCCTACTACACCTGATGCCTTGTACCCTGCAAGTTTAGATGGATACGATTATTACTTTGCTGTTTTTGAAAAAGATTTAGTAAACTTAACTTATGCTAGTTATTTTGGAGGAAACCAATCACAAGATCATGTAGACGGAGGAACAAGTAGGTTTGATAAAAGAGGAATAATTTATCAGTCGGTTTGTGCAAGCTGTGGTCCAGCAACGTCTGATTTTCCCACAACCGCTAATGCATGGTCTACAATCGATAATTCACCTGGCAGATGTAATAATGGCGTTTTTAAGTTCGATTTTGAAATTATAGTAAGTGCATCCTTTCAGTCATCAGATATAACAGCATGTGGTGCTACCCCTATAAATTTCTCAAATGAAAGTCAGGGAGGAGATGTTTTCTATTGGGATTACGGAAACGGGGTTTTAGACACTTCAAATATAGGCGGTACATTCACTTATGGCGTAGGTGAATACCTGGTTACCCTAACCGCACATGACACCATATGCGACATAAGAGATACCATTCAAAAAAACATTACAATTTACGAAGAGCTAGTTTCTAGTATAACAGATAGTATTAATTTGTGTGAACCAGATACAGTTACAGCACAAGTTAATACGCAAGGTGCAGCAAGCGAATTTGTTTGGTCTACAAATACAAGTTTTACTGACACATTAAACAGTTCATTAACCGATAGTATTATAAACTACTTTGCAAATGAATCACAAACAATTTATGTACAATCTATAAACGGAGTATGCCAAAAGATTGATAGCATTCATATTCAAATAAATAGTTTTCAATTATCAGTCGATAGTACTGTTACTGATTGCGGAGCATGCATTGCAAGCGCAGAAGTAACTCCTTCAACTAATTCGTTCACATACGCCTATTTATGGAGCAATGGACAAAACAACGCAACAACAAATAATTTGTGTATTGGGTTTTACCAAGTAACGGTTCAAAACGAATTCGGATGCTCAACCAACGCTCAAGTCGAAGTTATTGATAGTTCAGAAATTGTTCTGCAAATACAAAATACAATACCTGTCTCTTGCAACAACATTTGTGATGCATCGCTAAGTTCATCAATAAGTCAAGCTATAAGCCCAATTGAATACTTATGGAGCAATGGTGATACTACCTCTACATTAACAAACATATGTTCAGGAATGTACAACTTAACAATTACAGATTCAGCAGGTTGTGGAAGGGTAGCCCAGTTCGAGCTCATTGAACCGGAAATACTCGCTTTTAGTAATGCACTATTAGTAAATCCAAATTGTGAAGGAACTTGTACAGGATCAATACAATTAGAAATTCAAGGAGGAACTATCCCATATGGATATGAATGGAGCAATAATCAAACAACCCAAACATTGCAAAATGGCTGCTCAAAAATATACTCGGTAACTATTGAAGATGAAAACGGTTGTTCAATTGATTCAATTTTCGAACTTCAAGCTCCTGAAAAATTTACATTTAATTTAACTACTTCCGATCCGCGTTGCTTTAATGATTGCTCAGCATTTATAGAAGTAGACATTAACAATCCTCAAGATTATGAATATCAATTAAGTGGAGTTACAGACTGGACTAATGAATCTATTTTTAACAATCTATGCCCAGGAGATTACGAAGTATTAGTTAGAGATACGCTTAATTGTAGCGCATCTGACTCAGCAACAATCAATGTAACGTCATTTACCCCATTTCCTGTGAACTTACTAGCAGACAGAGATACAGTTATTGCATATGAATCAGTTACGCTTCAGGCACAACCAACTCAACCAGGTAATTACTCATGGTCGCCTTCCTTCCTGGTAGATGATCCAACATCACTTATTACAACTGCAACAGTAACTGACACAACGGTTTTTTCTTTTGTAGTTAAAGACATTAACAATCCTAACTGCAAATTTGAATCAAACATCACTATTTATGTTAGAGAATATATATGCGATGATCCATCTGTTTTTATTCCTAATGCATTTACCCCTAATAATGATAACAATAATGATATTTTATTTGTAAGGGGAAGTAATTTAGAGGATATTTATTTTACAGTATTTAACCGATGGGGAGAAGCCGTTTTTGAAACAACAGATGTGAATGTAGGATGGGATGGAGATTATAAAAACAAGAAAAGTGATCCAGGGGTTTTTGACTATTATTTAAAGGCTACATGCCCCAACCAAGAAAAAGTGTTTATAAAAGGAAATGTAACATTAATACGATGAAAAAAATATTAATTACACTCACAAGTACTTTTGTATTAACACTATTAAGTACTACGAATTCTCAAGCTCAAGATATTCATTTTTCAATGTTCGATTTAATGCCTGTGATCTACAATCCAGCAGAAAATGGGTTGTTTAATGGTGATTATCGGTTTTCTGCAATCCACAGAAACCAGTGGAAATCGGTAACTACCCCATTTGTTACAACAGCAGTAGCAGTTGATGTTAAAAGTCCTTTTAAGAGAATAAAACAATTAAACGGTGGCATACAATTAGTTTCTGACAAAGCAGGTGATTCAGAGTATAAAACATTTAAGCTTGATGTAGCTGCTTCCTACTCCTTCACGCTCCCAAAAGATTCAGTACAACAATTACAAATAGGTATTCAATCAGGTTTTACAAACAGAACTATTAATTATGACGCATTATTATTTAATAATCAATATAATGGATATATAGTAGACCCAACATCTCCTAACGGGGAGCAATTTAATCGCGATTCTCGGATATATTCTAATGTTAACTTAGGTGCGGTTTATAAAAGAAGGTTAGATAAATCTAAAGAAATAACAGTCGGTCTTGCATTACACAATGTAACTAAGTCTGAACAAAGTTTAAATAGTAGCACTGAAAAATTAGATTACCGAACCTTAATTACTGGTAAATTAAACTATTTACTTAGTCCAAAATTTACACTAATACCAAACATATTATTTTCTCCACAGGGTAAATACAAAGAATTTATTTTAGGAAGTTTAATTAAATATAATTTAAAGCGAACAAACAATATTGAAGAAAACATATACCTAGGTGTTCACGCCAGAACTAAAGACGCTATTATGATTTCAGTTGGAATGGATATAAAAAAAGTACATGCTCGTATAAATTATGATATCAATTATTCAAATCTTACTCCGGCTTCTAATAAAAGAGGCGGGATAGAAATTGGAGCCGTATATATAATCAAAAAAGTCCCCAATATTAAATACAAACGCTGCCCTGACTATATATAAAAATGGATAATCTCATTACTTCTGGAAGGGTGATTTAGCGTAATTCTACTCAATCACTTTTAAAAGATATTAGTTCATTATATTTTAAAAACATCTTGAAAAGAACATTTTTAATCAACTTTTAAAACTCTAATTTTTCAAAATTTTGAAAACAGCCTTCTCATTTTTAGACTTTAACAACAAGGTATAATATCCTTCTCTCATGTTATTTAATAATTGTAACTCATGAACTCCATTAACCGATGAAATTACTTCTTCTCTTACTAATACTCCACTAATATTAAATATTTGAACTTGAATGGGTTGTTCCATATGCTGGCCTTGGATATCGATATACAGTAAGCCATTGGTTGGGTTGGGGTAAACTCTCGCTAACTTTGTATTAGTCAAGCTCCCCAAAGCTGTTGCTCCATCTACAATCGTAGTTGCAGAGGTAGTTTGGCCTAGTGCATCCGTTATGTTTACTTGATAGCTCCCCGCACATAAACTAGAGATATAATCTGAAAATGTATCGCCATCCATAACTATATCATAAGGCGAAATCCCCCCTAATATATTCACCTGTATAGCTCCCTCACAATTGCCTGTAATATCTGCGGTAGAAGTTAAA
>JAHDEG010000014.1 GCA_020628935.1 Flavobacteriales bacterium
AAGAAATATATGCTGCAGATACTCTTTCGGTATATGTAAAATAGTTTGTTCGGTTTTCATTTATAATTAATTGCTCGTTTATTTTATCGTAAAAATTCAAGTTGTTTTGAGTTGTTACATCAGATAGCTTTAACCCGAAACCAATTTTTCCTGAAAATAAATTTTGTTCGTAATCTGTTTTCATTGTTTTAAGTGTGATTTCACTTGCGTTGTCATTTACGTAATTTATTGTATTTAATACATTGCTAGAGGAAGCAATATCACTATAAACATTAAAAATATCAGAGTAATTGCTTCTTGTAAAGTTCCCATAATCAACATCAATACTTAAGCTATGCCCGGTAGTATCGTTATAACGATAGTTTAAATTTATATTACCGTTTTGTCTGCTTCTTGTTTCATTAGAGCCTGCACTTAGGTTTTGAGTATAACCGATGGTTTCTGGACCTAGAAAAGTATTAGATCGACTTTCGGAGCTTGCATTGTTTACCATAGATCCGTCAAGCGCAATGCCAATAGAATGTTTATTGTTTAAGGCGTAGTCACTACCAAACTTTAGATTATGAGATATTCCTGCACGTTTATGTATATCATTTCTTTCAAAAACATTATTGTTTTGTTCTCTATAAAACGAACTAAAACTTCTGTGCTTTCTATTGTTAAAACTGTAATTAATAAAGCTATTTAGTTTGTTTTTTTTATAATTTCCAGTAATGGCTGCTTTGTATTTAGGGAAATAGTTACCCTGATTATAGCCTAAGTTAATAGTTGCGCTACTGCTTATTGTTTTTTGTTTTTTGAGGATGATATTAATAATTCCTGCTTGACCTTGGGCATCGTATTTTGCAGATGGATTACTAATGATTTCAAATTTATCTATTTGAGAAGCGTCTAGGGTTTCTAAATATGTTGCTAAATCATCCTGACTTAAAATACTTGGTTTACCATCAATATAAACAATTACTCCGCTGGTTCCTTTTAGTGAAATGTTGTTGCTATTATCGAGTGTAACACCTGGCGCTTTTCTTAATAATTCTAAAGCGTCTGAGCCTGCAGCGTTTACAGTTCCTTCCACATTAAAAACAGTTTTATCTGGCTCAACTTCAATGAGCGGCCGTATGGTGCTTACTTCTACTGTTTGTAAGTTGTTTAGCGCTTTTGAAAGTGTTATGGAGTTTAGGTTTATGTTATTGCCGATATAGTTAATAGTATCGCTTTGGTAGTTTTTTAATCCTACGAAAGAGATTTTCAACAGGTATTTAGTGGGCTTTATTCCTTCTATTTCAAATTCACCATTTAAATCTGTAGTGCCAGCCTTTTCTAATTTGTTACTCTGCGCGTTAACAAGGGCTACTGTAGCGAATGAAACGGGGAGGTCTTGATCATCAATAACTTTTCCTGTTATTTTTTGACTATAGCTTTGAAGGTTGAGTAATAAAAAAACCAAGATTAGGATGGATGTAATTTTATTTATCATCTTTTCTTAAATATTTTTTGTGAGCTTATCAGCGATTGCTCTATTGTTTGCTAATCTTGGTAATTTGTTCTGTCCGCCAAGCTTTCCTTCTTGTTTCATGTAGTTTTTAAAGCTGTTGCCTTTAACAAGGGTAATGCTTAACGGTTGTAATATTTTTCCTTTAATTAAATCAGCATAGTAGGGGTTTTTAGAACACATTATTTGATCTAAATGTTGTTCAAACTGTTTTATGTTTTTTGGAGGATTAGAAAAATCGATAAGCCACTCATGATAAGGTAATCCGTTCGGGTTTTCTAATTGAGGTGCAACATGAAAATCTGTGATTTCGCATTGATGTTTTTCACAAACCTTAGCAATTGCCCCTTCAACTTCTTCGGCAATTACATGTTCACCAAATGCTGAGGTAAAATGCTTTGTTCTTCCGGCTACAACAATTCTGTAAGGGTTTAATGAAACAAACTCAACCATATCTCCAATATTATATCCCCACAAGCCAGCATTTGTGTTGAGTATTATGGCGTATTTAACACCTAGTTTTACGTCTTTTAATGATATTCGTGTTGGCGGATCTTCATGTATTTGTTCTGCAGGAATAAATTCATAAAAGATTCCTTCGTTTATCACTAGTAACAAACCTGGTTGGTTTAATTTATCTTGAAAGGCCATGAAACCTTCTGAAGCCGGAAACAATTCAATGGAATCAACATCCCTACCAATTAGCCGTTTGAATGTATTTTTATACGGCCTGAAATTAACTCCTCCATAAACAAAGAGTGAAAAATTGGGAAAGAGTTCTTTAATTGATGATTTGTTCGTTTTTTCGAGCAGTTTTTCAAAATACATTTTGACCCATGGGGGTATTCCGCTAATTAGCGTCATGTTTTGATTTTGAGTTTCTTGTACAATGGCATCAACTTTTTCCTCCCAGTCTTTTATAGTATTGGCTCGGTAGGATGGCATTCTGTTTTTTAATAGATATTTAGGAACATGATGCGCCACTATACCAGATAATCGACCAGTTTTAATAGAGTTTATTGTTTCCAAAACCGGACTGCCTTGTAAAAAAATCATTTTGCCATTTACAAAGTCGGTGTTTTGTGATTCTGCGATATAATTTAGTAAAGCTCTTCGAGCAGTTTTAATGTGATTATGGATGGATTCTCTGGTAATAGGAATGTACTTAGCTCCTGAGGTTGTGCCAGAGGTTTTACAAAGATAAATTGGTTTCCCTGGCCAAAGCATGTTCAATTCCCCTTCTTTTATTTTATTTATGTAGGATGAAATTTGCTCGTAGTCTCGTACCGGTACTTGTTTTTTAAATTGTTCATAATTTGTGATTGTATTAAAATTATGATCTTTACCGAAAGCTGTTTTTTTACCGTTTTTTAAAAGCGATTTAAATACTTTTTCTTGTTCTATAATGGCGTTTTTGGCAGCACGATCAATTTTACGTTTAACGATTTTGGCATATGCGTAAGCTATAGTGGATTTTAAAGACATTTATAGCTTTATTTTTCACTGTATAGAACTTCTAATACCGTTTGGCCAACTGCTTTTAATGTTGGCTTATGAATTACATCCATATTATCGTTATGTGTATGGTGAAACGATCCAAAATCTCGCGTTCTGGTATCATAATGTATGATATCGATTGTTGGTATTTTAGCTATAGTATTTATGTAGTAATGATCATCAGTAATACCGTAGCCTTCTGTGTCTTGCGTAAAGTAGTCTGCATAGCCTAAGTAAGCTGCTTTGTTCCAAACTTTTGCTACAATATCTGCTGCATACCGCATAGAATGCCCTTCTTTAGGGAAAGTTGCATTTTTTGCTCCTACCATATCAAGTAATATTCCATATTTTGGAGCGTAATTTTCACCAAATGGAATGTTTTTAGACCAATATTGTGCGCCCAGAGCCCAGGTGTCTGTTTTTCCACTGTTACTGCCATTAGGTTCTCCATAATCTTCAGCATCTAAAAAAACGATATCAACTCCTATGTTTGGCTGCTCGTTATGTGTGCTAGTGGCTCTTACAATTTCCAATAAAACACCAACTCCGCTTGCTCCGTCATTGGCACCTAATATTGGCTCTGTTTGTTTAATAACGTCTCTGTCGGCAATATGTCTTGTATCCCAATGGGCGAAAAGTACCACTCGTTGGTTGGCGTTTACATTATATCTTCCCATTATGTTTTGTGATTTCAAAATTTTATTGTCGTAGCTTTTTAAGCTTGCTTTTTGTACTACTGTTTCCCAGTTGTACTTGCTAAGCTGGTTTTCTAAGTAAGCGGCACATTCTAAATGGGATGAAGTATTTGGTACTCTTGGACCAAAATTTACTTGAGCTTGAATAAAGTTATAAGCGCTATCCGCATTAAAACGAGGAGCTTTAACGGTATGAGAAGTTGTGACAGGTTTTTCTTGAATAGTATTTTTTTTCTCGGTTTCGCAACTAAATAAACAAAGGGCGAAAACGATTAGTATGCTTTGATATACGGAATTATTCAAAATTGATTTATTATTTATGATTTTACTTCCCAACTTGTTCCTTCTCTGCTATCTTTTAAGGTAACACCTATTTTTGCTAGATGATCTCTTATGCTATCAGATAATGTGAAGTTTTTGGCTCGTTTAGCTTCTTTTCTAAGATCTATAAGTACGTTCATTATTTCATTGGAGATATCTGTACTTGTGTTTTTTGTTTCTGAATTTTTTAAACCAAGAATTTCAAATACGAAGGTTTCGAATGTGGTTTTTAGCAGAGTTAAGTTTTTTTCATTAATAAATTGTAAGTTCTTATGGATACTATTAATTATTTTAACCATATCAAATATTGATGCTAATACAATTGGGGTATTAAAATCATCATTCATTGCTTTATAGCAAGCCTCTTTTGTTGGTTGAATATCAACGCCTTCGCCATTTGGTTTAAGAGTAATTAATACTTTATGCGCGTCAAGTATTCTGTTTAGACCTTTTTCTGCTGCTTTTAATCCTTCATTAGAAAAATCTAAAGTACCACCATAATGAGCTTGAAGCATGAAGAAACGAATTGTCATTGCTGAATAAGCTTGTTCGAGCAATTTGTGGTTTCCGCTAAAAAATTCATCAAGATTTATAAAATTGCCTAACGATTTTCCCATTTTTTTACCGTTAATGGTAATCATGTTGTTGTGCAACCAATATTTTACCGGGGCTTTACCGCCAGAGCCAACAGATTGTGCTATTTCACATTCGTGGTGAGGAAAGAGTAGATCCATTCCTCCTCCATGAATATCAAATTCTTGACCTAGGTATTTAGTGCTCATGGCAGAACATTCGATATGCCAACCAGGGAAACCATCACTCCAAGGAGAGGGCCATCTCATAATATGTTCTGGTGATGCTTTTTTCCAAAGGGCAAAATCCGCAGAATTTCTCTTTTCTTCTTGTCCGTCAAGTGTTCTTGTTTCTGAGAGTAAATCTTCTACTTTCCTTCCAGATAATTGTCCGTAGGGATGATCTTGGTTGTATTTTTCTACATCAAAATAAACTGAACCATTAGCCACGTAGGCATATCCGTTTTTTAAAATTTCTTCTACCATATTTATTTGTTCAATAATATGACCAGAAGCTCTAGGTTCGATAGTTGGTGGCAAAACATTAAGTTTAGCCATGTTTTCGTGGTAGATGAGGGTGTATTTTTGAACCACTTCCATAGGTTCGAGTTGTTCTACTCTCGCTTTTTTTGCTATTTTGTCTTCACCAGCATCAGCATCGTTCTCTAGGTGGCCAACATCTGTAATGTTTTTTACATATCTTACTTTGTACCCTACATGTAATAGGTAACGGTAAATTACATCAAAAACAACCGAAGGCCTTGCATGCCCTAAATGAGGCGGGCCGTAAAGTGTGGGGCCACACACATACATACCTACATGTGATTTATTAATGGGTACAAACTTTTCTTTTTTACGACTAAGCGTATTGTAAACCTGTATATTTTGAGTCATTATATAACCGTTAGTGTTTACAAAAGTAAGCAATATACGAGAGGATTATGCTTGAAAGTGTTGGGTAACTAATAAAGACCATTAAAATTAATACCCCGGATTAGTTTAATTCAGAAATGTTTTGATGGAAATAGAATGTAAATTAATGGGCCAATAATAAAAGTGCTAATGTATTTATGGTGCTTTAAACCTTAATTAGACCTTCAGAAATAGCATGTTTGACTAATGCGGCACTGTTTTTAGCGCCCGTTTTATCGAGCATATTTCTTCTGTGAGATTCAACTGTTCTTTTACTTAGAAATAGCTTTTCGGCAATTTCTTCATTTGTTAATCCATCTGAAATATGATGTAAAACTTCAATTTCTCGTTCAGATAATTCAGACTCTAGTTTTACTTTTTTATTAATTGGCTTGACATTTAATGCGATAAAATTATCAATCATTTTATGTTTAACATCCTTGCTAAAATAGTATTCACCTGAGGCGATTAATTTAATGGCTTCAACAAGTTCATCTTCTCTACATGTTTTTAAAATATAGCCATTTGCACCAGCGCTCAACATTTTTGTTATGTTGCGGTGGTCATCATTCATTGATAAAGCCAGAATTTTAACTTCGGTACTTTTTTTACGGATATCTTCAGTTGCTTTTATGCCATTTTTAAGTGGCATACTTATATCCATAATGATCATGTCAGGAGATAATTCTTTGAATTTTTGCAACGCCTCTATACCATTGGTTGCTTCCCCAATAATATTGATTTTATCAATTTTTTGGATCATTCCTTTGAGTCCGTCTCTAAACAGATCGTGGTCGTCTACTAGTAAAACATTGGTCATTATTATACCTTTATTCTCAGAATTACAGAGGTTCCTGTTGGAACATTATTTACAAATTTAACATTTCCATTTAAAGCCTTAACTCTAGATCGAATGTTTTTTATACCTATGCCTCTCGTTTTTGATGCAGTACTTGATAAATCCATACCAATACCGTCATCTTTAACACTAATATGTAATATATCCTTTTTTTGTCTAAAATCAATATTTATATTTTTTGGTTTGGCGTGTTTGGTAGCATTTAACAATAATTCATTAATAACTCTTAGTATTTGCAGCTCTTCGTTTTGATTTAATGATTTTATTTTTCCGGATACATTTAAGCTAATGGTTGTATCTGACTGTTCGTTGTACCTGTCGCACATATTAGCTATTGAGCTTATTAGTCCTTCTTCCTCAATAAAAGGGGGTAATAAATCGTGCGAGGCCGAGCGAAACTCGTCTATGATCATATCAATTAGCTTAACAATGTAGTTTTTTGTTTCAATCTCAATTTGATTGCTGCTACTTGCTGTTACTTTTAATTTTAGTAGGGAAATTATTTGCCCCAAACCGTCATGTAAATCTTGCGCAATTCGTTCTCTTTCTTTTTCTTGTCCGTCTATTAGGGCTCTAACTTCTCTTTTTTTTGATTTATTTAAAGCTTCTTTTGCATTTTGTAATTCAATTAAGAGTTTGTTTCTTTCTATTGCGTACAGTATTGTTTTTTTAAGAACAACTGCAGTGTATTGACTTTTTACGAGATAATCTTGTGCACCAATTTTAATGGCCTTGACCCCAATATTAATATCGTCTAAGCCTGTTATAATAACTATTGGAATTTTAGGAAAATACTTTCTAATACTTATTAAGCCCGAAAGATCTGACCTTGGATCAAGGCTTAAATCGAGAAAAACGATATCAAATTTTTGTTCTTTTAGGAGTTTAAGTAAACCTGTGAAGGTCTCTGACCACTGGAGTTTTACGTTTTTTATTTCGGAAGCTTTAAGGAGCTGTTGAAATATTAAATAGTCAGATTTTAAATCTTCACCTAAAAGCACATTCATACTTTAAAAATATGAAATAATTTTAAGGCAAAATATTATTGGAGTATAAATAAAAAAGCCAGTTTAATTACTTGTATTTGGTAAGTAATTAAACTGGCTTTGCAATTAATTTAAAGCTTGCTACAAGATAGCCTTGTGTGTTGCTTTTAAGATATTTTCTGCTGAAGCTTTGTCTTTGCTTTCTGAGTACGTTCTTAAAACAGGTTCTGTGCCTGAAGGTCTTATCATAACCCATTCACTGTTGTTAAAATAGAATTTATAACCATCTAAATCATCTGTTTTTTCAACTTTATAGTCTCCAAATGCTTTGTAATCTCCTTGTTTACATTTTTCAACTATTTGTTGTTTTTGAGCTTCAGGTAGTTTTAAATCTATTCTTTGAAATGCAAACGATCCTACTTCCTCATAAATTTCTTCTATAAGTTGTTTTATGCTTTTGCCCGTTTTAGCCATAAATTCGATTACTGTTAAGCCAATCCATAAGCCGTCTCTTTCTGGTATGTGACCTTTAATTGCAATTCCTCCAGATTCTTCTCCTCCTACTAAAACATCTTCATTAATCATGATGCCACAGATGTATTTAAAACCGATTGGTACAATATCTAGATCTAAGTTGTGCTTATCGCAATATGTTTGAATTTTTACTGTAGAAGAAAAACCTGTACATACTTTACCTGTCATGTTTTTGTACTTTGTTAGGTAGTGAATTAACAATAAAATAGTGTGGTGAGAGTCTATGAAATTTCCTTCGCCATCCATTAATCCAATTCTATCTGCATCTCCATCAGTAATTAATGCTAAATCTATATTGTTTTCACTTTTAATAAAATCTGAAAAATCACCTAGGTTTTTCATTATTGGCTCCGGTGCAATGCCGTTAAATGTAGGGTTGTGTTCGCAATGGTAAAATGTTGCATTGGGCATTATTCTTTTAAAGGCACGTTGCCCTGAACCGTACATTGCGTTATAAGCAATTTTCAAGCCTGATTTTTCTATGGCTTCTAAGTCGAAGTTTTTCTGAACGTGAAGGCAGTATATTCCTTCTAAATCAATATATTCTACATCTCCTTTTGCACGATACTCATCTACCGATATTTCGTCTAGGTTATAATTAATTGTTTCAGGTATTATATCTTCAATTGCTTGAACGTCATCTACTAATAAAGGGCCTCCGTAATTTCCTTTTAGCTTGTAGCCGTTGTATTCTGCAGGATTGTGGCTTGCGGTTATTATAACACCTATATTAGTATTTAATTTATTTGCACCGTATGATATCATTGGGGTGGATACATAACCATCTGCCATGTAAACTTTAATTCCGTTTTTTGAAAACACCTTTACGGCTGTTTCGACAAACAACTCTCCTCCAAACCTGCAGTCATGACCAATTACAATGGAAGGATTTTTACTGTTTTTATTTTTCACCCATTGGCTAACTGCCTCGCTTACTCTGGCTACGTTTTCGGTTGTAAATTCTTTTGCAATAATTGCTCTCCACCCGTCTGTTCCGAATTTTATTTTTGTCATTTTATTTAAAAATTTTTGCTGTGTCTAAAGTATATTGATATTTTCTTGCATTCGCTAAATGCTCATTGTATGTTATCGCGAAGTTATGATGGCCTGTTAAGCTAGGATCTGCACAAAAGAAGAGATATTCGTTGGGGGTAGAATATAAGATTGAGTCAATAACTTCTAATTGAGGTAATACTATTGGTCCGGGAGGAAGCCCCGTGTATTTATAAGTGTTGTAAGGTGATTCAATTGCTTTATGCCTGTTTAGTACTCTTTTAATTGAAAAGTCTTGAGCAGCATAAATTATGGTAGGATCTGCTTGTAGTAGCATATTTAAGTTTAATCTATTCAGATATACCTGGCCTACTTTTCCGTACTCGGTTTTTTTGTTGGTTTCGCTCTGAACTATTGATGCCAAAACGCATATGTCAGTAGGTTGAAAGCCAAGTTGTTTAGCTTTACTGATTCTTCGTTTATTCCAGAATTTTTTTTGTTCTTTTATCATTCTCTCAAAAAACTCTTTTGCACTCGTGTTCCAGTTAAATTGATAGGTGTTTGGTAGAATTCCGCAAAGTACGTTGTCGCTGGTTAAATTATGCTGTTTAAGATACTCTTGATTGTTTAGTAATGCAATAATTTCAGAGGAGTCAGTTTCTAGTTTACTGCCTACTAACTTTGCTAATTTTTCTTTAGTTCTTAAGGTGTTAATGGTTATTCTAATTGGGGTTTGATTACCTGATCTTAGAAGGTTAATAAGTTGCTGATTGCTCATTCCTCCTTTAATTTTATACCGTCCGGGTTTTACTAAGTTTTTGTAATTCTTTTTTTCAGCTACCCAGTCGAAGGTGTTTTTGTTAATTATAAACCCTTGCTTGGTTAAAGAATCAAATACCTCTTGGTATGTAGCGCCTGTATGTATGTAAAAATAGTTGCTTTCTTTTTCGGGAAAAGATGTGTTAATGTCGTACACCCTAGAGTATAAATTGTATGCTATATAACCTGCTATTAAGCCTACCGCTAGGGTTGATACAATAACTATGCGTATGAATAACGCTTTTTTTGAGGGTTTTTTCAAAAATGAATTTTACTGCAAAGATAGAATTCTTTCATTAATATGATTTAGATCGTATTGTTTCAACTCAAATCGTTCTGTTTTCATGTTTACACTTGCAATTTCTCCTATCAAATTATTTTTAGTTAGTAAGGGAATTAAATCGGAAAGTATTTTTGTGTTGGATGTATTCATGTCGTAAAACATTTCGCAGTATTGTTTTACAGGGTCTAAACATGTTATACTATTATATTTAACACGCTCTAAATCCGTAACAATTTTAGAGAGCGCATTAATTACATAATCATGTGAAAATGTGGGTGATTTTAATTCGATAAAGAGCGCTGGGGTTTTACTTTTATTAAATGATCTAATAACTGTGTCAATACTTCTATTGGCTGTAAAACCTTTAATGTCTAATGAAAAAACGTTACCAAATGCGGACACCCAAATATGCGGGGGAATATTATTAACGTTTGAAAGTATAATAAATATTTTTTTATTTAGTTTGCTGCTTTCAGCGGGCTTTATGTGATTGAAAATTAGATTGTTTGACATGCTAAATTTCAATTTGCGTTTCAAATACTTTTTGCGCAGGTCCGGATAGCCAGATGTTCTGAAATGTTTTGTTTATAACATTTAAAGTTACTTTTAATTCACCGCCTTTTGTTTTTATATTTATAGTGCTTTTGTTTTTATTGTTTTTAAGGATGTGATGAATAGCTGCAGCAACAGCTCCTGTGCCGCATGAATACGTTTCGTTCTCTACGCCTCTTTCGTACGTTTTTATTTCTATTAAATCTTCGTTTATTATAGCTACATAGTTAATATTAATACCTTCTTTTTTGAATGGTTCGCTTTGCCGAATAGCTGATGCTTCTTTTAAAAAAAAGTTATCAGAAGGTAATTTGTTTACGCTTTTAACGTAATGCGGGGAACCTGTGTTAAGTATTGAACATCCTTCAAAATCATTTATTTGATTTACATTGTTCATTTGCAGGTTAACTATTCCTGAGTTTTCGATAGTAGCTTTATGAACACCGTCAATAGCTGAGAATGTAGTTTCCTTCTTAATAATATTTAAATGTTGAGCGAATTTGACAATACACCTTCCTCCATTGCCGCACATGCTGCTTGTTTTGCCATCAGAGTTATAGTAGATCATTTCAAAATCGGTTTCTCTATGATTTTGTAGTAGCATTAACCCATCGGCTCCTATACCAAACCTTCTATGACAAATTTGTGCAATATGTATTTTTGTAAGATTAATTTTTCGATTTCGATTATCTATTATTACAAAATCATTACCTGTGCCCTGATATTTATAAGCTTTAATGATCATGCAATAATTTTTTTATAGGCATTTTTGGCTAACTTACCAGCCCATGCTAATACTATTAGCGCTGAGAGTATTCCTGCATAACTATCAGCTGCATAAACATGCCACTTATAAGCTAGTATGATAGATATGAAAGCAGCAAATGTGGTTATAAGGTCGGCAAATACATGTAAATAAAGAGCTTTGTAGTTGGTGTCTGCAATGGCTTTTTGTTTTCCTAATATTAGCACTGAGCATAAGTGAATGGTAAAACTTAAACTAATTATTTTTAGTGCCAACATATAGTCTTGTTGGTTATTGTAGTTTTCTGTGAAAATGTTTTTTAAAGAAATGAAAAGTGTGTTTAAGGAGGATACTATAATGATTATAGCAATTATAAGTCCTACGAGATTTAATATTCTAATGGATTTATCTTTTTTATATAGTACGTAAGCGACTAAGCCTAGGCCCAAAACCAGTACATGAGCAGAAAAGTGCCACCCGTTTTGCTCTAGTGAATAAATATTTAGGGTGTTACCAAAGTATACTTGGGCTACTGCTGCTACTAATGTTAGTACTAATACTAAAAGAGTTCTGCGGCTTCTGTAATTTATTTTTTCGGATATTATTTTTACCACCGGTGCAAAGGTAGCCATATTTATAAAAACAACATTGTTGCATTTACAGTTTATGATTATTTAATCAATACGACTTTATCTCTTATGCTTTGCTCGTTAAGATTAATGGAACCCTTATACTTGGCTACGTAATTATAAACACCATTTTGTACTAGCTCTCCTTTATATGTTCCGTCCCACCCTAAAGAGAGGTCTTTTGATTCAAAAATTAACTCACCAAATCTGTTATAAATTAATAACTGATAATCTTTAATATTACGTGCTTTTGGCATGAAAACATCGTTTAAACCATCATTTGTCGGTGTAAATGCACTGGGAAAGAAAATAGAACAATGCTCAAATGTGACTTTTACAGAGTCTGTTGCTTGACAATTATTTTCATCTGTTATTGTAACGGTATATTCTCCTGAGTTATTTATACTTATGCTGTTGCTGGTTTGGTTTGTATTCCATAAATAAGATTGAAACCCACTTTGAACGGCTAAAGTTGTTTTGTTTGTAGCGCATAATGTTTGATTTTCACCTAAGTTTATTTTGGGAACGTTTAAACTTACGTTTATGTTGTCAGTTTGAAAACATCCGTTGAAATCAGTGATTGTTACTGAGTAATTACCCGGAACTGTTGTTGAGATACTCTCTGTTGTGCTTCCATTACTCCAATAGTAATATACATTTTGAATATTTGATGCTATTGTAGTTTTATCGTTTTCATTACACAGAACTTGATCATTTCCTAAATCGAGAGTTCCTGGAGTATTAAAGTGGTTTACAGTTATATAATCAATGCTACTGCATTGATCAACGGTTACTTCTAAAGAATATGTACCCGGCTCAACTATTAATTGGGTTGGTTGATTACTTTGGTTGTTCCATGTATAGCTCGCATCTTGAGTGGTGCCATTGAGCAAAATGGACTCATTAGGGCAAAGTGTTGTGTCGTTTCCTAGCGACACGCTAACATTTACTTCACTTACAGCAATACTATCTCTTTCTGTACATCCATTTAGCGTTACATCAACAAAAATGTTATCAGATGCATCTGTTATTGTGTAGCTGGAATTGTTCTGACTTATATCTTCATTCCAAATATATTCTGTTGCTCCAATTACTGCTGCATTTACAGTAACTGGCATGTTATTGCATATTACTTGATCAGATATAGGGGTTATAAACTTGCCATTTATATTGATTGTTTTTACTACTGTGTCACTAACTCCATTAAGCCAAGCGTATAGTGTGCAAGTGAATTCTCCTGTGTCGGAGTAAAGGTATTTAGGATTTTCAATGCTACTTGTGTCGTTTTGTGTGTTTAAATCTCCAAAATCCCATTTGATTGAATCTGGGGTCATATTAAAATCTGAAATAAACTCTGTACTGTCTCCATAACAGGTTTGTGAGAACTCATAGTCTGACAGTAGAAAGTAGGATGTTATAAATGGAGGGAGCCCTAACTTAGATCTTGTTCCTCCTAGGTCTACCGATAAGGGAGAGTAGTTACATCCATTTCCTGGAGTGTTTGGATCATTAATAACTGATAACTTATCTCGATTGAACTGAGCAATGTATATTTTTCCGTTTCGTGCGAGTTGCAACGACCAGGATGTTCCTATACCAGTTGAATTGTTTATGAACGTTTCTGATGCTAGTATACTCGGGCTTAGCCCACTACTTAAATTGAATTGTTTAATGCCCAAGTTATTAGAACTAACATAAAGTAACTGGCTATTTGGTGAAAATTCTAAGCCATAGAATTTATCAGGACTTAAGATTGAAACTATTGGGCTAGAAACTTCTCCTGTAGACTTATTGAAGTTAAATATTTCAACTCTTTTATTCACAAGAGAGGAATGGTTGACGGCTCTTGCAATTTTTGTTCCGTTGGGTGATGCTTTCATGCATCCGTTTGATCCTAACGAGCAACCGTGTGATGTTCCGTAGTTACTTATTATTGGTGTAGATGATACACCTGAGCTTGAAATCTTGAAACTGAAAAACTGTGTGTTGTCACATTGATAACTAATTACCCAAATATCTGTGCTGTTTTCATGCAAGGTAGCGGTTACCTGCTCATTACTATTGCTGAGTAAATTTATATTCTTGTTTGTAGTAACGGCTCCTAATCCTCCATTAAGATTCATGTCAATTTCTGAATAATTTAATCCTTCAGCGTCACCATTTTCAGCGGTTGTAAAAACGTAGTAAATATTGTTGTTTTCTGGTTTTTGCAATATTAGAGCTGATTGAGCACTGGTGATGCTACCTAATAAACCTGTGCCATTTTGCATTATGGCATGTGTTTTATCCCAAATTGTTATTCCGTTTGTATAGAATAAAAGGTTTCCATCATTATCTGAGATACTTGAACAGCCTTCACTTACATTCATTTCACTATTTAGTAATACAGTTGGTGTTGCTGTACTAAAATTTAAACCTGCGTATTCACCAAAGTACCAATTATCACTTTGTTTTTGGGCGTAAATACAAGTGTATAACTGTATTAGTATTAATAATATAAATAGTTTTTTGAGTTTCATTTGTTGTTTGTTAACGACAGAGGTTTGTCAACCGTTGCTTAAACAATCCAAATATTTGTTGGTGATTTATTATAGCAAAAAGCCTCTGTGAAGCAATTTCACAGAGGCTTTTCAAAATGAAAATTACTTTGACTAACCTGAGCACATATCGCATGTGTCTGGATCATCTAACGAACATGCAATTTCAGCTAATCTTTGCTCTTCGAGAGTTGCAAAAGATTTTTCTGCGCTTACAGTTTTTACGGATCCGTTATTATCGTTTACTTCTGTAGGTTTACTCATTTGAGATTTATCTACAGTAAATTTAATTGCATCAGCCGCAGCTTTAGTTCTTAAATAATACATACCCGTTTTCAATCCTTTTTTCCATCCATAAAAATGCATAGAAGAAAGTTTAGCAAAATTGGCGTTTTCCATAAAGATGTTAAGTGATTGAGACTGGCAAATGAATGCTCCTCTATCTGCTGACATTTCTATAATTGCTTTTTGAGAAATTTCCCACGAAGTTTTATAGATTTCTTTAAGGTTGTCTGGTATTTCTTTGATATTCTGAACAGAACCATTGGCTGAAATTAGTTGTGTTTTAACATCTTCATTCCAAATGCCTAGCTGTACTAAGTCTGTAAGTAAATGTTTGTTAACTACAATAAATTCGCCAGATAATGTTCTACGTGTATAAATGTTTGAGGTGTATGGCTCAAAACACTCATTATTACCTAGTATCTGAGAAGTAGATGCTGTTGGCATTGGGGCAAGTAATAATGAGTTACGTACACCGTATTTTTTTACTTCTTCTTTAAGAACATCCCACTCCCACCTTGATGAAGGTGTTACATTCCACATGTCATATTGGAAAATACCTTTAGATACCGGTGAGCCAGCGTATGTTTCGTAAGCTCCATCTACTTTTGCTAAATCTTTTGATGCTGTCATTGCAGCGTAATAGATAGTTTCGAAGATTTCAGCATTTAACTTCTTAGCTTCTTCAGACTCAAATGGGTAGCGTAATTTAATAAATACATCTGCTAAGCCTTGAACTCCCAAGCCAATTGGTCTGTTTCTCATATTTGAGTTACGAGCTTCTGGTACTGGGTAGTAATTGTTGTCTATAATTTTATTCAGGTTTTTTGTTGCTGAATATGTTACATCAAATAATTTTTGGAAGTTGAACTTGCCGTCAATTACATATTTAGGTAATGCTAATGAAGCTAGGTTACAAACAGCTACTTCGTCTGGAGCTGTGTACTCCATAATTTCAGTACATAAGTTTGAAGACTTAATTGTACCTAAATTTTGTTGGTTTGATTTTAGATTGGCTGCATCTTTATATAACATATAAGGAGTGCCTGTTTCTATTTGAGACTCTAAGATTTTAAACCAAATATCTTGTGCTTTAATCGTTTTTCTTCCTTTGCCTTCTGTTTCGTATTTAGTATAAAGTTTTTCGAACTCCTCACCATATACATCAGATAGGCCTGGGCATTCGTTGGGGCACATTAATGTCCAGTCTCCGTTTGCTTCAACACGCTTCATGAATAAATCAGGTATCCACATGGCATAGAATAAATCTCTTGCTCTTTGTTCTTCTTTTCCGTGATTCTTTTTTAGGTCAAGGAAATCGTGAATGTCAGCATGCCATGGCTCAATGTAGATGGCGAAAGAACCTTTTCTTTTTCCTCCTCCTTGATCAACATAGCGAGCTGTATCGTTAAATACTCTAAGCATTGGAACAATACCGTTTGATTGCCCATTAGTACCTCTAATATATGAGCCTTTTGCTCTGATGTCGTGAATTGATAAGCCTATACCTCCTGCAGATTGTGATATTTTTGCGCATTGCTTTAGTGTGTCGTAAATGCCATCAATACTATCATCTTTTGTGGTTAATAGAAAGCAAGAAGACATTTGTGGTTTTGGCGTACCGGCATTAAATAATGTAGGTGTTGCGTGTGTAAACCACTTTTCAGACATTAATTGATATGTCTCAATAATTTTTTCGATATCATTTTTATGTATACCAACCGATACACGCATTAGCATGTGTTGAGGTCTTTCAGCTAACTGCCCGTTAATTTTTAACAGGTAGCTTCTTTCTAGTGTTTTAAAGCCAAAGTAATCGTAACCGAAATCTCTATCATAAATAATAGTAGAGTCGAGTATCTCTGCGTTATCTTTTATTATTTGGTATACATCGTCAGCAATCATTGATGCGTTGAGACCTGTTTTAGGATCAACGTAGCTATGTAGTGCTTCCATTGTTGCAGAGAATGATTTCTCTGTGTTTTTGTGTAAGTTAGATACAGCTATTCTCGAAGCAAGAAGGGCGTAGTCTGGATGTTTTGTAGTCATTGTTGCTGCTACTTCTGCGGCTAAATTGTCTAGCTCTGTTGTTGTAACACCATCGTACACACCCTCTATAACCTTCATAGCTACCACAGCTGGGTCCACTATCGGATTAAATCCGTAACACAATTTTTTAATTCTGGCAGTAATTTTATCAAACTTTACTGTTTCTTGTCTGCCGTCTCGTTTTATAACGTTCATATGCGTTTGGGTTTGTTATTAATAATTAATTGTGTTCTAGAAGTCCTCGTCTAGTTTAAACACTTGTTCTTCTTTGTTTCCTGTAACTCCTGCTTTCTGATACTCAGCAACTCTTTTTTCAAAAAAGTTTGTTTTTCCTTGTAAGGAAATCATTTCCATGAAGTCAAATGGGTTTGTAGCGTTATAAACTTTTTCGTTTCCTAACTCAAGTAATAACCTGTCAGCTACAAATTCTATATACTGTGCCATTAATTTAGCATTCATTCCTATTAAATCTACAGGAAGTGCATCGGTAACAAATTCTTTCTCTATTTCAACGGCATTTGTAATTATTTCTTTTACTCTTTCTTTTGGTAATTGATTAACAATATGCTTTGTGTAAAGTAGACATGCAAAATCACAATGTAACCCTTCGTCTCTTGAGATTAATTCATTTGAGAATGTTAAACCGGGTAACAAGCCCCTTTTCTTTAACCAGAAAATTGAACAAAAGCTACCTGAAAAGAAAATACCTTCTACCGCTGCAAATGCGACTAATCTTTCTGCGAAAGAACCATTATCTATCCAGTTTAACGCCCAAACCGCTTTTTTCTTAACGCAATCCAGTGTGTCAATTGCTTTAAAAAGGTGGTTTTTTTCTTCTGTGCCCTTAATATAAGTGTCTATAAGTAGTGAGTAAGTTTCGGAGTGGATGTTTTCCATAGCCACTTGGTTTCCGTAGAAAAATTTAGCTTCGGTATACTGTACTTCTGACAAGAAATTTTCGGCCAAATTCTCGTTTACTATACCATCACTGGCTGCAAAAAACGCGAGAACGTGTTTAATGAAATGTCGCTCATTATCATTTAATTTTTCATCCCAATCAATTAAATCTGCACTAAGATCAATTTCTTCGGCTGTCCAGAAACTCGCTTCTGCTTTTTTATAGAAAGACCAGATATCATCATGTTGGATGGGAAACAAAACAAATCTATCGGAATTTTCAGTTAGTATGGGTTCTTTCTCTATGTTACTCATTTTTAGTGTTTTGCAGTTTGTTAACGTGTTTCTAAAAGTCTTTTTGTTATTGACTTTATTAAGATTTCTAACGGAGTTATTTTCGCCTTATCTTATGTTACAAAGTTTGTGAAAAAATCAATGCGCTTCAATGTAAAACAATGAACATTTACACGATGTTTTCAACAACGGAAATGAACGTGTTTTTGTTGATAAGTATATGTGGGGTAAACACCTTGATTTAGTGACAGATAGATTGAAAGGTGTTGTTCTGTACGAAAAATTAACGCTGAGTTGTTGGTGTAAATAAAAATTTAGCAGTAAATCATATTAAAATAATGCCTAGATTCGTGTTCGAATTAGAGTTGTAGTATTTACTGTTGTTCTGGCACGAAATCTTCTAATTTGTTGTACCAATCTTTTCCGAATTTTCTTATTAATGGTTCTTTTAAGAATTTTACGAGTGGAAGTTTTTGTTTTGATCCGCATAATTTTGCTGCCTTACAAATTTCCCATTCATGATAATTGACTGCTGTGAAGGTTTCGTATTTATTTAACCTTATTGGATAAAGATGACAAGAAATTGGTTTTTTAAATGTTGTGGCTCCTTGTTCGTATGCTTTTTCTATACCACATTTTGTGATTCCGTTATTATCATAAATTACATAAGCGCAATCTGCATTTCTTACTAGAGGAGTTACATGGTCTCCATCTGTATCTAGCTCATATTTACCGTTTTTCTCTATTACTATTTTTCCTTCCTCACTTAAAAATGGTTTTATATTTTCATATTCATCATCAAGTATAGAGAGTTCTTGCTCTTCGAGTGGTGCGCCAGAGTCTCCTTCAACACAACAGGCTCCTTTACAAGCTTTTAAATCACAGAGAAATTTTTCTTCTAAAACATCGTCTGAGATAAGTGTTTTTTCGATTTCAATCATGATTGTTGGTTTAAGAATTCTGCTCCAATATCTTTTCTATAATATTCGTAATCGAAGTGAATTTTTTTGAGTGCCGTATAGCTTTTTTCCAGAGCTTTTTTTAGGGATGTTGCGCTAGATGTTGCTGATAAAACTCTCCCTCCGTTTGTGGTTAAGTTTTTACCAAAGTATTTAGTTCCTCCTTGAAAAATGAGCGAGTCTGTTACTTCATCAATTCCTGTAATATTTTTGTTGATTTCAAATTCTTGAGGATATCCTCCTGAAACGGATACAACAGTGCAGAATTGATTTTCATCAATGTTTAACTTAACTGAAGACAGCTCTTTTTTTTCGAGCGCTAAGAAAAGCTCGATAATGTCATTTTTAATTCGTGGAAGTACTACTTGGGCCTCTGGATCGCCCATTCGGCAGTTATATTCTAACAGATATGGGGTTTGGTTGACATTAATTACTCCGAAGTATAAAAAGCCTGTATAGTCTATTTTGGATTGGGTAAGACCTTTAAGTGTGGGGTCTATTATTTGCTGTTTTATTTTGCTTAGAAATTGATGGTTGTAGTTAGGAATAGGTGAAATGGCTCCCATTCCCCCTGTATTAAGCCCTGAATTATTTTCGCCTATTTTTTTATAATCTTTTGCTTCGGGGAGTAAAAGATAATTACTTCCGTTTGCAAGAATGGTTATGGATAATTCGTTTCCTTTTAAAAACTCTTCTACAATGACCGTTTCTGAAGCTATTTTTGAAGAGTCACTCCACAGCATTTCTTTTAATTTACTTTTAGCGTGTATGAGGTCACTTGTTATTATTACTCCTTTGCCTTTTGCTAACTCATTGGCTTTTAAAACGTAAGGTGGGTTTAGTTGTTCTAAAAAGGCATACGCTTCTTTTATGTATCCTTTGGTGAATGCTTTGTACTTTGCTGTTGGAATATTGTTTTTTTGCATGAATGTTTTTGCAAATTCTTTATTTCCCTCAAGTTGAGCTGCTTTTTTTTGAGGTCCAATTATGATTACGTTTTTTAGGTTTGGATCACTTTTTAGAATGTCTACTATTCCATTTACTAAAGGCTCTTCTGGTCCAATGACAACAAGTTTGATATTGTTGGTAAGTATTATCTTTTTTACTTCTTCAAAACTATTGTAGGTTACATCAAGGTTTTCTCCAAGTTCGCTTGTTCCTCCATTACCTGGAGTGATAAATAGCTTTGTGAGGAGCTTACTTTGTGTTATTTTCCAAGCAAAAACATGCTCTCTTGCTCCTGAACCTAATAGTAAAACGTTCATATTTAATGCTGGTTTGTGCTCAGTTTTGTTTTTGAATAAAGTCTTTATTTTATACTATTGTTAGTTTTAGATATAGAAATTTGAGGAAAAAGAACTGGTATGATTACGTATATTGTCCTTCTTTTTCAGCTTTTAATTCGCTTACTATTTGTTTTATTTTTTGCTCTTCTTGTTTTCGGCAAATAAGTAAAGATTCATCGGTATCTACAACTATATAATCATTTAATCCTTCTGTAACAATTAGTTTTTTGGGATTTGTTGAGTATATCATGTTGTTGCTAGCGTCTAATTGTTTATTGTTTTCGGCAATTATTGCATTTCCTTTACTGTCTTTTTCGATGTGTGTATAAACAGAGCCCCAGGTACCAAGATCTGACCATCCGAAATCTGACAGAACTACTAGTACATTTTTTGATTTTTCTAGAATACCATAATCAATTGAGATACTATTGCATTTAGGGTATGTGTTATTAATGAAGGTTATTTCATCATTAGTGTAATACTTATTTTGGATATCGAAAACTTCGGCTAAGTCTGGGAGGTTACGTTCGAATTCTGTTTTAATGGCTTTCCCAGACCAAATAAATATTCCGGAATTCCAATAATAGTCACCTGATTGAATAAAATCTTCTGCGGTAGCCAAGTTTGGCTTCTCAGTGAAGTTTTCAACTTTTTTCACTGTGCTATCAGAATAGATGTTGTTGTCATCGTAAAACTTGATGTACCCGTAGCCAGTATCTGGTCGAGAGGGTTTAATACCTAAGGTTATGAGATTTTTGCTATTTTTTGCCTCGTTTAAAGCTATATTAATTGTTGTGTTAAAGGCTTGCGGGTTAAGTACCAGATGATCTGAGGGGGCAACAATAAATGTTGCGTTTTTGTTTTTCTGTAGCACTTTATATGTTGCATAGGCAATGCAAGGTGCTGTGTTTTTTCTTTCAGGTTCTGTTAAAATTTGATCTTCGGTAATTGCAGGTAATTGTTGAGAAACTAAGCTTTTGTAGTCTTCATGTGTTACTATGATAATATTTTCTTTGGGGCAAACACTCAGAAACCGCTCATAGGTTTGTTGTATTAATGTTTTGCCAGTGCCGAGAATATCTAAGAATTGTTTAGGCATGGATGTTTTGCTAAGTGGCCAAAACCGACTACCTATACCTCCTGCCATAATAACACAGTAATTATCTTTCATGCTGTTAGGTTTAATCTTCTTCTACAAGTTCTTCAATTCCGCTAAGAGCTGCACGTAAAGCTTCAAAAAACGGTTCAATATCTTCCATGCGGCATTGTCCAACCGAAATTCTGAACCAGCAAGAACTAACAGGAGCGCCAAAAGCGTAGAATGGTACAATTGCAATTTTGCTTTCTTTTAATAGGTAATTAGTGATGTCTTTAGCGTTTTCGAGCGTTATGCCATCACGCATTATTCTGCCAGCTAGATCTATTTTAACTGTTAAGTAAATTGATGCTTCAGGCTTTACTGCGTCAATATTAAACCCTTCACTTTTAAGTCTTATGAACCCCTTGTAAAGTGCGTTTAGCCTTTCAGATATTTTTAATTTCATCGCTTCGAGGTGCTCTGTAACGGCATTATCGTTTTTTAAAAACACTGCTGCAGCCATTTGTTCGGGTTTTGGAGCCCAGGCACCTACATGCCCAAGTATGTTTTTCATTTTAGCAATAATTTTAGTTGGACCAGTAGCCCAACCAACTCTTACACCAGTTGAAGAGAATGCTTTAGACATCCCGTCTATATAGATTGTGTAATTTTTCATTTCAGGGTAAAGATTTACAGGGTCAACATGCATTTCATCCCCAAAATTTAACATCCAATACACTTGATCAAATATTAGATAAATTGGTTTTTCAGTATCTGGTCTTTTTTTATTTTCCTCTAAAATTAGCTCACATATTTCTTCTAGTTGTCTTCTTTTAAAAGAAGTTCCGGTAGGATTTAGCGGAGAACAAAGAGAAATTAAGCTTGTGTTTGAAATATGAGCTTTCATATCTAAATAACTAGGCATGAAGTCGTTTTCAGAAGAAGTTTCCAAAGCAATTGCTTTTCCTCCACAAAGATGGGTGTAGTGATTATTATTCCATGATGGGGCAGGAAAGAGCACAGTATCTCCTTGGTCTACAACAGTTTTATAAGCCGCGTAAATTAAAGGTCGTGATCCTCCAGCAATGAGCACCTGATCATCTTTGTATTCTAAGCCTAATCTTGTGTGTAGTAATCTAGATACACTTTGCCTTAGCTCTAGTGTTCCATTTGAAAGTGGATAATTTGTAAACCCTTTATTGTATGCATTAATTACTTCATTTTTAAATAACTCTGGAACCGGAAAAATACTAGGGTCAAAGTCACCAATCGTGTAGTTAAACACTCGGTCTCCATTTGCCACCATTTTTTTCATCTCTGCAGCAATTTTAATGATTTCAGAGCCTTTCATCTCTTCTGCCATTTTTGATACCATAAGCATTGGTGCTGTTTCAGTGAAGTACTCCATTTTCAATTTTTTTACAAAATTAACGTATTGAAGCCTTTTTTTGCTTACATAAAGATTTTATTTTTCAACAATTTCTATACCTGCAGAATCATGTATTAGGTAAGATTTTCCTGAGTTTACCTCCTTACACAGGGTTCGAGTTCTGTTACTTTTTGTTTTGGTAAAAATACGATCTCTGAATATGAATTTTTGACCGTTGGAAATGTCTTTCAGAGTTATTTTGTTTATAGTGTTACTTGCTTTATCATACTTTCTGAATTCTGCACTAACTGTAGGGTCATAACTTGTTGATGACTTTGGGTTAATTATGTGTTCCTGTAATGCCTGATTGAGAGTCTCTGGTATTTTAACATTTGGATTTAGTAAAACTGGTATTAATAGTTTCTTAAACATGTTTTTCCACTCTTGTCCGTGGGGTTTAATTCTTTTGCCTTTATTATGTTCGTGCACGTATAAGTGTGCAATTTCGTGAATTAGGATGACTAAAAAATGGTATTGGTTTAAATCTTTATTTATAGTTATTTTATTTTCTTTGTCGGATGCTTGGCTGGGTCTGAAATCTCCATATTTGCTTAGTCTCTTATTAGATACAATTATATTAACCTGATAGGGTTCCAAAATTGTTTGAATGTAGCCTAAAGCCCCTTCGGGTATGTATTGCTTAATATGATTGTAGTTTTGTTTAAGCAAAGTTATATGATTGCGATGCACTTTAGTTCAATTGCAATAGGGGTGGGCAGGCAATTTATTTCAATTGTAGTTCTACAGGGCATACTGCTTTTAAAGTACTCTGCATATATTTTATTATAAGTTTTAAAGTCATCTTTCATGTTGGTTAGGAAAACAGTTACATCTACTAGGTTTTCCCAGCTAGAACCTGCATCCTCCAAAATAGTTTTTACGTTATTAAACACACTATGACACTGAGTTGCAATATCGTAACTTATGATGTTATTGTTTTCATCTAGTTCTACACCTGGAATTTTTTTAGTGTTTCTTTCCCTTGGACCTACGCCTGACAGAAATAGTAAGTTACCTACTTTTCTAGCGTGAGGGTACATGCCAACTGGCTCAGGTGCTTTATTAGAATCGATTACTTTGCTCATAATAGTTACGTGTTTTATTTTGTAATTGCTTTTCAAAAATAGGCCTAAGCATTATATATGCCAAACGGTTATGTTTGCTTATTTATATATTGTTGTTGAAGTTTTCTGTATTGTGTTTAATTATTGATTACTTTTGGTATGAAATGGGGCATTAGCTCAGCTGGCTAGAGCGCTACACTGGCAGTGTAGAGGTCATCGGTTCGACTCCGATATGCTCCACTCTTTTCTTAATTTCTACTTACTAAGCTGGAAAATTATTTTCATGAAACTTGAGTAATTATGAACTACCTTTTTTGCTTATCTATTTTTCTTTCTCCAATGTTTTTGTTTGCTTCTGATACTGTATTTGTAAAAACATTTGGGGATCAGTATGAAAATCAGGGAGAAAATATAATGTATACTTCAGACGAACACTATGTACTCGTAGGATCAACTTATGCTAATGATAGTCGAAAGTCTGATGCGTACATTATTAAATTAGATACAAATTTTAATAAAGTTTGGTCTTTAGCTTACGGCAGTGAACAACTAGAGGTGGCTAAATCTGTTGTTGAGACTGAATTAGGAAATTATTTAATTGTTGGTTATACAAACTCTACTATTTCAGCAGGGTATGATGTTTACGTTTTGTGTTTAGACTCTGATGGTCAGTTTTTGTGGGAGCATAATTATGGTGGCTCTGATTGGGATTTTGGTAATGATATTATTAAAAGACACGATAATACGTACTTAATTTGTGGAGAAACATTTAGTTATGGTAATGGAGCTTCAGATATGTATTTGCTTAATATTGATGAATTTGGTGCTATTATTTCAGAACAAACTTTTGGAGGGATTGGTGAGGATGCAGCCTATCAAATGATTGAAGGTAGTGACTCTAGCTGTTATGTGGTTGGTAAAACCTTCACTTTGTTTGACACTACTAATATTGGAGTTATTAAGCTTGATACAGATAATAATCTTGTTTGGGAGAGAACTATTGGTGGAGCTGGGCTTGATGTTGGTAATGGAATTTTTCAAGCTGCGAATGGAGATTTGTTAATTTCTGGTTCTTCAAATAGTTACCAACTACGAACCGACTTAAATATTCAAATATATAGGACTGATACCGCCTTAAATGAAATATGGACATTTGAAGCAGGTAATGCCAGCCCAATAACTAATCAATCTATTAATTTTGATGATGAAGCATTATGTATTGTTGAACGTGCTAATGGTGATATTATTTCTGGGGGATATACTGTTACTTATGGTTTTGGTGGAGAAAATGTAGCTTTTACAAACTTGACTTCATCTGGTAGTTTTATACCTGGCCCATCGCCTTATTCAGGTTCTCCAGATGAGCGTTTAAAGAGAGGTGTTGTTGTAAATGATTCTTATATATTTATAGGTACAACAGAAGCAGAGGGGCAAGGTAATGCAGATATTATTATTATGTATTTTGATACGGTAAGCGATGATATGATTTATGTTGCTGAAAACATTTCAGATACTATTTTATTAGCTACAAGTATTGATGATATTAATATACTTTCAACAGAAAGTGTATTAATTTTTCCTAATCCTGCTTCAATTGATAACCTTAGTTATGTTGTTTCTGAAGAAGTAAACCTAATTGGTTATAAGGTTTACAGTGCTTCAGGACAAATGCTTAATGAGTATAATTTTAGTAGTAGTAACGAAGGGCGAATTCAATTACAAAAAACGGCTACTTTATCTAATGTTATTATTATTGAATTTTTATTTGATGGTGGTAACAAAGTGATTAAAAAAGTAATCCTCCAATAATCAAATGGATTAAAGGAGGATTTAAGGTTTTTGTTATTATGCGATTATGATTAGCCGTTTAAAGCCTCAGCACCCGCAACAATTTCAAGTATTTCGTTAGTAATAGCGGCTTGTCTCGCTTTATTGTATGTTAACTTAAGGTCTTTAATTAATTCAGATGCGTTATCGGTTGCTTTGTGCATTGCAGTCATTCTAGAGCCATGCTCTGCAGCATTAGAATCAATAAAAGCTTTGTAAAATTGTGTTCTTAGGGCCAGAGGGATTAAGTGATTTAGTATATCCTCTTTACTAGGTTCAAAGATATAATCTAATTCTTGTTGAGTATTCCCTTTTGTTTCGTTTATGTTTTCTTCACCTAATTCTACAGGTAATAGTTTTTCTATAGTAGGAATTTGAACTGCTGCATTTTTAAATTTATTGTATGAAATATAAATTTCATCAAATTCATTTTTTAAAAATGCATCAATAATTTGATCAGCTATATCTGCGTTTTCTTCAAAGGAAGTTCCATTTACAATATGATTTGCATTTTTCGGAAGCACATTGCCTTTAATATTATATTCTGTTTTTTTGAAAAAATCGTAAGATTTTTTACCTGCTGACAGTACGGTAACGTTTACAGAAGGCTGATCTTTTTCTTTAACAAACGAATCAACAACCTTGAGTAGTTGAGAGTTAAAACCTCCACATAAGCCTCTATTACTAGAAATACTAACTATTAATATGTTTTTCCCTAAACTTGGTTTTGCGTAAATGTTATCTTCTAACTCAACATTTGCGCTAATATTTTGGATAATTTCTGTTAATTTCTCTGAATATGGTCTTAGTTGAGTAATAGCATCTTGTGCTCTTTTGAGCTTAGCTGCTGATACCATTTTCATAGCAGAGGTTATCTGTTTAGTTGAGGATACAGATGTAATTCTACTTCTTATTTCTTTTAAATTAGCCATATTAACAGTTTATGTCTAGGGTTAATTTTGTTGGTACTTGCTTGATAAGTCAATACAAACACTTTCTAGAACTTTAATAACTTCATCAGTTAATTTACCAGACTTAATTGTGTTTAATGTGTCTTTATGTTTAGCTTCTAATAGAGACAAATATTCTTCTTCGAACTCACGTACTTTATTTAATGGTACGTTTCTTAAAAGACCCTTAGTTCCACAGAAAATAATTGCTGTTTGTTTCTCAACAGATAATGGTGAGTTTTGAGCTTGCTTTAATATTTCAACATTTCTCGCTCCTTTATCAATTACAGATTTTGTAGCAGCATCTAAGTCTGAACCAAATTTAGCGAAAGCTTCAAGCTCTCTATATTGTGCTTGATCTAGTTTTAGAGTACCAGACACTTTTTTCATTGATTTAATTTGTGCGTTACCCCCCACACGAGATACAGAAATACCAACGTTTATTGCTGGTCTAACACCTGCGTTAAACAAGTTTGACTCTAAGAAAATTTGGCCGTCAGTAATTGAAATTACGTTTGTAGGAATGTATGCCGATACATCTCCTGCTTGTGTTTCAATTATTGGTAGTGCAGTTAGTGAACCACCTCCTTTTACAATTCCTTTTATTGATTCAGGAAGATCGTTCATGTCTTTAGCTATGGCATCAGAAGCATTCACTTTTGCTGCTCTTTCTAATAACCTAGAGTGTAAGAAAAATACATCACCTGGGTAAGCTTCTCTTCCTGGAGGTCTTCTTAATAAAAGAGAAACCTCACGGTAAGCAACTGCTTGTTTAGATAGATCATCATATACGATTAATGCCGGACGGCCCGTATCTCTGAAAAACTCTCCAATTGCTGCTCCGGTAAAAGGTGCATAAAACTGCATTGGAGCAGGGTCTGATGCATTTGCTGCAACAACTACTGTGTATGCCATTGCGCCTGCTTCTTCCAATGTTTTAACAATACCTGCAACTGTAGAGCCTTTTTGACCAACTGCTACATATATGCAATATACAGGTTCGCCTCTATCATAAAATTCTTTTTGGTTTATTATTGTATCAATAGCAACGGTAGTTTTACCTGTTTGTCTATCTCCAATAATAAGCTCTCTTTGTCCTCTACCTACAGGTATCATGGAATCGATTGCCTTTATACCAGTTTGTAACGGCTCTGTTACTGGTTGACGATAAATTACACCCGGTGCTTTTCTTTCGATTGGCATTTCGTATAACTCACCCGTGATTGGGCCTTTACCATCAATGGGGTCACCAAGCATACCAACAACTCTTCCTAGCATACCGTCACCGGCTTTAATAGAAGCGATTTGCTTTGTTCTTTTTACAGTGTCTCCTTCTTTAATGCCAGTAGAAGAACCTAAAAGTACTGCACCAATATTATCTTCTTCTAAGTTAAGTACGATACCTCTTAGTCCGCTTTCGAACTCAATTAGCTCACCAGATTGTACAGATTTTAAGCCATAGATTCTAGCAATACCATCTCCAACCTGAAGAACAGTACCTACTTCTTCTAATTCTGCTTCTGTGTTAGCTCCTGAAAGCTGCTGTCTTAATATTGCAGATACTTCTGCTGCTTTAACTTCTGCCATGTTATTATTTGTTAGATAGCTTTGTAGCTTTAATATTAATTAGAGATTGCTCTGTGTGAATTTGAGCTAAACTCCTGCTTTAATTTTAATAATTTTCCTTTTACTGTTGCGTCAATTTGCTTGTCGCCTACTCTTATAATAAAGCCTCCAATTACGGATGGATCTATTTTCTCTGTTATTTCTATACTGTTTTTATTCACGTTTAACAGTTGCGCAATTTCGTTAATGTCATTTGTATTTAATTTTGTCGCGCTCGTAACTTCAGCTTCTGTGATAAGTTTACTTGCTTTGTACTCGCTGCTGTATGCTTTGGCTATTGCTGGTAAAAGAGATTCTCTGCTTTTGTTAGCAACGATAGACAAAAACTTTAGCGTTATTGCATCAACTTTTTCGTTAAATATTGAATTAAGTATAGATTCTTTTTTATCGGACTTTACAACCGGGCTATTAAGTACAGCTTTTAAATCGCTGGATGCATTTATAGTATTGCTTATTAATTGCATATCATTGAATACAGCATCTTCTTTACCTTGCTCTTTAGCAAGATCGAGTAGAGACTTTGCGTAACGTATTGCTGCCCGTGAGTTTTTCATATTAGTTAACGTTAACTTCTGCAATTAAAGTTTTAACCATTGATTCTTGCTTATCGTCTGTTGATAATTCTTTTTTAAGAATTTTTTCAGCTATATCAATAGATAATGCTGCAACTTGATTTTTAAGTTCTGCTACTGCAGCAACTTTTTCGTTTTTAATAGTTTCTCTAGCTGAGCTAACTATTTTTTCACCTTCTAATTTAGCTTTTTCTTTGGCTTCTGAAATTAAGCTGTTTTTTATTTCGCGCGCTTCTTTAAGAATAGCATCTCTTTCTATTCGTGCTTCTTGAATTAAAGCTTTATTATCAGACTGAAGTTGCTCCATTTCTTTTTTGGTTTTTTCAGCCAAAATTAGAGCGTCTTCAATTTCTTTATTTCTTGTTTCTACAGATTCTAATATTGGTTTCCAGGCGAATTTACCAAGAAGGAATATTAAAATTAAAAATGTGATTGTGGTCCAAAAAATTAACCCTACACCAGGAGTAATTAATTCCATAAGCTATAATTAAAACAGGTTAATATACCTGTTATGTTACTAAATGAGCAATGTAAAAAAAATAAGGCTTCTTATAATTAAATTTGAAGCCTTATAAATTACTTAACGAACGCAGCGGTAGCGATAGCAAAAAGACCCGCACCTTCAATTAAACCAGCAGCGATAAGCATTGCTGTTTGAATTTTAGAAGCAGCCTCTGGTTGTCTTGCAATTGCATCCATTGCAGAGCTACCAATTCTACCAATACCTAAACCTACGCCTAATGCAGCTAGTCCTGCACCAATGTAAAAAATACCTTCCATTCCTTCCATGTGTTTAAAGTTTACAAATAAAAAATAATTAATGATGCTCTTCTTGCACCGCCAACCCAATAAAAAGGGCTGTTAACAGCGTAAAAATATATGCTTGAAGGGCAGCGACTAATAATTCTAATACCGAGATAAATAATGCCATGGGTATAGCAGCTACACTAGCCCATGCTGTTTTAAAAATAAATATCAGAGAGATTAAGCTTAAAATTACAATGTGACCTGCAGTTATGTTGGCAAATAAACGAACCATTAATGCAAATGGTTTTGAAATTACCCCTACAATTTCTACTGGAACAATAATTGGGTACATCCATAATGGAACTCCTGGAGGTGCAAAAATGTGTTTCCAATAACCACTATTACCGTTTACGTTTACTAAAATCATTGTGAAAACTGCTAAAACCAATGTAACTGCTACGTTTCCTGTTACGTTAGCTCCTCCAGGGAAGAATGGTATTAACCCTAGTAGGTTTAGTAACCAAATAAAAAAGAATAAAGAAAGTAGATAAGGTGTAAATTTTCTGTAGTGTTTTTCGCCAATATTCGGAATTGCTATTTCCTCTTTAACAAAAACAATTAAGGGCTCCATAAAACCGGTTAAACCTTTTGGTAACAGGTTTCCGTTTTTATAGTTTCTTGCTACGGCTGTGAAAAGAAGTAATAATATAATTGCTGCAATCATTAAGGTTGCTGCATTTTTTGTAATTGACAAATCTACTACTGACTTACCTGAGGTTTCGATAATATGATCATGATCTAATTCGTATTCGCGGTCTCCTTTAACAACTTTACTGTGCCCATGATTAAAGGCGCTTGACATGAAAACATCTAAGTTTCCGTCAGTAAATAAAATTATTGGTAAGGGTATTGATACAGAGTGAACTTCGCCATTATCGCTTTGCGTATCCCAAAGGTGCCAGTCATGTGCGTCTAAAATATGATGGATAATAGTTTCCTTAGCATCAAACTCTACTTCATGATCATGCTCAACATGGCCTGAGTCAGCTAAAGCTACTTGCGAAATGAGAACTAAAATGAAGAAGAAAATATTACGGATCATATCTGTTGTTAAACTTCGGTGCAAATTTACTGTTTTTCCTCTTATTCTAAAATATAATTACATCTTTTTTTAATTTAACATTTGTTGTTGTTGCTGTATGGTGCTTTTGTGTATGTTTTGTAGTTTTTAAATTGTTTGATTTTTAATTGGATTTACTTTGCATGGTGTAATTAAGCTTCAAGATTTTTTCGGCCTTCTAGAATATGAGGTATTGTGCGAAGTGTGAAAAGTTAGTAAAACAAAGAAGCTATGAGCTGTGCGAGTAGATCACTTGGTTTTACTTGATTTTTACCAAGTGCAATGCCTCTTATTATAGTAAGCCTGCATTGTTGTTAGTGTTTCTGCTCTTGTAAATTTTAATTATTTATCCTTTTAGCATCTACTTTAAACTTCCTTCCCAACACTTTTTAAAATGCTGTTTTTATGCTTTATAGTTCTTGCTTTTATCTATTTTTGTATTCTTAAATTGGGTAATTATGATGGCAAAGAAAGCGAGTGAATCTGAAACAATCTCTAATGAATTGGTGCTTCCTAATGACACGAATGTTTTGGGAAATTTAATGGGGGGGAAATTATTGCATTGGATGGATATTTCTTCGGCTATTGCTGCTCAAAGGCACTCGAGAAGGGTTGTGGTGACGGCTTCGGTTAATAATGTTTCGTTTAATCACCCGATTGCTTTGGGGGATGTGGTTACGCTTAGATCTAAGGTTTCGCGGGCTTTTAGAACGTCTATGGAAGTGTTTATTGACGTGACTGTGGAGGATCATAGAACGCGCGAGACGATAAAGTGTAATGAGGCAATTTATACGTTTGTGGCGGTTGATCAGCATGGGAACCCGATTGATGTGCCGCCTGTTTTACCTGAAACGGAAGAGGAGAAAACTAGGTATGATGGTGCTTTGCGAAGAAGGCAGTTGAGCCTTATTTTGGCTGGGAAATTAAAGGCTGCTGATGCGACCGAGTTAAAGGCTTTATTTAATCCTGAGTAATTTTGAAGAGACTATTTTATATATCGCTTTGTTGTTTTGCTTTTAGTGCTATTCTGTTTTCGTTTTCTAATAAAAACGTAATAAAAATTGCTGTTCTCAAATACAATGGTGGTGGTGATTGGTATGCGAATTTAGAGACTTCTTTGCCTAATTTAATACGATTTTGTAACGATAAACTAGGTACAAATATCAATGAGGAGCAGGCTATTGTTGAGGTTGGAGATGCTGATTTATTTAATTACCCGTTTGTTCATATGACTGGTCATGGAAATGTGATTTTTTCTTTGGAGGAGATTGATAATTTAAAGCACTATTTAATGGCCGGGGGCTTTTTACATATTGATGATAATTATGGTATGGATAAGTTTGTGCGAAGGGAAATGAAACGGGTTTTTCCGGATTTAGAGTTTGTAGAGGTTCCGTTTTCTCATGCTATTTACCATCAAACGTATGATTTTAATGGTTTGCCGAAAATTCATGAGCATGATGATAAGCCTCCGCAAGGCTTAGGTTTGTTTTATGAGAATAGATTGGTTTGCTTTTACACCTTTGAGTGCGATTTAGGTGATGGCTGGGAGGATGAATCGGTTCACAAGGATTCTGATGCTACTCGTCAAAAAGCGCTTAAAATGGGAGCCAATATTTTGCAATTCGCTTTTTCTGGCGGTTTGGAGTAAGTTTTTTTTGCTGAACGTGTGTGCAAAAAAAATCCCCACCAACATATGAAATATGTTGGTGGGGATGAATAAAACTATTGATTGTTGCTTTATGCTTTTGTCACCTTATCTGCTGTTGTTTTTGCTGTTTCGTTAGCAGTATCTTTTACATTATTAGCAACGTTTTTTGTTTTATCGATGGTATTACCCGCTGCATCTTTTGCTCCTGTTGCTACCTCTTTCACTTTATTAACTGCTGCTTCAGTAACATCGCCCACCTTGACAGCAACGTTACCTGCAACCTCTTTTGTTTTATCGAAAGCATCTTCTGCCATATCACCAGCAGATTCCGCAACATCACCTACTTTGTCAACTACGTTACCTGCAACGTCTTTTGCTTTATCAAAAGCACCTTCTGCCATATCACCAGCGGATTCAGCTACATCGTCTATTTTGTTAACAACATCACCAGCCACATCTTTTACTTTATCAAAAGCACCTTCTGCCATATCACCAGCAGATTCAGCTACATCGCCTACTTTGTCAACAACATCTTCGGCTACATCTTTTACTTTTTCAAAAGTACTTCCTGCAGCATTACTTGCTTTGTTTGCAACATTACCAGCTGCATCTTTTGTTTCGCCAAATAAATTTTTAAAAAAGCTTATAATTCCCATTTTTTTGATGTTTTTTATTGGTTTGGATCAAAATTAACATATTTTAATCACATTATCGATTTTTAATGTTTTGTTGGTTTATGCCAGTTCGTTTTTCATAATTGACTTTAGTACTGGAATAACTTCTGATTTGAACCAACTATTTTTTGACTGCCAAATATTATTTCTTGGAGAAGGATGTGGAAGAACGAAATATTTTGGTAAAAAATCATTGAAGTGTTTAACTGTTTCGGTTAAATTTTTGTGATTATTATTTTCTAAATAATAGTCTTGTGCGTATTTACCTACAAGAATAATAAGTTTAATTTCGGGCATTTTTTGAAAGAGTAGATGGTGCCAAAGAGGCGCGCATTCTTTCATAGGAGGGAGATCACCAGTTTTGCCTTTTCCTGGGTAGCAAAACCCCATTGGAATTAAAGCTATTTTTTGGGCGTCATAGAATGTTTCTTTAGAGACATTCATCCATTGTCTTAAGTTGTCTCCACTTTTATCATCCCAGGGGATGCCACTTGCATGAACTTTACTGCCAGGTGCTTGACCAATTATAACAATTTTACTGTTTTTACTTGCTGAGATTACTGGCCGAGCCCCGAATTCTAATTTGTTTATGCATGTTGTGCAATTAGCTATTTTTTTAAGTAATTGTTGCATAATATAGGTAGGATGATTAGTTATTATTTATTGCTTCCATCTCGATTTTTTCCACTTTTTTTGTTCTTCTTTTGTTAAAAAAGTCCAGGCGACAATTCTGCTTGATTTGTTGCCTGTTTCCATATCGATAGTTTTTACTTGACTTGCGTTAACTTTTTTTAATGCTTTGTACGTACCTACTAAATTTGATTTTTTAGATACCAAAGTAGTGAACCAACAGCAGTTTTGGGCGAAGTTTTCGCTTTCACGTATCATTTTTTGAATAAACTTATATTCTCCTCCTTCAAAAATGAGCTCGTTGCTTATGCCTGCAAAATTTAGCTCAGGTTGTTTTACTGTTTTGCCTGATAGGTTCTTAATTTTTCTTCTTGTACCTCGTTGAGCTTCTTCTAATGAGGAATGAAAAGGGGGGTTACACATTGTAATGTCAATTTTTTTATCCTTACGAATTATGCCGTAGAAAATGTTTCTTTTATCTTTTTGAAACCTGCACTCAATATGTTCTTTCATTGATGGGTTTGCGTAAATTATATTTTGTGCAATTACCAATGATTTTTGATCGACTTCTGATCCTATAAAATTCCAACCATATTCAGAAGTTCCTATGAGTGGATAAATACAACTAGCTCCTATGCCGGTATCTAAGCATGTGATGTTTTTAGGGAGCTTGCCTGCATTAGTCTCAGTTAAAAGATCAGCGATATGATGTATGTAATCGGCTCTGCCGGGTATTGCGGGGCAAAGGTTTTCGTCAGGAAATTTCCAACTTTTGATTCCGTAGTAATGGTTAAGTAATGCAGTGTTTAATTTTTTGACAGCCTCGGGTTTTGAAAAATCTACCGTGTTAGCACCAAATTTATTTTTAATTATGTGTTTTTTTAGCCCCGGATTAACCTTTATAAGCGCACTTAAGTTGTAGTTGTCACGATTTTTGTTTCTCGGATGATGCTTTTTTTTTGATTGTTTTTTTATTTGGGATGACATTGGTAAAGGATGAGAGGATTATGAAATGAAAAATAGTAAGAGATTTAGAAAACTTGCTATATATTTTGAAGTATAAAAAATAATGTTTTGTTAGTTTATTACTAGTGAAAAGGAAAGAATGTATAATTACTATATTAAATACAAAGCAGCTTTAGTTAATCTTCGTTTTTAGATTCTAGATCATTTTTTAATCCTTCGGGTAGGCCTTGCACGTCACTTAATGAGAAACCGATTTCATCAGAATTTTCGTTAGGAATTACACTTATTTTGGAGTTTGTTTCTAGGACTACCGCATAGATTTGCTTTATCGATTTTAAGCCTTCTTGTCTTATGGCAGCATATACTTCTGGTTTAAGAATACGTTCTTTTTTCATGTTTTCATCAATAAATTCTCCTTCAAACAATAATAGCTGAGGGGTGGATTTTATTAATTCTCTAATCTTGTCTGATGCATACATTGCTTTAGTTACCAAGTATTGAAGTAATAATAGTATTAATATACCTACACCGCCCTTGATAATTGAGATGTCTTTCAATACCACAGTTGATGCAACTATCGAACCTACTGAAACCGTCACGATCCAATCAAAATTATTTAGTTCAGATGTTGAGCGCTTGCCTAATGTTCGAATGTAAACTATAATTAGTGCATATATAATTATTGCGCAGCTTACTATTCGTATTACATCTTCAAGGTTACATTCAAATATTTTATCCATTTTTATATAATTAATTATCATTTAAATTTATCCAATCTACATGTTTCTTTGACGCTGCCTTTGCCCAATGTTTAGCTCGGGTACCAAAACACTCCAATATTGCATCTACACCTATAATAGTGCCCTTCGCTAGTCGACCTAGTAATGCGAATTGCGAAGATTCATTTCCATTTTGAGAGATCACGTATCCATCTTCATTTGTACTAATGCCAAAATCGTCATGTACTGCTTGAATCTGATTGTTGTTTAGTAGGTTTTTGATAACAGGGGATTCAACGGCTTTAATTTTTGGCGAATCTAAGATGGAATTGACCATCATCCTAGCAATTATCGATTTTTCGTTGGTACTAAGCTTCCACCCTTCATTGGTTAGTTTTATTTTAGGATCACTTACCATTTCGAGATTTAAAACACCTGCTTTATTTAAAGCTATGAGTTGCTGAATACTCTCAACTGGTGGGCCGAATGAGTACCTTTTTGATTCTTCATCTAGCTTAATAATTTCTGCAAATACATCATCGTTACATTTATTGAAGGATAATTTTTTGTAAATAGATGGCTGACAATGTCGCCAAACTTGCCCAATACAATAATCTAAACTTGCAGTCTCCGCTCCAATGGCCATCTGAACACTGTTTTCCATTATTTGGAGTGTAGAAATACTAAATGGCATAATGGTTTCGTGTTTGTAATCGTTATTTTTTAACCAACTAATTACTACTATCTCCAATTCATGGACACTATATTTCTCTTGAAATTTTTTGGGATCTAAGTCCAAATACAATTGTGCAGCAATTGGTGCAAAGGCGTTGATTAAAAAGTCATAATTGGTTGCTCTTTGTTGATTTTTAGGATCACCAATTACCTCTTCGAATTTTAATAGTTGTTTTTTAGATGGTTTGTAGCGATTATCGATGGATGCATTAAGTGGTTTAGGTATTAATGGTAGTCCATCTAAAGAGAACGGTACAAAGATAATTTTGTGTCCGTTGGTTTTATATTTGCAGGCTTTGGTTTCAGAGTCGGTAATAATAAATCCTCCTTTTTTGGATGAAATTTCTCTTACAATATCTATTGTAGCTAAACCAAAACCTCTGATGCCAACTATGCATTCGTTATCACTTATGTATTTATTCTTTAATAGTTTACTTAATGGATACGGTGATTTAAAAAGTGATACATTATTATTTTTACCGGCATATTCATCCCAACTTAAAAGTTGCTCATCTGGCTTGGTAGGTTGATGGCCAATTGTTAACAGTAGCTCGTTAACCGCCTCATACTTATTTGAGTTTGTTTGGATAGTAATGCTATTTTCATCATTAACATTTATGTCAGTTACTTTCTCTTCAATTAACGTAGCTAACTGAGTGTTTAATAGAGGCTTTATTAGAGTTTTAAATCTCTCGTTTAAATATTCCCCTACTTTAGCTCTTGGGGGATAGAAATCAGCTTTTTTACTTGATAAATCAATCTTATTATTAGAAATCCACTCATGGTAGGAGGGGAAAGGAGGTATTTGAACATAGGAATTATCTAAAATCTCACGATTGCTTATAGTTAAAGCGCGTTCAGATAAGTTCATCCAATTGTTTTTAGTTTGATTTAAGCCATATACTTGTCCGTTTCCAAAATTGCCAGTTTCTTCGAAAAGTAAAATGTGAATTTTGGAGAGACTATTTGTTTTATTAAGCTCAATTAAAAGGTTTTCAAGCGCATAACTTCCCCTTGGACCTACTCCAACTATAGCAATAGTTCTTTTATATGACATTATACGTCTTGTAGTTTTCGTACTTGTTTTAAAATCATTTTTTTAGGCATTAGAGGCGCAGCACCTATCATAATTTTTTGGGCAAAGGTTAATCCAGAAATAACATCTAAATCACCATTTAACATTCCTTTGTAACCATCTTCTGCAACGCTTTTAGCACTTGCTGTTGATTTAAACATTTCAGTTTTATCCATACCTGATTTTTTCCCAAATTGGGTTTCTGTAGCTCCAGGCATAAGATTTGTAACGGTGATTTTTGTGTTATGAAGTTCTTCAGACAATGCATTTGAGAAAGAAGTTACGTAAGCTTTAGTTGCATAATAAACGGCTTGTAAGGGGCCAGGCATTAAACTTGCAGTTGAGGAAACGTTAAGTATTTTACCTTCGTTATTTTTAACAAAATCTTGTAAGAAGTAATGAGTTAGTGCTGTTAAGGCACTAATATTCAGGTTAATCATTGATAGGTCTACCTTTATATCTCGTTCGTTAAACTTACCTAAGCCACCAAAACCGGCATTATTAATTAAGTAGTTTACTCTTAATCCTGCTTTTTTAGTTTGTTCATAAACTTCTTCAGGGGCATTTGATTGAGTTAAATCTTTGGCTATTACATGAACCTTTATTTTATACTCAGTTTCAAGCTCGGTTTTTAGTTTGTTTAACTCGTTTTCGCTTCTAGATACAATTATTAAATCGCCTCCTTTTTGAGCGTGTATTTTTGCAAGTTCTTTTCCAATACCGCTGCTTGCTCCTGTTATTAATGCCGTTTTATTCATTAAATTTTTTAGTTTTCTTATGGTTTAAAGGTACTTAATCATATTATAATGGACTATTTATTAATCGTTATTAGTGAACATTAATAAATAGTTTCTGCTAGTTTTACTATGTAATTGTAGTATTTGGCGTAATTTAATTGAAATTTTAATTGCTTGAGCTATGTCTTTTGTAGAACTTAACCTTCATCTATCCTTACTTAAAAACATTGATTTTTTAGGATATAAAGAAGCAACTCCAATACAAGAAAAAGCTATTCCTGCATTAATTGAAGGTAAAGATTTACTAGGTATTGCTAAAACAGGATCAGGAAAAACAGCAAGCTTTGTATTGCCTGTATTACACCAGCTTTTAGGCGATGCTTTAAGAGAAAAAAACAGGTCGCCAAAAATATTGGTTTTAGTACCAACAAGAGAATTAGCTGTTCAGGTTTCGGAAGTTTTTAAAGTATTATCGCTTAATTTTTCTGATCCAATAAAAACAATGGCTGTTTATGGAGGAGTTTCTATTAACCCTCAAATGAAAGGAATGTATGGGGTGGATGTACTAATTGCAACACCGGGTAGGTTGTTAGACTTGCATCAATCAAATGCGGTAGAACTTAATAAGGTAGATACCTTGGTTATAGATGAAGCCGACAAAATGCTGAATTTAGGATTTCAGAAGGAAATGGAGCAGATTATTAATCTTTTACCTAAAAAAAGACAAAACATGTTGTTTTCGGCAACATTAAGCAAACAACTGTCAGGGTTAAATAAGGTGTTACTTTCTGAACCTGTTGTAATAGAAATTGAAACAAAGGTAGAAGATGTAGAGCTAATAAATTTATCGGGTTATTTTGTTAGTGACGATAGAAAGGGACCTCTTTTAAGGTATATTATAAAGGAACAAGACATGCAACAAGTTTTGGTGTTTGCATCCTCTGGTTTAAAGGCAGATAAAATTGCAGGAAAACTTAATAAAAACGGAATACAAGCACTATCGATTCATGGTAAAAAAAGCCAATCGGCCCGAATAAATGCTTTAAACAAGTTTAAAGACGGAGAATTACGCGTTTTAGTGGCTACAGATTTAATTTCTAGAGGTATTGATATTAATAATTTGCCTTATGTTATAAATTATGAATTACCTCGTTCGCCCAAAGACTTTGTACATAGGGTAGGAAGAACAGGTAGAGCCGAAAATAAAGGAATGGCTATTTGCCTAGTTGATAGAGAACAAACACATCATTTGAAAGTGATTCTTAAAAAAATGAAGCGCTATATAGATATGATTGATAGTGAGACTTTGGAGTTTTAATTCTTATTTGTGATTTCCTAGCCCTGAGAGCAGTGGGTAGCTTTTTGAAGGTTAATGTTTAGTGTAAACGGGTTTTAAAGGCAACCTTGGGAGCCATTTATAAACACGATTTATAACTTACTTTAAACGAAAAAACTACAAACGGATAGCAGGTTTACGCTTCTACTTATGAAAAAACTGAAGCAACTTTTCGGTATTAAAGGTGTTTATAACTCTACTTGAAATTAAGCCTCCTTTACGTGCAGAGTACACCCCATATTTCATATCGGTTAAGCCTTCGGTTTTGTGGGCATCTGGGTTAATTGAAAAGTAAGCCCCTTTTTCTTGCGCATTTAAAATATGCCGCCAATCAATATCTAATCGCCAGGGGTTTGCATTAATTTCTATGGCTACTTTGTTTGCGATGCAGCAGTCTATTATTTTATTATAGTTTACCGGGTAACCGTTTCTTCTTAACAATAGTCGACCGGTTAAATGGCCTAAAATATTTGTTGCTGGGTTTTCAATAGCTTTAATAAGTCGAGTGGTGGCGGTTTCTTCGTTCATGTTTAACTGTGCATGAACCGAGGCTACTACATACTCAAAAGTTGATAGGGTAGTGGCATCATAATCTAAATTTCCGTCATTTAAAATATCAGATTCTATACCTTTTATTATTTTAAAATTATCAAAACCTTTGTTTAGGTTATCAATTTCTTCTTGCTGTTGCAATACTCTGTCTACTGATAAACCGTTTGCATATACTGCCGTTTTTGAGTGATCGGCAATGCCAAAGTATTCAAAACCAAGTTTAATACTAGCTTCTGCCATTTGTTGCAAGCTATGTGCACCATCGCTATAGGTTGAGTGGTTGTGAACAGCGCCTTTTAAATGTTTTGTTTGTATTAAATCGTCTTCAGTATATGTTTTTGCCCACTCATATTCGTTATGTCCGTTTCGCATTTCAGGAATAATGTATGGCAACCCGTTTTTTTGATAAATTTCGTGTTCGGTTAGTAAGAAGTCTGCTTCGGTTGCGTTTAGTTTTTCTAAATGAGTTCGGTTGCTTGATGTTTTTAGTAACTGAAAGTTATAATGCTCGGGTTTGCTGTAATAGAGCTTAACGGTAACCGGAATATCGAGTGTTTTATGAAAAATATCGTAGGGAGTGTGGTTTTCTGTGCCAATTAAAAATTCAAACACATCAATAATATCATCTTTTCTTAATAATTGTCCTGTAAAGGATACTTGAATGTTAGGATTAACGTTTTGTAGCGCTAAAAGAATTTCTTTTGCTGCCGGTTGTGCTTCGGCAAACAATACTTTACCTGCATTGGCTTGTATGAATTTTATGGAATCTATAATTTTTTCTTGAACTTTTCCTCCAAAGCCTTTTAAAACAGATAGTTCGTTGTTTTCGGCTGCAGTTTTTAGGTCGGCTACGGTATCAATATTTAAGTCTTTCCAAATGGCTCTTATTTTTGAGGGACCAATTCCTTTAATTTCTAACATTTCTAATACTCCACCTGGGGTATTAGCTATAAGTTCGTCTAAGTCTTGAAACTGCCCTGTTTCTAGTGCTTTTTGAATTTTTGGAGCGAGTGTTTTACCTACTCCTGGTAATTTTGCTATTTCTTCTGGTGGTAAAAATGCAATTGGTTTAGGGAACTTACCTAGCTGAAAGGAGGCATTGTAATAGGTTTTTACTCTAAAGCTATTTTCGCCATGTAATTCTAATAAACTACCTAATAATTTTACTTGTCTGGATAAGTCTTTGTTAGTCATGGTCAAATAGCTTTAAGATTCCTTTTACAGCATACAAAGTTAAGGGTTGTTTGGTTTAAGTTTAAATGTTTTTGTTGTTTTGGAAGGATATTCTTTTTTTCTTCGATTTAGGAAGGATTTAAATAGTTGTTGTTGTTGTTGTTGTTGTTGTTGTTGTTGTTGTTGTTGTTGTTGTTGTT
>JAHDEG010000015.1 GCA_020628935.1 Flavobacteriales bacterium
TTATCTCTAACTTCAAAAGCTCTATTAGTAGTTGTTTCATTTATTAATAATCTTCCGCCAGTGAGGTGTAATTTCTCGCTAGGTGTATCTGTGCCTATTCCAACTCTACCATTATTTTTAATTCTCATTCTTTCGGTAGAATTTATTTTAAACACCAAATCAGTTGGGTCTGTTGTACCCAAAAAATTGGTCCCAGCAGTAGTTCCCGAATTTCCTGTTAAACTCCATCCGCTTTCATTAGCATCTGTAAGTTCTTGCTCCCAAACTGGTGCGGCTCCTGTACCCGTGTTAACAAAGAGTGCATCAATATCGGTATCAAAAACGAGCAAACCTGTGGCAGGTAGTGTTATTGCTAAACGTTGTGCCGTTGTCATACGTGGTACCAACAAACCTTTTGTAGTTGAGGTAACATCTAAAATAGCAGAAGCATCTGGTGCTGAGCCATTAGAATTTATACCTACGCTTTGTGCAAGCATATTATGAGACTCTGAAAGTAGTAATAATATCGTTAAAAATGTAATTATTGCTTTCATACGTTATTTTTTACAAAAATACTTAATACAATTTACTTGGCATGTATATTTTACATTGAAATATTTTACGTGTTAATTGGTAAAAAGTTATTTGCCAACTTTTGTAAAAAAAAAGCTAGTTGAAATGTTTTTGAAGTGTCTGTTTATTATTTGATCTGGCTAGGATAGTAGCATTAGCTTTATGTTTTAAAAATGGTTTTATTACTCTTTTAAGGTTAGCGATTTTATGAGCTCAACCTTAAGTGCGTAATTATTCATTTTTAAAATATAAACTAAAGTGAATAGCCGTTTAAGCCTCCTGAAATAAAGAGTTTGGTTTATTATCTTTTGGCTTGACACAAAAGAAACAAAAGATCAAGTCTTGCATTTATTTCAAAGAATTGCTAATTAATCTTCTTGCCTTTACGCATCCAAACTCGCTTTGCTCAAACAGTGGATGCTTTCGCGTTAGCCCTCGCTGTAAGAATATTAAAAGCAATACTAGTTGAAATAACTGAAGGACGGTTTTTTGATAACAGAGTTGAATTGATTTTAGTTCAATGAAGAGTTTGGTTTATTATCTTTTGTCTTGATACAAAAGAAACAAAAAATCAAGTCTTACATTCATTTCAAAGAATTGCTAATTAATCTTCTTGCTATTCCGCATCTAAACTCGCTTTGCTCAAACAGTGGCTGCTTTAGAGAATACTCTCGCTGTAAGAATATTAAATGCAATACTAGTTGAAATAACTGAATGAGAGCGCTGTTTTTAAAGAACTGGAAACTCTTTATAAGTTAGTTTTAGAATTAGTAAATACGTATTATTAATTTAGTTAGTAAATTTGCTTTTTTATTACACTATGTATAGTACAAAAATTGCAGGGGTAGGTAAATACGTGCCTGAACGAATAGTAACGAATAAAGAGTTAGCCACAATGGTTGATACTTCTGATGAGTGGATAACCGAACGTACGGGTATTAAACAGAGGCATTGGTTTGAGCCCGGGAAAGATACTACTTCTAATATGGGGGTAAAAGCGGCTCGTAAGGCAATGGAAAATGCAAATGTTACTAAAGATGATATTGATTTTATTGTGTTTGCTACCTTAAGTCCTGATTATATATTTCCGGGTTGTGGTGTGTTGGCTCAAAAAGAATTGGGTATGGATACTATTGGCGCGTTAGATATTAGAAACCAATGTTCAGGGTTTATTTACGGCTTATCGGTTGCCGATCAGTTTATTAAAACGGGGATGTACAAAAATATTCTTTTAATATGCTCTGAAGTGCAAAGCAATACCTTTGATTTGTCTGACGAAGGCAGAAGTATGGCTGTTATTTTTGGAGATGGGGCTGGTGCTTTGGTTTTACAAAGAAGCGAAGATGATAGCAAGATAATTAACACTAAAATGCATTCGCAAGGCGAATATGCCGAAGAATTAATTTTGGCTGAGCCCTCTACCAATCATTCAAAACGTATTAAAGACGATATATTAACCGATAATGGTATCTGGCCCTACATGAATGGTAGAAATGTTTTTAGAAATGCTGTTGTTCGTATGACCGAGGTTATTAATGAGTCTTTAACAGCTGCTAATATGACTAAGAAGGAGTTAGATTTGGTTATACCTCATCAAGCGAATTTGCGAATTTCGCAAGCTGTTCAGAAAAAGTTTGAGTTAGAGGATGATAAAATTTTTAACAACATTCAAAATTACGGTAATACCACTGCAGCATCTATACCTATTGCATTGTGCGATGCTTTAGAGCAAGGAAAAATTAAAAAAGGTGATGTATTGTGTTTTTGTGCATTTGGTAGTGGTTTTACTTGGGGTTCGGCATTAATTAAATGGTAATATGAGTAAAAAGGGAACATTATTTTATTTGAGTAGCTGCTCAACCTGTAATAGAATTATTAAGGAGTTAAACTTAGCGTCAAAAATGACCTTAAAGGATATTAAAACTGATACAATTACTGAAGCTCAGTTAGAAAAAATGCATGCTTTAGCAGGGAGTTACGAGGCGCTATTTAGTAAACGGGCTATGAAATATCGTAGTTTAGAATTAAACGAAAAAACACTAACCGAACAAGAAATAAAAGAGTGGATACTCAAAGAATATACTTTTTTAAAGCGCCCTGTAGCTTTATTTGATGATGCTATTTTTATTGGTAACGCCAAAAAACAGGTTGAAGCATTAGGCGGTTGCCTAAGTATTTAAAAGCTATTCTTGCTTTACGCTTTAGTTACAAAAAAATATAAAAACAATTACTAATTAAAAAATGAGCTTCACAAGGTCGCTATTTTTTACCAAGTACTTGTATGTTTATATTTTTTTGTAAGCTATTGCTTCAATCAAGGCTAATATTTTTAATCAAATGAAAAAATACACTAATATTTGGGAATATATACAAACTAATTATGCTGAGTGTAAAGTTGATTTAGAAATCAGTACTGGATATCAATTAATGCTGAATAATATATTTGCTGACGAGAAAAGCTTAGTTTATAGAATTTATAAAAATTATGATCTCAGCTGTTTTAATTTTCTTGAAGGGGGAGATGATGGCTTTCTTTTTGATTCTTTGGCTTTAATTGGCGATTTAGAATCACTTCGAGTTTTAAACAAACAGTATGGTATATCTAAAGATCTTGTATTGATTACTAATGGAGAAGCTAACTATTTTACTTTTTACAATCAAAAAAATGGGAAGGTATATTTTAGTGATTTTTACTATAAAAACAATTTAGAAGAACATTCAGAACGTATATGGAATAGTTTTGAAGACTTTTTGATGGAGTATTTAGACTTGGACGAAAGTATGTTTGCTCTAATTACCTAATAAGGCTAACTCTACCAAAGTGCTCTGCTACTTGTTCGGTTTGTTTATTCATGTTTGTTAATTTCCAACTATAAACTGCTTGTGGAGCATCTTTTCCATCCCAAAATTCTTTGGGGTCGTTTGACTGAAAAACAATTTCGCCCCATCGATTAAATATAATGAGTTCAAAATTTTCTTTTAAAATATTTAGACCATGTACGTAAAACGTTTCATTTAATAAATCACCGTTAGGGCTAAATACATTTGGCACCCAAATATTATAGAGTGGATTTATTCTTACTTGTTTACTTGTTGAATCTTTGCAGGCATACTCATTTTCTACGTATAGCCATACGTTATAAGTTCCGGTGTCTGCATAAGAATACAAAGGACTCATCTCATTGCTAGATTCTTCATCACCAAAACTCCATGAGTTATAAGCAACATCATCTGTTGAGTTATTATAAAATTTGAAAGTGTTGCTATATGTTTGTTCTATTCCAGGTTCAATAGAAAAATCTGCAATTGGGTTCGGCCAACCAATCACTATTTTTTTTATAGTATCAACGCAATTATTTAGGTCAGTGGCAATTAAGGTAATGATATTTTCTCCAACCTCATTAAAGCATAACGTTTGATTATCCTCACCTAATAAGGCGTTACTGCTATAATACCAATCGATGTTTTCAATAGTGCTGTTGCTACTTACAGACGCATCTTCAATTTGAGTGCAAACTGGAATACAACCTTCAGTATTTGTTAAATTTATAGCTGCATTTGGTATTTGAAGTATTGATATAATTTTGGTTGTAGAATCTAAACAGCCTTTATCACTTTCGGCAACTAATTTTATTGGGTAATCGTTTGGAGCTAAAAATTGGTATTCTAATTCACTTTCTGACGACTGATTTTCATTTAAAAAATACCAGTTTAATGTAACAATGCTTCCATCAGTAATATAGGAAGAGTCTTTTAATGATAGTTTATCATTAATGCAGTAATTTGAATGTTCGAAATTTGTTACAGGATTTACATTAACTAAAGCAGTTGCGGTGGTATTACTTACACAATTAAGGTCAGAGATAGCTGTGAGTGTTATTTCGTATTCTCCGGCTTCTTGAAAAACAATAGGATCTATATTTTCATTGTTGGCGTTGTTACCATTACTTACACTCCATATCCATTGATCAATAGTTCCTGAAAAAATACTTGATTGATTACTTATTTCGGTTGGTGAATTTAAGCAAACTGTATCTGCGCTAATATTTAAGATAGGCGAGGGATTAATGTTTAATTCTAAAGAATCATGTAATACACATCCAATTTCCATTGTTACATCAAGTTTAAAATAATGCGATCCATATACTAAGCTTTCAAAGGCAATTTCTCCGCATATGTTGCTTGTGGTATTGCTGTAAGATGTGTCAATTTTCCAGAGGCAATTATCGATATTTAAATTGTTAGGGTTGTTTTGTATTTGATAGTTAAGTAGTACGTTTATGCTGTCGCAACCTTCTTGATTGTTTGTAGAAATTTCAAGGTCAGAAATTTCATATATTTTAATTGTTTGTGTATCACTCACACAATTATTGTTATCTACCGCAAAAACATCAATAATTTCACTGTTAGAAAGATTAAACGAGTAGTTATCTCCAGAATATGTATTGTTTGCCCAGTTAAAAATTATTGGATTTATTCCGCCACTTAGTATTGTAGGAGTACTTGTTTGTTGCATTCCTCCTTCCATGCAAAAAGCCGTATCTGTATCTATTTTAAATTCTTCAGGATTGATGATTTCTTCTATAAGTGTATCTTTACATCCATTAGCATCAATAACATGAATTTGGTAATTTCCTTCTACCAAGTTTTCATGTAATGTTTGAGTTACAGGTGTATTATTTAAAAAGTAATCAATGGGTAATGTTTCATTTGTTACAATTATTTCAATACTACCATCATTTGAATTAAAACAAGTGTAATCTTCTTTATTTGCAGAAAGATTAAGCTCATCAATTTCGATAATAATGGGATCGCTAATTTCGCATTGTTGATCAATAGTCAGTTTCACTTGGTAGCTTCCTGTTCCGTTAATACCAGGTGAAACAACTAATGTAGTATCAGTTTCTCCGATTATGGCAACGCCATCTTTGTACCATTGCAAGTTGCCGGGTTCTCCAGTAGTAGTATCAGCATATATTACAATGTTATTATTGCAATAGGTGCCAGTATAATAAGTCTCTAATGATCCCTCAATTATTTTTTCTTCAAGTTTTAGATCATCCAAATAATAGTATCCTTTTTTTGAATCATCGGTTACATTAATACAATCTGGCCCAAGTACAAAATTTGTAATCGTTTGTGTAGCAGTAAATTCAATTTCTATTTCTTGCCAGCCAGCAATCCCATTTACCAGTACTTCTCCTAAGTTTAAAAAATTCGAATTTGAAGTTGATGGACATTCGTGACCTGAAAATGGCAGGTCAGCGCAATTATCGCTTCCAAATAGCGAAAGTGTTAAAGCTGGCGATTGAACGTAAGATCCTCCAATTTCGGCCATACTACAATATATACTTGTAGTTAAAGTATATGTTTCACCTGCTAATATTGGTTCGTCTAAGCATCCTCCGACATATTCTTTCCCCGCAGTCGAACTAAATATGCTATTCCAAAAACCAACTCCGCTACCCCCGTCAGGAAACGGTGCTGGAGCTTGAGTTGCATTCGGATTATACGAATAACCACAGCCAGAATTATAATAGTCGGAAGTGCCTTGAGAAGCTTGTAGCCATGTATCTGCACAATCTAAGTCGCCTGGAGCACTTGGGCAACACGAATTATCTTCAAAAGATCCGTTAGGAATTATAGTGTTTGTTTGAACCGCACCAAATCCGTTACAAGAGCAATCGTTAACATCGTTTAAGTCAATTAAGCCATCGTTATCATCATCAATTCCATTATTGCAATTTTCTTGCGAAAATAGAAAAGGAGAAAAGGCAATTAACGATATTAGTAAAGTTAATTTTCTGCTATTTATTTTAATGAGATTCGTTGTGTGGTGAATTAAGTCTATCGCAATAAGTTTACATATCCATATCGCTTTTCAACTTGAAGCGATAAAGGGTGTTGATATTGTACGCTCCAGTTGTATAAACCTTCAGGAGCTGGTTTATTATTTTCTGTACCAGTCCATTTAATGTTTGTATCATTAGTTTTAAAAACTAAACTTCCCCATCTGTTAAAAATTTTGAATTCATAGTCACTTATAATTTGTAAAGCATTTATAGGAGCAAATTCATCATTAATTGCATCTAAATTTGGACTAAAAGAATTGGGTATCCATAGTTGAAATGGAATTTCATAAATTATTGTTTTAGTGATTGTATCTTTACAATTGAAAATATTAGTTTCAATTAATTTTACGTCATATTCTCCTGGTTGTTCATAACTATGTTTTTCTATTAATGAGCTTCCACTTCTATCATCTCCAAAGTCCCAGAAAAGATATTTAAGTAAATCATTATCAATACTTTCAAAACTAAAAGTACTTGAATTTTGATGGAAATCTGGCTCTACACTAAAGTTTGCAATAGGTTTTGGGTGTACGGTAACAGTTTTGCTTACTGTATAATTACAGTTATTGACATCTGTAGTTACGAGACTTAACATATGTTCACCAGAATTTTCTATGCAAAAGGCAAAATTACTTTCATTTAAACTTATAGAATTGCTAAGCCATATTTTTTCTTTGAAATTCGGATTGTTTTGGGTTTCGTCAATTACTTTAGAGCAAAATAGCGGACAACCCTCGTCTTCTTCGAAACTAAAATTTCCTTTAATCGGTTCATAAACTGTTATTGTAGTGTCAAATATTGCCTCGCATCCTTCATTGCTTGTAATAGAAAGTGTAACTGTGTTAGTTCCTTCATTTTCAAAATTGTGCTCTACAGACTGAGTGTTGTAATTGCTGCTTTCAATCTTCCAATCCCAAGTATCAATAATTTGATTATTACTATTACTTTGGGCGTAAAAAGAGATGTTTCCATTTTCATCAATACATTTATCTTGTAAAATAATTTTTGCAGATGGCCTAGCATTAATATTTACGGTTTGGGTGGTTGTGTCTGAACATCCATTCGTGTTGATAGATACAAGAGAAATAACCCTATTTCCTTCTTCGTTGAAAGTATGATTAAAAGTATTGTCTTCGTAAGAATCTTCTTGACTTAAGCTCCAATTATTAGCTTCTATTGAACCGTTGTTTGAAGTAGAAATACTTTCAAACTCTGCTTCAACATTTACACATACTGATGAATTTATAAAGTCTGCGATTACTGTGTCAGAATATTCTAAATTAATAGTTAAAGTGTCTGAACAGGCAAGAGCATCTGTTATAACTACCTGTTTATCACCGCTACTCAGGCTAGTAAAGATACTATCGGTTTGGGTAACTCCATTAACCTCATAAATATATGGAGGGAAATTATAGTTGTTTTGTATTTCTAGAATACCATCATTACTATTTTCACATGTTGCGTTTTGCACGACAATATTGGCTTGTAAAAATGTGTTTTGTAATGTTACATCGTTAGATTTTCTGCATCCGTCATTGAAATAAGCGATGCAGGAGAATAATGCAGAAGTTTGATTTAGACTACTTGTAGAATATGTTTGTTGGTTTTCACCAATAATTGCAATCCCATCTTTATACCATTGATAACTAATCACATCATCTTCTATTGGGTTGGTGAGGTTAATTTGCTGACAAGAATTGCCACCAATAATTAAATCGTAGTTATCTTCAAAAACAGAAGTTTTATTAAGAATTAAATTATCAATATAGTAGTAAGATGTTGTTAATGGAAGAGCGCAATTAGGTCCTACTAAAATGCTTTGAATGTTTTGAGTAGGTGTAAATGTAATCGTAATTAGTTGCCAAATACTATCGTAAATAACTCTGGTAGAATTCAGTATTTCAAAGTTTGTAATTCCAGCTGGACATTGAGAGCTGTTAAAAGGTAGCTGACTACAATCATCAGCACCCCAAATTGTTAGATCAAAATCTCTTGATTGTCTTGAATTCATAAGCGCTGTGTATATATTCATTTCTAAGGTGTAGGATTCACCCGCAACTAATGATGAGGGCAAACATACTCCTAAGTACTCTTTAAAGTATGTGTTATTGTTGCTATTATGTGCATCTAAAAAACCTGCTACTCCATTGCCATTTGGGTAAGGTGTTATGCCGTTATTTGGCCCCCGAGAGCTATTATATGTGAATGTTCCGCAAGTATTAAAAAAGTCAGATGTAGCATATGAGGCCTGAACCCAACTCTGCGCGCACGCAAGATCACCTAAGCCGCTAGGACAACAACCCGCTAGCTCTTCAAATGAAGGGTTAGGAATGAGCGATTCGATAGTAGATTTATAACAATTACAATCTGTAGAGTCATTAAGATCAATTAATCCATCACCGTCATCATCAATGCCATTATCGCAAATTTCGGCATGGATCGTTTGAAAGGAAATTAAAGTAAATATTAAAAAAAGTAATTTTTTATTCATTGTAATATGTGAAAATCTTCGTGTAACCTTAACTTTTAATTCTACTTTTTGAGTTAAATAACTCATTAAATACGCCTTTCATGCTTACGATATTTAAAGGAAATTCATAAAATACGTGAAGCATACTTAAGAACAATAAAGCAATAAAACCCAATCTATAATTATAGTAGTATAAAGTTACAGATAGTGCCCAAATTACTGCAATTATTATAAATTGTTTTTTATTTACTTGGTGCCATTTTATTATACTAGTTTTAGAGAACCAATTCAGGTAATGATAGGTGTAAGCAAAGGCAATGAATATCTGAATTTTAACTCCAACGACAGAAATAAGTGAGTAGTTTGTATTTTCTGATACTAATCCTAAAAATTTGGCTATACTAATGTTAACAAACGAAAAGGTACTACTGTTAAAGTTTTGTTTTGTAGCTTCTGAAAGAATAAAATCTCTTGGATTTACATTTGCTTTAGCTATAATAAGAGCTGAAAGAAACATTAGTACAACGGTTAAATAACCCATTTTACTTTTACTTTTAATTGCGCCAAACAATATAAAAATTGCCGTGAATACAAATACATGGATTATAGTTGGGATAAAAATTCCAATAATTGTAATGTATAGGGGCACAGTCATTAATAAGTAAGCAACGACTGTAGTTATAAGTATGCTTAAAATAACTTTCCATGTTTCTTTAAACATTACAAATGAAATACTACTAACAATACCTATAAAAAGAAAATTTGCAGACCACTTAGAAATGCCTCTTAATTCACTAGAATTATTTATTAAGTTAGTTAATCCTTTAAAAAAATCAATTTTTAATACTTCGGTTAACAGAACAGGCAAGCAAATAAGAACAGTTAAAGCAAATAAGAAGCAAATCCATTTTGGATTTTTAACAAAGTAGTTCTTTTTATTTAGCCAATTTATTTCAGTTAGGTAATGTAATGGACCTAGTACTGCATAAGAAAACAGAAAAAGTTTGAAAGGAATTTGAAATGCTAAAAAGAGAGAGGTGAAAATTAAGCCTATGTTTAATATATCTACTTGTTTTGTAGTCATTTTTATTACTATTTAAACCTGATATTAGAAGTAGGTTAATGATTAGCGGTTCGATAGTATTTTATTGTACTTGACACTGTTTGCCGGATTTAATTTTTTTAGCAGTTGAGTCATTTCAACTTTTTCATTATTGCTGGCTTCAGAATATAGTTTTATTAGCTCATCAGCTTTAGCATAAAAAAATAATTGAACATTATAGCTATTTGGTTTTGTTGAGTGAATTTTATCAATTTTTTTAATTGCTTCCGTTATTTTTTTTCTTCCTGCTTCAACGTCTTCTGTCATAGTGTCAAAGCCGAGTCTGTGATAGTCGTAAGAGCAATCTCTTAACGGCTGAAAAAACTGATCTAAATAATTATTTACGTACCAATATCTGTTCTCATCGCTTTGCTCTGCTTTCCATCCAGAAAACGAAGAACTTTGTGCAAGATTCACTATACCCATTGCTTTTTCAAAATTCTCGGTACCGCCATCCTTAGCATAAGTGTCTCCATCTATACCTAAAATCATATATGCATAAAAGCTTATTAATGCTGTAAGTTCATCAGTGTAGGTGTTTTCAGCATATTGAAGAGGGTCAAATTGGTTATAGCTAAAACTGGTTCCTGCATCTTGATATAAAATGGTAGTTGATGTATATGAGCTATTATAAACGGGCCTCCGAGCAGTAATTTGAAAGTCTCCGGTGAAACTAGTGTTATTGCTGTTTTTTGTGACATTTAAAAATATACTACATTCAATTCTTTCTTCTGAATCGTAAGCATCATTTGTCCATTTGGTATTATTAATAAGTTCAGTTATTGCTTTTTCCATGTTAACAAATACAGTCTTATCTGATTGTACTTGACTGCTTGAAACTTGTACAGTACAATTAAGCTCTTGAGCTATAATACTGGAGGAAATTCCTAATGAAAAAATAAATACTAAAAAACGAGTCATTTCGTGGTGTTTGAATTGTAACGCGAATTTAACTATTTATTGTCTATAGTTTTAGACCAAGTTCAAAGCCGTCTAAAATAGCCACTTTAGCATTCAATTCTTTTGATTTTTTAGATCCTCCAATAATATGAACTTTGAAGTTGTTTTCAATTAATTTTTCTGAAAGAGTTGTGTTTGGAGATTGGCCTGCGCAAACAACGATATGATCTGCATCAATTTTTTGTTCCGTATCGTTTTTAATAAAAATAATTCCTTCGTTATTAATTTCTTTATATTTTACTCCAGAAATAACCTTTACATTTAAGTGTTTTAATTCTGCTCTGTGAATCCAAGCAGTTGTTTTACCTAAGTTTTTACCAAGTTTGCCTGATGACCTATGAAGAATCGTAATTTCTCTTTCTTTTTTGGTTCTGTTTGGTTGTTTTAGTCCTCCTGGATTTGAAACATCTTTATCTATTCCCCAGTTTTGCTTAAAATCATCTACAGTTTCATCTTCTTTTTTGAGTAAAAAAAGAGCTGTATCAACGGCTATTCCTCCTGAACCTATTATAACAACTTTTTCTCCGACTTCTTTTTGCTTTGTTAATACATTGTTATAGTAAAGTACTTTATCTTCGTTTTTTATTTCAAAATCAATTTTTCTTGGGGTCACACCAGTGCTAATAATTATTTCATCAAAGTTCTTTGACTTGGCTTCACTAGTATTAAACTCACTATTTTTTAGAACAGTTACATTATGTTTTCTTAGCATTGTTTCGTAATACCTAATGGTTTCCAAGTAAACTTCTTTTCCTGGTACAGCTCCTGCTAAATTAAATTGTCCGCCTAGCTTTTTATTTTTTTCATATAGAGAAACGTTATGTCCTCGTTCTGCAAGGGTTAATGCAGCTGAAAGCCCTGCTGGGCCTGAACCAACTACGGCAATGCTTTTTATGTTTTGAGCGGCTTCAATTTTGTATTTGGTTTCATTAGCTGCCATTGGATTAACAACGCACGAAGCTGTTTTGGTCTCAAAAATATGATCTAAACATGCTTGGTTACATGCTATGCAAGTATTAATTTCTTCTGCTTTGTCTTGTTTAGATTTTGCTACAATATTTGGATCGGCTAAAAAAGGTCGTGCCATAGAAACCATATCTGCACTGTTACCTTTTAAAATATCTTCAATTTGTTGAGGGTGATTTATTCTGTTGGTAGTAATTATGGGGATATTAATTTCCTTTTTTATTTTTTCTGTGAAAGAAGTAAATGTGCCGCTCGGAACCATTGATCCGATGGTTGGAATTCTTGCTTCATGCCATCCAATACCGCTATTAAAAATGGTTACCCCCGCTTTTTCTAAGGCTTTTGCAGTAGTTATAACATCCTCCCAAATACTTCCTTCTTCAACCAAATCGATAAGTGATAATCTAAAAATGATTATAAATTCTTCGCCCACCTCTTTTCTTGTTCTTTCAACAATGTCTTTTGCAAATCGCATTCTATTTTCAACGCTTCCTCCCCAGTTATCGGTTCGTTTATTAGTTCTGGGTGCTAAAAACTGATTTATTAAGTATCCTTCAGACCCCATTATTTCAACTCCATCATAACCAGCTGATTTTGCAAGTTTTGCGCAGTTTACATAGTCAGTTATGGTTTGTTCAATGACTTCTTCAGTCATTGCTTTGGGTTTAAAAGGCGTTATTGGCGCTTGAATTTCAGATGGTGCTACTATATTTCCGTGATATCCATATCTGCCGGTGTGTAGTATTTGCATACAAATTTTGCCGCCTTCATCATGAACTGCCTTTGTAACTGGTTTGTGAAGGTTAGCCATTAATTCACTGTCAAGCTTTGCTGCTAATGCACTTACTCTACCCGAATCATTTGGAGAAATTCCACCTGTAACTATTAAAGCTACATCACCTTTCGCTCGCTCTCTATAAAATGTAGCCATTCTGTTTAAGCCAAACATGTCTTCTTCAAGACCAGTATGCATAGAGCCCATTATAACTCTATTTTTTAAAGTAGTAAAACCAAGATCAAGTGGTGTGAAAATGTGTGGGTATTTCATGCTTAAGTTGTTAACTACATGAAAGTACTAAAATTAGATGAACTAAAAATGTGTGATTAAAATAAATAAGAAAAAAACAGGAAAAGAAAGTGCGGGTGGAGGGACTCGAACCCCCATGCTGTGAGGCACTAGATCCTAAGTCTAGCGTGTCTACCAATTTCACCACACCCGCATTGTTTCAGTGTAGAAGTGCAAATATATGAAAAAGCTTTTTTAGACCAGCAATAAAAATTAATTTTGTGTTCAATTTTTACAATTAAAGCAAAGTTATGGAAATAATTCCTGGATCTATACCACAGTCAAAATTTCACGGTTACCTTTTAGGTTCTGTGGCTCCAAGGCCAATTGCTTTGGTAAGTACGGTAGATTCTGAAGGAAATGTTAATGTAAGTCCGTATAGTTTTTTTAATGTATTTAGTTCTAATCCTCCGATAGCTATTTTTTCTCCGGCACGTAGAGGTAGAGATAATACGACTAAGCATACATTAGAAAATGTTAGGGAAGTAAAGGAGTGCGTAATAAATGTTGTTAATTACAATATGGTTCAACAAACTTCGCTAAGTAGCTCAGAGTATGCCAAAGGAGTTAATGAATTTGTAAAAGCAGGGTTTACAGAGCAGTCTTCAAAAACTGTTTCCGTACCGGGAGTAAAAGAGGCTCCGGTAAAGTTGGAGTGTAGGGTTAAAGAAATTATAGAATTAGGTTCTGAAGGAGGAGCTGGTAATTTGGTGATTTGCGAGGTATTATTACTAAACATTAATGACGATGTTATTAATGAAAATGGGCATGTGGATCCCAATTTAATGCAATTAGTAGGTAGAATGGGTGGAGCGTGGTACAATAAGGCTTATGGTGAAGCATTATTTCAGGTAGAAAAGCCTGGAATTGTACCTGGAATTGGAATAGATAATATTCCGGTGGATATAAGAAATAGCACTATTTTAACCGGCAATGATTTAGGTGTTTTAGGTAATGTTAAGCAAATACCAGATGAAACAGAAGTAAATGAATATAAGCTCATTGAATTATCTGATCTGTTTGTGGAATACGAAGATGATGCGAATGGACTCGAGCTTAAAATACACGAATTAGCAAAACAATTAATAAAAAGTAACAAAGTAGAAGAGGCATGGAAAGCTCTTCTCACATTTAATAATTAAAATTTAATATTATGGAAGTACAAGGGAAGTTAATTAAAATATACGATGTACAAGAATTTGATAGTGGATTCAGAAAACGAGAATTTGTTGTCAATACATTTAAGGAGCAGTATCCTCAGGATATTAAGTTAGAACTTTTTAAAGAAAAGTGTGAAGTATTAGATTCTTTTACAGTAGGTGACGATGTAAACGTTGAATTTAATTTAAGAGGAAATGAGTACAATGGTAAATACTATGTAAACTTACAAGCTTGGAGACTAGCTAAATTAGAAGAAGGCGCGAGCGACAAGCAGGTTTATGCTAACGAAATGCCTGCTCCGAGTGCTCAAGATGCACCTTCAGCTGGTGATGCTGATGATGATTTACCTTTCTAGTAATACAAATGAAAGTTACTGACTTAATTAATGTTTTAAATGAGTATGCTCCTTTTGCATATCAAGAGAGTTATGATAACTCTCAGTTAATAGTTGGTTTACCACAAAGCGAAGTTAAAGGCGTTTTAATTAGTCTTGATTGTACTGAAGATGTTGTTAAGGAAGCTGTTTTAAAAGGTTGTAATGTTATTGTTGCTCATCATCCCATAGTTTTTAAGGGATTAAAAACCATTTCTAACGAAAATTATATACAAAGAACGGTGTATAGCGCTATTAAACAAGATGTTTGTTTAATAGCGCTACATACTAATTTAGATAATGTCTGTAATGGAGTTAATGATGTAATAGCTAAGAAGCTAAATTTAACAAACACCTCAGTATTAAAGCCAAAAGCTAATACGCTAAAGAAATTGGTGACATACTGTCCTGCACAAAATGCTGATGAAATAAAAGATGCACTTTTTGAAGCGGGAGCCGGCTCAATAGGAAATTATTCTGAGTGTAGCTTTAATACTAATGGTTTAGGAACGTTTAAGCCAAATGCAAATGCTAGTCCTTTTATTGGAGAAACTAACCAACGGCATATTGAGCCAGAAATGAAAATAGAATTGGTTTTTGCTTCTCATTTGCAAGGAAAAATTATTTCAAGCTTGTTGTCAGTTCACCCTTATGAAGAGATCGCTTACGACATTTTTAGCTTAGAAAATAATAACAAGTATGTTGGAGCTGGTATGATTGGTGAGTTAAAGGAGCCAATTAAAACAATTGATTTTTTAAAACAGATTAAAACTGCATTTAATTGTAAGGTAATAAAGCATACCAATTTACTGACAGATACTATTAAAAAAGTTGCTGTTTGTGGTGGAGCCGGATTTTTTCTGTTACCAAATGCTATAAAAAGTAAGGCAGATATATTTATTACTTCAGACATTAAGTATCATGAGTTTTTTGATGCCGATAATCAAATAATTTTGGCTGATGTAGGTCATTATGAGAGCGAACAATTCACAAGTGGGCTAATTAAGGAAGTTCTTATGCAAAAAATACCTACCTTTGCCGTTCATTTGAGTGAAACAAACACAAACCCTGTAAAATATTTAGTATGAGCGCTGCAGCGACAAAAAATAAAAAAGACGCAAAAGACATTACTGTTGAAGACAAGTTAAGAGCTTTATATGATTTACAGATCATAGATTCTAATATTGATAAAATACAAATAGTCAGAGGAGAATTGCCACTTGAGGTTCAAGATTTAGAAGATGAAATAGAAGGTCTTGAGACAAGAGTTGAAAACTTTACTCACGATATTAAAGGACTTGAAAATTCTATAACTGAAAAGCGATATGGTATAAAAGATGCTGAAGCTTTAATTAGAAAGTACAAAGAGCAACAAAATAACGTAAGAAATAATAGAGAATTTGATTCTTTAACTAAAGAAATTGAATTTCAAGAGCTTGAAATTCAATTGTCTGAAAAGAGAATTAGAGAGTTTGAGGCGCAAGTTTCAAATAAAACAGAAGTTTTAGCTGAAGCTCAAAGCCTTTTAGATGAAAGACAAAAAGATTTAGAGCACAAAAAAGCTGAACTTGAGGAAATTATTAAAGAAACTGAAAAAGATGAAGATTCACTAGGTAAAAAGTCAGTAAAGGCACAAAAATCTATTGAAGATCGTTTAATTAATGCCTACAAAAGAATCAGAGGCAACGCCAGAAACGGACTAGCCGTAGTTACTGTGCAAAGAGATGCTTGTGGAGGATGCTTTAATAAAATTCCGCCTCAACGTCAATTAGAAATTAAATCAAGAAAAAAGGTCATTGTTTGCGAACACTGTGGTCGTATATTAGTAGATGACGCATTTGCTGAAGAATAAATAAATACATAATACTTTTCTAAACCCTGTTAATATAAATTAGCGGGGTTTTTTATTTTAAATCTATTTATAATTCCCCTGCAATCCTCCTGTATGAATCATTAACACTTTTGAATTTTGTTTGAAATAGCCGTTTTTAGCTAAATCAAGAGTGGCAAAAGCGCATTTAGCTGTGTAAATTGGGTCAAGATTAATATTATATGTTTTTTCAAACGATCGTTTAAATTCATCAAGCTGTGGCTTCGTTTTTGCATATCCTCCAAAATGATAGTCTCTTATAATAGCAAATTTCTTGTTTAGTTTGCTTGCATAGTTTCTACTCATTAATTCAATATCATTTTCTAAAAACGACTCTTTAAGTACAGAAATACCTAAAACTTGTTTGTCATAAGTACTATTTATACCTACGAGCGTGCAGCCAGTTCCGCAAGCAAGTATTATATAATCGTATTTTTCAGGTATTTGTCTTCCTAGTTCTTCACATCCTTTAAAAGCTAGTTTATTTGATCCTCCTTCAGCAATAAATTCAAAATTTTTAAGACCAAGAGATTGAATGTATGGAATATGGTTTTCTCTTATTTTTCTGAAAATAGATCTATCAACAAACTTTAATTCCATTCCATTTTCTTTAGCAGTAAATAATGTTTTATTGAGTGTTTTATGCTGTAGTTCTTCTCCTCTAATAATTCCCACGGTATTAATTCCAAAGTATTTTCCAGCTGCTGCTGTAGCTGCAATATGATTTGAATGTGCTCCTCCAACAGTGATAATTAAGTTTTTATTCTTCTTAATCAGATCTAATATATTATACTTTAATTTTCTGAATTTATTACCTGAAACGTTTTCATCTAAGAGGTCCTCTCTTTTAATATCTACGTAAATAGAATTAAAAATGCCAATATGTTCAATTACGCTTAGCTTTTCCTTTTCTTGAAAAAAAGTTTCTACATCCTCATAAATCATTTATCTAAATTACACTTTTAAGCTTTTACAGAGACTTAATATATTTATGACTCTAAATTTGGTTTAATAAAGTGCGATAGTATAGTTATATTTGCGCATGCTTTCAGAGGTTACAACAAAAAACGATCATCTTTTCTTAAAAGCCGCAAAGGGCGAAAAAGTTGATAGAGTACCAGTTTGGTTAATGAGACAGGCAGGAAGGATACTACCTGAATACCGTAAAGTAAGGGCCAGTGTAAGTGGCTTTAAAGAGTTAGTAACAAATCCAGAATTATCTGCAGAGGTTACTTTACAACCTGTTGATATTTTGGGTGTTGATGCAGCTATAATTTTCTCTGATATTTTAGTAATTCCCGAGGCAATGGGGTTAGAGTATCAAATGATAGAGAAAAAAGGTCCGTTCTTTCCTAAAACAATTCATACAAAAGCTGATATAGAAGCTCTTCAAATAGCAAATGGGGAGGATGATATTCGTTATACAATTGATGCAATGAAAATTGTTAAGCGTGAACTTAATAATAAACTACCTTTAATTGGTTTTGCCGGAGCACCATGGACAATTTTTTCTTACATGATTGAGGGAGGAGGATCAAAAACCTTCTCAAATGCCCGTAAATTTTTATACGAAAAGCCAGAGCTGGCACATTTATTGCTTGATAAAATAACAAAGTCAACCATTAACTACTTAAAAGCTCAAATACATTTAGGAGGAGCCAATTTAGTTCAGGTTTTCGATAGTTGGGCAGGCATATTGCCACAAAATCAGTACGAAGAATTTGGCCTAAAATATATAAAGCAAATTTGTGATGAGCTTTCAACGTTAAACGTACCTATTACAGTGTTTTCTAAAGGCGCAACCTTTGCATGGGATTCATTTTCTCAACTTAACTGTCAAGTGTTAGGAGTAGATTGGAATATTGATCCTGAGTGGGCTAGATCTAAAGCTGGTAGTAAAACATTGCAAGGAAATTTAGATCCATGTCTTTTATATGCCAGTGAACAAAGAATCGAAAAAGAGACTATTAGGATGATTGAAAAATTTGGCCCTCAAAAATATATAGCCAATTTAGGTCACGGTGTTTACCCTGATACCGATTTTAATAAAGTCAAATTTTTTATTGATGCCGTCAAAAATTACAAAGTAAAATAACATTATGAAACACTTATTACTAGCCTTATCTCTTCTTACAATTTCGTTTTTGACTATTGGTCAAAATAATTTGGTTCCAAACTCAAGCTTTGACCTCCCTGTAAAAGGCAAGGCAATAAAAACTAAAAATTTGGCTGAAATTGAATCAGCTAAAGATTGGTACTCTCCATCAGAGCCAAAAGCAGATTTATACACTAAGAATACCAAATCAGAATTGGTAAGTATACCTATGAACACAAGGGGTAGAGAAGAAGCAGAGAACGGCTGTTGTTATGCGGGTTTTTTAGCATATAGTTACAAAAGTAAAGATCCTCGCACTTATGTTCAAACGAAATTAATAGACACACTAGAAGCAGGAGCGTTTTACTGTGTAAGTTTCAACGTGAGCCTATCAGACCTCTCAAAATTTGGTGTAAATAATATAGGAGCAGTACTTAGTAAAGAAAAAATTGACGCATCTAAAATAAAGACATTTAAAACCAAACCTCAAATACTACAGTACAAAAACAAAATAATGGAAGATCAGTACATATGGGAAGATGTTTGTAATGTTTTTAGAGCGGAAGGAGGAGAACAATACATAACCATAGGTAACTTCGCTAAAGATGATGATGTACTTACAAAAAAGCTTAAGAAATCAAGAGCTTTTACCAAACCACAAACTACAGATGCCTATTATTATTTGGAGGATGTTAAAGTAATAAAAGCTGATACAGCTGTTGGATGTAAGTGTAAGTCTATGAATATAGAAAAAGCTGAAATGGAAGTCGTAGTTCGTAAGTGGGAAAGTGGTAATGTTGAAGAAAATCCTGAGCTTTTAGTAGAACTAAAAACTATAGAGTTTGCTTCTAAAGCAAAAGTATTAGATGAGTCTGCAAAAAAAACATTGAATGATGTTGCTAAAATAATTGCTGCCAAACCAGATTTAAAAATTGAAGTTATTGGCCAGACAGATTATATGGAAGAATTAATGATGTCAAAGGCCAAGGTTGATTTATCTAAAAAGCGAGTTGAAGTTGTCGCAGATGCTTTAGTCGCTGCAGGAGTAAATAGAGCTAACTTAACTTTAAGTCCTTTAAAATCAACCCTGTCAACTAAAACAAAAGATGAAAAGCTTTTAAAGAATGATAGAAAAGTATACTTCAAAATCATTAAAAAATAGTGCTAAAAGACGATCCTAAAGTTATTAAGTCTTGGGTTTTTTATGATTGGGCAAACTCTGTTTATCCACTAGTAATATCTTCAGCAATTTTCCCGATTTTTTATGCAGAGCAAACCAGTACGAAAAATTTAAGTGGTGAGGTAATAGCTGATACAGTAAATTTTATGGGTTATGCCTTTAAAAATACGGAGCTAATCTCGTATGTATTGTCTTTATCTTATCTTCTAGTGGCTTTTTTCTCTCCTTTATTATCAGGAATTGCAGATTACACAGGTAATAAGTTATTTTTTCTTAAAACTTTTTGTTACATAGGTGTAGTTTCAGCTTTAGGCATGTTTTTCTTTGATGTTAATCACCTTGAATTAAGTATGGTTGCTGTTTTAATGGCAAGTGTAGGGTATTGGGGGAGTATCGTATTCTATAATTCCTACTTGCCCGATATTTGTAGCCCTAAAAACTATGATATAGTTAGTGCAAGAGGTTTTTCAATGGGGTATATAGGTAGTGTAATTTTACTGGTTGCAAATTTGGTTATGATTATGGTATTTAATATACCTGTAAAATGGTGTTTTGTAAGTGTAGCGGCTTGGTGGTTTATTTTCGGACAAATATCATACAGAAATTTACCCCGCAAAACCGTGCCTAAGCAAGAAGGAGCTAGTAAGTTTAAAAAAGGTTTTTTGGAACTTTATAATGTTTGGAAAGAAATACAACTTAATAAACCACTAAGACGATACCTTGCAGCATATTTTGTATATAGTATGGGAGTTCAAACAGTACTAATAATGGCAGCCTACTTTGGTGAAAAAGAAATTATTTGGAGTACCCCAGGTCAAAAGCGAATTGGTTTAATTGCCAGTATTTTGGCTATTCAAGTTATAGGCATTTTAGGTGCTTATTTGCATTCGTATGTTTCAGAAAAAATAGGGAATAAGCGAACCATAATTGCTTCTTTAAGTGTTTGGGTGGGCTTATGTATTTATGCATTTTTTATAAATCAGCCCAAACATTTTTTTGTAATAGCAGGGATAGTTGGTTTAGTTATGGGAGGAATTCAAGCATTAAGCAGATCATCTTTTAGTAAACTAATGCCAGAAACAGACGATACTGCAAGCTATTTTAGCTTTTTCGATGTAAGCGAAAAAATTGGGTTGGTAATAGGTACATTTACCTTTGGTTTTTTGGAAGGAATTACCGGAAGTATGCGCCATTCAGTTTTAGCAATTACTGTATTCTTTGTTCTTGGTGTAATTTTAATGTTGTTTATTCCTAAAAGAAGCTTTTCTAAAGGAGTCTAATTTATTTAAATGTCAAGCGAAAAACATTTTGATATAATAATTATTGGAGGTGGTATAGTAGGTGCTTCTGCATTTTATCAGTTACAAAAATCTCATCCTAACCTAAAAATTTTACTTCTTGAAAAGGAAAGTGAGGTTGCAATGCACCAAACGGGGAATAATTCTGGAGTAATTCATTCTGGAGTATATTATAAACCAGGTTCTTTAAAAGCTGAAAATTGTAAAAGAGGTCGTACTTTGTTGCTAAACTTTGCAAAAGAACATAATGTAGCACATGATGTATGTGGTAAAATTATTGTAGCGAACTCAAATAGTGAGTTAGAAACCTTGAATAGAATATTTAGTAACGGTATTGCTAATAAAACACCCGGAATTGAACTTATTGATAAAGCTAAAATATTAGAAATAGAACCTAATTGTACTAATTCTTTAAAGGCAATTCACGTACCAAGTGCAGGTATTATTGATTACGCATCCTTCAATAAAAAATTATTGCAAATAACGAGTCAGCTGCAGCCTAAATCAGAATATAAAATGGGGGAAGCTGTTAAAAAAGTTGTGACGTTAGAAGGAGGGAATAGTAAAGTTTATACCACAAAAGATTACTACACCACAAATTTTATCGTTTCTTGTGCTGGTCTTCAATCAGATCGGATTACCGAAGAGGTATCTAAAACAAAACTCGATTGTAAAATAGTGCCCTTTAGAGGCGATTATTACGAATTGGCAGATCACGTAAAAGGTAAAGTCAAGCATCTTATTTATCCTGTTCCTGATCCTAATTTTCCTTTTTTAGGTGTTCATTTTACCAGAATGATTCACGGTGGAGTTGAATGTGGCCCCAATGCTGTTTTCTCATTTAAGCGTGAAGGCTATGGTAAATTTAGTTTTTCCGCTAAAGACTCTTTTGACGCGTTAACATATGCGGGTACTTGGAAATTATTCTCAAAACACTGGAAATACGGTTTAGAAGAATACAAAAGAGCTTTATCAAAAAAAATCTTTTTAAAATCCTTACAAAAGCTAATTCCAACTCTTACAATGGAAGATATTGTACCTGGTCGAGCTGGTGTACGAGCCCAAGCCCTTTCATCAGACGGTAATTTAGTAGATGACTTTAAACTGGTAACCACTGCTAATTCAATTAATGTAGTTAATGCTCCGTCACCTGCAGCAACTTCATGTCTTGCTATTGGAGAGTACATCGCCAAAGAGTTTGCAAAAACACTGTAAACACATTTATATATTTAGTATTCAAATTATTTTATAATAATTTACTACTTGTTTTGCAACCTTTAATTGCTTAAAGCGTTATAGATATCAAATTCAAATCATATGCGTCAGTTAAAAATAACAAAACAAATTACAAACAGAGAATCCCCGTCTTTAGAACGTTACCTACAGGAGATTAGTAAAGTAGGAATGATTACGGCAGAAGAGGAAGTGGAGCTTGCTCAAAAAATTAGGGATGGAGATCAGGCTGCATTAGAAAAACTGACGAAATCGAACTTAAGATTTGTAATTTCAGTATCAAAACAATATCAAAATCAAGGATTAAGTTTACCAGATTTAATTAATGAAGGAAACCTGGGCTTAATTAAAGCCGCAAAAAGATTTGATGAAACCAGAGGCTTTAAATTCATTTCATACGCTGTATGGTGGATTAGACAATCTATACTACAAGCGATAGCAGAACAATCAAGAATAGTTCGCTTACCCTTAAATCGAATTGGTTCAATTAATAAAATTAATAAAGCGTTCACAAAACTTGAGCAGCAATTTGAGCGTGAACCTTCGGTAGATGAGCTTTCAAATATTTTAGAAATGACTCCTTCCGAAATCAAAACGAATATGCAAGCCAAAGTTAGGCATGTTTCTATGGATGCTCCAATTGGCGGAGATGATGATAGTAGAAATATGTATGACGTTATTGGTGAAACTAACGGAAGAGCAACTCCTGATAATGACATGTTAGTCGATTCTCTTAAGAAAGAAGTAGCAAGTGCATTACATTGCCTTACAGCTAGAGAATCTGAAGTACTGCGATTTTATTTCGGAATTGGTATAAAAGAGCCGTTTACCTTAGAAGAAATAGGAGCAAAATACGAACTTACACGTGAAAGGGTAAGGCAAATTAAAGAAAAAGCAATAAGAAAATTAAAGAATACATCTAGAAGTAAAAGTCTAAGAAAGTATTTAGGATAACCATAGTTCATTTGAATTTTTAGCGTTGTAGTATTGATTTATTCAATATTTCAGCGCTTTTTTGTTTTTATGCAAGTCATATTTGCTTTGCATAATATTGGCGTTTATTTTTACTTAAATAAAATTTATTATGTCTTCAAAAACAATAATTGCTCCATCATTATTAGCGGCTGATTTTTCTGATCTAAGAAATGAAGTAGAAATGATTAATAAAAGTAATGCCGATTGGTTGCACCTTGATGTTATGGATGGTGTTTTTGTTCCAAATATTTCATTCGGAATTCCTGTTATTTCTTCTTTGAAAAAGCACTCTTCCAAATTATTTGATGTTCATTTAATGATTGTTCAGCCAGAGAATTATATTAACGCATTTCATAAGGTAGGAGCCGATATTTTAACAGTTCATATTGAAGCTTCTCCTCATTTACATAGAACCATTGCAGCTATAAAAGAGACTGGTATGCAAGCGGGTGTAGCTCTTAATCCTCATACTTCTGTGAGTCTTTTGAAGGATATTATTGCTGATATTGATCTTGTTTGCTTGATGTCAGTAAATCCGGGTTTTGGTGGTCAAAGCTTTATTGAAAACACGTACTCAAAAGTGGAAGAGCTAAAAGAACTTATTCTCTCTAAAAATGCCAATACATTAATTGAAATTGACGGAGGAGTAACCAATAAAAATGCCCCACAACTAATAAGAAGTGGAGCAGATGTTTTAGTAGCAGGAAGTTATGTGTTTAAAGCAGATAACCCACTTTTAAATATTGACTTATTAAAAAAGTAAATCTTATGGTGCTGATTGTATTTCAGAAGATACTTTAGGTTTTTCTTCTTTAATAAAAGTTCCTTGTTCATCGTAAAACTTCCATAAGCCAACTTTATTATTGTCTTTGTAAAGGCCTTCTTCTTTTTTATTTCCATTTTCATGGTTAAAAATCCATTCACCTACCGCCATATTGTTTTCGTAAGTTCCTATTTGTTTTACATTTCCTGTGCTTTCAAAATAAGAAGTACAAGGCCCGTTAAATTTATCGGCTTTATACATTACATCTACCTGAATTTTTCCTGAAGGATAATAGGCTTTCCATTTTCCTTCTCGAAGTCCTTTTTTAGTGGTTCCTTTCTCTTTTAAAACATTAGTTTGATCGTAGAATGATTGATAATCACCATTCATATCTCCATTTATATATTCACATTTTAGACTAAGATCACCAGAAGGATGATAGCTTAAAAATGTACCTTCAATTTTACCATTTTCGTATGTACATTCATTTAAAATAGTGCCATCTTCAAATTGTTTATAGTAGGATAAGAATTTTCCTTCTAATTTTCCATCCTTATAATTTGACCGCTCCTTTATTTTTCCGTTTCTATAATAAATTTCACAGCTTCCATTTTTCACATCATTTTCATGATTTGTTTTAAACATTAGTGCTCCATTTTCAAAGTAGCCAGTAGAAATGCTATCTCTTTTACCATCCTTAAAATAAACCTCTTCCATTATAGAGCCATCTTCATACCTTACGATCATTTTGCCTATGTTTTTATCATTGACAAAGTCCATTTCTTGGTATATTGCTCCTCCAGGGTAGTAAACATAACTTTTACCGTTCCTTAAACCTTTTGTGTATTGTATTTTCTGTTTTACATTACCGTTTTCATCGTAAATAACTCCTTCACCAGTGAGTAGGTCGTCATTATAATTTGCTGTTTGCCACTTGATTCCATTTTCATAAAAAATCTCGTAGATTCCTGTTTTTACGTAATTATCACCACTTTTTTTAACTATATAGACTTCTCTTTTTTTGGATTTATCTTTATCATAAAAAGTCATGGCTGTATCACCACTGTAGAATACATTTTTTGTATAATCTTCAACAATTTTTTCTTTTGTTGCATCTTCACAAGCAAGTAAAATTGTAGCTAATAGTATAAACGTAAGCTTTTTCATTAAGTAATTATTTTACAATGAGTTCCATTTGTATTCCTTCTAAGTCACTTCCATGGCCATAATCTAGTATTGCAGCAACAGAATATTTACCTGGTTTTAAATCTTTAGGAACGGGTAATTTTGCAATTTGTTTTCTGCCAGGTAGTAATGGGAAAACAACAGGTGATGATTTCACTTCTGTAGCAGTTTGTAAATCAGCAATTAATAAGTACATACTACATTTAAGATTCTTTCCTCCTTTATTGTCAACAGTAACGGCAAGTGTTCTTTGATCTTCACCCGGCTTTGTAATTTCTTTAAAATCACTTACCGTTGCTTCATAACTAGTGTTTGAACCAGGCGATTGATATACCTGAACTCCAATTGTTGGACTTATTACAACCCCGCCAGCAAAGCCTTTATCGGCATTATGAGATGTCTGCTCTTTTGTAGCTTTAACATAAATCATAGTCCATCTAGTATCATTGGCTCCATTGGGTACAGTAATTGTAACCGTGATTTCTTTTGTTTCGTTAGGATTAACCTCTACATATGAAGGTGAAATTGTTATCCAATCACTCGCAGAAGTTGGCATTGAACCTGCTTCAGTATAACTTTTAGTTCCGTTAGCATCTCTGTCAAAATCACCAAGCACAAGTGAGAAAGCACGTCTCTGGCTAAATAGATTTGCAATAGTTAATTTTTGTGTTTCTGAAGTTCCTGGTTCGGCACTGTAATTCATTACAACCGGTGAAACTTCAAATCCTTGCGAAAAAGTTGGGAACGTATTTGCGCAAATTATTAGTGCACACAATATTGTTTTAATTTGATTCATTTTTTTATTATTTATTTGTACAGGCTTCATTAATCATGTCTTGGGCTAATTTATATCCAAAATTTAAGGCATTGTGCATATCGTTACATCCTCTTACTGAGTCTTTAATTGCAAAATACTCCATTCCTCTATTAAAAATGGCATCGGTATAATCAGGTTTAAGTGTTATAGCTTTTGTGTAATCTTTAATGGCATCATTTGTTTTATTTTTAAAGTGATAAGCCCACCCTCTTAAAAAGTATGCATTTGAATGACTTGGCTGAAGATCAATGTACGTGTTTAAATCATCTATAGCTTTATCAAAGTCTTTTTTTGCAACGTAACAATTTGCTCTGTTAAAGTAAGCAGTTGAGATTCCGTCATCCAATTTTATACATTCTGAAAACAAAGTTATAGCAGTATCAATTTTTTCATTGGAAAAAGCATTACTAGCCTGCTTAAATTTTTCTTTAGCTAATTGCGTTTTTTTTCCTGAACATGAAGCTAAAAATAGAACAACAACTGTAAAAACAAACCAATTTTTAAGCATATTACTTTATTATTATGAGTGCAAATATATAATTTACCTTCAATACTTTGTAACAAGTTTTGAGGCTTGTTTAAAAGATTTATTAGTTATTGTTATTAAAGTCTTTTGGGAGGATGTTTTTTGTCTTTTGCGAGCAAATGTTTAATAGTTAACACGAATTCGTTTTAGATCGTTTATTATGGAATGCTTTTTGTTTTATATTTGAAAATATAAATTAAATACATTAATTATGAAAAAAGTTATTTTAAGTCTTTCAATAGCAGTGTTTATGTCACTTTCTACATTTGCTCAAAATATGGAAGCTCAAAAAGTGAAACAGGTAGACCCTAAAGTAAGAGCAGAAAAAGTTGCAGATAAATTAACTGCTGAGCTTGGTTTAGATAAAGATCAAAGAAATAGAGTTATTGCTTTGAACCAGAAAAAATTTGCTGATGTTAAAGCTTTAGATACTAAATACAATAATGACAGAAAAGGTCACGAAGCTGAATACAAAAAATTACGTTCAGATTACAGAAACAACGTATCTCAATTATTAACTCCTGAGCAATTAGAGAAAATGAAAGCTAATAAAGCTTCACATGCTGGTCATGATCATTCAGGTCACGATCATTCAGGTCATGCTCATCCTCATAAAAAACAAATGATTAAAAAATCAACAATGAGCAAACAAGCTGCACCTGCACAAGTTCAGCCGGCTACAAAAAAAGTAATGTCGGAATAAGTTTTATAACTTAATCTCAAAAAATCCCCAAACCGTTTCACGGTTTGGGGATTTTTTTTTGCTTACTAACCAACTAAACAATTATTAGTTAAGTTATGTTAATGAACTCACAAGTAAGTATATTATTTTAATTTTGTGAAAACTTAAGTCTCCCGCTCTAATGAATAAATGGCTTCGTCCGGCAGTAATAATTTTACTATCAATAACGGCAACGTTAATATTGGTAAAATTCATCTCATCCTTCCAAAAACCAATTAAACCAGTTGAAGATATAGAAACAGTTAAGGGAGTTCAGGTTAAAAGTGTTTCTTTGGGTAATGTTATAGCTGTTATACCTGTTTCGGGCACAGTATCTTCCTACAACCAAATTGAGCTTTTTTCTGAAGTAAGTGGAATGTTATTAAACAGAAACTTTAGAGAAGGCACTTATTTTAGCCAGGGTGATGTAGTTGCAAAAATAGAATCGGAAGAATTAGAGTATAATTTGCAAGCTCAAAAAAGCAACTTGTTAAATCAAGTAGCTAAAATGATGGGCGATATTGAGCTTGATTATCCATCAGAAAAAGCAACATGGGAAACATTTTTAAATAGTATTGATGTCACAAAACCACTTCCTCCATTACCTAAAATGTCTAACGATAAAATTAAGAGATACTTGGCGGGTAAAAGTATCTTAAATACGTATTTTTCAATAAAAAGTCAAGAAGGTAGACTTTCTAAATTTACAATCAGAGCTCCATTTAGTGGGGTGCTTTCTATTGCAAATGTTGCCCCAAACTCAACGGTAAGAGTAGGGCAGAAGTTAGGTGAGTTTATTGAAACCGGCAGATATGAGCTGGTAGCTGAGCTTAGTAATAATGATTTACAGTATGTAAAAGTAGGCTCAGAAGTTAATTTTTCAGATTCTGAATCTAAAGAGATTAAAGGTAAAGTTACACGAATTAATCAAACATTAAATGCTTCTCAAATGGTGTCTGTTTATATTCAGGTGTACAACAAAACAATTAAAAATGGTATGTTTTTAAGTGGTGAAATAAATGGCGAAAGCTACGATTCTTCTATTTATGTGAATCGTAAGCTGTTATTCGATAATAAAATTTTTGTTGTTGAGGGAGATACACTTACAGAAAAGCCAATTGAAGTGCTTCAACTTTCAGGTGAACAAGCTCTTATTAGAGGTTTAAACAATAATGATGAAATAGTACAAGGTAATATAAAAGGGTTGTTTCCTGGAATGAAGGTTCGTAAAATCGAAAACGAAAAATGAGAGCACTTATAAAGTATTTTATAAAGTACCCCATTGCCGGTAACGTACTGCTCATACTTATCTTAATTTTCGGATACTTTGGCTTACAGTCGCTAAGAAAAACGTTTTTTCCAGAAAACGAGTCTAGTCTTATTTTAATTCAAGTTGTGTATCCTGGGGCCTCTCCTTCAGAAATTGAGGAGGGTATAATATTAAAAATTGAAGATGAACTTGATGGCTTATCAGGTATCGATCGTTTAACCTCCAATTCACTAGAAAATGCTGGAACTGTTAGAGTAGAAGTTGATCCTGACTATAAAACAGAAACCGTACTGCAAGATTTAAAGAATGCTGTAGATCGCATAAACTCTTTTCCTGACGGGATGGAACCACCCATAATTTATATCAAAGAAATCAATAGTTTGGCCATCAATTTTGCTTTAAGTGGCGATTTAAGGTTAGAACAGCTCAAAGAAATTGCAAGAAAGGTTGAAACAGACTTACAAACTGTTGATGGAATATCTAAAGTGGAATTGGCAGGATTTCCTGATAAAGAAATTGAAATTCAAGTTAGTGACGATGGACTTAAAAAATATGGTGTAAAAATTTCTGATATTTCAAATGCGGTTAAACAAAATAATTTAGAGTTAACGGGAGGAACAATAGAAACCGAGCAAGAAAAAATTCTTATTAGGGCTAAAAACAGAAAATATGAAGCTCTTGAGTTGGAAAATATAATTGTAAAAGTTTATCCTAACGGTAAGCCAATTTTTTTAAGTCAAGTTGCAACTGTAAAAGAAATTTGGGTGGATGAACCTTCAAAACAATATTTTCAAGGTAACCCGGCAATTGTAGTTTCTGTATACCACACTATTTATGAAGATATTGTAGATATTACGGAACACGTAAAAGTGTATATCGATAATTTTAACAAAGATAATTCTGCAGTTCAAGCATCAATAATTAATGACAGGTCAAAAGTGCTTAGAGAGCGAATAGATTTACTGTCCAACAACGGAATAATTGGCTTTGTAATGGTGTTGGTGTTATTATCTTTTTTCTTGCACCCACGGTTGGCAGGTTGGGTTGCATTAGGTATTCCAGTTTCGTTCGCAGGTATGTTTATTGCTTCCTCTTTTTACGGATTATCAATAAACGTGATATCGTTATTTGGTATGATTATCGTTATAGGTATTTTGGTGGATGATGGAATAATTATCTCTGAAAATATTTTTCAGCATTGGGAGAGAGGCAAAAATCCAATTCAGGCTGCTGTAGATGCAACTATGGAAGTTTTACCAGCTGTATTCTCTGCAATAATGACTACCGCTATAGCTTTTTCTCTTTTCTTTTTACTAGATGGCCGTTTAGGCGAGTTTTTCCCCGAAATGGGTTTTGTGGTTATTGCAACGCTTCTGTTTTCACTTGTAGAAGGCGTTTTCATCCTCCCAGCCCATATTGCACACTCAAAAGCTTTAAGTAAAGAAGGATTAGAAAAAAAATCATGGGTAAATAAAGTAACCGATGCCTTTGCCAATGGTATGGAGTACACTAAAATTAAGCTTTACAAACCAATACTATTGTTTGCAATTAAAAATCCTTTAGTGATAGTAGTAATTAGTATTTGTTTTTTTGTGATTACGTTTACTGGGGTAAAAAGTGGATTAATTAGAACTACAGTTTTTCCTGATATTGAGGGAGATTTTCTTTCAGTAAATTTAGAAATGCCTGCAGGTACAAATGAAAAAATTACTGAAAATTGGATCAATCATGTTCAAAATAAGATACTTGATATTGGTAAAGAAATTGATGCGAAAAGTGAAACAGATAAAAGTATTTTTACAGGAATTCAAACTAGCCTAGGCCCAGCGGTTAATAAAGCTACCATGCGTTTGGTTCTCTTACCTGGGGAGGAAAGAAATTTGCGGAGTTCAGAAATCGTGAACCTTATTCAAGAAAGGGTAGGAGAAATACCCGGAGCAGAAAAATTTACTGTTCGCTCAGATGGTCCATTTGGTAGGGCGGTATCAATTGTATTGTACTCAGATAACTTTGATGAGTTAATGAATGCAAAAAATACATTAATTAAAAAAATTAAAACCTTTGGTACACTTAAAAACATTGAATCATCTGATCAACAAGGCTTTAAAGAGGTTTATTTAACACTAAACCAAAGGGCAAAAGAACAAGGTTTTACCTCGTTAGAAATCATTGGAGAAGTAAGAAGAGCGTTCTTTGGTCAAGAGGTTCAGCGACTTCAAAAAGGGACTGATCAAGTTAAAATATGGGTTAGATACGATAAAGAAAACCGAAACTCATTGGGCGATTTAGAAAACATGCATGTTGTTTTGAGAGGTAAAGAATACTTCCTTAAAAACCTAGTTAACTTTGAGTCTAAACGAGGTATAGTATCAATAGATCACGTTGATGGAAAACGTTCGGTAACTATTAATGCAGATATGCTCAATCCCAGAAAAGACAGTCCTAACAGTGCTATCGCACAAATTAAATCGGAAGTTTTACCTGAAATTATGTCAACAAACCCAAATGTTAACTACTCTGTTGAAGGGCAAATTAGAGAGCAAGAGAAAACAGCCAAATCTGCTTCAATAGCTGGGCCAGTTGTTTTAATTCTAATAATCGCCATAGTAGTACTAACTTTTAGGTCTTTCTTGCAAGCCGCAACGGTTTTTATTATGGTCCCATTCGGATTTATTGGGGTGGGATGGGGACATTTTTTTCATGATGTTCAAATATCTATGTTTTCGTGGTTTGGAGTAATCGCATTAATTGGAGTAATGATAAACGATGCACTAGTATTTATCGGTGCATTTAATACCAATATGAAAACAGGAATGTCGTTTAAAGATTCTTTAATAGAGTCGGGTTTATCTCGTTACCGTCCTATTTTGCTAACATCTGTCACAACAATTGCAGGTTTAGGTCCCCTAATTTTAGAAACAAGCTTTCAAGCTCAGTTTTTAGTTCCTATGGCAATAGCAATAGCTTACGGACTTGTGGTGGCAACTTTTTTAACACTTATATTTTTGCCTGCAGTATTGCAATTAATAAATATGTTAAGGCGATTTGTTTATTGGGTAATAAATGGCGAGAAAGCTTCTGCCGAATCAGTTGAGCCTTCCGTAAAAGAGTTAAAATATGAAAACTTAGAAATACATTAAATATGGTACGTTATATTTTGTTTTTTCTTTTTGTTTTTTCAGGATTTAAAGCATCCTCTCAAATACTAACTTTAAGTGAAGCTATAACAAAAGCTCTTGCGCAAAATTACAGCGTTAAGGTAGCTAAAAATAACATTGAAATTGCCCAAAATACCAATAATATAGGTAATGCAGGGTTACTACCAACTCTTGGGGTTAATGCAGGTTACAGTTATACAAATTCAAAAGCAGATCTCGAATTTTCTGGGGGAATTCCACCTCAAAATGATGCGGTTCAAGAATCTCAAAATTACAATGCATCCATTGTGGCTAATTATGTTTTATTTAATGGTTTGGCTAATATTACAGCCTTTAAACAACTGGGGGCTCAAAGTGATTTAGCTGAGTTACAAACGCGACTCTCCATTGAGAGTACTGTTTTACAGGTTGTAAATGCATATTTTCAATTGGTTCGTGAGCAGCAGCAGCTAGAGATATTATCTTTCACAAAATCAATTTCTAAGGAAAGATTGAAAAGAACAGAAATTAGTTATGAGTATGGTTCTGGAGGGAAAATTGATCAGTTAAACGCACAGGTAGATTTTAATCAAGATAGCTCTAACTATCTGTCAATGTTACAAAACGTAAATACTAGCAAAAATGAACTTAATTTTTTAATGGGGGAGGATATGCAAAATGTATTTACTGTTGATACTTCATCTTTCAAAGTAAATGAATTAGCTACTTTTTCTCAAGTAGTTTCTGATGCAAAAGCCAATAACGTAAATCTTTTGTTAGCATCTGTAAACTTGGAGCTGTCAGAAATTAGTGAGAAGTTGAATAAATCATTTTACTACCCTCAGGTTGCTTTAAATGCTTCATATGGCTACAATAGGTCAGAAAATACAGTGGGTATTTTGTTAAGTAATCAGTCATTGGGTTTTACGGGAGGAATAACGTTAGGGTGGAATCTTTTTGATGGTAACAGAAGAAAAACTGCCCTTCAGAACGCTAAAATACAGTTAGAAAGCGGAGAGTATCGAAAAAAAGAAGCGGAATTGCTTATTCAAAAAGAGTTGCAGAATATGTATGATCTTCATCAGAATAATTTACGAATCGTAGAATTAGAGAAACAAAATATAAAATATGTTGAGCTAAATTTATCCAGATCACAATCGTTATTTAACGGAGGACAAATAAGTAGTTTAGAATTTAGGCAAGCTCAGCTTAATTTGCAATTAAGTAAAAGCAGATTAAGTAATGCTATATACGCTTCAAAAATTACTGAATACCAGTTAATGCGTTTGAGAGGAAATATTTTAAAGACCAATTGATCATTAAATTATTTTGCTTTTTACTCATCTTATTCACTTCATCAAATTTACCAGCTCAGTTATCTTACTTTCCACCTACAGGTAACAGTGATTGGGATACTTTATCACCACAATCTTTAAATTGGTGTCAGAGCAGTATAGATAGTTTGTATGAACTATTAGAAGAAAATGAGACTAAAGCTTTTATTATTCTAAAAGATGGCAAAATAGTAGTAGAAAAGTATTTTGGTAATCATACAGTAAGTACTCCTTGGTACTGGGCTTCTGCAGGTAAAGCACTAACGGCTACTTTAATTGGAATTGCTCAGCAAGAAACGCTTTTAGACATTAACGATGCCAGTAACCTTTATTTAGGAGAGGGCTGGACAAATTGTGATTTAGCATCAGAAAATGAAATTACTATTAAAAATCAGTTAACAATGACAACTGGCTTAAATGACGGTGTTTTAAACAATAATTGTACGTTAGATACATGTTTAAATTGCATAGCCAGTGTAAATGATCGCTGGGCATATCATAATGGTCCATATACATTGCTTGGTGAAATTATTGAGTCTGTATCTGGCCTAACGCTTAATCAATTTGCTACTACCAAATTAAAGTCTAAAATTGGGATGACTGGGAGTTATGTTTCGTTAGATTACGATAATGTCTTTTTTAGTACCGCCCGCTCAATGGCTAGGTTTGGTATGCTCATTTCAAACAATGGGGAGTGGGATGATATTGCAGTATTGTCTGATACCAATTATGTACAAGAAATGGTTAATCCATCCCAAAACATTAATGAATCTTATGGTTACTTATGGTGGTTGAATGGTCAAAACTCTCATATGTTACCATCATCACAGTATGTTTTTAACGGAAGTATATTTCCTAATGCACCAAATGATATGTTTAGCGCTTTAGGTAAAAATGGACAGTTTTTAAATATTGTTCCTAGTCAAAATCTAATTGTTATAAGAATGGGTAATTATCCATCAGAATCTCTAGTACCACATTTGTTTAATGATTTAATTTGGGAAAAAATAAATCTCTTGTCATGTAGCGAGGCAAATACAATCAGTAAGCTTAACTCAAACAGATCAAATACAATCTTTAAGCTGGTTAATAATGATCAAATATTTATTGAAAATATGAGTGATAATATGAGAATATTCATTTACAACCCTAACGGAAAGCTTGTTTTAGAAGATCAAAAGTCAATAACTTTAACAAGTAAATTTATTGATATATCTAGCCTGAAACCTGATCAAATTTATTTTTTAAAAGCAATTAATGACAATAATCAACTAAGCAGTTTTAAGTTTATTAAATAATCCCTTCTTTAAACTGTAAAATTCTTTCAAAAGATTGTTTAATTCTTTCTTCAGTGATTTTTCCTTCAGAAATTAGCTCTTTAATTATTGTGTGAACTTTATCAATTGTTTGTTCACCTACACCACTTATATTGTTTGAAAACATAAGAACGTCAACTCCTGAATTAATGGCTAAATATACAGCATTTTTTAGCCCATAGTTTTTTGATATTGCTTTCATCTGCATATCATCTGAAAAAATAACACCATCAAAACCTAGCTTTTTTCTTAACAGAGAATCATTAACTATGGATGATAAAGTTGCTGGTAAGCTATCAGGGTTTAACTTATAGTTTATAATGTGTGCCGTCATTACAGCATCACACATGCTATCATCAATCATACCTTTAAAAGGAACTAATTCATCCTCGCCCCAATAATTAGTTACATCAGCCATACCAATATGGCTGTCGGCATGTGAGCTGCCATGCCCAGGAAAGTGTTTAACAACCGTTTTAATATTATGAGCTCTATGTCCTTCAACAGTTTTACTTGCGTGTTTTATCACCATTTCGGCATTCTCAGAATAGCACCTGCCATACTTAGCAATAACAGGGTTAGCTTTATTTTTGCATAAATCTAAAACGGGAGAGAAATTTACATTTATACCTAATTCTCTGAGCGTTCGTGCAGTTTGTTTTGCATAAAATAGAGTTGTATCAATATTATCAACTTGTCCTAAATAACTTGCTGTAACCGATTTAGGAAATCCATACTTCGTTTTTAACCGATTCACTTTTCCACCCTCTTGATCAATGCTCACTATAAGTGGAAACTGATTACTAGCAGTTTTTAAGCTATCAATTAGTCTTATTAATTCAAGTTTAGGCGCGGTTTTATTAATGTTTTTTTCAAATAAAATTATTCCACCAACTTTACCATCTTTAATTGTTTTAATAAGCTCTTTATCTTGCTCAATCTTAGTTCCTTTAACCCCAGTAATTAGCATTTGACCAATCATTTTGTCAATATCTATTACAGGTAGTATCTGTTCAGATTTAGATTGGCTGTATGTTAAAGCAACAGTGAATAAACTTAATATTAAAAAGGATATATTTTTTTTCATTTAATAAGTTTATTTCTTTTTAAAATCACCACGTTTCCAAGCTTCAACAAATCTAGCCCAGGCAAGAGGATTCAATAGATTATTCACAGGGTACAAGCCATTATTGTATAGTCTACTCTGGTATTGCTGCATAGCATAATTCACATTAGCTCTAGCATCCATTGGCATCCCTTTAAAACGTTCGGTTAATCGTTCTTGCTCTAAATTAAATAAAGCTCTATCATAATCATTATCAGGTATTTGCAGATTCATAAATGCATCTTTAAATTCATTTTCTGTTGGCCAAGGATAAATAAAAGTCTCACTAAGTAAAATAGTGTCTTTTTGTAGTACTTGAATAAGCGAATATCTAGATTTTTCAATAGTATCCGAAATAACATATATCGCTTCTCTATAACCAAGCGAATTAAACGCAATACTGTCTCCGGGTTGAGCCACAATAGAGTAAAAACCAAAGAAATCTGTAACTGTCCCTCTATTACTACCCTTAATTAAAACATTTGAAAACGGTATAGGCGACAACGAGTCGCTGTCTAAAATAACACCAGAAAATTGGAGTAAATCATAATCGTTTTGGGCTTTCAAAGTTTTCAGTCCTCCAATGCAAATGCATACTATAAATAATACAATGGTTTTTCGCATAATTCAAAGCTATACATTTCGGCACATAATTACGAGGGTAATATTCTAAAAAAGGTTAATCTATTTGTTTTAATCGTTTAGTAATTCCCTCACTTAGTAATTTATATAATTTTTGGGAGGATGGATGATTTTTAAGCATGCCCAAGTGCTCATTCATTGTATCATTATCTTTTCTTGCAGCAGGGCCGGTTTGGTTTTTGGAAGGAGGACTTTTCTCTATTTTTGAGAATGTTTCTTTAATTAGCGGAACCAAATAATTAAAATCTAAATTATTGGTAATACAATATTCTTCACTTAGTGTTAACATAAAGTTTGAGAAATTACATGCGATAACTGCAGCTAAATGTAATTTTTTTCGGTCTTTACTATCCAAAATAGAAGTAATAGAGCTGAGCTTGTTCGCAATAGCAACTAATTTCTTTTCGCTAGTGCCATCTGATCCTTCAATTAAAAAGGGAACCTTATGTAAATTAGTAAATGTGCCGTATGTAAATGTTTGTAAAGGATAAAACACTCCAAACCTGTCAAACTTAGCAAGTATATTTATCGGCTTGGTACCAGATGTATGAACTATTATACCACTCAATTTCTTAGGTAATGATTCCACAACTACCGAAATTGCATCGTCAGCAACACATATGATATAAAGATTCGCGTTTAAATTAAGCTCGCTAATATTATTTATCGGCTCAGAGTTTAGTAGTTGTGATAGCGAATCTGCTCTTCTCAATGTTCTACTAAAATTCTGAATAATAGTAAAACCTACTTTTTTTAAACTTATTCCTAAATTGTAAGCAATATTTCCCGACCCTATTAAAACAACATCCATTATTTTGAACCGTAGCGAATTCTATTATAGATTGAAGTAAATATGCCCAATGCCATAATTAAGCATCCAGCCCATAAAATATTTATCCCAGGAAAAGAGATAGCCTTCATCACAATAAATTCCTTGTAGTTTTTGTTTTTTTCGTACACCTCAATATCAAATTCAAATGTTTTTGGGTCAATTTTTATAAATCTAAACAGTAAACCTAATTCATCTATTTCGGCAGGAATAGAGGTAAAATGCCCATCTTTTTTTACAACATAAATAGGTTTAGCAATATAAGATTTGCTGTTCATGTCTTTAACAGTTAAAAATGCACCAACGGCAATGTCTGTATCTTCAAGACCAAGCTCTACTGTGCTTGCAGCTTTATTAATAGATTCTAGTATAATCATTGCGTTCGAAGAAAAAACAGTGTCTTTCTCATGCATCTTATGAAGTTTGGGCTTCTCAGAATATTCTTCTTTGTTTTCCATTTTTATTTCCTCCAATAAAGCATAGGTCACGTGCGTGTAAATATCTTTATGTAAAAAATGTCTGGTATCTGGTTCAGAAACATTGCCCATTCTTGGGTTCGTTTGTACAGTAGGGTATAAAGCAAAGTCCGAAACTAGTTTACCTTCATTATTTTTATTAAAATATTCCACTTTATACTTAATGTTAATCCCTTCTTTATTCATTCCTTGGTAAGAGATATAATAATCGTCCATTCTTAAAGTATCATTTCTATACATTAAAATATTATCTTGATTATTTAGCTCTTCTCCTAAAACACCTACGTCAATACCAGATGTATTATATGAAATTACCTTCTGTTGGCTCATCGAAATTAGTGCACCTAAAAGTAAAAGTGCGAACCCTGCATGTGCAATGGCAGATCCTGCTTTTGCTATTTTATTTGTAAATAATTTTTTAGCATATTCAATATTGGCCAAAACCACATAAATAACACTGAGTAGTAAAAAGAAAAATGCGATAGCGTTTATTTCTGTTGTGTAAGGTATTAAAGCTCTTAAAAAACTAATGTCTGATTCTTGAAATGAAATTCCTACTCCAAAACCATTACCGTACTTTCCAATAAGTATAGATATAGCCGCAGAAATTATTAAAGAACCAACAACCGGGAAAATAAAGTTTGCGATAGCACTTTTTTGAGTTTTTCTATATTTTAGTAACTGTGCCGAACCCATTATAAAGCCTAGTAACATGGTTAAAGGCACTGTAAACAAATGATATTGAGCAATTAAATCAGACTTAGGTGCTTTTTTAAGGTCAAATAATTTATTGTAAACGGGTAAAGAAGTATTCGCAATAACTAAAAAGGCAGTAACCAATAATATTATAGCTCCTAAAAACATCCAAAACTCTTTAGACCAAAAAGCTTCTTCTTGTTCTTTAGGGGCTTGTACAAAACCATAAATCATGGCTATAATTGGTATAAATGTGAAAAATAATAAAAACACCAATAGTTGGGTGTTTAATCCTAAATCAACAAAAGCATGTACCGATGTTTCACCAAGAATTCCGCTGCGAGTTAAAAACGTAGAATATAATACAAATAAGAAAGATAAATAAGTGAAAAATACGGCACTTCTGTAGGATATTTTTCTATTCTTAGTAATAAGCATTATATGTCCAGCACCAACAAGAATTAACCAAGGAACCATAGATGCATTTTCAACAGGATCCCAAGCCCAAAATCCACCAAAACTTAATGCTTCATATGCCCAGGCACCCCCCATTAAAATACCTACACCTAATATAGCAATGCTAAAATATGTCCAGGGAATACAGTTTTTTAACCAGCTCCTGTAATCTCTCGTTATCACAGAACTCATTACATAGGCAAAAGGAACAGTAACCGATGCAAATCCTAAAAATAAAGTGGGAGGATGAATCGTCATCCAATAATTTTGAAGCAAGGGGTTTAATCCTCTTCCATCAAGTACAGATAAGTAATTTTCATTTTCAAAAATGGGTAAATTAAAAAAATCAGGATGCTCACGTAACAAAAACGCGAAAGGATTACTTCCAATATTTGAATCTCCAAAATAAACACCTAAAACCATTGTAGTTAAGAATACTTGTACCATGGTAAAAACAAACATTACTGAAGGTTCAAGCTTTCTCTCTAACTTAATTAATAAATTACCAAGAACTACATGCCAAAAAATCCATAAAATAAAACTTCCTTCTTGGCCTTCCCAAAAGCATGAGAAAATATATCGCATAGGCATGTCTCTACTGCTGTGTTGCCAAACGTACTGATATTCAAAGAGGTGGTTAGCCAACATGTAAAATAAAGCACAAATTGCGGTTATAACGGCTAATGAGTGTATCCAAAATGAAATCCGTGCAGTATTTTTATAAGCCACAGTATTTTTCGATGTTGAGAAAGTTGCAAACCCGTACATAATGCAAGACAGCAAAACAAAAACAAACGAACCAGTAAGTGCTAATGAACCTAAATTTCCAGCAAAAAGGCTTTCTCCTATATACTCTATGTTTTTCACAAGGCTAAGTTACAAAAAGGTGAACTAAAGCAATTGTTAAATCGTGGTTTATGCATTAATTATTTAAATTGAAACTAAAATCATCTCAACTTGTTCAGTTAATGTTTGAATTACTACTTATGAAGCAGAAAATTATTATCGCAGGAGGAACCGGATTTATAGGACAAGCACTTGTAAATACTCTTAAACCCAAGTACGAAATTCATATTTTAACCAGAGGAAAAAGTAAACAAGAAAATGGAGTCTATTTTCATAGCTGGGACGGAAAAACACTTGGAGAATGGAAGGATGAAGTAAATAATTCTTTAGCAGTAATTAATTTATCAGGTAAAAACCTAAACTGTAGACATACCAGTGAAAATAAAAGAGATATTTTAAATTCTAGAATTGACACAACGAAGGTTATTGGCTTGGCAATAAAAGCTTGTAAAATTAAACCTAAAGTGTGGTTAAATTCAAGCGGAATTAATATTTATAAAAGTTCACTAAAAGAAATGAGAACTGAATCTAGTACAGACTATGGCACAGATTTTTTAGCTGAAGTATGTTTAGCTTGGGAAAAAGCATTATATGATTTTAGTTTCGAAGGAGTAAGACAAATTGCATTAAGAACATCAATAGTTTTAGGTAATGGGGGAGGAGTGATGGTTCCATTTAAAAATTTAGCTCGTTTCGGTTTAGCAGGTCATCAAGGTTCAGGAGAGCAATATGTTTCTTGGATTCATTTACAAGATTTCTGCCATATCGTATCTAATTTAATTGAAGACGAAAATGCGAACGGAATATTTAATCTTGCAGCTCCAAACCCGGTTACAAACAAACATTTCATGAAGGCACTAAGAGGTAATTACTTAATCCCCTTTGGTATCCCAACTCCTACATTTCTATTAAAAATTGGCGCAGCCATAATTGGTACAGAGCCATCTTTAGTCCTAAGTAGTAATAAAGTTAAATCCATAAAAATACCTGATAATACATATATGCACCCTACTGTAGAAGGTACTTTTGCGCAATTGATAAAATAATATCAAATTTTATGTAACTCTAATTTTTAATATCGCGTATAATTGTGTGAAAACCGCATTATTATGAAAAAAAGCGTACTCCTAATCAGTTTCATAGTTATCTCACAAACACTTTTTTCGCAAAAAGTATCAATAAGTGATGATCCAACATACTCACCAAGTTCATTGTTAGATGTATATAAATCAGTTGTAGCACCTGATGAGAAATTATTTAATATTGGTAAATCTGGTAACGCAGAAGTTTTCTCTGTTGATGAAGATGGAGATGTGATTATTGACGGTAACGTAGGTGTTGGCACCGATGATCCAGGTACGAAACTAGAGGTTGACGGTAGTGTTACAATAAATGGAAGCACAGTTCAAACAAGGCCTAATACAGCCTTAATTCGTTACGAAAATTTAGCTGCATATCAAGGGGGAA
>JAHDEG010000005.1:0-46414 GCA_020628935.1 Flavobacteriales bacterium
CATAGATTTAACGGTTGTAAAATAATTCATTTTTTCGTTGTCGTAGTTGGTGGAGTTTTTTACCTGACCACTAGCAATTCGTAATGTGCTGTTCGCATCTGGGTAGTATAATTTTTCTGGTACAAGAATCATAATATCGGCCATGTATTGTTTATGTGCCTCTTGAAGTTGAGTTCTAATTTTTGCCCATTCGGTTCTGGATAAGTTTCTGTAATCGTTTTCAAAGGCTTGTTTTAATTTGTAAACGGGGTCTTTGCTAAATTTTTTGATTACTTTTTTTGTTTTGGAAGTTATTAGTTTTTTAAAGGAAGCTTGATTTAACAAAATACTATTGTTTTGAATGTCTGTATAAGCAGCTTCTAAACTTCCATTATATTCATCTTGTATATACTTTCTAAAGGTAGTGTTTACCTCATTTTTAGGAGCGTTTAGGTATATGCTTAGTATATTAATAAAAACCTCTTTTTCAAGATCTTTTATAGCGTTTCTTCCATTTAAATTATTTTTTGCCTTTGTTATTTGCTCAATTATTTTTTCTGGAGTATTGGTTTCTGTTATTACTAAATCGAAGGGTTGTTTTAGCTCATTAACCATTTGTCTTATTTCGTAGTACGAAACGTTTTCTAAGGCGAATTCTTCTTGTTTTTCGTTTAGGTTTTTTATAGTATTGAGGTTACGGATGTAATCCGTTCTCTTTTTTTGAAGTTTTCGTTTACTACATAGCTCTTCAAATTTTCTTTTCTTTTTGAGGATGTTTACTTTTTTAAGGCCTAAGTTTTGACCAATCATTTTTTTATAGTAGTTACTGGTTCTGTTGTATTTAGATGTATAAGTAAGTAAATTTTGACTGTTTAAAGTCATGTATTTTTTAAGGATGGATAAGTACTTTTCTCGGTAGGATATACGTAAGGGATTTACTTTATTTATTCTCTGGTCAATATCATAAGAAGTAATATATTGTTCGGTTCTTCCTGGGAAGCCATAAATCATAGTGAAATCGCCTTCGTTAACACCACTTACATCAAGCTTAAGAGATTTTTTTGGTTGGTAAGGTACGTTGTCCTCAGCGTATTCAGCTGGTTCGTTATTTTTGTTAGCGTATATTCTAAACACTGAAAAATCTCCAGAATGTCGGGGCCACATCCAATTATCACTTTCTTGTCCAAATTCACCAACACTTCTAGGGGGAGCACCTACTAAACGAATGTCTTTAAATGTTTGAATTGCAATTAAATAAAATTCGTTTCCTTGATAATAAGGAGCAACAAAATATTCAATACCAAGCTCTTCTTTATATTCTTCCAGAAGTAGCTGTGTATTTGTGTTTGCAATTTCATTTTTTTCGTCTAAGCTTCCGGCTCCTTCCAGGCCCTCAGTAACGTAATCAGTGACATTTTTTAAGGATTGTACAATAGAAATAGTTAATCCATTATTTTTAAGTTCTTGTTCATAACTATGAGCCCAAAACCCATTTTTCAAGTAGTCATTTACAGTGTCGCTATGATTTACAATATACGATCGACCACAATGATGGTTGGTGAAAATTAATCCTTTATCAGAAACAATTTCGCCAGTGCAACCTCCGCCAAAAAGAACAATGGCATCTTTTAAACTTGCTTTTTTAGTAGAGAAAATATCTTCCAATGAGATATTTAACCTATCGAGTTTTAACATTCTTGAATTAATCTCAGAAGGTATCCACATTCCTTCATCGGCAACAAGAATTTGGCTGCTTATTAGTAATACAGATAATAGTAGGGTGTTTAATATTTTTTTCATGTCTAAATTCTTAATGTTAACATACACTTAACATGTAAAGTTAATACTTAATATTCACTTAATAATGTTGAAAGGGGTATTTTGTAATTTCGAGTCAAGAAAAATATATGCAGGCATTGATTATGCAAAAAGCAACTTTATTTACGTTTCTTCTCATTTTTTCTTCATTTTTTGGAGCTAAGGCTCAGTCACTCATAATTAACGAAATTTCTCAAGGTGTAGGCACTGCTGAATGGGTAGAGCTAATGGTAGTTGGTAATCCTTGTGTTGGAAGTGGATGTGTTGATTTGAGAGGATATATTATTGATGATAATAACGGGAACTTTGCAACGGGTTCTGGAGTTGGTATTGCAGAAGGAGCTATACGATTTGCAAACGATCCGTTTTGGAGCTGTGTACCTGTAGGAACAATTATAGTAGTAGGTAGTGAAATTGGAAGCAGTTTATCAACTACTGGCGATTGTGCTATGTCAGTTGATGTTAGTTCGAATTTATTTGACGGTCATGAAACAATGCCAAACTCAACTGATCCTACTTATCCTAATTCAGGGTGGGTAAATGGAGGTGGTATGTGGAGTAACGTAACAATGAATAATAGTAATGATGCTTTTCAAATTATTTCTCCGTCTGGATCTCCTGAATTCTCTGTTACATGGGGGAATAATTCTGGAGGAACAATAGAATTCTCTGGTCCTTCAGGAGGATCGGTTTTTTATCTAGACAACGGCTCAAGTACCAATTCAAATAGTACATCAAATTGGTCACAAGGCACAGTTGCTTCATCTGAAACGCCTGGAGCACCAAATTCAGCAGCAAACGAGGCTTGGTTTAATTCAATGAATAACAGTTGTCAAGGTCCTTTAGAAATTGAAACCCTCAAAACACCTGAAATATGTTCAGGCTTATGTAACGGAACAGCCGAAGTAAATGCATCTGGTGGAGCTACTCCTTATTCATATGAATGGAGTAACGGGGCAACAAGTTCAACAATTTCAGGTTTGTGTGCGGGTTCGTATACAATAACAGTAACTGATGCAAACGGATGTGATAAAGAAGAAACGGTAACTATACTAAGTTCACCGTCTTTTTCATTAATAGACAATATTACAAACGAAACCTGCGCTGCAAGTTGTAATGGTTCGATTTCTTTGTCACCTAGTACAGGGAGTGCTACATATGTTTGGAGCAACGGGGTAACTGCATCAACAATTTCTAGCTTGTGTGCAGGAAATTACTCGGTAACGGCTACAAACACAAACGGATGTACGGTAGAAGAAACGTATACTATTTCATCACCAACTCCGTTCACGGTAACATTAAATACCACTGATGAAAGCTGTGGTCAATCAGATGGTTCAATTTGTGCAACGGTTAATGGTACAAGCTCAAGTGTAAGTTATTTATGGAATAACGGAGCAACAACAAGCTGCCTAAATAACGTATTCGCAGATTCTTATTCGGTTACTGTAACCAATTCTTCTAATTGTTCTGTAAGTGAATCAGGTTCAGTATCAAATTCAGGTAGTTTAACTGCTTCTATTAGTTCACTTTCAGAAATTACTTGTTTTGAAGGGTGTGATGGAAGTTTAAAAGCAACAGCAGTTGGTGCAACTAGTCCAATATACTTATGGAGCAACGGAGCAACAACATCTACCATTAGTAATTTATGTGATGGTACATTCACCGTTACTATTTCTGAAGGAGGATGTTCAGCTACTGAATCTTACACATTATCTGAGCCAAATGCATTAGATGTAACATTAACACCAGTTGATGCTTCATGTGGCCAAGCTAACGGATCTGTTTGTGCTTCTTTGGTAGGATCAAATGCTTCTACTACTTATTTATGGAGCAATGGAGCAACAACAGATTGCATTAGTAATGTAGTTGCAGGTAATTATTCAGTTACGATTTCACATTATGGATGTGATAAAATTGAATCTGCTACTGTCTCAAATGCAGGTGGTATTTCTGCAACAGCCGTTATTGATGATCAAATATCTTGCTTTAATGCATGTGATGGAGCAATTAGCGTTCAGCTTTCAGGAGCAAACAATCCTACTTATATATGGAGCAATGGAGAAACAACAAGTACTTTGAGTAATGTTTGTGAAGGAACGTTTACTGTAACGGTGTCACAAGGAGCTTGTACAAGTGAATCTTCTGTAACGTTAACCAATCCTAATAAAATTACAAATGCCTTTGTTACTACTGATGCAAATTGCGGGCAAGCTAACGGTGAGTTATGTGTATCCTCTCAAAACGGAAACGGAGCGGTAACGTATGTTTGGGATAACGGAGAAACATCTTCTTGTATAGATGATTTACTATCTGGTTCTTACGAAGTAACTGCTACAGATGCTGCTGGTTGTTTTACAGTTTCTCAAGGGCAGGTAAATAACCAAGGTGGTTTACAATCATCAATAGATACGTTGCAAGCACTTTCTTGTTTTAATATATGTGATGGTTCTTTAAAAGCAATAGTTACTGGAGCTACTAATCCTACATATATTTGGAGCAACGGAGCAACAACCCCAACAATAAGCGATTTGTGCGCAGCAGTTTATACTGTTACAGTTGAAGAAGCAGGTTGTCAATCGATATCAACAGTAGAATTAATAAATCCTACAGAAATTACAACAAGCTTTGTTGTTACAAACGAAGTTTGCGGAAATACTCAAGGTGGATCATGTGTAACTGCAACAGGTGGTACTGGTAATTTAAGTTATGCCTGGTCAAATGCTACTACAGGTTTATGTATTACTAACGTAGGTGCAAATACATATAGTGTTACTGTAACAGATGAAAATGGTTGTACGCATAACAATTCAACTACAATTACAAATGAGAGTAACTTAAGTGCATCAGTTGCAGAAATAAATGCTGTTTCATGTTCTGATTCATGTGATGCTTCTGCGGAAGTAACAGTTTCGGGAGCTACTTCACCAACCTATTTATGGAGTAATGGAGCTACAACATCATTGGTTCAAGATTTATGTGCAGGTACATACGAAGTGACAGTTTCAGATCAAGGATGTGAGGTAGTTAAAAATATTACTATTACTAATCCTGCTGCAATAGTTTATACATCAACAAACACAAGCTCAACTTGCGGACAAAATGATGGTTCACTTTGTGTAAATGTTACGGGCGGAAACGCTAATTATAGTTTTAATTGGTCAAACGGAGAAACTACAAACTGTATTAATAATTTAGCAGCAAATGCTTTCGCTGTTTCTATTACAGATGCATCGGGTTGTTCAGTAGATACGAACTTAACGGTTTCAAATTCAGGTGGTTTATCCTCCTCCATAACAATTAATACACCATTAAATTGTAATAGTAGTTGTAACGGAGAAATAGAAGTTGATGTAACAGGAGCAAGCACTGCAACATATGCTTGGAATACTGGAGCTACAACAGCAATGTTAAATAACTTATGTGAAGATACGTATACAGTAACTGTGACAGATCAAACAGGATGTACTTCTGTTAGTACGATTAATTTAGAAGCTCCTACAGAAATCACTTATACTACATCTACTGTTAAAGAGCTTTGTTCTTCTTCAAACGGAGAAGCATCAATTGTAAATGCTGCAGGCGGAACAGGAACACTAACTTATGTTTGGAGTAACGGAGCAACAACAAGTAACATAACAAATCAATCAGCTGGTACTTATTATTTCACAGTTACAGATGCTAATGGATGTTCAGTTGCTGATAGTGCAGTTATAGAATTAGATGGCACTACTATTAATGCTGATGTTAACGTTCAAAATACAGATTGCGGACAAAGCAATGGAGTTGCTTGTGTGAACACTACTTCTGTCGGTTTAACGTACTTATGGAGTAATGGAGAAACATCATCTTGTATTTCAAATTTGCCTTCAGATGTTTATGAAGTAACAATAACAGCCGCTAGTGGGTGTTCAATTACAGAGCAAGGAACCATAAGTAACAATGATGGAATTCAAATTGCTACAACAATTGCTAATGAAATTTCTTGTAATGCAGATTGTGATGGAGCTATAAACACTTCTGTTTCTGGTACAACTAGTACAGATTTAACGTACGCTTGGAGCAACGGCACGAGTAATGCTAACTTGTTTAACCTTTGTGCAGACACCTACACAGTAACAGTAACTGATAATAGTTCAGGGTGTACTGCAACTTCATCTGAAACATTAGCCGATCCATTAGCTCTTTCAGCAACTGCAGCTTTAACAAATGCGAGTTGCGGACAAAATGATGGTTCTATTTGTTTAACGGCAGTAAACGGAGCTGCACCAATAACATTTAATTGGGAGGATGGAACAACGCAAAATTGCTTAAATAACTTAGCGGCAGCATCATACGCTGTGACATTAACAGATGCGAATAATTGTACTGCTGAATTAACAGAGCAAATTAATAATGTTGGTGGAGTTACTATTCAAACAAACGTTATTTCTAATGTTTCATGTAATACCTTATGTGATGGAGAGGCTAATGTTGAAATAGTAACGGGCTCAACAGTTGGCTTAACGTATGCTTGGAGTAACGGAGCAACAACAACTTCAATAAATAATGTTTGTGCCGGTGAGTATACAGTAACTGTTACTGATGCAAGTGGATGTAGTAATACAGTAACTGTAACAATAACGGAGCCTGCTTCTTTAGTGCTAGACTCAGTAAATATTATAAATTCTAATTGTGGTCAGGCAGACGGTTCAGCTTGCGCTTTTGTATCTGGCGGAACCGCTCCATTAACTTATACTTGGAATAACGGAGCTACAACATCATGTTTAAATAACGTATTAGCGTCTGCTTACTCTTTTACAGTGACAGATGCTAACAGTTGTGAAATACAAGGTCAAACTAGTGTAAGTGATAATGCAGGTTTATCTTTAACTATTAATATTGAAGACTCAATAAGTTGTTACCAGAGCTGTGATGGAGTTTTAAATACAACTGTTACTGGTTCAACCAATGTTAGCTACTTATGGAGTACTGGAGCCACATCGGCTAGCTTATCTGATTTATGCTCAGGTACTTATTCTTTGACAATAACTGACATAATAACTAATTGTACAGCGGTTAAAAGCATTATTTTGTCAGAGCCTGCTGAGCTTGTTTTAAATACCACATCTACTCCTGATTCTTGTAACAGAACGGTTGGTTCAGCTTGTGTAGCGGTTAATGGAGGAACAGGAGCTTATACCTATAGCTGGAGCGGACTTTCAGCAACTAGTTGTTTGAGTAATGTTTCGGGAGGAAACTATGACGTAACTGTTTCAGATGAAAATAATTGTGAAGCTAGTACTTCAGTAGTTGTTACATCAACATCTAGTATTGATATTGAATTAACACAAACAATGCCTATTTCGTGTGCAAGAGCTTGTGATGCAGTTCTTGAGGTTGCTGTTTTAACAGGAACTCCTTCCACTTATTCTTGGAGTAACGGATCAACGAATACAATTGCAAATAACTTATGTGCAGGATCTCACAGTGTAACTGTAACAAGTGATGAAGGATGTACAGCGACAGAAACCATAATAATTACCGAGCCTGTTGCAATTTCATTTAGCGCAACAGTTGAAAATGCAGGATGTAATAACCAACCAACGGGTGAAATTTGCGTTACTCCATTAGGTGGCGTTTCAGGATATGAATTAACATGGGAGGATGGTTCTTTAGGTTTATGTAGCAGTAATCTTTCAACGGGTAGTTATACGGTTACAATTGAAGATGCTGTGGGTTGTACATTAGAAAACACTTTTGAAGTTGGTTTACCAGATCCACCAGAAATGAATTTAGTGATTTCGGAAACCGAAGGTTGTGCTCCACACAGTTTTGAGTTAGGTGCTCAGGTTAATTCTACAAGTACTAGCGGAATGATTATTTCTTGGTCAATTAGTTCAGGCGCGGCTTTAAAGTTAGATAATTCTTTAAAATACACTATTGAAGAGCCAGGTGCTCACCAGGTTGTTGCTACAGTATCTACAACAGATGGTTGTAATTTTCAATTGGTTTGTGAAGATTCTATCCATGTTTACGAAAACCCAAATGCCAATTTTGACTTAATTTCTTTGCCGGGTAGTCATTTACGTTACGAAATTCAGCCAGAAGAAGAAGCGTACAACGAATGGGATAGGTTCACTTCTAATGGCACTACAATTGCTGAGGTTGATATCTCTAACTATTATTTTAACGATATAGGTAATTATGAGGTATGTATGTTTAGAACCACTACTAACGGCTGTGCTGCCGAAACCTGTAAAGAAGTTGAAGTGAGTTTGCCATTTTTTGCTGCACACATACCAAATGCCTTTACTCCAAATAATGATGTTAATAACCAAATGTTTATTCCTGTACTAACTTCTTATGATGTATCTGATTACGAGTTCACCATTTTTAACCGTTGGGGAGATAAGGTATTTCATTCTAATAGTCCTAATGAGGGCTGGGACGGAACAGTAAACGGTTCACCAGCAAAGCAAGATGTCTATTCTTTTAAGCTAAATTTAAAGGATAATAAAACAGGAGAGCATTACAAGAAAGCTAATTTGGTTACTTTGTTGAGGTAATCTCCAAAAATACCAATAGTAACCTAATGAAAGCCAGTGTGAAATGGCGAAAACTAAGCTTTGCTTTATTTGTGGTCTTGATATAATCTTTCACATTTCCCTTAGATGTTTATTATGACGTGAAAGAAAAATAGATTTTGGTGTCAAAAAATATGTGGGGCTAGATTGTATTATTGATAATATTTGAAGCTATCTTACAAAAAGTTCAGGAATTTGAAAAAAGTTAAAATTTAGGGCAAGATATAGGGTATCGTTTTCTTCTTTTATTTTTTCTGTAATGTTCATAAACAAACGATATCTCGTGTGCACCACCAGTATTTCCGGCCAACTCCGAAATGGTTATATCATAGGAGTACCCAATTTTTAAACTGTTTACAGGAAATAAAATAGATGCTATGATTGCTTCATTATTAGAATAGCCTGGCTTATATTTTTTAATAAATGGAATACCTCTATATGATATGCCAAATGACAGTGAATATTTGCTAATTAAGACCCCTATGTCAAGCTGATCCCATTTTTTTTGTGCTTTATAATTTAGCAGCGAAGATATATAAGTACCACCAATACCATTCTTATCACCTTTGTGTAATGTAAATTTATACCCACCGTGTATTGAAAACTTAAAAGGCAACCGAGATTCTTGTTCAAGAAAGGATTGATCGGGACGGTTTAGGTGATCAATTGCAAGGCCAGTCCAGAATTTTTCAGAAATCATAACGGTTCCAATACTAATATCAGGATAGGAAATTCCGCCATTTAAATTTTCTATCGATGTTGTAGATCCGTTAATAATCTGGTCTTGAAACCGAAATTCTGATAAGTCATAATTTCTAAATGTATAAGATAGTTTTGTGCCAAATCGAATAGATAATTTTCTGGTTGCGTGTATGTAATAGGAATATAATCCTCCTATATTTGTAAATCTTAGTCCTACGCTACCAGCTCTATCTTGGGTGATTTTAAACCCAACACCGCTATTTTGTCTTGATAAGTGGTTATCATAAGAGAACGAATTTGATACAAATGCTTTAGAGATTGCTGGCCATTGATTTCGATAAACTCCTATCCATCGATGTTGAATTGTATTTCCAGTGAAGGCTGGATTAAGTTGTAAAGCCGATACACTAAATTGTGAAAACTGAATATCTTGAGATAAAGTTGAAAATGACAGTGCAATAATGAATCCTAAAACAATTGTTTTCTTATTCGCTTTAATAGCTTTTAATCTATCAGCATGTAAAATTATTTTTTCCAATATCTTTTTTATCTTATTAAAGTTATGTCTCCTACTTTAGAAAATGATTTATTATCTATGTAAGTGATTTCTATTTTCCATATATACACATCTTGTTGAGCCAATACTCCTTTATAATAACCGTCCCATCCAATATTAATATTGTTTGTCTCAAATATTAATTCCCCCCACCTATTAAAAATTTGCATTTTATATTTTTTTACAAATTCTGTCGTAGGGTAAAAAATATTATTTAGTAGTGAAGATGGATCATATGCGCCTCCGTTACCACCGTCAGGGTTTGGCGTAAATGCATTTGGAATGTCAAAAGAATAGAATGGCTCGACAACTATAATTAGCGTATTGGTATCTGTGCATTTGTACTGATTGGTGGCAATTGTGGTCACTAAAAATGTTCCTGTATCTTGATAGGTGTAGGATGGATTATTCAAACTAGAGGTGTCATTATCATCAAAATACCAAACCACTGAAGTATCGCCTATGGATAGGTTGGTAAAGTCTATTGTTGGCTCTTGAGTGTCGGTCACAAACATTGATGCTGTACTATTTGCGATTGGTAAAGGATTTACTTTTACTAAATTGTTACCTGAAGAATATGTGGTACATCCATTATTTGAAGTTATAGCTAAGTTAACGTTGTATGTTCCTGGAGTTTGATAGAGATGGTTAATAGCAGCTAATTCAGATGTGAACCCATCTCCAAAATCCCATTGATACGTAACTATTGTTGAGTCGTTAGTTAAGTTTGAAAAACTGACTAATAATGGCTCACATCCTTCCGCAATTATAGGCTGTAAGTTGATAGTTGGAAACGGAAAGGGGGTTATTTTCACAGAGTCTGAGATAAAATTATTACATTGGTCAGTTACCGTAAAAATGTATGTTGTGGAAGACACTGGACTTACATTAAATGGACCTAGTCCGCTACCTAATCCATGGTTCCAGCTAAAATCATAGTTGTCATGTTGAGCATTGTAACTTCCGAGTATTTGCGTAGTATCACCAAAACAAATATCGCCATTTGAAACAATGTTTATACTATCAGGATCAAAATTTGGGACATAAATTATTGTGCTATCGATGTTTCCAGTACATCCAAGTGTGTCTTGAACTGATAAAATGTAGGTGGTAGTAGTTAAGGGATTAACAGTAACAAATTCATCGTCAGATAATTCTTCATTCCAGCTATATGTATAACCTCCATTACCACCGCTTGCAATTGCTTCGATAGTTATATTTTCACCTGGGCAAATTGTGTCATCATTTGAGGCGGTTACGGTTATCATGCTTGGTTGTGTTACTGTAATAGAAGCAGTATCTAGGCAGTTATTTGTGTCAGTAATAATAACAGTGTAACTTCCGGAAGTCAGTTCGCTAGCTGTACTTGTTACCTGATTTTCAGCGTTCACGTCCCATAAATAGGAGTAAGGCTGTGTTCCTCCAGTGGTGATAACTGTTGCTGTTCCGTTATTTTCTCCAAAACAATTAGTTGCATTGGAGCTTGTAACGGAAGATAGACGATCTGGGGGTTGAGAAATTATTACATTAGCACTATCAGTGCATAAGTTAGTGTCGGTAACGATAGCTGTATAAGTGCCTGATGTTAAAGTGTTGGCTGTAGGTCCTACTTGATTTCCTGTATTAGCATCCCATTGAGTAAAGTACGGAGACGTTCCGCCTGAAATAATAATAGTAGCTGAACCATTATTTCCTCCATTGCAGCTTACATCAATTGCTGATTCTAAGATGTCAAGAGGTTCTAATGGTTGATTAATAAAAATTAAACCGGTGTCTGAGCAGTTATTAGAATCTGTAACTACAACCTCGTAATTATCAGTAGATAATTCTGTTGCGATACTAGTAACTTGGTTTCCTGTATTACTATCCCATAAATAATTGTATGGTGGTATTCCGCCCATTACATTTATGGCGGCTGTTCCGTCATTTCCTCCAAAACAATTAACAGGAGTGGAAGTAATAGTTGATAATAATTTTTGCGGTTCACTAATTGTAATCTCGGGCAGGAGCGTACATTCATTTGCATCTGAGACCATTACACTATAGGATCCGGGGGGTAAATTATTTGCAATACTTGTGGTTTGGTTTGTTGGGAACCATTGAAAGGTATAGGGTGGAGTTCCTCCTTTTGGTATTGCAGTTGCGCTACCATTATCAAATCCAAAACATGTAACATCTGTTGTGGTTATGGATATGTTTATTACAGAATCGGGTTGTGTAATTGTTACCGAAACTTCACTTGTACAACTTTTATCATCGGTGACTATGACAGAATATGTTCCAGCTATTAGATCTTCAGCAGTAGCATTGGATTGATTTCCTGCATTAGTATCCCATAAATAAGTGTATGGTGCTGTTCCGCCTGCAACAGAAGCTGTTGCTAAACCACTATTACCACCAAAACACGGTACATTGACAGAATCTATTATTAATGGTACAAGAGGTTGGGGCTCTTTAATTATAATTGATATAGTAGTATCACAACCATTTCCATCTACTATAGAGGCTTGGTATGTGCCTGCTGTTAAGTTAGTAGCTGTGTTGCCAAACTGAACTGGGGATGTGTTCCATGTGATTGAGTGTGGTAAAGCTCCACCACTTAGGGAGATAACACACTCGCCATCGTTATTTCCATTACAGCTCACGTCTTTTGGAAAAGTTAAAACAGTGGTATTGAATTTATTAATTGCTAAAATTATGTTGTCAGTATCTGCTGGGCAGGATTGATTGCCTGTGGTAATTAACATTAATTGTAAGACACCGTTGTTGATTTCTGTCTGGGAAGGAGTGTATTCAGTATTTAAAGAGGTATTGTTTGGAGTGTAGATTCCTTCTCCACCAGACCAGTAGCCTCCAGATGCAGAAACTACGCTTCCTTCTAGATTAATTGGAACCTTATCTTCACACACCATACGATCTTCACCTGCATTTGCTTCAATCGGATTTGCAAAAGTTGTTACAAGAACGCTGTCATAAGTTGGCGGACAACCCGATGAGTCACTAAGCGTGACATAATATTCACCAACATCTATAAAAATAGATTCGGTAGTATCACCTGTACTCCAATTGTAGAAATAGGGAGGAGTACCACCATTGCCGTTTGCTGTTATTAATGTTCCTGCTGCTCCGAAGCAAACAGTGGGGTTTGTTGGCGTAATATTAGCAATTAATGTTGAATTAAATGTAACCCTAACTGTGTCACAGATTAGTGTATTTCCACACCCTCCTATTGGTGAACCACAGACCTGAAAATCGGCAAAAGAAGGAAATCCTGGTTGTGCCGTTATGTTAACAGAATCGCAACCGGTTCTGCAATCTAAGTAATCATCAAACATTCCTTCTGTTCCTGGATTTATGGATGTCCACATAATTGAAGACGGATCATACCCGAAAGCATAAACAGATCCATTACAACCGTCATTTATCGCAATATTAGGTCCTACTCCTGGAGAGGGAACTGAGGTTATTGAATACTCATTATTATTATTTCCTGGTTTGCAAAATGTAATGACGTGTGGACCGGCACCATTTAAACATAATGGTTCTCCAACCATTACAGGAGGGGCACAACCAACTTGATAAAATAACGCACCAGGAGGAATAGCACCTGAGTATAGATTAAAGATTATTCCTTGCGCATCTGGATGTAAATTAATAGCAAATTCTATGCACTTGTCAGGGTTACTTGCACCACAGCAAACCCCATCTCTATTAATGTTAGGGCTAATCCAAACAGCATTAGGATCATCACTTAGGTCGACAATAAACGATGGTACGTTAGCACTACATTGTGCATGTAGTTTGGATTGTATTAATCCGAACAGCATAAATGATAATGATAAAAAAAATTTCAATCAAATAGGTTTATAAGGTGAAAGTGCTTTTTACTTAATGATAAATTATTGTATATGCTAAGTTGTATTTAATAATACAATATAAGTTTTTCATTTTTTATGTCTATTAAAATTACTATTAATTTAAATATTAGTTCTAATCTATTTTCATCAATGGAATCAATATAGTAATGATTGGGTTAAATTTAAAGGATAATAAAACAGGAGAGCAATACACAAAAGCTAGTTTAGTTACTTTGTTGAGGTGATTAGGGTTTTTCTTCAGCTATTGCTTATTCTTTCGTTACTTCTATATCCTTAATCATTTGATAAGTTAATTTTCTAATATTAAACATAATCAAGATTATTACAATAAAGCTTATAGAGAGACTAACAGAAATAAAGCGTTTTAGACTCGCTTTTTTTCTGAGCTTCTGTAACATAGGTAGTTACATGTTTAACAAATTGGTTAAGTAATTCAGACGATTTTTTTTTAATATACGACATTGAGTTATCCGTTACTCTGTTGAAGTTTGAATGCTTAGTTTTGTAATTGTTGATAGATTAGATTTAAAAATGTTCCATTGTGATTCTGTTTTAGCTACAACGGGTAACGTTTTTTCGCTCGTGGGCGGGAGGAGTAATCCTGATTCCATTTTTGGAAAATTTCCACTGTATTTTAATGCTTTTATGGATTCATCAAGAAGTTTGATGTTGAAATTTAATTCATCAAGTACATTCTGCCCCCTAAAATATTGCTCAGTTAAATAACATATTTTCTGTGAGAGCATTCTGTTTCTTCCGCTTACATTGACAACTAACTCATTCGTTACTTGAGAACTTGAGTAGTAAGCGATACTTACGAAATTGATGGTAATGATAATACACATACCAATAAGTAATACCATTATTTTTTGATTATAACTTGTGTACTTGTTTGTCTTCATACTGTAATTGCTAGAGTATAACGAGCATAACAATATATTTTTTTTCCAATTTATCTTTAGTTTTTTAATCTCCCACTGTGTTAGTAAGCTAACTATTGATTTTGATGCCTCAAGTAATAAGTACTATCATGCTTATATTACTAACTATTTGGTAGTAATTTTTATTTTGTAGGAAATGTTGAATGTTTTTGGGAGCTTAAGGTTACTGATGTGACCATTTATATCGGGTTAATTATCTAACACTAAAATGTCTATTTTTTATTGTAGCTTGATGATTTAGTGTTTTTATTTAAATTATTCTTTAAAACTCTAAAGATCTATTCCTTAAAATAAGGGATAGAATAAAGCTCTTTACAAGTTTTAATAGCTTGAGTAAAGTTGGATTACCTGGATTAAAGTTTCTGATGTTAGTTTTAGGTTGTAAGTTGATGTTTTTGTGACAAATAAAACCTGTATTCAAATGATAATAATTATTTGGGAAGTAAGTTTTAATCCTTAATGCAGCGTACGGAAGCTCCGTAGGCCCGTCCAAGATTTTGTATGCTGGCAGAATTAGAGAAATCTTGGAAATTAAGATATCGTGCATTATTGCCTGAAACTGTACTTGACCAATAGTATGCGACTGAACCTATTGATACAAAATCTCCTGAGATATCGTTCCTACGCCCAGTAACAGGAATTTTTAGGGGGGAAGCAAAAGCACCAGTTGCATCATTACTTGACCAGCTAGCTCTCTCTGCTTCAAGTTCTGCTTCAGTTGGTAATCTGTAGCCACTAGGGCATGGGTTGTTTGTACCATTAGTTCCTTGCCATAAACTATTGTTTGCAGGATTCTTCCAGTCACCGTTCGCTCTTAAAAAATGCCCATGACCAGGTTGATCATCTAAATTAGTACTTGGACTGCTAATTTGAGCAGAAGAGTAACATTGATGGCCATCAGCACCCCGGCCCCATTGATATAAATCTCCAAATGATTGAAAATCTTTTAGGTTAAGTGCAACTCTAGTTGCACCTAAATTTCTGTCCATCCATGTCTCTCCAGTTACAGGGTTAAACACATCAACAACTTCTGTTGGAGTACCATTGCAAAATACAGAGCCTGTGGGGTAGAGTCCATAATCAGTTGTTGTATTGATTGTTTCGTTATTTACAAGGTAGACCCATTTAGTCCCTGTATAGTAGTAAAATGTAGAATCATTGTTTGAAAACAATAACAACCCCATTGACGGACTAGAAACGGAGTTGGTATCAGTTACTCGAGGAATGAGTAGACCCTTATTTGTAGAGTTTAGGTCTAAGATTGCTGACGCATCTGGTGTAGCTCCAGATGTGTTTATACCTACTGATTGAGTGTGAGCAACTGAAAAAGGTATAAGTGTTATGAGAAAAAGAAAAGTACGTTTAAAGTGATGAATTGACATGTTGAGTTATTTATATGGTAGTGTTTTCTAAAGCGAAAATATAAAAATACTTATATATGGAAGAGATTACAGAACTATATGTCAATTTTTTTAGAAATTCTGATTATTCACTAGTGTTACCTATATTCTTTCTATGCTTTTTAAAGCTTATGATTTGTCTATTTCCGCTAGGGATTGTAGTGGAAAGCCCGGAAGAAAAATAAACAATGAGAAATGGCTTTGTGTAGTGACAACGAAACTCACAACAAAGCCATTGATTATGTTTGGTTTTTATGAGGACTTGTAACGGTAAGCCCGTTAAAGCGCCTGTAGTGTTTTAGAAGTCGAGTTGAATAACTTCTTTATCGATGCGTTTTGCTATGGTTTCTTCGAGAAAAAGATTCACGTATTCATCTTTATTTACGATTGTTCCTTCAGGTACCTGAATAATTAGTTCAAGCTCTTGTACTCGCCAAACGTTTGTGAATGTGTAAAACGGACTAAGGTTAATGGTGTCGTTGTTAATGTTAAATGTGTAATTGATATCTTTTGCTCTGTTTAGTGCGTCTCTTCTGCTAGCGCCTCTTGCGTGTTTTATGACTTTTAGTATAATAAGTGAGTCTGAATTAGATTCTTCAATTTTAAGGGTAGGGTAGCCTACAATTGAGGTTTCTTGGTCACGGAATACAAAGAAATTTTCTTCAAAAATAATCTCTTCACCTTCAATATTTTCACTTGAATTGCTTGTTAGGCTGAGTACTTTACTATTTGTAGGTATGATGATCTCTTCTTTATATTCTTTATGTGTTGTTAGTTCTTTTGCGGCACTAGCTGAGGGGATGATAATTAAGACAATTGCAGATATAAAGGTTATTACGCATAAACCAACTATCCACCCTATATTTTGTTTAAAGCGTATTAGTAGTTTTGTGCCAACAGTTATGAATAGTGCACTTAAAGAAAGCAAAAGCAAACTTATTCCCAACCAAAAATAACAACTATGATTACCATCGAGTATCATAATTGACATTTTTTTATCTATACTGTTAATACCATCTGGACCAACGGATAAAAATGCCATATCTCCCATCACCGAAAGGCAAAATGGGAAAAGTATGCTTAAGCCAACTACGGTAAATGTGATTCCGAAAAATGCTAAGAATATTTTGCTTAGTTTTTCAATAATTGATTTTGCGGTGGCTGCCACATCATTACGCTCTGCAAAGTTACTTATTGAACTTTTTACGGCATGAATTTCGTTTTCTACTGCCTTACCAATATTTGAGTAATCGGGTTTTTCGCCTTTCATTTCTAGTTTTTCAGCTGTCGTATTTGCTGCCGGAATTATTACCCAAAGTATGATGTATGGGATTACGCTTAAGCCGGCAAATACAACTAATATTACAAACGCAAGCCTTATCCATACTTTATCTACACTAAAATAGTGGCCAATGCCTGCGCAAACTCCGCCTAAGAAACGTTGGTCTGTATCGCGATATATTTTTTTACTAAAACCACTACCTGTGTTGGCTTGTTGATTGTTTTTTTCTGTTTCATCATATGTTTCGCCATCTGAGTATTCTTCGGGTTTACCCATTGTATCAATGATATAATCTACATCGGTTAGGGTGACAACCTGGCTGCTTGAGTTTATACGGCCATGTAGAAGCTCGGAAATGCGGGCTTCAATATCTTCCATTATTTCGTTTCGACCTTCAGAGGCTTTAAAATGCCCCTCTATTGTAGATAAATAATTTTTAAGTTTAATATGGGCGTCTTCATCAATAATAAAGGCGGTTCTGTTGATGTTTATGTTAACTGTTGTTTTCATGTTTGTTTTGTTGCTGTACTACTTATGTTTGGTTTCAATTTTTTTTATGGCTTCTGAAAGTTCAATCCATGTGCCGTTTAATTCTTCTAAAAAAGATTTCCCTATTTCTGTAATAGAGTAGTATTTTCTTGGTGGCCCCATGGTTGATTCTTCCCATCGGTAAGTTAGTAGTCCTGCATTTTTAAGTCTCGTTAATAAGGGGTAAAGTGTACCTTCTACAATTATTAGCTTGGCTTGCTTTAGCTCAACAATAATGTCTGACGGATAGTATTCGCCCTCTTTCATGATGTACAGAATACAGTACTCTAGTATTCCTTTTCTCATTTGAGCTTTTGTGTTTTCAACTTTCATTCTTTTAGTAATAGTACATAACAAAGATATATATAAAAAAAGGTATTGTGCAATACATAGTACTATATTTATTAAATAAATTTCTGTTTTTTGAAATTTTATTGTACATAATGCACTAATAATGGGGCTATTGACTTAGATTTGCATGCATTGAAAAAGTTAACGTTTTCTATAGTAGTTCCCTCGTTTAATCAAGGTCATTTTATTGAAGAGACCTTGCAATCGGTTATAAACCAAACTTATAAAGAGGTTGAGTTAATTGTAATTGATGGCGCAAGTACTGATAATACAGTTGAAGTAATAAAAAAGTATGCAAATTATATTACCTATTGGGTAAGTGAGCCAGATAGTGGGCAGAGTGATGCTATAAATAAGGGCTTTAAAAAGGCTACTGGAGATATTGTTACTTGGTTAAATAGCGATGATGCTTATGTAGATAACGCATTAGAACTTGCTAATAATTACTTTAGTAATAATGAAAATATTGGTATGCTGCATGGTAAAACCATTGTTTTTGGTTCTGGTAGGAAGGATGAGATTATAGGTGGTGTAAGTGAGGATGTTAAATATAAATATCTAGCTTATATACCTTTTCCTCAGCCATCGTCTTTTATTCGTAAATCGGTTTTAGATGCTATTGGTGGTGTAGATGAACGTTTACATTATGGGATGGATTTTGATTTAGAAAGCAGAGTGTTTTTGAATTATGATGTACTTGCTGTTGATGATTTGTTTTCTCGTTACCGGATGCACGAGGCCAGCAAATCGAATGAACTCATTCGATTTGCTGAAGATTGGCATAAAGTTTTTTGTAGAAATTTAAGGGGTGTAGAATCGGCTAATTTTATTATTTCTTTTTTAGAGGAGAACAATTACTATCATAATTCATCAGAGATAAATAAAGCCTCTAAGAACTTTGATTCTGCTTTTATGCATAAAACCTTTTGCTTCTTTTTATTAAATCAGTTTCATTATTATTACCAAGCTTTAGATTTTAAGATGTCTAATAAAATTGGTGGGCTATTAAAGAAGTTTGATAATGATTTTTATAGTAGAAAAGGGCTTTTAAACGAAATATTAAAATCAAAGTTCATTGGAAAAAAGGGGATATCGCTATTAAGAAAATTAAGGTAAAATGAGTCCGTACTTTTCAGTAATAATTCCTACTTACAATCGCGCTAACTTTATTGAAAAAACAATTGAGAGTGTTTTAAATCAGACTTATCAAAATTTTGAAATAATAGTTGTTGATGACGGAAGCACAGATAATACATTAGGTGTTCTTGAGCAGTACAAGAACAATAATAAGATTCACGTTCATCACCAAAAAAATGCTGAAAGAGGTGCTGCAAGAAATAAAGGTATTTCTTTAGCAAAAGGTGAGTATGTTATATTTTTAGACTCTGATGACTTATTTTTAGAGCATTATTTAGAGCTTCTTTTTAAAAAGATAAAACAGAATAACAATCCTAATTTCATAGCAACCAACTATAACATTAGAGTAGTTGGTAAAAACAAGAGGATACCAGATTTTGATGCTTTAAAAGAGGGGTTTTATGATTATAAACTTCTTTTGAAGGGGAATGTTCTGGGTTGTTTGTATTGTTGTAGACTAGCGAACACAAACTTAAAATTGTTTCAAGAAGATAGAGCGTATTCTATTATGGAAGATTGGTTGTTTGCGCTTGAAAACCTACTGTACGATAAAATACTAATTGTACCTGAAGTAAGTAGGATAATTATTGATCATGATGGGCGATCAATGAGAACGAATCACAATAACATTATAAATGCTCGGTTAAGAGCAAACAATTGGGCTTTAACGAATTTGCCACTGGAAAATTATGATAAGAGAACATTAAACTATTGGACTTACTACTTTTGTTCAGTACACTATAATTTAGATGGGCAATCACGGTTGGCGTTTAAATACTATTTAAAGTTATTAAATGTATTCCCTTTCAAAAGAGTGACAGTTATTCACTTTGCGAGACTATTACTTGGTATTTTTAAATATAGCAAAGTTTAACTCTTTACATTTCGAACTAAAATGACATGGTTTATGTAAAACGATGAATTTTTAGGTAAAATGAAATTCAGCAATATGCCTGCAAGATTTATTGGGAATATGAACAAAGGGGCTAAAATAAACTTCAAACTATTAGATTTCGGTAAAATAGTATGATGAATATAACAGGCTAAAAGTTGCATTATAGACTGAAAATAGGAGGGACCTTTTATATGTTCTTCAATTTCGTAATTACACTCTTTTAATATCGCTTTTATTCCTGCTGATGTATACCTTCCAAAATCGTTAGGCATTTCATGCTCTTGCCAAACAAAAGGCATTGTAATTAGCATTTTTCCGCCTGTTTTGTGTACTCTATTAATATCTGAAATAATTTCTTTAAGGTTAAATACATGTTCAAATACTTCTGAAGTGTAAATGCTATCATATGTATTTTCTTTAAAAGGTATTTTTGATCCATCGTAAAACACGTCAATTTCAGTTCTCGGTAAATTGTGTCCTTCATTAACATCTAAGTCCAAACCAATATATTTATTTACATGGAAAAGATCTTTATAAGGCTTTACTCCACATCCAAAATCTAGTAGATCACCACTTAATTGAGGAATGAGTTTTTGCAAGCCAGAGTAAATGGTTTTTCTATTAAAATAGTACGCATTGAATATTATAGAAAACCAGCTAGGTTTGAATTGCTCTTTTCTATATTTGTTTTTTAAAAAACTTAACACTGTAGATGTGATTTTTAGGTTGTGCTAAAGTAATAATAATGTATTGTTTAACTGCGATCTCTCATTACAATCTAATTATTAATATGTATTTATTTTATGCTTAAGTCGCCAAGTAATATTCTTGTTACCACTTATTTTAGTTTAGACGATGCTTTAATTCAGACGTATACGTTACCGTATGTAGAAGAAATGTTAAAGCATAAAAAGGTGAATAAGGTTTACTTACTTACAATTAATAAAGGGATACCCGATGAAAATAAAATTGATGAGTTAAGGCTAAAAAGTATTGAAATACTTTGTATTAACTATGATAAATTTGGACCGGTAATGATTTTTCGTTGGCTATATTGGACGATAAAATTGTGGTTTTTCATCCTTATCAAACGAATATCTGTTATACACGGTTGGTGTTCACCAGGGGGAGCTATTGGTTATTTACTCTCTGTAACTACAGGTAAGAAGTTGGTGTTGGATAGTTTTGAGCCTCACGCTGATATTATGTTAGAAAGCAATACCTGGAATGTGAATTCTCTCGCTTTTAAAATATTATTTAAACTTGAAAAGTTGCAAATAAAACGTGCTAGTAAGGTGATCACCTGTGTAAAAAGTATGAACAATTATGTTTTAGAACGCTATAATTTTAATTTGAAAAACTATTATACGAAGCCAGCTTGTATTGATTTTAGTTTGTTCAGCCAAAATAAGATAAACGATCCTTTTTTGATAGATGGACTGAACTTAAAGGGAAAAGTTGTGATGGTTTACGCGGGTAAGTTTGGAGGGTCATATTATAAATCTGAAATTTTTAGGTTGGCAGTAGCTGCTCAAAATTACTGGGGGTTAGATAAATTTCGGTTTCTGCTTTTGTCGAATCACCCAGAGAGTGAGTTAAAGTGCTGGATGAACGAAACAGGGTTTGATTCGGTTGGATTAATTAAAAAATTTGTAAATCATTCAGATGTTCCTAAGTATATTGGCGTAGCCAATTTCGGACTCGTGCCATTCATTCCTGTCCCCTCTAAGCGTTATGGCACACCAATTAAAACAGGTGAATACTGGGCGATGGGTTTACCAGTTATTGTTACCCCAAATATATCTGACGATAGTGGAATTATTAAAAGAAAGAATATTGGTAGTATTTGGGAGGATACGAGTGAGGATGGATGTTTAAAATCGATAAAAAAGATTGATGAACTATTGAACCTTGAAGATAAGGATCAATTAAGAACGAAAATAATAGCTACAGCAAAAAAATATCGTAATTTCAGTATAGCCAAAGAGGTTTATAATGATATTTATGGAAGCTAAATGGTCATTTTATCAAGTCTACCTTTGAGATCATCTACTAGAATTTTATAATCTTTCATGTTCTTGACTCTTTTAGGTTCTGTTTGTACAAATTTTTCTTTGTAAGGATCTACTTGCTTGCCGTTTTTCCAAAACCTAAAACATACGTGAGGTCCTGTTGCTAATCCAGTACTACCAACGTAGCCAATAACTTCACCTTGTTTAACATACGATCCTTTTTTAATGCCAGGTGCAAAACCACTCATGTGTAAATATTGAGTGGTGTAAGTATCATTATGTTTAATTTTAACATACTTACCATTAAATTTTTTTCTTGTAGCTGCTATAACTTTTCCGTCAGCCACAGATACAATAGGAGTTCCATGAGGAGCTGCATAATCAGTGCCCAAGTGTGATTTAAAACGTTTTTGAACAGGGTGAAATCTTCTTTTAGAAAATTTAGAGCTTATTCTTGAGTATTTAACAGGTGCTTTTAAAAAGAATTTTTGAAGGCTTTTTCCTTCCTCATCGTAAAAAGTGACATCTCCGTCAGCGGAATTTCTGAAAACATAAAAATCTCTTTTTTGATGATTAAAAATCATAGCTTTTATTTTACCAACCCCAATAGTTAAGCTATCAACTTTTTTTTCCTCATAAATTACTTTAAACCAATCTCCTTTTTGAATTTTATAAAAATCTATACTCCAAGCATAAATATCTGCCATATAAACAGCTAGCTCTGGTGTACCTCCTGAGTTAATTAGTGTTTGATATAAGCTACTTTGTATACTCCCGGCAATTTGTTTTTCAACAAGTGTAACTTTTTTTTCTTTTTTTGAAACGGTAAGTGCATCATGTAAATCAAAAACAACAAACTCAACTTCATTTTTTTTGTATACAAAGTATTTAGGATCTTGTACAGTATCATTACTTTTTAAAACATAATAACTATTGCCCAGATTCATTTTTCTAATATCAAAAGTACTATCGGCATGTTCAGCTAATGTTAGTATTTTTGCATATGGTATGTCGTGTTGTAACAGAATATCGGCAAAAAAGTCTCCTTTTTTTACAGTTTCTTCTATAAGGATGAATGAGTCTAGCGAGAAATCAAGAAAGTAGCCATTGCTTTCAACGGTTTCTTCAAATTCCTCAACTGGCTCTGTGCTATGATTGTATTTGTTATACCCTACAAGTAGAACTGCTACGGTTATTACTAATAGTAGTATAGATTTTAAATTAACCTTCATTAAATGTTCTTGTGATAAAGTCTGACTTTAGATAATCAGAAATTTGTAAAAAGCCAATTTAATGATAGTTTTAAATATTATTTATTTTTTTGATAAAAAGTCATAAACGTTTGATTGTTAACTTTTTATTTTGGATTAAAAATACTCTTAACATAATTTTTCCCCCAGTCATCAATTTCTTGTTTAGTGTATAACGATGGATAAAAAATTCTTTTTTGAAATCTTGGCGATAAATATTTTTTCCAATTGGTTCCTCCAGTAGCTTCGGTGACTTTTCCTTTATTTTTTTGTTGTAAGTATCTGGCAGCCGATTTTAAGTGTGACATAGGCCAGCTTACATTTACTTTGTCGTCAAAAGCTTTTAGTAGCTTAACAAGTTCTTGATCTACTAAGTTTCTTTTTTTTAAATCTTCATATTTACTCCAAAGGTTTGCTCCCTCAAACTTCTCTGCCCACTGTATGAGGTCTGAACTATATTTTTTTTCAAACTGCTTTAAGGTGTATGTTTTTTTATTGGTTTTTAAGTCTATAGCTCCTTTTTTCCAGTAAAGTTTTTGAAATAATTCCGAAACACTTAAATCATCTACTGTTTGGTCTCTTTCTTCTTTATCAACTAAATTAATTAGATTGGTGGATGCAATTTCTATTTTTCTGTATTGTGCAGATTGGAAACCACTGGCGGGTAGAAGCGCCATTCTGAATTTCGTAAATTGATCATGATCCATTCCTTCAATCATAATATCAAACGACTGAATTAAACTATCAAAATAGCTATTTAGTCTTTTTAATCTTGATTTAAAGTAATCTATATCTATGATTTTGTTGTTTCCTAAAATTCTTCCGTTATCTGTTACATTAATGCCATTTACAGAAATTTGTTCAAGTTCATGAATGCAAAGATTAAAGTATAGCTCTGTAATCTGGTGATAGATAACAAATATTTTTTCGTCAGGGAAGTCTGTTTTTGGTGTTTGAAGTGATAATAAAGTATCTAAATGTATATATTCCCAATAGCTCAAGTAATTAGATAATAGTAATCCCTCTAAATACGAATCAAGTTTTTGACCGGTTAAGTCGTATTTTTTTTTGAGTCTTTCTATTTTGTCCTCCATATTTTAAACAAAAAAAGTCAGCATCTAAAAATAGTGCTGACTTTGATTAAAGAAATTTAAATTAAATACTGTTTACTTTTTAATCTTATAACCTAATGTCATCACAACACATCCACTTGATTTTTCACCACTTGCAGGAGGGATTAAATAATCGATATAAACTCTTCTCAAAGCTTTTGTAGGCTCAAAAGTGTAGCAATTATCGGTTGGTTCACTATCTCTTGAAGAGAAAAGAAGTTCTCTGCCATTTGCTTCGTATTTTTTTGTATAGACTTCAATATCTACATTTTCAGGTACACCAGCGGTGTTAAAAACTAATTTGTATTTTTCGCCTATATATAAGGGAACCTCTAATTCTTTAAATTGCTTTTTATTTAAAAAAGTTAAGTAAGTTGTTTTAGAAGCATCATATCTAAAATCTGGTTTCAAAAATTCCTTACTTTGAGTTTTAAGCTCAACAGTGTTACAAGAAGAACTTTGAGAAACTCCCGTAAAACTTACAGATAGAAAAAATAGTAATATTGAGATACTAGTTATCTTGGTTTTTAAAGTTTTCATTTTTAAAAAATTATGATTTTTAAACATTTACTATAGTTGATCTAAGTTTAGAAGCCATCTCAATTAAAGATTTAACCTCCTCATTTGTTAATATAATCTCATCTAAAGGAATTTCCTCAATAGGTCTATCTTTAATGTATTCAAAAGAATTCACTAGAGTATCAAATTCTTTTAATTGCTTATGTAATTCGCTAATTAATGGGTCTTCTTTGTATGGGCTTTTATCAAATGCTCTAACAATTGTTTCTAGCAGTAGTGTTTGCTCAAGCATGTGTTGAGTAAGTTTTTTGTCGTCAGATGCTTCAAGAACTCTTGAACCCATGTGCATTGCTTCGACCCATCCACCAGCAAAATAAATTGTAGATAAATGGTTCATTTCATTCATTTGAATGTAATCATCTAAGCGTTCTTGAATCCCTGCAATAACGTATATCAAAGAGTCTTCGTTACCCATGTTGTTTTCAAAAGTTGCAAACAACTCGTCAGCTTGGAAAACTGTTGAAATACCTAAATCATTACTAAGGTCTTTAACATTTGCTAGGTACTCCAGTGATTTTTGAGTTTGATTATTTAGTACACAATATGCGAGGTCTGCTCCGTAAACTCCAAAGTTGAGAGATTTTCTCATTTGAGAATCATAAGTTTCAACTTTATTAGGATCATTGGTTACGTTTTCGATGTAAGTAAGTCCGGAACGTTTAAATATTGAAGCTACTTGAAGTGGTGATGGAAAAACGATATCCAATGGTTCCGGTTCTTCTTGCATTTCGGTTATTTCTGTATTGTCTGTTAACTCTTCAGATTTAGTTTCCTTTTTATCTCCACTTGAGCAACTTTGAACAAGTAAGGTAATTCCGAGTCCTAATAATAAAAGTCCTTTATTCATAATAATATTATTTCTTAAAACAATTTTAACGAAAATAAGTCATAAAGGTTTAACAAAACGACTTATTGTGTTTTTTTATTTAACATTTTAGGTTTGAATTACTCCTGGGTTAAATGCTCTTTCAATTTTTTTATTGTTTGCCATTTCAATTCCCATAGAAATAACTTTACGCGTTTCTAAAGGATTAATAATAGCATCAACCCATAGTCTGGAGGCTGCATAATAAGGAGAAGTTTGTTCTTTATACTTAGCTCTAATATTGTCTAATATTTCATTTTCTCTTTCAGGAGTAATTTCTTCTTTTTTCTTTTTTAAGGATGCAACTTCAATTTGCAAAAGCACTTTAGCTGCCTGTTCTCCTCCCATAACGGCAAGTTCGGCAGTTGGCCAAGCTACTATTAATTTGGGGTCATAGGCTTTACCACACATAGCATAGTTACCTGCTCCGTATGAGTTTCCAGTTATAACGGTAAATTTGGGTACCACCGAGTTAGCCATAGCATTTACCATTTTAGCTCCATCTTTGATTATACCACCATGCTCAGACCTTGATCCTACCATAAAACCAGTAACATCCTGCAAAAATACTAATGGAATTTTCTTTTGATTACAGTTCATTATAAATCGTGCAGCCTTATCAGCTGAATCGGAATATATAACTCCTCCAAACTGCATTTCTCCTTTTGCACTTTTTACAAGTTTTCTTTGGTTTGCAACGATTCCAACAGACCAGCCATCGATGCGTGCATATCCACAAACAATAGTTTTGCCGTAAGTAGCTTTGTATTCAGTGAATTTAGAATTGTCAACTAATCTTTTAATAATATCTAAAGTATTGTATGGCTTAGCTCTACTGACAGGCATTTTTCCTAAGATTTCATTCATGTCTTCTTTTGGAAGAGATGGTTCTTGTCTGTTGTAACCTGCAAGTTCTTTTGAGCCAATTTTTTCAACAATATCTTTAATGGTATCTAAACATTCTTTGTCGTTTTTACTTTTGTAGTCGGTGACACCAGAGATATCGCAATGCGTGTCAGCACCACCGAGTGTTTCATTATCAATTTTTTCTCCAATGGCTGCTTTCACCAAGTATGAACCTGCAAGAAAAATAGATCCAGTTTTTTCGACAATAAGCGATTCATCGCTCATAATTGGCAAATAAGCTCCACCAGCTACACAACTCCCCATAACGGCTGCTATTTGGGTAATTCCCATAGAGCTCATAACTGCATTGTTTCTAAAAATACGTCCGAAATGTTCCTTGTCAGGGAAAATTTCATCCTGCATAGGTAAATAAACACCTGCACTATCAACTAAATATATGATCGGGAGATTATTTTCTATCGAAATTTCTTGAGCTCGTAAGTTCTTTTTACCTGTTATTGGAAACCAAGCCCCCGCTTTAACAGTCGCATCATTTGCTACAACAATGCATTGTCTTCCTCTCACATACCCAATAATAACAACTACACCACCTGATGGGCATCCTCCATGTTCGGCATACATTCCATCTCCTGCAAGAGCTCCAATTTCAACTTGTGGCGAACCTTCGTCTAAAAGATATTCAATCCTTTCCCTAGCAGTTAACTTACCTTTTTTTCTGTGTTTATCCATTTTGGCTTTTCCTCCGCCTTTATAAACTTCATTAAGCTTTCGATCTAGTTTAGATATTAGAAGCTTTAAGCCATCTTCATTTTTATTGAATTCTAAGTCTGCCATTAAATAGTCTTTTGTATGGAATGATAGTAACGTTTAATAGATAATAAAGGTAAGATAATACATCGTGAATTAGTGATTACCAGTTTTTAGCGTCAGGATAGGATCTACGAACGTGTTGCATTTCTGCTAAAATAAACCCTAAGTGTTCAGTGTGCTGCCCTGTTTTTCCTCCCGATTGCCCCCAATTGGATTCTGGAATTTTAAGTGTAGCTTCTCTTAGCACATTATTGGTATGGTTTATCCAGTTATTTTTAATTTTATCTTTGTTTAACCCAAGTTTTTCGTAAAATTGAATTTCTGGGGTGTTTAGTTCGAACATTTCAGGTGTGTATGCCCAAATATTATTAAGTGACTCTTGTAATTTATTATGACTTTCGTTTGTGCCATCTCCTAAACGAATACTCCAATTACCGGAATGTTTAAGGTGATATTGAACCTCTTTGATAGATTTCAAAGCATAACCCCTTAAAAAGTTGTTTTTGCACTTTGTTAGTCCTTCTAATAAAAAATAATGAAAACTGTCGTATAAAAATTGTCTTATAATAGTATCTCCAAAATGCCCATTAGGAATTTCACAAAGCAAATGATTTTTAAAATCTTTGGCGTCTCTTAAGTAGGCAATGTCATCTTCTGTTTCACCGTTTTTAGCAATATGTTGGTACAAGCTTCTTGATTGTCCGATTAAGTCAAGTGAAACATTAATAAGGGCTATGTCTTGTTCTAACTCTGGCCCATGACCACACCATTCGGAAAGTCTGTGACCAAGTATTAAGTTAGAGTCTGCTAGAATTAAGCAGAACGTTTCGAGATTCGATAATTTCATGTAAATGCTAAATGTGACCTACTTCGTCAGGAATATTGTAAAAAGTTGGATGTCTGTAAACTTTGTCATTTGCAGCATCAAATAAAGATTCTTGTTCCGAAGGAGATGAAGCATGTATGTGGGAGGATTCAACAACCCAAATACTTATTCCTTCATTTCTTCGGGTATATACATCTCTTGCGTTTTCAATAGCCATTTCTTCATCTGCGGCATGAATACTACCAACATGCTTATGATTTAAGCCTTTTTTGGTTCTTAAAAAAACCTCCCATAGAGGCCACTCGTTATTTGTACTCATTAGGCAGCTTTAGTGTTTCTTCGGTTTATTTTCTTTGCGCTGTATGCTTTTGCTGCAGCTTTAACCCATTCACCTTCTTTTTGAGCCTTAGTTCTTGCGGCTATTCTTTCTTTGTTGCAAGGTCCTCTTCCTTTAATTACATTATAAAACTCCTCCCAATTTATAGCTCCAAACTCATATTGGCCAGTTTTCTTATTTAACTTTAAATCGGGATCTGGTACTGTTAATCCTAAAAATTCAACTTGAGGGATAGTTTTATTCACAAATTCTTGACGTAGTTCGTCATTTGTCATTCTTTTAATTTTCCATTTTAATGACTGATCAGAGTGAGTTGAATCTTTATCACTAGGGCCAAACATCATTAAAGAGGGCCACCAAAATCTGTTTAATGCATTTTGGGCCATTTCTTTTTGTTCTTTTGTCCCTTTTGCTAGGTTAGTCATTATCTCAAAACCTTGTCTCTGATGAAAACTTTCTTCCTTGCAAATTTTTACCATTGCTCTTGCATATGGGCCGTAAGATGTTCTTTGTAAAGCAACCTGATTAACTATGGCAGCTCCATCAACAAGCCAGCCAATTGCTCCAATATCTGCCCAACTTATAGTAGGGTAGTTAAATATACTTGAGTATTTTGCTTTACCTGTAATCAGTTGTTCAAGGCTTTCATCTCTACTTAGCCCTAATGTTTCCATAGCACTATATAAATATAAACCGTGACCAGCTTCATCTTGTACTTTGGCTAGTAAAGAAACCTTTCTCATTAAGCTAGGAGCTCTAGTTATCCAGTTACCTTCCGGTAGCATGCCTATAATTTCTGAATGTGCATGTTGAGATATTTGACGTATCAAATTCTTTCTGTACCCATCTGGCATCCAGTCTTTAGGCTCAATTTTAGACTCTTTGTCAATGGTGTTTTGAAATTTTTCTTCTAAACTAATCTCTCCCATAGTTATTTATTGTTCTTCTAAAATACGAAAAAACGGCATTTTAGTAAAGTTTATACACTAATGAAACCAAAAATTATTTAAACTGTTCATTAAGTTTTAAATTCGCAACTACTATTAAGATTATGAGTAGATTTTTTCCATTAAAAGTAAGTAGCATAAAAAAGGAAACTATTGATTCGGTTTCTATTGCGTTTGACTTGTCTGATCAAAAAATAAAAGAACAATTTAAATTTAAGTCAGGGCAATATTTAACAGTTAAGACAGATCTTAATGGAGAAGAATTAAGACGATCTTACTCTATTTGTTCGGCTCCGCATGAAAATTCGTTGCGAATTGGAGTTAAAAAAGTTGAGGGAGGTAAGTTTTCTACTTACGCGAATGAAGTTCTTAAGGAAGGAGATGTTTTAGATGTAATGATTCCTATGGGAGGATTTACAGTAGATGTGAAACCTTCAAATGATAACAAATATTGTTTTTTTGCTTCTGGTAGTGGTATTACACCTATAATCTCGATCATTAAAGATATCCTCCAAAATGAGCCCAATAGTGATATTGTGTTGTTTTATGGAAATAAAAAAACGGATACAATTTTATTTAAAGATGAGATTTTAGCATTAAAAGATGTTTATACCGACAAATTTGCAGTGTACAATATTTTAAGCAAAGAACATATTGGTAATGATTTGTTTAGAGGAAGGATAGACGTAGATAAATGCGAAGCCTTTTCTAAATATTTTGTTGATATACATAAAATAGATTTGTTTTTCATTTGCGGTCCATTTCATATGATAATGGATGTTAAAGATTGGCTGATAAATAAAAACATTAATAAAGAACAAGTGCGTTTCGAACTGTTTGGAGCTCCACCAAAAAAAGATGTCAATAAAGATATTGTAGTTGAAGCAGTCAATAGTTCAAGCTTTGAAGACGGCACTAGCGAAATTACTTTTGTTAAAGATGACGATAGAATGACTTTTGAGTATGCAAATACATCAGATATGATTCTTGATGTAGCAATGGATAAAGGTTTAGATATTCCTTATTCTTGCAAAGGTGGAGTGTGTTGTACATGCAAAGCAAAAGTGATTAAAGGGGAAGTAGAGATGATTTTAAATTATGCTTTAGAGGATGAAGAAGTAGCCGATGGATATATACTAACTTGCCAGGCAATACCTAAATCTGAGAAAGTAGTATTGAGTTTTGACGATTAAAATACGGATATGAGTACAGTAAAAATTACACTAGATGAACAAATACACGAAGTACAATTAAGTGAGGGAGGCGACTCTATTCTTCAGACAGCATTGTCTGCTGGTTTAGATGCTCCTTTTTCTTGTCAAGGAGGAGTTTGTACAACTTGTAAGGCTAAAACATTATCAGGAAAAGTGAAAATGGATACGAATTTTGCACTTACAGATGGAGAAATTGAGGAGGGTTATATTTTAACTTGTCAATCACACCCAATATCTGAGACCGTTGAAATTACTTATGACGTATATTAACTTATGATACTAATTGCAGATAGTGGCTCAACTAAAACAGATTGGGCAATAATTGAAGATGGTACTTCAAAAAAAGAGACTATCGTGCAAACGTCAGGCTTTAATCCACTCTTTCATTCCACATCATTTATTGTACAAGAAATTAGTTCTTGTAGTGATTTGATAAGTTTAAAAGAAGAAATTAAGCATGTTTATTTTTACGGAGCTGGATGCTCAAGTGAGGATAAAAATAGAGTAATTGGCAGTGCTTTAAATCAAGTTTTTAAAGGGGCAAAAGTAATTGTTAACCACGATATTGCTGCAGTTGTAAATGCAACGACCAATACGGTACCTGCAATATGTTGTATTTTAGGCACTGGTTCTAACTGTATTTTTTATACTGGTGAAACCACTAATAATTTCACTAGTTCATTAGGTTACATTTTGGGTGACGAAGGAAGCGGTGCTCACATTGGTAAATATATTGCAGCAGATTTCATTAACCATAACTTACCAAATGAGTTATATAATTATTTGGAAGGAAATGGATTAAGTAAGTCAATTATATTTGAAAAAGTCTATCAAAATACGAATGCTAACCGCTATTTAGCTTCGCTAGTAAAACTCATTACAGATTTTAAAGCAACGGACTACATACAGCGGTTGTTAATAAACTCATTTTCGGAATTTATTGATAAGCATATTTGCAAGGTGCCTAGTTATAATAGTTATGAAGTGCATTTTTGTGGTTCAATAGCTTTTCATTTTAAAGAAGAATTGAGGCAAGCACTTAATCTTAAAAAGATTAACCTTGGTAAGGTTATAAAAAGCCCAATTCATAATTTAATACAATATCATAAAACCTAATTTATGAAGTTTAATGTTAGTGAAATACAAAGCGTTATTGAGGAAAGAAGAACAATAAAACCTTCTCAATTTAAAAGCAGAAAAGTTCATAAAGAAATTGTTGAAAAACTCTTAAATGCCGCAAAGTGGGCTCCTACACACGGATTAACTCAGCCATGGCATTTTCAGGTTTTTATGGAGGAAGGAATTAATCGCTTTGCAGATTTTCAAGCATCTACATACAAAACAATAACTCCTAAAGAAGCCTTCAATAAAAGTAAGTACAAAAAGCTAAAAGACCGGCCTTTAGAGTCTTCAGTTATTATTGCTCTTTGTATGAAACGACAAGAATCTCAAAAAATACCTGAGATAGAGGAAATTCAGTCTGTCGCTTGTGCTGTGCAGAATATGAGCTTGTTAGCTACTGCGTATGGAATAGGTACTTATTGGGGCTCAGGTGGGGTTACGTACACCAAGCAAATGCATTCATTTTTAAACCTCGGTAAAAATGATAAATGTTTAGGGTTTTTATACTTAGGTTATCCTTCCATCGACTGGCCCAAGGGGCAGAGAAAACCCATAGAATATTTTACTGATTGGCATTTGAAATAATATTGAAGCATTTAAATTGTATTTTAGTTCATTAAATTATGATTATAACAATCAGAAAATCTGTGATATTAGTATTTCTAGTGGCTTTCCCCTTAGCGTTTAAAGCTCAAGAAGCACTAATAAGTTTTACTAATGTTTCTTATAAAGGTGGTAAGAATGATAGTTTGTATAAATATATTCAACAACCTATTTACGAAGCCCTAAGTCATTATGATGTAATGAAAGAAGTGCCTATTCAAATTGTTTTCAAAAAATTAAACTGTAGTATGCAAGCTCGTCCTGTTTATAGCTCAATGTTTAAGAGAAAGCGATATAGAAAATATCACGTTTTTGTAAATTCCTCTCCAGTAAATACAGGGTTTACAGTTGTTGATATGTCTAATGATCAAAAAGTTGGCTTGCTAGGCCATGAATTAGCACATATACGTGATTATGTTGATAAATCTAGCTGGAATGTTTTTATAGACGGCATTAAATATGTTTTTTCTAAGAAATTTAGAAAAAAATATGAAAGAGATACTGATAGCAGGGCAATAGCTAATGGCTTGGGTAGGCAGCTAGGCGTTTTTTCCAATTTTTTGGATAACTATCCTAACATTAATGAAAAGTATAAAAAAAGACTTGATCGTTTTTATTTAAGTACACAAGAGATTAAAAAAGCGCAGAAAAAGAAAAAAGCTAAAGGCTTTAAATAATCATTTTTAGTGTTTTTTATATCAAATACATTATTACTTTGAAAAAGCTCCTCTCTTACTCTACTATATTCATACTTATTTCCATTATTGCAATTTTTGCTTTTAAGCCGGTTGCAAAAAAAGAATTGACTAAAAAACAATTGGAAGAGATTAAAAAAGACTCTATTGCAGAAGTTTGGGCAGAAAAACAATTAGAATCATTAAGCCTAAGACAACAAATAGGGCAACTTTTTATGGTTGCTGCTTATTCTAATAAGGGCAAACAACATGAGTCGGAGATTTTAAAATTAATTGAGAAACACGAAATTGGTGGTCTTATTTTCTTTCAAGGCGGTCCGCTAAGACAAGCTAATTTAACAAACCTATATCAATCAAAATCTAACATACCTTTACTAATATCAATAGATGGTGAGTGGGGCTTGGCTATGCGATTAGATAGTACCATAGCCTATCCTCGTCAAATGGCATTAGGCGCAATTAAAAACAATAAGCTTATTTATGAAATGGGCAATCAAATTGCTCAGCAATGTAAGCGTTTAGGTATTCACGTAAATTTAGCACCGGTTTTAGATGTAAATAACAATAGTAAAAATCCGGTAATTAATAGTAGATCATTTGGTGAACAAAAGGAAAACGTAGCTCATAAAGGAATAGCCTATATCAATGGCTTGCAAGATAATGGAGTAATGGCAAATGGTAAACACTTTCCTGGCCATGGTAATACAGATAGTGATTCTCACTTAACATTGCCAACAGTAAATTCAAGTAAAGCACAAATGGATTCTTTAGAATTATATCCTTTTAGGCAAGCCATTGACTCAGGTTTAAAGAGCATTATGGTTGCACATTTAAGTGTTCCGGCCTTAGATTCCTCCAAAAACATTGCCTCAACATTATCTAATAAAATTGTTTCAGACTTGCTTAAAAACAAGATGAATTATAAAGGATTGGTTTTTACAGATGCCTTAAATATGAAAGGAGTAAGTTCTTATTATCCGCCTGGAGAAGTAGATGTGAAGGCATTATTAGCTGGAAATGATGTTTTATTATTTTCTGAAAACGTACCATTAGCCATAGAGAAAATTGAAAAAGCGATTTCTGACAGTTTAATAACTAAAGAAGAAATAAGAGCGCGATGTAAAAAAATATTAAAAGCAAAGAGCTATTTTGGGGTGGATAAATCTAAAAAAATCAGCTTAAATAAGCTTTATGAAGATTTAAATAAAGAACAATATTCTGCGCTTAACAGAAAGCTAATTGAGTCATTTATAACCTTGGTGAAGAACCAAAATCAATTGCTCCCAATTAAAGAATTGGATAAGCAAAAAATAGCATCAGTAGTTTTAGGTACAAACAGAGTTGCTCCGTTTCAAAAGACACTTTCGTTGTATCATAATGTAGATTTGTTCGCGATTCCTTCCTTAAAAGAGAAATCTGAACAAGAAAAATTAGCTAAATATTTAAAACGATACTCAACCGTTATTTTTTCCTTCCACAATACAAATCAAAAGGTTAGCAAAAACTACGGATTACAAAAAGAAAGTGTTGAATTTATAGAGAGTGTAGCTGCCTCTAATAGAAGTAAAATAATTCTAAATACGTTTTCTAACCCATACGCACTTAACAGTTTTAATACCTTAAATAATATTGATGTAGTAATGGTTTCATACCAAGATGATTCGCTTACACAAGAAGTTTCTGCTCAAATGATTTTTGGAGGAATTAAAATAAAGGGAGCTTTGCCGATGAGTACAAAGTTTCATAAAGCAGGAACGGGCATTACTATTGATTCGGTAATTCGTTTTTCTTATGTAAAACCATATGAGTTTGGTATACCTAAAAATAAATTAGATACCATAGATCGTTTAGTACAATCATGTATTGAAGATCAGGTTTTTCCTGGTTGTCAAATATTAGTGGCTAAAGAAGGAAAAGTTTTTTATAGAAAAAGCTTTGGATACCACACGTATGAAGAAAAAATTGCTGTTCAGAACGAGCATTTATACGATATTGCATCAATCACTAAAATAGCATCATCTTTGCCATCAATAATGCGCTTAACAGATGAAGGTAAGCTAAACTTAGATAGCGCTTTAAGTAATTATATTCCTGAAATTGTTGACACAACTGCTTATGCAAATTTATATTTTCGTGAAATACTCACTCATCAAGCGGGTTTGGTGCCATGGATTCCTTTTTACTACCAAACCCTAAAGAGGGGGGGAGGGCCAAGTTCAAAATATTACCAAAAGCAGTTTTCAAGCAAGTTTGATATTAGAGTAGCTGAAAATATGTACATAAATCACTCCTATATGGATACAATTTTCAAAAAGATTACTGCAACACCATTGCGAGAGAAAAAATATAAATACAGCGATTTAGGCTATTATTTGGCAATGGCTACCATTCAAAAAATAACGCAAATGCCTTTAGAGCAATATGTAAACAAAACGTTTTATTCAAAATTAGGTTTGCCAACTACAACCTATAGACCGAGAGAAAAATTTAAGATTGAAAAAATTGTACCTACGGAGTATGATATACAATTCAGAAGACAATTAGTACACGGAGATGTACATGACCCTGGTGCAGCCATGTTAGGTGGAGTAGGCGGTCATGCAGGCTTGTTTTCTAATGCAAACGATTTAGCAAAAATTATGCAGATGTACTTAAACTGGGGTGAATATGGTGGAGAACGTTTTCTGAAAGAAGAAACAGTTAAAGAGTTTTCTAAATGCCAATATTGCGATAATAATAGAAGGGCTGTTGGGTTTGATAAACCTGCATCTCATGGTAGTCCTGGTCCTACATGTGACTGTGTTTCTTTTGATAGCTTCGGTCATTCAGGTTTCACAGGTACACTAACTTGGGCAGATCCTGACGAGAAAATTGTATATGTTTTTCTTTCGAACAGAGTGTATCCTAATGCTAACAATAAAAAATTAATAAGGCAAAATGTGCGTTCACGAATTATGCGATTAATTTACGATAGTGTACAAGAAGGGAAAGAAAATTTGAGCTTAGTTTATTAAGGGTTAATTGGCAGTATGAAAATAGGTATAGTATGTTATCCAACTTTTGGAGGTAGTGGTGTAGTAGCTACAGAATTAGGTAAGCAGCTGGCTAAAAAAGGACATGAAGTTCATTTTATCTCTTACGATCAACCATTTAGGTTAGACTCATTTACCCAGAACATATTTTTTCATGAAGTGCGTGTGTCAAACTACCCACTTTTTGAATTTGCCCCCTATGAATCGGCACTAACAAGTAAGTTAGTTGATGTGGTTCAGTTTGAAAAACTAGATCTTTTACATGTACATTACGCTATTCCTCATGCCTCTGCAGCTCATTTTGCAAAACAAATTTTATTTGAAAAGGGTATACGTATTCCTTTTGTAACAACCTTACATGGTACAGATATTACTTTGGTAGGTAAAGATCCTTCTTTTAAACCTGTAGTTAGTTTTTCTATTAATAAGTCAGATGCAGTAACAGCTGTTTCAGAGAGTTTAAAACAAGATACTTTAAGCACGTTTGATCTTCAAAAGCAAATTGATGTAATTCCTAACTTTATATGTTGTTATACTTATGCCCCTAAGCCTGATAAAGATATTAGGTTAAGGTATGCGCCTAATGGAGAAAAAATAATCACTCATATATCTAATTTTAGAAAGGTAAAAAGAGTAGAAGACGTCATAAAAACGTTCAGTTTCATTTCTAAAAAAGTGCCGTCAAAACTAATATTGGTGGGTGACGGACCAGAACGCCATAAAATGGAACAAATGTGCAGAGAACTAGGTACGTGTAGCGATACTGTGTTTTTAGGCAAACTTCGTTCGGTAACAGAAATTTTGAGTATTAGCGATTTATTTTTACTCACATCACTAACCGAAAGTTTTGGTTTAAGTGCTTTAGAAGCAATGGCGAGTGGAGTGCCGGTGATTAGCACAAATACCGGTGGTTTGCCAGAAGTTAACATTCATGGCGAAACAGGTTACATGAGTAATGTAGGGGATGTTGAAGATTTATCAAAAAACAGTATTTCTTTACTTACCAATAGCGAATTACATACACAAATGGTTAAAAATGCATTGGCAAGAGCCGATAAATTTGATGTAGACAATATTTTACCATTGTATGAAAACGTGTACAAGCAAGTAATAGAAAAATCGACATCTTTGGTATAAAAATTGATATTTAATTATTAAACACAACTTATGAAAGCACTATTTTCAATAGCATTATTTGGCATCGTTTTATTATTAAGTTCATGCTCAAAATGTTACCAATGTCAAGCAGAAAGAGATTACACATTAGAAAGCGGAGCAGTAATTACTGACACTGTTTATGAGGATGTTTGCACAGCAACCGGAGATGAAATTGACCGCTTAGAAGGAGAAGGATATACCTGTTCAGATAATGCGAGTACTAATGGGTAATTTACCAATGTTTACAAAACAATTTTTAGTAGCAGTATTTGCAATGTTACTCATGTCATGCAATTCTTTGGCTCAAAAGCAACAGGTGAAAAATGGTTTTGAAGGATGTTGGACTCATTCCTATGAAGAAGATACTTCTCGTCAGGTAAACACATTTCGTAAATGTGACTTTAAAGACTCTTTCCCGCCATCAAGGTTTCGGTTTAAACTGCAGTTGAATAAAGATAATACTTGCGAATGGTTGTATTTATCACCAACCGATGGTCATTTTATGAAGCCTGGTATTTGGGAATTTCATAAGGATAAAAAAGAATTAGTAATTCATAACCAAGACGGTATTGTAGAGAAAAGGTTTTTATTGGTAAACCATCAAACTGATAAGCTGCTTTTAAAACCTGTGCGGTAATTTCGCCTACTAGGGTAATGTTAATGAAATAATCTGAAAACTTAGTAAAACCCAGAAGCTACGAATTTATGAGTAGATCGCTGGGCTGCACTTGGTTTTTAGGTTGTTTAATTGGCATTAGCATGGTAAGCGCTTGCTCCATTCTAGAGCCAATTTTGTTTATGAAAGTTGATTAGTGTAATGGGTTTTATCCTCCCACACGTTTTACTTTATAGCCTTTATCCTTCAGAAGTTTCATTATTTTATCTCTAACATCTCCTTGAATAATAATTTCTCCATTTTTTACGTTTCCTCCAACTCCACACTGCGTTTTAAGAAACTTTCCTAGCTCTTTTAAATCGTCTTTAGAGCCAACAAACCCAGCAATAATTACAGCAGTTTTACCGCCCCTTCCTTTTTTTTCGAGCTTTGCTTCTAAGTTTTGTTGTTGAGGTTCAAGTGTTTCATCTTCTTCGTTATCATCGTTAAATACATAATTTGAATTTGTAGAGTACACGATGCCACCTTTATTTTTGTTTTTTCCTGCCATTTCTTCTGTGCCAAATTAATCGTTAAATTAGGTAAAAACATAGGTAAGAACAAATCAGTTATATTTCATTTAAAATTACTTTGACAGTTCATTTATAAAATATGTATTTAACACTTATAAGGCACATACTTACATTTAGTTTACTGTTATTGTTTTCTTGCGGAAATAGTGATTTAACGGGGCTGGATGAAGTAGAGAAAAAAGATCGGATTTTAACCCTAAATTTTATTTTAAAAACAAATGGTTCAACCGAAACTGTTGAACTTAAAAGTAAACGTTTAACAGAAGGTAAAATAAGCAGAGCTTCATTAAATGAAGTAAATAATACTGATAGATTAAGGCTAGAATGCATATTTTTAAACGAGCAGAAGGAGAAAGTTTATATACGCACAATACCTTTTCCTAAGCTAGTTAACCAAGACGATTTTAAGTTCATTTTGCGTGAACAGTATAATGATGAGTGGAAGTATGTAGAGATTAAAAGACGCGAAAATGATTCTCAAAAATCATTGTATTGGTCTAAATTAAATGCCTTGTACGATATTTAATTTTTTAAAAAATGTCTTGGCAATCTTTCATAAATGGTTTTAAAATTTACTTGCAGCTTGAGCGATCAATGTCTGACCATACAACTGAAAATTATGTGCGAGATGTAGATAAACTAAAGTTATATGCACAAATGCTTAATCCACCTAAAACGGTTCAGCAAATTACCGAAAGCGATATTCGATCGTTTTTGCATTATTTAGCTGATTTAGAATTAGGCCCTAAAACCCGTGCAAGAATTATCTCTGGCTTAAAAACCTTTTACAAATATTTAAGTCTTGAAAATGAAGTTTCTGTAAGTCCGTTAGAGCTTATTGAGTCGCCTAAACTGGGGAGAGATTTACCAGACGTACTATCGGTAAATGAGATAGAAATGTTACTTGAAGCCATAGATCATAGTACGTTAGAAGGTCAGCGAAATCGCTCAATTATTGAAACACTTTATGGTTGCGGACTAAGGGTTAGCGAGCTTGTTAACTTAGAAATTGAAAATATTTATCTTAACGAAAGTATTTTGCGAGTAATAGGTAAGGGCAATAAAGAGCGTCTTGTGCCATTGGGGCGTGAAGCTAAAAAGCACATTGAAATTTATTTAAACGAAATTAGAGTTCAACAGCCCGTTAAACCTGAATTTGAGCATATTTTGTATTTAAATAGGCGAGGCCGACAGCTCACTAGAGAAATGATATTTACTGTTGTTAAAAATTTGGGCGTTAAAGCTGGTATAACAAAAAAAGTGAGTCCGCATTCGTTTAGGCATTCGTTTGCTACTCACTTAATTGAAGGAGGGGCCGACCTTAGAGCGGTTCAAGAAATGCTCGGGCATGAGTCTATCACCACCACAGAAATTTACACGCACGTAAGCAATGCGTTTTTAAGAGATGAGTTAATTAAATTTCACCCAAGAAGTTCTCATCGGCACTAATTTTAAACGATTTTCAAAATTTTATGTTTTGTTGTTTATGATCGCTTTACGTATAGTTTTTATCGCTAACATTTTTTTAGCCGGATGGATTAGTATTTTAAGTTTATTTTTTCCTAAATCGGCTTATTTAACCGTTTTTGAAAATCAATTTGCTTATTCTGAGGCTTTTAGGTTGGTGGGAGCACTTTGGTTTGCTATTTTTCTACTTTCAGTTGTAGGTTTATTTTATCCTGTGCAAATGAGTTTGGTGTTTTTGTTTCAGCTTATTTATAAGTTTTCTTGGCTTGTTGTTGCGGCACTTCCGGCTATTTTGAATAACCAACCGTACCCAAAAGGAATGGCTATTTGTTTTGTAATTTGGGTAGTGGTTTTGCCTTTTGTAATACCATGGACTAAATTATTTAGTGGGTAAAATTATGTTTTGGGAGGAAGCCAGTGCGTATTGGCGAGGCTTACTAAAGCATGCTAAACGTTACTTGTTAAAAAGCAGTGCAGCCAAGTGATCTGCTCACAAGTTTCGCAGCTTATTGGTTTTACTAGCTTTTTAAGCAGCGTACCCTTTAACCTGCTTTCGTAGGCTTGAACTTTAGTTTGTTTTCAATAGTATCAACAATATTATATACGAGCATTTATTTCATCAAATTTCTGTGCTAAAATCATCCTTAATTATTTAAAAAGAAGTATTATCTTCGCAATTCAAATACACTATATATGTCTTATTTATTTACGTCTGAGTCAGTGTCGGAAGGGCACCCTGATAAGGTAGCTGATCAAATTTCTGATGCTTTAATTGATAACTTTTTAGCCTTTGATCCAGATTCTAAAGTTGCCTGTGAAACACTCGTCACTACAGGTCAGGTTGTATTAGCAGGAGAAGTAAAGTCAAGTACATATTTAGATGTGCAAAAAATTACTAGAGACGTAATTAATAAAATAGGCTATACCAAAAGCGAGTACATGTTTGATGGTAACTCGTGCGGTGTTTTTTCTGCTATTCACGAGCAAAGCGATGATATTAACCGAGGTGTTGATAGAGAAAACCCTGAAGAACAAGGAGCGGGTGACCAAGGTATGATGTTTGGTTATGCCACAAACGAAACCGATAACTATATGCCCTTGGCCTTAGAGTTGTCTCACAGAATACTAAAAGAACTGGCTGCTTTAAGAAGAGAAAATAAGGATATTACTTATTTACGCCCTGATGCAAAATCTCAAGTTACTATTGAATATTCTGATGATAACAAGCCAGTAAGAATTGATGCAATAGTAGTGTCTACTCAGCATGACGATTTTAACGCTGATGAAAACACCATGTTGGCAAAAATTAAGGAAGATATTGTAAATATTTTGATACCAAGAGTTGTAGCTGGTTTACCAACGCATATTCAAGAGTTGTTTAATAATGATATTAAATACCACATTAACCCAACAGGTAAGTTTGTAATTGGTGGCCCACATGGTGATACCGGACTTACAGGTCGTAAAATTATTGTAGATACCTACGGAGGTAAAGGTGCGCATGGTGGTGGTGCTTTTTCAGGAAAAGATCCTTCAAAAGTAGATCGTTCTGGTGCTTATGCAACACGTCATATTGCTAAAAACTTAGTTGCTGCAGGTATTGCAGATGAGATATTAGTTCAGGTTTCTTATGCAATTGGTGTAGTTGAGCCAATGGGTATTTTTGTTGATACGTATGGAACCGCTAAAGTTGATTTATCTGATGGTGAAATAGCAAAAAAAGTATCTGCTATTTTCGATATGAGACCAGTAGCCATTGAGCGTAGGTTAAAGTTAAGAACACCAATTTATTCAGAAACAGCTGCTTATGGTCACATGGGTAGAAACCCTGAAGAAAAAACGCTATCGTTTTCATCACCAACCGGAGAAACCATTAAAGTAGATGTTGAGACTTTCACATGGGAAAAACTAGATTACATAGATAAAGTGAAAACCGCTTTTGAGGTTTGATGTATTCTAAATTTCATAATAAAGAAGGCTTTATTTCGATAAGAGATGAAGCCTTTTTAGTACCTCAGCATTCATAGTTGAATAAAAATATCATTTGATCATTATGAAAAAAGCACTCTTCACATTAGGTCTTATATGTACTTTAGTTAATTCTGTCAGAACTCAAAATCCACCCAATAGTAAAGTAGTGTTACAAGCCTTTTGGTGGGATTATTGGAATAGTAATTACCCCGAGGGATGGTCTGCTTATTTAATCGATTTGGCTCCAAGGCTTAAAAATATGGGGATTGATGCTGTTTGGATTCCTCCTACATATAAAAATACGGGCATCAATTCAGTTGGGTATTCTCCTTTCGATCATTACGATTTGGGCGATAAATATCAAAAAGGAGAAACGGCAACACGTGTGGGTAATAAAAACGATTTGCTTAAAATGATAGCTGTTTTTCATTCAAACGGAATAGAAGTTATTCAAGATGTTGTATTAAACCATGTTGATAATGCCGGTAGTGCTTTTGGAGCTGGCGGGCAAGATCAATTTGCACTTACTAATTATGATGACGGTACTACTGGAGGTTATAAAAATTTTAGGTACGTGTGTTACGAAACTCCAGCTACAGATGAAAGCGAATCAGATTACCTAAACCGAAAGGGTAGATGGTCTAAAAACTGGACTAACTTCTACCCAAACCAATTTAATGCATGTTGTAATAACGATTTAAATAGCGTGTATTGGGGGCCAGATATTTCATACGAAGGCAATGCATACGGAGGTAGTTCATGCAGTAATTGTTATAATCCTGCTCAATCAGAAAATTACATGCGCGATGAGGCTCGCAATTGGTTTATTTGGTATAAGAAACAAACGGGTGTAGATGGCTACCGTTTTGATGCTGTTAAACATTTTTCTACTGCTGTAGTTGAAGATTTACTTTTTAATGCTCAAAATAATGCAGGCTTTGCTTCTGGCGGTAGCGAAATGTTTGCTGTTGGTGAATTTGTTGGAGGTGGTAATCAATTAGATGATTGGGCAAATGCCACTCAAAACCGAGCAGGTACCTTTGATTTTAGTTTAAGAGAAGGCATTTATGCAATGGTTCAAAGTGGAGGATTGTATAATTTGGCTCAAATACCTAGTCTCCAACAAAATAATAGACAAAGAACTTCCCCTTTTGTAAATAACCATGATACATTTAGACCTCAGTTTGATAATAATGGTAATTATGTAGGATGGAACACGGGAGATGAATTAGCACCACATATAAATCCTTTTGACCCAAGAATAGAAGCTGCTCATGCTATTATGTTTGCTGTAGATGGTGCTCCTATAGTTTTTATGGAGGATTTATTTAATTTATCGAATAGTAATCGTTTTTGGCACGATCCTCAAAATGAAACAGATTTACCTGTTAGAAGCGCTCTAGAAAACATAATTTGGTGTCATCAAAAGTTGGAGTTTAAAACAGGAGCATATAATGTACGGTTCCAGGCACAAGACCATTTAGTTATTGAGCGTTCAGCAAAAGCAATTATAAGTGTGAATGATAACTGGACCGATTGGCAAACAGCAACTATACAAACAAACTTTGCTGCCGGTACACAATTACATGACTATTCAGGAGCTAATAGTAATGATGTTTTTGTAGATGTAAATGGTCAAGTTCAAATTTCAACACCACCTTGTGATGGTTCAAACATTAGAAGAGGATATTCTATTTGGGGACCAGCGGGTATTTCAGGTGGATTTTCTCCTTCAAAAATTGTAACACAGCAAGAGTGGGAAATGGCAAATGATTTAGGCGATTCACATTCGTTTTCGTTACAGCAGGGGGGAGCTTTACAACCAAATAGTATAGAAGAGCAATATGTAGGAAGAATTTATTGCGATACAGGCATTTTTACAATAGATGCTTACCCAACTTCTAATACAGAAGAAATTGAACTGCTCGTTTATGATGTTTTAACGGGCAGTGTTTTACAGTCGGTTGTTGGTGTTGGTAATTTGGTGTTAAGTTACAGTCTTAACACGCCTGCAGAAATTGATATAAAAATTAGAAATGTAAATGCTAGTAATTTGGGTCAGGTTGTTCGTGTTAAAGCCTCTTATTATGCACCAGATAAAATTATTGAAACTTCAGTAGGACTTGAATCTATTTTTAGTAATGATTTAAATGTATCTATTTACCCTAATCCCACTAAGGGGGTGTTTGAGGTTAAATGTTCTAATGCTTCTCAAGTAAATGCTACTATTAAAATACTAAATGTAACAGGAAAAGTACTTTTAGAAGATAAGGTTAATTTAAACAGTTCTGTTTCGAAAAACATAAGTAGTTTCTCCCCTGGAATTTATTTTGTTAAACTCCAGAGTGGAAATAGAGAAAAAGTAACAAGGATAATTAAGTACTGATACTTCTTAATTACTCCCCAATCTTACCGATTTCAACACCTTCTGAGTAAGCCATTTTAATGCCATTTTTGTTGAACGCTTTCTTAATTTCTTCATTCATTTTGTAGGTAACTTCCCAAAAATCCTCAGGATTAATAAAAGGCTGAACAGCTAATATAATATCATGTGATTCGTACTCTAAAATTCCGACTGCTGGCGCTGGGTCTTTCAGAACTTCAGGCATGTTTTGCATCACTTCAATAAGTATAGAGCGTACTTTAGGAAAACTTTCTTCATAAGGGATACGGGCATTAAGTTCTAGTCTTAATACTCCTTTAGCAGAAAAATTTGTAATACTGCTATCTGTTACTTTCCCATTTGGTATAACAATTGTTTTTTGACCGGGAGTAACAATAATGGTATTAAAAATTTGAATGTTTTCAACTTTACCAAATTTATCGGCAATTTCTACCCAATCGCCAATTTTGTAAGGTTTAAAGAATACAATGGTAATACCAGAGGCAAAATTTCCCATAAAACCCTGTAGTGCTAAGCCTATTGCGAATGCAGCAGCAGCTAATATGCCAAGGAGGGAAGAGACTTCAAAACCAATCATTCCGGCAGCAGCTAAAACAACAATAAACTTTAGGGTAATGTCTAAAATAGAGCTTAAAAATGAACTTATTTCAGGTGTGGTGTTTACTCTTTGCAGCGATTTCTCTGTAATTAGCACTACTTTTTTTATAGCCCAAAAACCTATGAAAAATATTGCTAAAGCTATAATAAGTTTTGGTACAAAAACAATTGCCCAATCAGTGATAAGGGTATAGTATTTTTCGAAGCGATCCATATTTATTTTATTACAATATTTTCGAATTTAAGAATAATATAGTAAGGCATTTCAAATATGAATAAAAGACAATATTAAATAGCCTTCGAAAAGAACAGTAATTATGCGAAGTGTAAAAATGTAGTAAGACCATGAAGCTTTTAGCTTGACTAAAAGATCACGTGGCCGAACTTAATTTTTGCCAAGTGTAATTGGTGTTGTTTTAGTAAGCTTACTCAGGTTGAATTTAGAATTATGCTGAGTACAATTAAATGATTACTTTCCTGAAATATAAATCCTCCTTCCTACAAGCCTAATAAACCAATTATTTGTTCTGATTTATTAAGTTGATTGTCTGACAGTTCTTTTTTGAGGATATCAAATTCACTCCTAACAAAACTTCTTTTTATTTTTCCTTCCTCTAGTTGATGTGCATTATCGCAGCAGTTATAAAGTGTTTCAATAATATGTGAAGTCATTAAAATTATTTTGTGCTCGTTAGCTGTTTTTTTTATGATATGCTCTACTAGCTGAGTGGATTCTAGGTCTAGACCATTAAAGGGCTCGTCTAGTATTAAAATGGGCCTATTCATAGATAGCATTGCGATTAGAGCTAATTTCTTTTTCATGCCTGTTGAGAAGGATGAAATTGGTTTATTAAAATCTACATCGAATAGGGTAGAGAGGTTGTTTTTTTTATCCTCTGAAAGCTTAAATAGGTCTAAAAATTCACCTCCTTTTAAGTAAGGATAAAAGAAAGGTGTGGTTTCTAGAAAGGCAACGTCTTTTAAAGTGTAGCTATGATTGTTTAGCGAAATTTTTCCTTCATAAGTTTTGTTGTACTGGGCAACACAGTTTAAAAAAGTTGTTTTACCTGCTCCATTAGATCCTACTATACCATGAATTTTGTTGGTGCTAAATTGTAAGGAGATATTATTGAGAGTGGATGTTTCACTTTTGGGATACGTGAAATTTAGGTTGTTAATTTGAAGCATTTATGAGTTTATTTAGGCTTTTTTGGGCTCCGTTATAGTAATTGAAAAAGTAAATAATTGGCATTGGAATTAGAAAAATAATGAGTGGTGACAAATATATAGTTTGGTGTGGGTAAATCGGTTATATCTTGTCCTGG
>JAHDEG010000005.1:46424-248372 GCA_020628935.1 Flavobacteriales bacterium
AATTGGCATTGGAATTAGAAAAATAATGATTGGTGAAAAATATATAATAGAGTTTGTTGTGGTTAAATCGGTTATATCTTGTCCTGGGAAGTATTTGTAATATTTGAATAAAATTGAACAACAATAAATTAATGTATTAATGCTGAAAAGAACGATAGAGATATACCAAATATGGGGTTGAATAATGCATTGTGCGATTACTATGGGCATAAAAAGTATTAGGAATAATTTTAATTCGTTTTTAAGTTTTTGATGGATAAATTTTTTGGGTGTTTTTAACTCTAATGACAGTATATGTATTGGTTCGCAGTAATTGTAAAAACTAACGAGATACATGGTTAACGCCCAGCTTATAAAAAGGCTTACATAGTTTAGTTGCAATGATGAAATGAGTAAAATATAAAGTGAAATGAGTGTAAATGGGTTTCTGTTGATTGCTGATCGCCACTCGAAATTTTGTACTGGTATTATTTTATTTATAAGTTTTGATAAGCTAAGGTGTGTTTCTTGTTTTTTTGAGTTTAGTAATGGTGTTATAAAACTTATTATTGGTATTGCTAATATGGGTGTGTAGTAATAGTTTGTTATTAGTATTGGCCATAGTATTATTAAACTTAATGTGGCGTACTCTAAACGAAGTATAGTATTAGATTGCTGAGTAATGGTTTTTAAAAAGTTATGATCTTTTCTGTTTTTTTGGATATTAAAACACGTTATTAATGTAAGAAGTAATGTAATTAGAACAACTGTTTGAGGCTCTTTAATGTTTGCAACATATATACAAAAAGCCGTATAGGCTACTAGTGTGGCTAAAAAATATACAAGTGGTGTTTCTTGAATAAAGTTTTTCGCCTGAAGTAGTCTAATTTTTAAAAATGTGCTTAAGGGCTTGTCATTTTTAAATGTCATACCATAAAGGTATTGTTATATACTTGTTTATTTACAAGTTATAATGATAAAAAGTGCTAAATAAATAATAGGTTTAAGTTTTACGAAACGTAATCTGTTAAGTAAGCAAATAAATCAGTTAGCTTTCCATTTTTAGTTATAGATGCTCTTTTAATGATTTCATCTTTATCGCCTTGAGTGAGCGCTGGTAATATGTGTTGAATGTACTCGTTTCCAAAATCTTCTGATGCATCTTTAGGTAATTCACAAGGTAAATTATCTACCGACATTACGGAGACTGTGTTTTGAGATGCTGTTGCAACTTCTTTTTCTTGAATGAAATCGTATTCAAAGTAAGGTTCACCTATAATGCACGGCCTAATCGTACATGCAATTGGGTCGTCAATGTCGCAGGTTATATCTGCTATTACTTTCATTTTATTAGAAGGATTTCTTAAATCTTCGTTTGAAAGTATTTTTGGGTATTTCGGGCTCCAAACATGACCTGTTATTAGCATGTCAGTTTGTGAAAGATAGGTGTTTAATTTACAGTAAAATTTTTCAGGATTGTTATAGTAATCTTGTTTGGTAGAGAAACCACCCGTTTTTAATTCATATAAATCTTCTATATCAGGATTACTGTATACTGGATAATCAAATGATTTATTCATGAAATCATTAGGGCTAACTTCTTTGTACTTTAGATAGTCCAAAATTTCTCGGGCTCCTTTACTAACTCTACCTGTACCAGTTAGTAGAACCTTAATATTTAATTTTGGTAGTCTATCAAGTTCAGACTCCATTTCTTTGCGATCGTCACATTGGTAAGCGGGCTTTAATTTGAATTGATTAAATCGCTCGCCATAGGTTAAAAAGCCATTATAAGCCCCTACAACTCCTGCGTATCTTCCAAAGCCAATTAATCGTCTTCCCTTAGTGTTTGTGAGGCATTCATAGTCTACTAGATGAATGTTTTTCTCTAATACTTTGCGAAGCAAATCAGCATTATAAGGTTGCTTTTTTATAGTATGCGAGAAAAAGAAGAATGTTTTATTGTTGATTAACATGTTTTTAGGCACTTCTTTAACTCCTAAAATCACATCGCAATCATCAATATCATCAACTACTTTAATTCCGACACTTTCATATTGCTTGTCAGTAAAGCAGCGTATATCACTACTTTGCACTACTATTTCAACATCAGAATATTCAGCGTTTATTTGTTTACACTGATTTGGGCTTAGCGGAACTCTTTTATCTGAAGGTACTTTTCCTTCCTTAATGATACCGATTTTCATAATAAAAAGTATTTATAAGTTGGAAAATATGAATGAATTATAGCTTAGTTTGTACTTCTACTTCTTCATATCCTTCAATAACATCTCCTACTTTAATGTCGTTGTATTTATGAATATTTAATCCACACTCGTATCCTTTCTTCACTTCTTTAACGTCATCTTTAAAACGTTTAAGTGAACCAAGTTCTCCTGTGTGAATAACAATTCCATCACGTATAAGACGGATTTTAGTATTTCTTGTTACTTTACCATCTGTTACAAAACAACCAGCAATTGTACCAACTTTAGTTATTTTGAATGTTTCTCGTACTTCAATATTACAAACAATTGTTTCTTCAATTGTCGGAGCAAGCATGCCTTCCATTGCAGATTTAATTTCTTCAATGGCTTTGTAGATAATAGAATAAAGTCTAATATCAATTTGCTCTTTTTCTGCTAGTTTGCGTGTTGCACTTGATGGTCGTACTTGGAAACCAACAATAATTGCATCTGAAGCAGAGGCGAGTAATACATCTGATTCAGATATCTGTCCAACAGATTTGTGAATAATATTAACTTGAATTTTTTCTGTAGTAAGTTTAAGTAATGAATCAGATAATGCTTCAATAGATCCATCAACATCACCTTTAACAATGATATTAAGTTCTTGGAAGTCACCAATTGCAATACGTCTACCAATTTCATCAAGTGTAATATGCTTTTGAGCTCTAATACCTTGTTCTCTAATTAATTGTTGACGTTTAGTTGCTATGTTTTTAGCTTCTTTTTCATCTGCTAAAACATTGAAGCGATCACCTGCACTTGGAGCTCCATCTAAACCTAGTATAGATACTGGAGATGCTGGACCAGCTTCTTTAACAGAAGCGCCCAACTCATTAAACATGGCTTTTACTTTACCAGAATAGCTTCCTGCAAGTAAAACATCACCTATTCTTAACGTTCCGTTTTGTACAAGTATGTTTGAAACGTATCCTCTACCTTTATCTAAAGAAGATTCAATAATCGTACCCGAACCCGAACGTTTTGGATTTGCTTTGAGCTCTAGTAACTCAGCCTCTAATAGAATTTTCTCTAAAAGAAGATCCATATTCATTCCTTTCTTTGCAGAAATTTCTTGGCACTGGAATTTACCTCCCCAGTCTTCTACAAGAATATCCATCGTAGAAAGCTGTTCTCTAACTCTATCTGGGTTGGCCCCGTCTTTATCAATTTTGTTAATGGCAAAAACCATAGGAACACCTGCAGCCTGAGCATGATTAATTGCTTCTTTGGTTTGAGGCATTACACTATCGTCAGCTGCAATAACGATTACAGCAACATCAGTTACTTGCGCACCCCTTGCTCTCATGGCTGTAAACGCTTCGTGACCAGGGGTATCTAAAAATGTTATTTTTTTGTCGTTTACTGCTACACTGTAAGCACCAATATGTTGTGTTATACCACCTGCTTCACCAGCGATAACGTTACTCTTTCTAACGTAATCCAGTAAAGAGGTTTTACCATGATCAACGTGTCCCATTACCGTAATAATTGGAGAACGTTCAACTAAATCTTCTGGTTTATCTTCTTCGGTTTCAATAGATTCTTGAACATCTGCAGAGGTAAACTCTACCGAGTAACCAAATTCTTCTGCTACAATAGTTTCAGCATCTAAACGTTGGTTAATAGATACAAATAAACCTAATGACATACATGCAGAAATAATGTCATTAACAGGTACATCCATCATTCCTGATAGTTGGTTTGCAGTTACAAACTCTGTAACCTGTAATATTTTTTTCTCCACTTCTTCTTGCAGTGCTTGCTCTTCAGCCTGAACACTTGCAGCGTCTCTTTTTGCTTTTCTATACTTAGAACCTTTTGATTTTCCCTTAGAACTTAGTCTAGCCAGTGTTTCACGAACTTCTTTCTGAATTTGTTCTTCCGTTAGAGGCGCTTTTTTAACTACTGGTCTGCCAGTTCCTCCACCTGGTTTTCTTTTATTCTGGTGGAAAGATCTACTTTCTTTTGCTAAATCAACCTTATTAGGTCCTGATTTAATAATTCTCTTCCTTTTTTTCTTCTCGCCATCAGATGATCGAGGAGTTTTTTTGCGTTCGGGTGGAAGTTCAATTTTGTTGATAACCTTAGGGCCATCAAGTTTTTTGATGGTTGCCTTAATTAATTCAGGCTCTTTAGGTTGTTCTTTCTCTTTTTTAGGTTGTTCCTTAATTTCAGCAACTTTTGGTCTTATACCAGGCTGCTTTTTAGGAGCTTGTTTTTTAGGCTCTTCTTTGGGTTTTTCAACCTTTGGCTTTTTCTTTTTAAATTGATCTAAATCAATTTTGCCAACTATATTTATATCACCGGAACCTTCAGCTGTAGTTTCTTCAATAGAGACTTTGTTATATTCCTCTCCTTTGGTTTCAGTCGCAGTAGGTTCACTAGTATCTTCTTTAGCTTCAGGAGTTGGTTCAACTTGAGTGTTTTCTTCTTTAACAGGAGCTTCTTCTTGAACTTCAGGAGCCGAGGCTACATTTTCAATGTTTTTGATGATAATTTCATCTTGCTCTTCGTTATTTCTCTTATCATTACCTGCATTAGGATCAATACTCTCTAAAGAAATAGTTTCTTTTTTGGTTCGATCAGCACCAACAAGTTTCGATTCTTCTCTTACTGCCTTATCTGCCTGATACTCATTAAGCAATAAGTCGTACATTTCAGATGGAACCTTCGTATTAGGGTTCGCTTCTATATCATGTCCATTAGAAGATAGATAATCAATAATTGTACTAATCGATTGATTAAATTCTCTTGCTACTTTACTTAACCGTTTTGTTGGTCCTCCTGCCATAAAAGTTTTGTTCTATTTGTGTTAATTGAATGGTTTAATTTCAATAATTTATTCAAATTCTGTTTTAAGAATCGAAATTACTTCTTCAATTGTTTCTTGCTCTAAATCTGTTCTAGATACTAAATCTGCAACGCTTAAATCTAATATACTTTTGGCTGTGTCACAACCTACAGATTTTAATTCGTCAATAATCCAGCTATCGATTTCATCAGTAAATTCATCTAAATCTACATCTTCAAATTCCTCTGTTGATTCTCTAAATACATCTAGTTCGAAACCAGTTAGTTTACCTGCTAATTTAATATTATGTCCTCCTTTACCTATTGCCATAGAAACTTGGTCCGGCTTAAGGTATACGCTGGCTCTTCCTTTATCTTCGTGTAATTCAATACTAGATACTTTTGCCGGACTCAATGCTCTAGATATGTATAGTGGAATATTGCCTGTAAAATTAATTACATCTATATTTTCATTCCTCAACTCCCTAACAATACCGTGTATTCTTGAACCTTTCATACCAACGCATGCTCCTACAGGATCAACTCTATCATCGTATGATTCTACAGCTACTTTTGCGCGCTCACCAGGTTCTCTAACAATATTTTTAATAGTAATTAAACCATCAAATACTTCAGGAACTTCTCTTTCAAAAAGCTTCGACAAAAATACTGGAGACGTTCTCGATAATATAATAGTAGGGTTGTTGTTTTTCATTTCAACCTTAGCTACTACTGCATTTAGTGAATCACCTTTTTTGTAAAAGTCGCTAGGTATTTGCTCACTTCTTGGTAAAACGAGCTCGTTTCCATCGTCATCAAGAATAAGAATCTCTCTTTTCCAAATTTGATGAACCTCACCAGAGATAATCTCTCCAACACGATCTTTATATTTTTCGTAGATAGTTTCTTTCTCTAGTTCGCTAATTTTGGCAACTAAATTTTGACGCATCGAAAGTATAGCTCTCCTACCAAAGTCTTCAATTTGAACAGGTTCAGCAAATTCTTCATCAACTTCAATATCAGGTATTTGACGAACAGCTAAACTAAATTCAATTTCGTTATTAGGGTCTTCCACCTTTCCATCTTCAACTACATTGCGGTAGCGAAAAAGCTCTAGGTGACCTTTGTCTGTATTTACAATTACATCACAATTACTTTCTTCCCCAAATTTTCTGGTTAACATACCATGAAAAACATCTTCTAAAATGCTCATCATTGTTTCTCTATCAATATTCTTGATATCTTTAAAATCCGAAAACGAGTCAATTAATTCATCAGCATTCATAGTAAACTAGTTTCTATTTTTTTTAAAGGATATAACTACTTTCGCTTTTTTGATAGCATCCATAGCAATTACTTCCTGCTTAATTGTTTTTACCTTTTTTTTACCTTCTTTGGTTACTTCTTCGTATTCCAACTCTATTTCAGAATCGGTTACTTTTGTCAGTGTTCCAGTTATTTCTTTGTCATTGGTTGTAACTTCTAAATCTCTACCAATGTTTTTAATATATTGCTTATGAACCTTTAAAGGTTTGCTTAAATCAGGTGAACTTACTATGAGTGCAAAATCATCTTCTTCTCTATCTAAATTTCTTTCAAGAAAACGGTTTATTTCTTTGCATCCTTCTACTGAAATACCAGAAGGCGTATCTACTGCAACTCTAATGTTGTTATGAGAATCAATGTTTAAGTCAACCAGAAAGTAATCTGTGTCTTCAAACTTTGCCTTTAGTAATTCGTGTATGTCTTGTTCACTAATCATAAATAAAAAAGAGGGACTTGCCCCCTCCATAATCAATTATCTGTGCAAAGGTAGTAAATCTTTAATAAATATCTTTACAATTATTAAATACTAACTACTTTTTTTATTTCTGGCACGTTTCTTCGAATAGCATCTTCTACTCCCGAAGTAAACGTCATAGTATTCATATCACAGGTTTTACACGCACCCGTAAATGAAACATGTAGCTCCATTTCATCTGTAATTTCAATAACCTCAATGTCTCCACCATCTTTATTTAAAAATGGTCTTATTTCATTTAATGCTTTATGAACAGACTCTTTAATTGTAATTAAATCAGGCATAGAGTAAAGTTAAAGATTAATTATTTTTTCAAGCTTGTTGGTCATTTCTAATATGGCTAACGCTTGTGGAGTTGTTTCTTGCAATACAGCTGGTCTTCCTGCATCACCTGCTTCTCTTATACTTTGTACGAGAGGTATTTGACCTATTAAGGGTACATTAATCTCTTCTGCTAAATTTTTAGCTCCGTCCCTTCCAAAAATATAATATTTATTGTCAGGTAATTCAGCTGGTGTAAACCATGACATGTTCTCAACTAAACCAATAACGGGTATTTTTAAATTTGGGTTTAGAAACATATTTACCCCCTTTTTTGCATCTGCTAACGCAACTGCCTGAGGTGTGCTAACCACAATAGCGCCACTTACAGGTACAGAATTTACAAGTGTTAAATGTATATCGCCAGTACCTGGGGGTAAATCAATAAAAACAACGTCTAAATCGCCCCAATGAACATCTCTAAACATTTGGTTAAGTGCCTTACCTGCCATCGGACCTCTCCAAATAACCGCTTGGTTTATGTCAGCAAAAAAACCGATAGATAAAATCTTGACTCCGTGACTTTCAACAGGTATCATTAGTTGTTTACCGTCTATCTCTTTAATTTCTGGTTTTTCATGTATTACATCAAACATCATAGGTATTGATGGTCCGTAAATATCGGCATCTACTAAACCAACTTTATAACCTTTTAAAACCATTGCAGCGGCTAGGTTTGCTGTAATAGTTGATTTACCTACACCACCTTTTCCTGAAGAAACTGCAATAATGTGTTTAACACCCGGCATAATCGTTCTATGCTCAGGGCTTCGAGTTTTAGCATCTCCTAACGGAATAATTTCAACTTCAACTTCAACACCAGAGTACGTTTTTGTAATATGGTGTACGCAGGCCTCTTCCATGCGTTTTTTATTGTGCATGGCTGGGTTACTAACAGCCAACTTGAAAGCAATTTTATTTTCAGTTATTTCTAGGTTTGAAACTAGGTTTAACTCAATTATATCCTTTTTTAAATCAGGCTCAATAACAAAACTTAGCGCATGTTTTACCTGTTCTTCGGTTAAGATCATTCTTTTTTCTTAGCGTAACATATTTTTATGCTACATGTTTTAAAATACAAAAGTAGTCATTTGAAGCTATTCTGGCTTTACGCTTTAGTTTACATTTCCTCATTTGTAATTTACTAGGCAAACACAAGCTTACAAGTTCGCTTGCTTGTTGCTTTTAAATTATCAATTCGGTAATGCAAAGCTATCACTCCAATCCAGGCTAATCACCAGCCAAAACTAGGTTACTAGACATTTAATTCCGTTATAGGATCCCAGAATAAAGTTTTAAAATTTACAATTGAATCATTTACTACCTTAATACCTTCAGCCTCCAAAAGGCTTTGCATTTCGTTAATGTTATTAAAATGGTGCTTGCCTGTTAAAAGGCCATTTCTGTTTACAACTCTATGTGCCGGTATTTTAGAGTCGTGTTTGTGAGATAAATTCATAGCATAACCAACCATTCGTGACGACTTAGCTGTGCCTAAAGCTTTTGCAATAGCTCCGTAACTTGTCACTCTACCTTTAGGTATGTGTTTTACTATATCAAATACTAATTCGTAAAAATTAGTTTCCATAATTTAATTTAAAACGTAGGTAACATATTTTTTTTCCTTCCTTCAAAAATAAATTTTCATAATGTGTTTTGGTATTGTAAACAACCTCATTAATAACCTCATTTTTATTTTCTCCATATAAATCAGAAGTACAAACTTCTAAAATATGGTTTTCGTTTTTTATGGTTTCTAGTGTAAACTCATAAAACCCAAAATTGTCGGTTTTTAAATGAATAGATCCATCATCCTTTAATAGATTTTTATATCTGTTTAAAAACATCGGTCCTGTTAATCTTTTTCTTGCTCTTGGCTTCTGGGGCTGGGGGTCAGGAAAAGTTATCCAAATTTCATCAACTTCATTCTTGTCAAAAAAAGACTCTATAAAATCAATTCTAGTACGTAAGAAACGTACATGACTAAATCCCTTTTCAATGCTTTTTGTTGCACCAGTGTAAATTCGTGCGCCCTTTATATCTACACCAATATAATTGTTTGTGTTACTTCTTTCCGCTAAAGCTGTAGTAAATTCTCCTTTTCCACAGCCTAACTCTAAAGTTAATGGGTTATTGTTTTTGAAAATTTCTTTTTTCCATTTGCCCTTTAAGTGGTGGTCACTATCTAAAACCTCTTTAATGTCAGGTTCTATTACATTGCTTAGATCTGCCACAACAGCAAATTTTTTAAGTTTATCTTTTCCCATATTTAATAGTTTGAATTTAAGGGAGTTATTTTTACTTCGGACACCAAACAACTTTTTGATAATCCAAGAATATGAATAATAGTTTTGGCAATATCTGTAGCTTGCACAAATTCATCTTTATCAGCCTTAACATTATCCCAAGAAGAAGTGTTAACTGATCCAGGCATAATTATAGTTGTATGAACACCTGTATCTCTAGTTTTCTTAACAAGGAGTTTGTGGAAAGCATAAAAGGCATGTTTAGCTATTGTATAATCGGCTGCCTCTGCTCTAACTTCTTCACATAAAATAGAACCAATATTAAAAATATAGCCATTTTTATTATTTAACATAGCAGGTAATAGACTCTTAGTTAACGTATAAGGTGCTTTTAAATTAATATTAAGCATCTCATCTAATAAATAATCCCCTTCCCTATATAAGCCAACGTTATTTACTAATATGTGAGGTTTATACTTCAAATCAAGGATTGCATTTGCAAATTCTTTTGCTTCGTTTTGTTTACTTAAATCATGTGCGAAACAATAAACTTCTCCATCTGTTTTTTGATGTTTAAGATCGTGTTTCATTTTTTTTAAATCGTCTATTTTTCTAGAGCAAATAACAATATCATACCCTTTAAAATATAAACTTTCAGCTACTGCTTTACCAATGCCTCTGCTCGCTCCAGTTATAATAGCTAATTTTGCCATAGCACGAAATTAATGAATACTATTAAAAGCAAATCCTCAAAACGAGTTTTATTATGTCCTTTAAATTGGGGGCTGGGTCATGCTACACGCTGTATTCCAATAATTGATGCATTACAAAGCCTTGATTATGAAGTGATAGTTGCTGGTTACGGTAAGTCTTTAAACTTATTAAAAGTAGAGTATTCAAATTTAAAGTTTATTCATTTTAAGGGGCTAGAGATTAATTATTATAATGGTATTCCTGCTTGGGCTTCAGTTTTACTGCAAGGATTTAAAGTTTATAAATCTATTCGTGAAGAGCATGAGGCGCTTAAGCTCATAACAGAAACTGTTCAGCCAGATATTATTTTGTCTGACAATAGATACGGTGTATTTTCAGAAAATATCCCCTCTTGCTTAATTACACATCAATTAAGTCCTAAGGCTCCTTTTTTTCAGTTTTTTGTAAGCAAACAAATAGCTCGATTAATTAACAAATTTGATACTGTATTAGTTCCCGATTATGACCAAGGAAATGGGCTTTCAGGAGATCTCGCAACGAATAAATATGTTACAATTCCAACAAAATGTTTGGGGTTACTTTCAAGATTTAATTTTTCGGTAAATAAGGCTGAATCTAACATTAAGTTATTAGCTCTAGTGTCTGGTCCTGAGCCTGAGCAATCTGACTTTGTTAAAAAAATATATCATTCTTTTGTGCAATTAAATGATAGAACAGCTATTATTCATAATTCTGCATTTACTTTTTCAAATAGTGAAAATAAAGTGGTTGAATATAAAAACATTAGCCAAAAAGAGATGTTACAAATAATTGCAACTTCTGAGATCATATTATGCAAAGCTGGTTACAGTACTTTAATGGATCTGATTGTTCTCAATAAAAAGGTAGTTTTATTGCCTACAAAAGGACAAACTGAGCAGCAATATTTAGTAGAGTATTTAAACTCTTTTAATATTAAATGTGATCAAATAATTATTGATGACAAAGAGGTAGATGTTTATGATTTGTCCTTATTTCCTAATCCTTCACAGCAGTCATTAAAAGAAACTTTAAATATACTATTTCCAGCTGATTAACAGCAAAAGCTAGTTATTTACTAGAATATATGCATTTAGTGATGTTGCTATTACAAGCCATACTAAATAGGGGAGAATGAGGTAGGATTTGTTTTCTAATTTATTCCAATAATTATAAAGAAAGAATGCGACTAGTATTATTAGTGATGATATCACTATCAAACCCCAGCCTATTAATTGAAATTTAAAGAATATTGGGTTCCAACCGGCATTTAGTATCCACTGTAAAACAAATAAGGCGATCAGTTTACTTTTGTTTTCTGCTAATTCATAAAGAAACGTCATGTAAATAGCGAAGCAAATCATAATAGTAGTCCACACAAAACCAAATACCCAGCCAGGTGGTGTCCATGGTGCTTGGTTTAGCGAGTTATACCAGTCTGAACTTACACCTGGACCTGTAAAATATGACCCAATGCCTAAACCTAAAAAATTGATCAATAAAAATATTATTGGTCTATGCCACATATCGCTTGCTTTAATTTGTGAACAAACTTATTAATGTGAGTTTGATATAAAAAATTTGAATACTAGGTTGGAACAATTATTGTTTCTTTGTACAATATGAAAACTATGATAACTTACCGTTCTTTAGCTTTAAGTGCTGTGCTTGTTGTTTTTTGCACAATGTTATATTCTTTTTTACCTAATAATCATATGAATATTCCTGACACTCCTTCCTACAAAGATCAGTGGGCTGCAATTCAAAAAGATTTGGATAAGGGATTAACCAAATCTGCTTTACAAAAGGTTGATGACCTATACCTTACTTCTAAGAAAGAGAACAATAGTCCTCAGATTGTTAAAACACTTATATATAAAGCAAACTTAAGTTCAGTTGTAGAAGAAAACTCATACAGTAAAAATGTGGAGCTTTTAGAAGAGAATGCTAAAGCGGCTAATTTTCCTTTAAATGCTGTATTGTATTCAGTAGTTGCAGAAACTTATTTTAAATATTACGAAACAAATGCTTGGAATATAAATCAAAGAACAGAATTAGGTGTGCAAACATCTACTGACTTTAAAACTTGGACAAGAAAAGACTTTTACAATGCCGTAATAAAGAACATTAACTTGTCTTTAAAAAGTACAGATGAATTAAAAAAGGTGCCTATTTCACATTTTAAAGATGTATTGACAGACTTTGACAATTCAGATGAGAATTTGAGACCTACTCTTTATGAGTTTTTAGCATATAGAAGTATAAACTTTTTAGATAATTACAACTTCAAGCAAATTAATTTTGATAATGATTTAGCTAAAACAAATAATAGGCTAATTGGAAGTAGTGATCAGTTTTTACAGATAGATTTAACTACTAAAAATAATGAAGCTATTTACGCTAAAATGGTTCGTCTATATCAAGATCTCTTGCGCTTTAGATTAATAGAAAAAAATAAGACTGCATTATTTGATTTAGAACTTAATCGCTTGGATAAAATGTTGAGTTGGAATGGTAATTCTGATTCTAAAGCTCAATACTTTAATGCCTTAAACATCCTCCAAAATAAATTTAAAGATATTCCCGAAAGCACAAATGCTTTATACAAAATAGCTCAATATCATCAAACGCAAGCTAACCGTTTTCAAAACGAATATGAGCAGAGTTTAGTTAACAATGATAATTATAAAAAAGCAGTACGTGTTTGTAATATGGCAATTGAGCGTTTCCCAAAGTCAGTTGGAGCTAATAATTGTAAATATCTAAAAAGCAGAATAGAAAAAGCGTCTTTACAAGTACTTACCAACAAAGTATTAATTCCTAACCAAAAAAACTTAGCCCAGGTCACTTATAAAAACGCGAGTAAATTATATGTTAAGGTATTAAAACCAGAGTTTGATGATTATAAAGCGTTTACTTCTTCCAAAAAAAATATTGATATTATAAAATACCTTAAAAAGCAAAATGAGGTAGCAACTTACGCGGTTGATTTAATAGATAAGAAAGATTATAATTTACAAACAGGTGAGTTTATTATTCCGGAATTACCTTTAGGGTTTTATGTTGTTTTTACATCATTAAATGAAGATTTTTCACTATCAGAAAATATAACCGCCTATAATTCTTTTTGGGTGTCAAACATATCTTACCTAACACAATCTAAAAATGGGGAACAAGCTACTTTGCAATTTTTACACCGTAAGGAAGGCTATCCTTTAAAAGGAGTAGAAGTATTGGTTTACCAAAGTAAGTATGATTACAAATCTAAAGAACGAAAAAAAGAAGTCTTAGGTAATTTTACTTCAGATGAAAATGGGGTGGTTAAATTGAAGTCAACAAAATCTAGATACTCAAACTACACGGTAGAGGCCAATTACAATAACGATTGGTTAAAAGAGGGTAATTATAGATCATCCAATTATATTCGAAGTTTTAATGATAAGCCTAAAACTAATTTGTTTACAGATAGGTCTATTTACAGGCCCGGGCAAACTGTTCATTTCAAGGGAATAGTTATTAAGCCTAGCAATAATAATACTCCTGAAATACTAACCAATTTTAAAAGTACTGTTCAGCTTTTTGATGCTAACCGAGAAAAGGTAAGTGAACTTAGCTTAGTTACAAATGAGTTTGGTTCATATTCTGGCTCGTTTGTTTTACCAAAAGGGTTGTTAAATGGTAATATGCACATTATTGATGCTTCTACAAATTCTCCGGTATACTTTTCTGTAGAAGAGTATAAGCGTCCGAAATTTGAGGTGAATGTTAACGATCCAACTAAAGAGTACAGCTTAAATGAAACGGTTACTATAGATGGTTTGGCAAAAACGTTTTCTGGTGTAGGTTTAGAAAATGCTTCTGTTAAGTATAGAGTAACCAGAGGTTCTCGCTTTATGGGATGTTATTCCTTTTACAACAGATATTTTTCTTCTCCTCAAGAAATTGATTTTGGTGTAGTTCGTACAAACGATAAAGGTGAATTTAAAATTGATGTTAATACAATAGCAGATGCTTCAATAGATAAAATGACAGAGCCAATATTTAATTTTACCCTTTATATTGATGTTACTGATGCAAACGGTGAAACACAATCAACCACAGCTTATCTTGTTGCAGGGTATAGCTCTTTAAGGCTGAGTTCAAATATTGGTGAGCTTATATACAAGTCTTCTAATACTAAACTATCTATTGAAGCCTCAAATTTATCAGGAGAAGAATTAAGTGTTCCGGTTGAAATTAAATTATTAAAACTAGAAACGCCAAGTACTGTTTTTATACAAAGAGATTGGAGTAGAAAAAACACGGTTCAGTTAATTGAAAAAGAGCTATTCAATAAAACTTTTCCTTACTTAAGTTATAATAATGAAAACGAACTTTCAGAGTTAAAGAGTCTTAAGGAAGTTTTGAGTAAGAATATTGTTACTAAGCAAGATTCGGTAATAAATATAAACACAAACTCATGGGCAAATGGCGCTTATCGTTTAGTTGCGAAAGCAAAAGATAAAGTAGGTAAAGAAGTTATTCTGGAACAAGACTTTAAAGTATATTCTAAAACGGCAAAAAAAGTACCTACCAACGAACTTATTCTGTTTGAATTAGATAAAACATCCTACGAACCTGGTGAAACAGCAGTTTTAACTATTGGCACAAAAGCAAAAGGCTTAACTATTTTTTATGTTTTAGAGGATGGGGGAAAAACCAATGAAGGTAAACGTTTTAAACTAAGTGATGAGTTACAAAAAATAAATATTTCTATAACAGAAAGTAGCCGAGGTAACTTGTATGCTCATGTGTATGGAGTTTATGAAGGAACAACAATACAAAAACAAGTTACATTAACAGTTCCTTTTACAAATAAGCAGCTAGACTTTAGTTTAGAAACCTTCAGAGATAAGCTTACGCCAGGAGGAAAAGAAGAATGGAAGATTAAGCTAAAAGGTCATAAGGCTAATGAAGTAGAAGCTGAGTTATTGGCAAGTATGTATGACGCTTCTTTAGATGCATTCAAACCTCATAATTGGTATTTTAACAATTTTAAAATTAAGAATGCTATCTTAAATACGAGCTTCCAGACTTTTGGTGTAGACAATTCCAGATTATACAACGGTTTTAAACGAATTAATAGATATATAAACACAAATAAAAGCTACAATCAACTAAACTGGTTTGGTGGGCAGCTTTTCTATGGAGACCAAGGATTATATGAATATAACAATGTTCTTGGAGGAATGAGAAAAGGTATGCCAAGGACAATGGCTATGTCTGCTGAAATAGATTATGAGACAGAACAGGTCGATGATATGAGTATGGATATTTCTCAGAAATCAGCCAACAATATCGAAGCTGTTCAAATAACTGATCCTTCAGCAAAACATAAAGCTGAGCCTGTATTGCGAACTAATTTTAGTGAGTTGGCTTTCTTTTATCCTCAAGTAAAAACAAATACTGAAGGCGAAGCACTTATTTCATTTACAGTACCAGATGCTCTTACCAAGTGGAAATTTATGGCTTTGGCTCATACAAAGAGTTTAGCGTCAACTATTTTTGATAAAGAGTTTGTAGCTAATAAAGATCTTATGGTGGAGCCTAATTTACCACGTTTTTTTAGAGAAGGAGACGAGCTTACTATTAAGGTTAAAATCACTAATTTAACAGATAAAGCTATAACTGGTTCAACCACTCAAATTTTAGTTAATAAAATGGATGGTGATGAATTGTTACGACCAAGAGCAAAGTCTTTTTCTGTAGAGGCAGAGTCTACAACGATTGTAGAATGGGAATACACGGTTCCAATGGGAGTTTCTTATTTGCGTTGTAAAACTACGGCATCAGCTAATGAGTTTAGTGATGGAGAAGAGCAAATTATACCCGTATTACCTAACAGGAAACTAGTAACAGAAGCAATGCCATTAACGACTAGAGCAAATGAAACAGTTTCTTATACGTTAAGTAAATTAAAAAATAATAACTCAGCTACGTTAAAGAATTACAGTTTGAGTTTGGAGTACACATCAAACCCCGTTTGGTATGTAGTTCAGGCATTACCTTATATGAAGCAACAAGGAAACGAAGCCTGTGCTGAGCAACTCTTTACGCGATATTACGCGAATCTTATGGCTAGCCATATTGCGAATAGCAACCCTAAAATTAAAAAGGTGGTTGACTTATGGTCTAAATACGATGAATCTGCTTTTATATCGAAATTACAAAAAAATGAAGAACTTAAAGAAGTTTTATTAGAAGAAACTCCCTGGGTTTTTGACGCTCAAAATGAACAAGATCAAAAGCGAAGAATATCTATGCTGTTCGATTTAAATAACAACAATTTTGAATCGGTAAGTTTGCTTAAAACACTTAAGAAACTTCAATTACCTAGTGGCGCTTGGCCTTGGATGAAAGGCATGAGAGAAAGCAGATACATTACTCAACATATTATTTCGGGTATGGGTAAACTAAAAAAATTAGGGGTGCTTGAATCTGTAGATCAAACCATGTTAGATGAGGCTATTAGTTATCTTGATTATAAACTACATGAAGATTACCAACGGTTACTTAAAAGCTCAGTAAGTAAAGAGAAGTATAGTTTAAGCAGTATGCAGCAGCATTATTTTTATGCCCGAAGCTACTTTAAAACAGAGGTAAATAAAGAGTATAAAAAAGCCTACGACTTTTACTTGAGCAAACTAGGTGAAAATTGGGTTAAGTCATCATCCTACCAAAAAGCATTAGTAGCTTTAACGAGTCACAGATTAGGTAATGAAAAGCTGGCTAATGAAATAATGGCATCCTTAAAAGAAACTGCGGTACTAAACAAAGAGTTAGGCATGTATTGGAAGGATAATTCAAATGGGTATAATTGGGATCAAGCAAAAATTGAAACACAAGCATTACTTATTGAAGCGTTTTCTACAATTAGTAAGGATCAGACCTCAGTAAATGAAATGAAAATTTGGCTACTAAAAAATAAGCAAACCAATAACTGGAAAACAAGTAAGGCAACAGCTGAAGCATGTTATGCAATGTTGTTAGAAGGTGATAATTTAATAGAAAATGAAAATAAAGTAACTATTAATGTTGGCAAGGAAACAGTAAACACAACCGAAGCAAGTCAAGTAGGAACAGGCTACATTAAAAAAGTTTGGCAAGGGGCTGAGGTTAACCAACAAATGGCAGAAATTAGTGTGAAAAATTCTGGTTCCTCAATAACTTGGGGAGGAGTTTACTGGCAATATTTTGAGGATTTAGATAAAATTACCGATAGCGATAATGAGCTTGAAGTACGGAAAGAACTGTACATTAAAAATAATAGTTCAACAGGCGAAAAGCTCAAATTAATAGATGATAATGTTTCAGTTAAGTTAGGCGATAAAATTACTGTACGTGTTATTATTAAAGTTGATAGAGACATGGAGTACGTTCATATGAAAGATATGCGTGCTTCAGGTGTAGAGCCAATCAATGTTTTTTCAGGATACAGATACAAAAACGGGTTAGGTTATTACGAAAGCACTAAAGATGCTTCAACTAATTTTTTCTTTGATTATTTACCAAAAGGTACTTATGTTTTTGAGTATGAGTTAAAAACCAATGTAGCTGGTACATTTTCAAATGGTATAACAACTTTACAGTGTATGTATGCTCCAGAATTTACATCGCATTCAAAAGGAAGTACAATTCTCATAAAATAAGCACATTTTTGTTTTATGAATAGTAAGCTGCCAAAGACATTATTTATTGTTTTTGCTGTTGTAGGTATCTATTATGTTGTGATGCGTTCTGTTGAAGTAGGCTTTACACATGACGAAAGCATTACGTATACAATGGCTAAGGGTGAAAAGGGCTGGCTTTTAACCGCTAATAATCATTGGTTGAACACGGCTTCTTCTTTTCTTTTTGCTAGAGTTTTCGGGTACTCAGAATGGGCTTTACGATTACCAAATGTATTGGCTTATTTTTTATTTGTTGGCTTTGTATATCGTGTTTTTGTTGAAAGTGAAAAGGGCAATAAATTATCATTTGTTTTAACCCCTTTTTTAATACTTAATCCGTATTTAATTCAGTACTTCAGTTTATGCAGAGGTTACGGGCTGGGTATAGCTTTTTTTACGGGCTTTCTTTATTTTTTTCAAAAGCTAATAAAAAGTAGTCGTAAAGGCATTCAATGGTTTGTGATTTTAGGCTTATTAAGTATTTACTCTAACTATTCCTTCATTATTCCGGTTACAAGCTTTATGCTGGTTTTAGTATTTCGTTTTTTAAGAGATAAGTGTCTTAGAGCAAATAGCTGGTATATACTCGGTTTTGCTTTATGCTTAGTCCCTGCTGTAGTCAATATTAATTACCTAAGTTCAAATGGCCACTTAATGTTTGGGGGGGAGGATAATGTAATTAGTAGCTCTTTGATTTCTGTTTTTGATAATATTTTTACGGGGCGATATCACGGTGCTCATTACTATACGCTCTTTGCTTTTTTTATGATAAGCCTTTACAGTTTATTTTTTAGAGGAAGGAAAGGAATACAATTCTATTTTTCATTAGCAATATTGCTTTTGTTACTAATACCTATATTTTCTTTTTATACACTAGAAATAAAGTTTGCTAAAGAAAGAGCAGCGCTATATTGGATTGTTATTATATCTATTGTATTTAAATTCTATATTGATAAGCTTAGGAAACTAAACTTTCGAGCATTAATTATTTTGGTAATTTCAGTTGTCTCGTTATTGGGGTTTATAGAACGTTGGAATTTTAATTATTTAGATGAAAATAAGGTAGAGGCTGATGTTCCTCAAATGTTAGAAGATTTAAATAATAAATATTCTACTGCCAATAATAAATACACAATGAGTATAGATTGGATTTTTGAGCCAACTATAAATTATTACAGAGAAACAAAACAGTATCACTGGTTAGCGCCTGTAACAAGAAAGTCAATAAATAATAAAGCAGATTTTTTTTATTTTAAAGGAGATACAAAAGGACCCAACTGTTCAAATATTTTAAATGATTTTTCGCAATCAAATACTAGGCTATACAGTAATTGCGTTTTAGAAATGAACTAAAGAATTTTTTGGAACAAATTTTGGGTACACATGGGTATGAAGTACTATATTTTATTCTTTTTTTTATGTGTTGGTGTACGTGGTGAAGTGTTTTCACAAGTTAATAACAGTACGTTTAATTCTAGTCAACGTTTTGTTTTTTATCCAAATCCTGCAAGTACATTTTTAAACTATAATTCAAGTTACGAAATTGATCTAGTAAATATTTACTCACAAACAGGTCAGCTCGAACTAAGATTTGCTACTAAAGGCAATTCTGGTCGCTTGCCTATTAGTACTTTAAATCAAGGTATATATTATCTAATGGCATGTAATTACTTAGGTGAAATTATCGTTAGTAAAAAATTCATTGTAAAACACTAATCATATCCCATTAACTCTTTTATACGGATAATTGAGTTTATATTCTCTTTAAGGTGCATCGAGTTTTTAATTCGATTTTTTTCTTTACGAGTGAGGTGCCAACTTAATGAAATCTTATCCTCATCAACATTTTTCATCTGTAAGCTTACTACTTCTATAGGCAGATCTGTCCATTTTACTATTTCCTGAATTGCGTTGTCTTGTGAGTAATTATGGGTATTTGTAAGATTGGTGTATATGGTGCCAATTGTAGAAGGGTTTTTTCTAAAGTTTGAAGGCTCACCACCCTTTTGAACATCATTTTTAAATAAATCTCTTATCTGAACCACAACAACTCCGCTTGTGTTTTCTTTAATCCAGTCTTTAAATATACTGAGGTACTGTAAAGTAATATCAGTTCCAAAATTGTCTCGTATACCAGCATCTAAAACTTGAATTAAAGGCTCTGAAGGTAAACTAACATTTGGAAGGATGTAGGGAAAGGTCGCATTCATTCGCAAAGCACTACTGAATTTTAAATCGTATGGATTGTGATTTTTAAAAAATCTTGTAAACTCTATGTTTTCTGGGGTGTAATCATTTTGGGCGGAAATGGTTCCCCCCTTATTGGCTAAGAACGCAGATGGTTGTGCAGCTATTATTAGCTTTCTTGAATCATTTAAAATAGTAGGAGATAAAATTAGTAGTGGAATATCTGAGTCAGCTTCTGGCTTTGTATAGTCTCTTATTTTTTTATCTAATATAAAGTTAGTGTTTTTATGAAATTGTTTTTCAAAAGCGTAAGCCCGATCCCGTATTTCATCTTCTCTAAAAAAATGATCAAACCTAAAATATAAGTCATGTACAGCAGTGGTAAATATTATTGGGTTTAAAAGGTCTTTAGAGATATTAGCTATGTATTTATCTGCTTTCAAATGAATATTTTTTCCTTTTTTTCTTCGCCCGTGAAGTTCTCTTACGTAAGCAGCTCCTAGCATCCCTCCTGATGAACCAGTAATTAAATGTGTATGATCTAAAAATTTATTATCAAATACGCTGTCTAAGTGTGCAAGTGTATAATATGACCACATTCCAGATCGTAATCCTCCACCACTAACATTTACAAAAACTAATTTTGGCTTTTCTGTATTTTGAATAATTTGATTTTTCTTTTTCCAATTTTCAAGTATTTCTAGGTGTGAAAAAATATCCTTTTTTACTTGAGCACTGTCATTATTGTGGGCATAAATATTTTTTGAAGTGTAAGGAGTTGGTTGTTGTTTGTAATCTATACCGTAAGCTTTATTAAACGAGTCAATGTTTGCGGAAGCTAAATAAACCCCAATGAGAATAAGTACAATAAGAACAATAGTTGACCATTCTTTTAACCATGAGTAAATTGCGCTAAAAGCCATTACAATCATTGCTAACGTTGCCATTGCGCTAGCTCCTGCAGGTATTTGAAAAATCTCTTTGTCGCGGTAAATCCCTAATATTATAATAGTTGCTATCACAACAGTTTCAAATACTGATGCATTAATATGATTTTGAGAAAAAACCATTTGTAATGTATATGTTTCGTAATGTTTACTACCTCTAGCAAGTCCAATTTTAAAAGGATTTATCAAATAGGTTTCTACCCGAAATTCACTAACTCTGTGCATTTTTTTCGAAGCATTATCAAGTTTGTAAAAAAATCCTCGAGCTAGGTTTTTTGATTGCTTTTCAGGATCGCTGGCTTCACTAATGTTTAAAATTTCAAAAATGCTTCTATTGGTGGAGAAAAAATAAGTGAGTGATATAATTATAAATATAGTATTGCCCAATGCAAATCCTAAAACGTTTGTAGAAACAGTCATTGTACTTTCAAACTGACTGTTTAGTTGAAAATCAACTAAGAAATAAATGTAGCTTAAAAAAAAGGTGACAGGTATTATAAAGTTATTAACGCAAAATTTAAAGAAAGGTCTTGCAAGGGTCGCTATTATTGGGAAACTATATCCATATAATATATACGTAGATATATTGTAAGCCATAATAAACCCACCACAGGCAAAGCCTAAAATTAAATGGGAAGTAAAATCAACTGTTCCTAAAAATTCAGGGTAAAGAAATAAATAAGGTATACCAAAACCAACGCCTAAATTTGAACTTATTGCTCCAAAAAGAAATCCCCAGAAGAGCAAAAGAATAAAGTTCTTTTTAAACTGGGCAATTAAAAGTTGGACAGGGAAAAAATAGATAACTCTTTGAAATCTTGTTCTTAGAGTAATGCCATCATTTTTTTCGCTCATTTTAATTTCTTCTAAAGGTCTAGTAATATACGGGTTCTAATGCTTTAATGTTGCGAAATATTGTATAAAATTTAAACATTAACAGGGTATATTCATTCAAATTGATTTGTTTAGGCCAAACACGTTTACGCGCATAGTTTATAGAAGAATCTAAATTCGAGAAATATGCCTTATAACTTTGCAAAACATTGGAGTTGGTTTTCCATAGGTTAAGGAAGACTAGAAAATATTTTTTATTTTAGCATATTATGAAAAAATCAAAATATCGGTATAATTTACAAACTTTAACTTATGAAAAAGTTAATGTTTCTATTAAAGACCGGCTGTATAGGTTTCTATTTCATATCTCGTTAGGTTTAGTTTTTGCGGCTGTTTTTATTGTTTTAGTTTATTCTTTAGTTGATTCTCCAAAAGAAAAAATGTTACGAAGAGAGAATGCTCAATTAAAAACACAATATGAATTTATGAATAAGAAGCTTGAAGTGGTTTCTAATTCATTAGTAAGTTTGCAACAGCGAGATGATAACATTTATAGGATTATTTTTGAGGCTGAGCCAATAACTAAGGAAGAAAGAAATGCTGGTTTTGGTGGAGTTAATAGGTATAAAAATTTAGAAGGGTTCAATAATTCTGAATTGATAATTTCAACCTCTAAGCGATTAGATAAATTGGCTAAACAAATGTACGTTCAATCTAAGTCGTTTGATGAGTTATTGAGTTTGGCCGAACAAAAAGAAAAAATGTTGGCTAGCATTCCTGCAATTCAGCCGGTAGCTAATGAAGATTTAACTCGTATGGCTTCCGGATATGGCAATAGAATTCATCCTATATATAAAACGGAGAAAATGCATTGGGGAATGGATTTTACTGCTAATACAGGTATCGAAATCTATTCTACCGGAAATGGTAAAGTAGAAACAGTAGAAAATTCTAATAAAGGGTATGGTAATCATGTAGTTGTAAATCACGGGTATGGCTACAAAACACTATATGCTCATATGAGCAAAGTAAAAGTTAGGCCAGGACAAAAGGTAAGTAGAGGAGATGTGCTTGGCTTTGTTGGAAGTACAGGAACCTCTACCGCCCCACATTTGCATTACGAAGTTATTAAGGATGGAGAAAAAATTAACCCAGTTAATTTCTATTTCAACGATTTAAGCCCTGATGAGTTTGATAGAATGCTTGAGATCTCATCATCAAATAACCAATCTTTCGATTAATGCCTTACAAAGAAAAAGAAATTGAAAAATTATTTTATTCCATCGGTGAAGTTGCCACCATGTTTGAGGTTAATACTTCACTAATTCGCTTTTGGGAAAAAGAATTCGATGTACTAAAGCCTAAAAAAAACAAAAAAGGCAATCGTTTATTTACAAAAGAAGACTTAGAAAACCTAAAGATGATATACAGCCTTGTTAAAGAGGAGGGATATACCCTTGACGGTGCAAAAAAGGTAATGAAAGAAAGTAAAAACGAAATAAATAAACGCCTTAGTTTAAGAACTAAGCTTACTTCTATCAGAAACGAATTAATAAAACTCAAAGAACAACTTTAATTATTTAATAATTAGTCAATAAATATTATTTGTATTTATATTTATCGTAATATTGCAATATAATTATATGGGAGTCACTAAAACTATTTATTATACGAGTGAGCAAAATGAATTAGCGGCTATTGCTAAAGCATTGGCACACCCTGCACGTATTGCTATTATAGATTATCTATTAAAAGTCAATAAGTGTATTTGCAAGGATATCGTTAATGAGTTATCTCTGGCTCAGCCTACTATTTCTCAACATTTAAAAGAGTTAAAAAGCGTTGGTTTAATTCAGGGAAGTATTGAGGGCACCGCAATATGTTATTGTATTAATCATAAAACAGTTGGCTTACTGCAAGCGTACATTTTAAAAATAGCAACTCAGTTAAAATGTGAGGATACCAATTGTTGTTAAACTAATATTATATGAAATTATCAGAAGTAAAAACACATTTATTAAACTTAGAAAGTGTTCAATTTAATCTAGAAAATGGTGAAAGTGTGCCAAAACATTTTCATGTAACTGAAGTAGGCTTAGTTACTAAAAAATTTATTGATTGTGGAGGTAAACTAAGAGAAGAGAGAGTAGTGAGTTTTCAATTGTGGAACTCTGTTGACTTTTATCATCGTTTAAAGGCAAATAAATTAGTTTCAATCATTGAGCTTGCAGAAAAACAATTGAATTTGCCTGATGCTAATGTCGAAGTGGAATATCAAAATTCAACAATTGGTAAATATGATTTAGAATTTGCAGAGAATACGTTTATCCTCAAAAACAAATCAACTGCTTGTTTGGCACTAGATGAGTGTGGCGTGACAAATGCAATAGAAAAGGTTAAAGAAAAAGTAACTAGTTGTTGCTCGCCAGATTCTGGTTGTTGTTAATTTTAGATAAGCTGCTCATAAGTTCATAAATAATTAAACCAATAAGTTTTGAAGTTTTGTTGCCTTTATCTAAACTGGGTGAAACTTCTGCTACATCAAAACTTATTAGTTTTTTAGATTGTGCAACAGCTCTTATGATTTCAACTATCGTTTTTGGGTCTAAACCAAAAGGTTGAATAGCCGAAACCCCTGGTGCGTAAGCTGAGTTAATAACATCTGAGCATAGGGTGAGATAAATAAAATCATTGTTGTTAATAAAGGTATTTATTTCGGTTTTTATCGTTTCAATTGTATTAGTATTACAATCTTCTGCAAACAGATATTTGGTGTTTAGTTTATCTGCTCTATCAAAAAGTAATTGTGTATTACCTGCCGGCTGAATGCCTAAACACATATAATTAAAAGTTCTATTTTCTTTTACGCAGTTATCTGCAATTTGAGAAAACATAGTGCCAGAAGAGGTTCCTTTATCATAAGGTCTTAAATCAAAATGAGCATCAATATTTATAATTCCTAAAGCAACATCATTTCCATGTTGTTTTATTAGGTGTTTTTTAATTCCATTATAATTTCCAAAAGCTATGTCATGACCTCCTCCTAAAACAATGGGAAAATAATTTTTTTTAAGAAGCTCTTCAACTGAATTTGCTAAATCATTTTGTACTTCCTCCATATTATTATCCTTACAAAATAAATTTCCGGCATCGGCTACCTCAAATTGGTTCATAAATGAAGCGGGTAAACTAGCAAATGCTTTACGAATTTCAAAAGGGCCTTCTTTAGCGCCTAGTCTGCCAAAATTTCTTTTAATACCTTCATCAGTACAGTATCCTAAAAAACAAGGGGTTAATTTCTGTTTTTGGGTAAGCTCTAAAAGATTACATAGTTCAATAATTTGGTGCATTCTAAAGGCACGCTTATCTACTTCGCTATCAATCCTTCCTACCCAAAAATTATTTTCAGTTTTTTGATATTTTTTTAAAATCATAACCTTGTTTTGCCTACCCAAATATAAGAGTTTGTAGTATTTAAATTGTTTTGTTTTTATGCCACAAAATAACATATTCTAACATTGTATGTTTTTGGATAGCAGATTTACTATTTTTGAGCCAAGTTAACTCAGATTAAATAAAAAAATATGGGAAGAGCATTTGAATATAGAAGGGCTGCAAAAGAGAAGCGTTGGGATAAAATGTCAAGAATATTTCCTAAACTAGGAAAGGCAATTACTATGGCTGCAAAAGAAGGCGGTACAGATCCTGAAATGAATTCAACATTACGTTCTGCTATTCAAAATGCTAAAACCCAGAATATGTCTAAGGACAATATTTTAGCTGCAATTAAAAGAGCTGAGGGTAAAGATGCAGAAACATTTACAGAAATAACTTATGAAGGAAAAGGGCCACATGGAGTGTTAATATTTGTTGAGTGTGCAACGGATAATCCTGTAAGAACTGTCGCTAACGTAAAATCATATTTTAATAAAAGTGGAGGATCAATTGTGCCAAATGGTTCATTAGAATTTATGTTTGATCGTAAAGCTGTTTTTCAATTTGAAAAAACAGAAGAGATGGACCTAGAGGAGCTAGAGTTTAGTTTAATTGATGCTGGTTTAAATGAAATTGAAGAGTCAGAAGGTAGTGTATATGTATATGGAGATTATACCGATTTTGGAACACTATCTAAAGCTATTGAGGATATGGGTATTGAGGTTAAAAAAGCTAATTTACAACGAATGCCAACATCTCCCGTAGATTTCACAGAAGAACAAATTATAGATATTGAGAAGCTTTTAGACAAGATTGAAGATGATGATGACGTTCAAGCAGCATACACCAATATAGCTTAACTCAATTGATCGATCAGGCGTTCAATAATCATTGTGATGATGCGTTTTTTAATTTCACGTTCATTTTCAATATAAAAATCAAACTCTTTATTAGTAAAAACCCCTGTGATTAATCCTACATAAAAGTTTCTTAATTTTTGATCACGCTGTAAGCTAATCCTTATAAAATCTATTAAGTTGGAATCGTTTAAAGTATCTAGGGGATGCTTTTTTTCAACAGAATATTTTTTGAAGTAAATAACAAGAATATCATTCTGAAATTTTAATGTAGGACGTAAACACGTATTCTGAAATTCAATTATTTTAGTTTCGTTACCTCTATTTAGAGATAGCTTAATTCTTATTTTTAAAAGTTCATCACTTCTATTCATACGTGTTTGTTAAGATAACTTCAAAAGGTTCAAAATGCTCTTCAATGTGCGATTTAAGGTCAGATTGAAAATTAAAACTAGGTAATACTTAAATCATTTTAACACCAAACTACCGAACCTTATTTTTAATCCTATTATATTTGCAAAATGAAGTTAAGCCACTTAGCGGTTTTTATTGTGTTAATTTTTGCCCTTTCAGGCTGTAATGAATATAACCAACTGCTTAAAAGTACAGATTATAACGAAAAATACGAAGCTGCTAATAAGTATTATGCTGAAGCCGATTATTACAAGGCATATACGCTTTATGATGAGCTTATGAATGTTTACAACGGTACAAGTAGGGCCGAAGAGATGTATTACAAAATGGCTTATTGTGATTATAATATTGGTTATTACTCTTTAGCAGCTACTAGGTTTAATATATTTTATAAAAGATATCCGCTAAGTAAGCAAGCAGAAGAAGCTTTATATATGTCGGCTTTAAGTAGTTATAAAAACTCACCTAAATCTACCTTAGATCAAACAGATACATATAACGCAATAAATAATCTTCAAATATTTATAAATAAGTATCCAAGCAGCCCGCGAGTTGATACCTCTAATGTATTAATTGAAGAATTACGAAATAAATTAGAAACTAAATCTTATGATCAAGCATTTCAGTACCACCATATGGAAATGCATAAAGCAGCAATAATTGCTTTTAATAACTTGTTAGAGGATTTTCCGGACACTGATTACAGAGAACAAGCATTATTTTATCAATTAAAATCAAGGTTTTTGTTGGCTGAAAATAGTGTGGCTTCAAAAAAGATAGGTAGATATGAGGATGTTAAGGATTCTTACATTAAATTTGTTGATTATTTCCCTAAAAGCTCGTTCATAAGACAAGCCGAGGGGTTATATAATCAAACTGCTAAAGTTTTAAACCAAAAATAAAGTCGATATGGATTTAAAGAAAATGGACGCTAGCGAAACAACTGTTACAAGAGATAACGGTGAAATAGATGCAGCTACAGGGAATATATATGAGTCAATAGGTATTATTTCTAAAAGAGCTAAGCAAATTAGTGTTCAGTTAAAGCGCGAATTAGACGAGAAATTGATGGAATTTTCTTCTAACGTTGATAACTTAGAAGAGATTTTTGAAAATAGAGAACAAATTGAAATTTCTAAGTACTACGAGCGTTTACCTAAGCCTTTAGCATATGCTCTAGAAGAATATATGACTGGTAATACGTATCACCGTAAACCAGGCGAAGAAATAGAAGAAACTTCTACCAAGTAATTTCTATGAAATTAACAGGACGAAATATCCTGTTGGGAGTTACAGGAAGCATTGCTGCTTATAAAGTAACATTTTTAGTTAGGCTCTTAGTTAAAGAAGGGGCTAATGTTAAAGTTATTGTTAGCACTTCTGCTAAAGAATTTGTTAGTCCTGTTGTACTTTCTACATTATCGAAGAACAAAGTCTTAGAGTCTTTTTATAAAGAGGAGGGCTTCGTTTGGAACAATCACGTTGATTTAGGCCTTTGGGCCGATTTGTTTGTAATAGCTCCTGCTACGGCAAATACATTAGCTAAAATGAATACTGGTATTTGTGACAGCTTACTTACTGCCACAATTTTATCTGCCCGTTGTCCGGTTTGGGTTGCGCCAGCAATGGATTTGGATATGTATGCACACCAATCCACCCAAAATAATTTGACACAGCTTATTGATAAAGGTGTTAAAGTATTGGAGCCAGAGTCAGGTCAGTTAGCTAGTGGTTTAGAAGGTCAAGGCAGGTTACAAGAGCCAGAAGTTATATTTAATCAAATAAAGAACTTTTTTACGGCAAATTCGCCTCTATCAGGCAAAAAAATACTTGTTTCAGCTGGTCCTACTTACGAGAGAATAGATCCAGTGCGGTTTATAGGCAATCATTCTTCTGGTAAAATGGGATATGCCATAGCAGAACAAGCAGCAATGCTGGGTGCAGAAGTTACTTTAGTTAGCGGACCGGTTTCCATTACAACTAATGTAGCCGGTATAAATAAAGTTATGGTACAAACGGCAGACGAAATGTTTGAAGCTTGTACATCGGTACATAAAAGTATGGATGTAATTATAATGGCAGCTGCTGTTGCTGATTTTAAGCCCAAGCATTTTTCTGATAAAAAGATTAAGAAAAAAGAAACAATGACCATTGAGTTAGAGAAAAACAAAGACATACTCAAGTTCATGGGAGCAAACAGAAATAACTACCAAACCCTTATCGGTTTTGCATTAGAAAACGACAACGAAGAATTTTATGCAAAAGGTAAGCTAGAGAAGAAAAACCTAGATTACATTGTTTTAAATAGCCTAAACGATAAAGGTGCAGGTTTTGGCCACAACACCAATAAAGTAACCATATACTCTAAAGTAGGAACAAGAATGCCATTACCGTTAATGAGTAAGCAAGAAGTAGCTAGGGAGATTGTTAGTTTGTTGGTATAGTTTTTTCATTAAACCAACCCTTTCACTTCCTTCTTAATAAAATTAATAGCAATTTCAGTAGGTCTTTTTTCGGTAGAGTTATACTTAGTTAAAATATTTTTTGTTAAATCAATACCAGAAGCATCTTCATTTAATTCAGCTGCACTAATATTTACAATTTTGGTGATATCCTCCTTACACTTTTTTACTAAGCTCCAAGCATCATCAGATATATATAATTGCTGAGTTAAATTATGTTCGTATTCATGTCTTAGTATGTTTAAAAGATCCATTTGAAATCGTTTTGCGCTCATGCCACTTTTATGAGCTCTGAAAAGCATTTGTTCAGGGTTAATGCGCTCTAATAATAAAATAATGCGCTCATAGGCTTGCAGCTTCACTGGTAGCGTTGTCGAAACGAGCTCTTTTCTAAGTCTAATATTTCGTTTAGATTGCTCATTCTGAAAAAACCTATTCAATATAAAAATTGAAATACCAGTAACAAAAACTACCGGTACTAGAGAAAATAACAAGGTGTAAACATCCATTTCTTAAACTTTACATTAAATATACAAAACCGAATAAAACTAAAGCTAGTTTTGTTAGGGTTAGTGTAGCAAGATTGTAATTATTACATTTGCAGTGCTTATGTTAAATGTATCAAATAAAGTAAAAAACGTATCTGAGTCAGAAACTTTGGCTATGGCACGTTTGAGTAGGGAGTTTAAAGAGAAAGGCTTAGATGTGATTGGCTTAAGTTTAGGAGAGCCAGACTTTAATACACCAGATTTTATTAAGGAAGCCGCAATAAAAGCTTTAGATGATAACATAACTAAGTATTCACCAGTGCCGGGCTTTTTAAGTTTAAGAGAAGCTATTGTTACCAAGTTGAAGCGCGATAATGGCTTGAGTTACAACGCTAGTCAAATAGTTGTTTCTACAGGGGCAAAACAAACACTAGCTAATTTATGCATGAGTTTACTAAACCCTGGTGATGAAGTTTTATTGCCAGCCCCGTATTGGGTAACTTATAAGGAGGTTATTAAGTTAGCTGGAGGAATTCCGGTTGTTATACCAACTACTATTGAAAATAACTTTAAAGTAACAGCTCAGCAGCTAGAAGAGCATATTACGGCTAAAACTAGAATGCTTTTATATAGTTCTCCTTCTAATCCTACAGGAAGCATTTATACCAAACAAGAACTCAAAAACATAGCAGATTTACTTGTTAACCATAAAGAAATTGCCATTGTTTCTGACGAAATTTACGAGCATATAAATTTTACGGGTGCGCACGAAAGTATTGCTCAATTTAATGAATTAAAAGATCAGGTAATAGTTGTAAATGGTGTTTCTAAAGCATTTGCTATGACTGGCTGGAGGTTAGGTTGGATGGCAGGCCCAGAGCATGTAGCTCAAGCGTGTACAAAAATTCAAGGTCAAATAACATCAGGTACCTGCACCATTTCTCAAATGGCCGCTCAGGCTGCAATGTTAGCTGAGCCCAAAGCTATAAAGTATATGAAAACCTCGTTTGCAAAAAGAAAAAACGTGTTGTTATCGTTATTAAACGAAATTGAGGGCATTAAAACATACACTCCTGAGGGAGCTTTTTATTTATTCCCTGAAGTAAATTACTACTACGGAAAGTCTTTTGAAGGAAAAGCCATAAACAATAGTAAAGACTTATGCATGTATTTATTAAATGAAGCTTTGGTAAGTTTAGTGCCAGGTGAAGCATTTGAGGCTCCAAATAGCGTTAGAATTTCTTATGCCGCATCTGAAGAACAGATAAAAGAAGCAGTAAAACGAATTAAAGTGGCATTAAAAAAACTACAGTAATGCGTTCTGACTGGCTAAATATTATAAAATCGTTTTCTAAACTAAACGTACTTATAGTAGGCGATGTAATGATTGATGAATACTTAAGTGGCAAAGTTGATCGTATTTCGCCTGAAGCACCAGTACCAGTTGTTGATGTAAAAGCACGTGTACATAGGCTAGGTGGCGCATCTAACGTGGCTTTAAACTGTAAAGCATTAGGGGCGAACCCAATTTTATGCGGTTTAATAGGGGAGGATATAAATGCTAAAACATATTTAAAATTATTAAACGATAGTGGCTTAAGCAGTGAAGCAACTGTATTCTCATCCTCCAGAAAAACATCCTGCAAAACAAGAATTATTAGTAATAATCAGCAAATGATTCGTGTGGATGTAGAAGATAAACACGACTTAAATAAAGAGGAACAAAATGCTTTAAAAGCGATGCTTAAAAAGCATATAACGAGCAATTTAGATTTAGTTATTATTGAGGATTATGATAAAGGATGCTTAAATCAAGAAGTTATTACATATATTGAAAAATTGTGCTCCAACCATAATGTTTTTGTTTCTGTTGATCCAAAAAAACAAAACTTTTCGTACTACAAAAATGTTAGCCTGTTCAAACCTAACTTAAAAGAATTGCAAGAAGGCGTAAATACCCATATAGATCCTACAAGTAATACTTCAATTTCTGCTGCGATTAATTTATTAAATTCAGAAGTTCAAAAAGCTAACCATTTAATCACTTTATCTAAGCACGGAGTATTTTACAGAACTAAAGCAGGTGAAGCAGGCGGTTATCCGGCAGAATTAAGAAATATTTCAGACGTGTCTGGCGCTGGAGATACTGTTATTTCTGTTGCTTCTTTAGCTATGCAAAGTGGTTGCTCACTAGCAGAAGCAAGCTGGTTAGCAAATTTGGCAGGAGGTTTTGTATGTGAAAAGCCTGAGGTGGTTCCCATAAAAAGTGAAGAATTAATTAACGAAATAGCTCGATTAGAATATGGCAAATAGCACACCCGTTAAACCTTATAACCAAAAAGAAAGTAAGAAAGAGGAAGTCCGAAATATGTTCAATAACATATCAGGTAGATACGACTTTTTAAACAGAGTACTTTCTTTACGAATTGATAAACTTTGGAGAAAAAAAGTTTTGAAGGAAGTGGCCAAAGATAATCCTAACTATATTTTAGATGTGGCTACCGGAACAGCTGATTTGGCAATAGAGTGTTCTAAGATTAAAGGAACTCAAATAGAAGGAATTGATATTTCCGACAAAATGATTGATGTTGGTATTGAAAAAGTAAAGTTAAAGAACCTTACATCAGTTATTACCCTGAAAGTAGATGATGCAGAGGCTCTAAGTTTTGATGATAATACTTTCGATGTTGTTACGGTGGCTTTTGGAGTAAGAAATTTTGAGGACTTAGATAAAGGATTAAGAGAAATGCACAGAGTAATTAAACCTGGAGGTAAATTGGTTGTTTTAGAGTTTTCAAAGCCAACTAGCTTTCCGTTTAAGCAATTGTATCTTTTCTATTTCAAGAATATTTTACCTTTGGTAGGAAGAATAATTTCTAAAGATAAACGCGCATATAGCTACTTGTTTGAGTCAGTAGACTCTTTTCCTTTTGGAAAAGCTTTTACTGATATTTTGGCAAAAAATGGGTATAATAATAATATATGTAAGCCCTTAACGTTAGGTATTGCAAGTATGTATGTTGCACACAAATAAAATAATGAGAATATTTTTGATCATATGTTTTCTTACTGTATTAAGTTTTAACGCAGTACAAGCCCAAAAGCGTAAAATCTTAAACCTGCCTGAGTTTGACGATCGGTTTTTACACTTTGGTTTTAGTTTAGGTATTAGCAATGCAAGCTTTGAAGTAAAGCAAGATCATATGCGAGTTGATTCTTTACTTGGCTTAGAAGTGTTTCCTCAAATGGGGTTTAATATAAATATGATTGGCGAGTATCATATACTAAGATACTTGAGTGCACGTTTCACTCCTGGAATATCATTTGCGCAGCGTAACTTACAGTATCGTTTTTTAGAGAGAGATGGTAGGGTAGAGGCATTATTTAAGCCCGTTGAAGCAACCTATTTAGAGTTTCCGTTGTTTTTAAAAGCTCGTTCAGAACGTCTTAATAACTTTGCAATGTATATTTTGGCAGGAGGTCAATATAACTTAGATTTAGCTAATGGAGAAGATATAGATAATTCAACAAGTTCATCTAACGAAACCGTAATTAAAACCAAAGCAAATAATTTTGGAGTAGTAGTTGGGGCGGGAGCTGATTTTTTTATGGACTTCTACAAGTTTAGTTTAGAGGCTAAATACAATTATGGTTTAAATAACATATTTATTCCTGATGATACCATGTTTTCTGCACCAATAGATCAGATTAGGCCTAGAATGTTTACTATCTCTGTTTCTTTTGAAGGATAGTATTATCGTATTAAAGTAACAATACCGCTTCTCATTACATTCTCGTTAAATATGTCTTGATAGCTCATTTGCCAAGTATAAACATCTTGCTTACAATCTGTTCCTTTAAAAGTTCCATCCCATCTAAAGTTTATATCCTCCGAAGTAAAAACTTTATCTCCCCATCTATCAAAAATAGTTAATGCGTAGTTTTCTATGAAGCCAAAATACTCTGGTCCGAAAGTGTTATTCCATACATCTTGATTTGGTGAAAAAGTGTTTGGTATATATACTTTTGTTTCCCCTGAAAAAGTAACTGATTTTGTGATTTCGCTTTTACAATTTAGGCTATCTAAAACGGTTAATGAAACAGAAAAACTCTCTTCTCTTGAGTTATAATCAGATAAATACTCTTCGAAATTAAAACTGAAATTTTCACCTAAATACATTGTAGTGTCTGAAGGGCCATAAACGTTCCATTCCCAATACTTAATTTCGCCCGTGCTGTAATCAGAAAAGTTAACATTCATATTACTAAATACTTGGCTGGGATTTTCATAAATACTTATAAAATCTGCGATAGGAGATTCTTGTACATGTACTACAGAGAAAAGGGAATCTTCGCAACCATATTCATTTATTAAAGAAACGGATACATTATACTCGTCTGCTTGCTGGTAAGTATGTGTAATATTATTGGTTAAGTTATACTGCGTGTTGTCATCCATATTCCATATAATGCTTGAAATAGTATTGTTTGTAGAATTTAAAGAAAGACTAACCTCTTCTCCAATACATACTTTAATTGAATCTGGTGTAATGGTAGTGGTGGTTGTAGGATAGAACGCAAACATGTTTGTTAAGCTTACTTCTGGTGAACATCCATCACTAACCGAAACAACTACTGAGTCACCATAATTAACATTTGTGGATATAGAATTTGAATTACTGTTGGTATTGGACCAACTGTATATGTATGAGTTATTTGGGTTTCCTCCTGTAGTAGATGCTGTTAAAGTAACTTCACTTCCCTCACAAATCTCGTTTAATGAATTTAGTGCTAAATTTAAAGAGTCATAAAGGTTAACGCATATAGTGCTAGGCTCAGTTGGACAATTGTTTTCATCTGTTATTGAAACCGTTATGCATTCATTTTCAGTAGGACTGAAGTTATGTGGTCCGGCTCCAATAAACTGATTACTCCATGAATAGGTATAGTTTCCAGACCCGCCAATTGCATTAGCTTGAATGGTAGCTTCTGATCCCACACAAATAGTTGTATCGTTAGTACTCGAAATAATAATTGAATCAGGGCTGTTTATAAAGGTTGAATCTATTCTACTACATCCATTTTCAAATGTTACTGTTACAATTTGGTTACCTGCACACAAATTTGTTGCAGGGTTAGTTGTTTCGTTATTGCTCCAATTGTAGTAGATAACTCCATTATAAGGTATTTGTAATTGAATAGCGGCATTTCCGTCACAATAACTGTAGCAAGAAGCATTTTCAGAAGTAATTGAGATTGCAGGCGTGTTTTTTGGACTAACACTAACCATAACTATTGTATCACAATTATTTTGATCAGAAACGGTAATCGTATAAGTTCCTGGCAATAAGTTGTTTGCTACTCCGAAGCCTAAAGTATTGTCATGACTCCAGTTAAATGAGTAGGAAGGAGTTCCACCAAAAATGGTTTCAAATGTTATACTTCCATTACCAGTTGAGCAATCAGAATTTACAGTTGCTATGTTAAGGCTGAGATTATCTGGTTCAGTAATTGTTTCTCCTTTAAAATTGACGCAACCGTTCGCATCGGTGACTGTAATTATATAATTTCCTGTATCTAGGTTTTGAATATTAGCAGATAAATCTCCTGTGTTCCATTCATAGGTGTACGGGCTTGTTCCTCCTTGAACATTACCAATAATATTTCCGTTATTACTTCCATTACAACTAATATTTGCAGTTGCGAAACTAATTGAGATACTATCTGGCTGAGTAATTAAAACTGATTGATTAATAGGACAACTTATTCCGTCCATCCATATGGTTGATATAAAGTATGTGTTGGTATCTAAATTTAATAGCTGGTTGCTGTTTTCGAGATTTTGTATGCCAGTAAATGAGTAAATAAAGCTGTCAATAGGACTGGCTCCGTGAAGCGTAATACTTCCATTGTTTAGACCGTGGCAAGTTATGCTTTCACTAGTTATGCTATCTATAAATGTAGTTACTTCAATTACAGCAGAATCAGCAGTACTGCAATTGTTTAAGTTGTAATAAATAGTGTTAGTTCCTTCATTTGCTTGCAAGGTATTAAATGTGCCGTCTGTTTCGTTTATACAAGTTCCACAAGTAGCAGTCCAACTTCCTCCTAAAATATTTATTGAAGGATTATAACTCCCTAATTCTTTACACAAACTATTTTCAGTTGTAATTTCTGTTACTTGAAGTTCTTTAACATAAATACTATCTATAAAATTATCGCATGGATTAGTACCTGTAAATTCAATCTGAATATTATTTATTGTAGTACTTGGGTAGAACATTCCATTTGAGTTTAAGCAGTTGTTGCAATTAGCAGACCAAGTACCTACTACATTTGTAGTAAGTAAAACAGAATCTATACTTTGACAAATAGTATCAGGGATTGAGTAAATGGGAGTGCTACTACCTTTTACAAATACAGAATCATTACTCTGTAGAGTACACTCATTATCTGGAATAAATGTGATGTAATTCATACCTAAGTCAGCTAGGCTTGTATTAAACTCTCCGGTTGTTACATCAATACAGTTAGCACAGCTTGCATACCACTTACCTATGTCGGGTGAGCTAAATGCAAGTATGCCTGCCGAAGAACATGTTGTGTCTGTAATATTTATTGACGAGTTAGTTTGAGCAAGTACATTACTTGTGTCTGTTGCAAATTGGCTGCAACTGCCATTACTAACTTCGTATCTAATAATGTAGTGGTTATTAAGCGTGGCATTAGATATCTCTCCAGTTATAGTATTAATTGTAGCTCCATCAGTTGGTAGTTCTTCAAAGCTAAAAGCACCTCCAGTGTTACCATTTATTATAATTGTATTTGTACTACTTAAACAAAAGTCAGAACTCATTATACTTAGTGAGTTACTTCCTCCCAAATAAGCTCCTAAATTTATAGTAGTATCAATACAAGCTGGCTTAAAGATATGTAGACTATATGTCCCTGTATCGTTTAATGTAAACGGATCTATCTCAAACTCCCGATCGCTTGAAGTAAACCCATTTGGGCCTGACCAATTATAAGTTCCACCTGGAAGGTAATCTGCACTTGCACTAAATAAACCACCTTCACATGCTGGTAATGAAATGTCAACACTATTCGTATTGAATGTGGTTAACTCTAAGCCGTCCACTGTTGCGTTTCCACATGCATCAGTTACTCTTACTTGATATGTTTGAGGAACAAGATCTATAAAAAATGAATCAGCTTGAAGGCCACTATTAAATGGTGCAATAATTTCGTATTGATAAGGTTCGCTTCCATTACTAGCGCTCGCATGTATGTCTCCAAATTGAGCGTTTTTACAGTATACTCCATCTAAATCTAAAACGGGCGGAGTTGGAGCTGTTATTGTGATTGGAGTGTAAGTAAATAAAGAATCGCAGCTTTCAATTCTTGATTTAATAGTATATTCTCCTGGGGATAAATTGTTAAAAAAATCAATATTTGCTTCCTCAGCTGTATCGTTATTTAATATTAAAGAATTAAATACTTGGGGCTTCCAAAATGATATATCATTGTAGTTCAAATTAAAATCTGTGATATTTGCACCAGAGCAGGTGTTCTCTATTGTGTATGTTGGGCTATCTTGGTAGGATTCAGTAATATCGAAATTGTGGTAAACACTGTCTCCACAGGCTCCTACTAACAAAATTTCGTATGATCCAACACTCAGATCAGGAAGTGTATATGGAAAACCATTGGCTGTTTGATTCAATATTGAATCAAACACAGTTGGCCCACTTACATGATATAAATTAAAACTTCCACCTGTATTATTAGGAGAAATAGTTTTACGAACTAAAGGAGTGTCGCAAAGCGGATATTCTCTATGATCATTAACTGATAGCTCTTCAATTGGAGCTAATGATACAAGTGTTGAAGTGCTTGAACCACATTCGTCAGTAGTTATTACAGTATAAGTAGTGCCAGGGGTTAAATTTTGGAAGGTGCCTGAATTCTGTGGTGCAGACGGTCCTGAGCCATCGTCAATTTGAAAAGTGCTGTTTCCAAGTGTAGCTAAATTGAATTGTGGGTTGATTGTATATTCATCACAAGTTGCAGAGAATTTGTAAGTAACCTTAGGGTCACTACCAATAATTGCGGATGTAGATCTACCACAGCCATCTGTAACTTCAAAAGTAAAATCTCCTCCTTGTGGTAAATAAAATTCGTTTGAAGTCTGAGGTGGTAGAGTGAGACTACCTCCAATTAAAGCGTACTGAAGGGGTTCTACAAAATCAAAAGGCGCGCTTTTAAGATCTAAGTCGTAATATACCGAGTCACAAGCGTATTTATCTCCCCAGGCAAAAAAATTTGAACTTAATTGAGGTATAGAGCTATTTTTAACGTCTATTTGATATGTAGAAGTTCTTACCGTGCCACAATTATCAGTTGCTTCAATATAATAAGTGCCTGCTGTTAGGTTTGAAAAGATGTTTGATGACTGTTGTGGGACAGTAGTAGGTGAAGGACTTACTATCGCATATTGAATTGGGCTTGCTCCGCCTGCTGTGGCCACTTCAATTTCTCCATTGTTGTCTGCTGGGCAATTTAGTAAATCAGCAGAAGGTGTGATCATTAAATCTTGATAAGAACCGCCAACAGTTGCCTGGGCTGTAAATTCTGTACCGCAATTATCAGTTATTTTTATGGTATAGGTTTCAGCAGATAGGCCACTAAAAATGTTAGAATTTTGGGAAGGTTTTATTATTGGTGAAGTGATCTCGTAAGCAAAAGGGCTAACTCCTCCCGATGTAGTAATTGTAATTGAACCATCTGAAGGGCAACTAGCTTGCGTAGTAGTATACGTAAAGGATATTGCACTACCAGGACATTGAGCATGAATGTTATTAACGTTAATAGTGCATATTAATACGAGAAAGAGTATTAATTTATTCATATGCAATTATTACGTTAAAATTACATTTTAGTTACTTTATAAATGATCTACTTTTTGTAGTGTTATTTAATATAAATTTAAGGGGGGGGGAAATTCTTAACTATATTTTAGAATTGATAAAATTATTTGACTAGTAATTTTTCTGTTCTAAATACACTCTCGTTAGAAGAGAATTTAATCAAATAACTACCCGAAGCCAATCTTAATTCTGAGTTTTGATTAACAATTCCTTCTAAAACTTTTTTTCCATCAATTTGAATAATCTCATAGTTAACAGTGCTTTTAGAATCGGTACTTAACTTAACGAAACCATTTGTGCTTGGGTTAGGGAAAATATTAACCGTTGGTAGCTTATACTTATCTTGTACTGATGTAGCTTCTGTAGGACAAACCACTTCATACATATATATAGAAGATTGATTTGTGACACCCGCAAAATCCGGGCTACTTGTTGAAGCGTAACTTACATGGCCATCGCTTCCTTCGATTAAATAAAAAGGATTTTCTAAACCAATTGCAGTTGCTTTAGTATTCATCGCGCAGCTGCCGTATGAATATAAATCAAACCCAAACAAGTCGTTATTTTCGTATCCACAATACACTACATCATCAAGTTCATCATGTGCGCTAAAAAATGGCAAGTCGTTTGTAGTAATCCAATCATCTTTGGCTAAAGATCCTGAAAAGTTTAGCAACCCTGCTACATTGGTCGTGTTAGTTAAGTCATTTGAGTTTCCGTCAAAACCTCCTCCATTGTTGATATGAGTTTGAATATATGCAGGGATATCATCATCTTGATCTAAGAAAAAGGCATGAGATGCAATTATTCCTCCTGCAGAAAAACCTCCTATAATGATTCTATTAGTATCAATTTTAAATAAATTATCTGTTGCTGCATCGTTTTTGAAATATTTTATTGCTGCTCTCATATCGTGCATGGTCATAATAACAACTTCTGCAAAGTCACTAGAATCGCTTATAGTAAAGGCATCAATTAGTCTATAGTTTATGCTGCCGACAGTGTATCCTTTTTTTGCTAAATCTATACAAACAGCATCTAAATCGGTTTGATCACCGCTAATAAATGTTCCTCCATGAGCTAGAATTACCAAAGGTCTTTTAGTTGCTAAATCACCTTCAGGCTCATAAAAATCAACAACTAATGTCTTATTGTTTCCTCCGATAGTAACGTTTTGCCCGTATTGAATATTAACTTGCTTGTTTACATCAGTAAATGTATAGTTAGTATATCTAGAACCATCACAGTCTGATTGGGAAAATAATGTGAAGCTAGAAAGTATGACTAAAGTTAAAATTGCATTTTTCATATTCATGGATTTAATATTATTGAAATTAGACATTTAATATAAGGTAGGGTTTATTTAACGAGATCAAAAACGGTTTTTACTGGATTAAAAGTTTCTGAGGGAGTATCAACAAATACGGTTAGCCAATTTGTCATAGAACCATTCCATAGGCCTGGATATTCTAAAATTTTTATTTTTTTATCACCAAGGGTTTTCCATGATACAAGAAATGCATCTGGATCAATGAATTTTTGAAGATCAAACTTATTGCCTTTATCATCGAAAATATTACATACTATATTTACGGGGTTAAAATGTGTAGCCTTCTTTAAAGCTTCTTTCTGATTTTGCTTATTTATATTGATATGAACGGATTCAACTATTTGCTTACTGATAGTGTTTTTACCAGATTTAACCCAAAATGGTCCTCCACCAGGTTGCCCTTCATTTTTAACCATCCCACAAACTCTGATAGGACGGTTTATTAAATCTATGATTTCATTGGTTGTTGGATTATTGAGACTAAATTCTACCCCCGTTTTTTGAAAAAAGTCAGCATTTTGTTCTAAAATTTCTTTTACATTTCTACCGGTACTTAACTCCTTTAAAATCAAATTTCTTTGTTCAACAAGTTTAAGTAATAATCCACCCAATGCTTGCTTATATTTTTGGGGTTCGCTATTAAGAGGATTTAGATTTATGTTATCAATATTATTTATAAAAATAATTTCGCTATTAAGTCTGTTTAAATTTTCTAACAGAGTTCCATGTCCGGCTGGTCTGGTTAGCTCTTCTGAGGTTTTTTCATCAACTACCACTTCATCATTTTCATCTATACAAATAGTATTGGTTTTTTTATTTTGAGCTGAGTAAGTGATCTCTACTTTTTTGCTTAAATTATTTTTTGAGTTTAGATTATTAATCAATTCTTCAATCTGTTTTTTGAAGTTGTCTGAAACAGTAAAGTGTAGTTTTATAGTGTTGTGATGGGATTGAAATAAAATATTCTCGTGGATATGCTGCTCAAAAGGAGTAACTTCATTATTATCGATGATTTTAAAGGGGATCATTCCTTTAGGAAGTTTACTAAAGTTTAAACCTTCGCTACTAAGTATTTGAGTTAATATTTCTTCGTGTGTAGCTTTCTCTATTGATTTTCCTTCCTCAATAAATGATTTTTTTAGCTTGTTGTAAAAAGGATATTGAGCTATATTTTTTAGTAAACCCAGAGTGTTATTATTTTCTAAATCTAGTAAATCTTTAAACATTCTTGAAGCTGCCCCCGATGCAGGTATAAAGCTCTCTTGACTTACGTTTTTAGCATAATGAGTAAAAAAATTAATGTATTCTTGTAGCTCAGTTTTGCTTAATTTAATAATTCCATTTTTAACAGTAGCCGGGCTGTCTACACTGACAAAAATCTCTCCTTTTTTCAGGATATTTAATTGTTGATCTCTACTTATTAAATTGTTCATGTTTACTATAACAGAATGTTAGTGCAAATGTAGTATTTGTAAAGGCTTTAAGAAAATATTTTTAATTTTATAAAATGTGGCTGAGGGAGTGGATTTTAAATAAGAGATTAAAAAGACGGGAGGATAAGATTTTTGAGATGAAAAGTTTGTCTTTGATGCAAGAAATTCTCATTATTTTTGATTCTGGTAAGGTAAGTGATGAAGATTTGGAGAGTATTGTAAGTCTTGTAAAAGACAAGCTGTCAGCAAACGTTCATTTGTTATCTGTATCTGAAAAATCAAGACTAAAAGATGAAATTGGCACTAATTATGATTGCGTTTATAAAAACGATTTAAATTGGTTTAACCGCACCAAAATAACAGCTTTAAATCAGATAATACAGAATAAGTATGATTTCTCTATAAATATTTCGAGTATAAATAATTCCTTTATTGAATATTTATTATCAGGTGAAAATATTTCAGTTAGAGTAAGTAAGGGGGGCAAGGTAAATTCTGCGCTACACGATGTACTTTTAAATGATAATTCTGGTAATGCTGTTAGCTTTGTTAAGAGTGCATTGCCTTTAATTATCGCTCACCAGCCGTCTCATTCATAATTAATGAATAATTTAAATAAGCAAATTTTAAAATTTGCAGTTCCTAACATATTAAGTAATATATCTGTCCCTTTATTAAGTTCTGTAGATACAGCTTTGATGGGGCAGTTGAGTACATTACATATTGCAGCTATTGGTATAGCAGGAATGGCCTTTAATTTCATTTATTGGAATATGGGATTTTTGCGAATTGGTACTACGGGATTAGTTTCTAGATACCGAGGAGAGGGTGATAATGAAAAAATAAGTAATGCATTTTTTAGATCAATGATTCTTGCCGTTTTGCTATCATTAATTTTTTTGATGCTTCGCTCTTATTTGTTAGATATAGGCTTAATGGCTTTTTCTATTAATAGTAACGGTAGTGATTTAGTTGAATCATACTTTAACATACGAATTTTAGCGGCACCAGCAGCTTTAATTTCAATGGTTTTAATGGGGTTCTTTTTTGGAATGCAGAATGCATTATACCCTTTATTAATTACTATTCTAGTAAATGTAGTTAACCTTATTGGAAATTTAGTTTTAGTAAAAGTTTATGGTTTTGGTATTGAGGGGGTAGCAATTTCGACCGTAATTGCTCAATATCTAGGGGTTATAATCGCTTTAATATTTATTTTATCAAAGTATAAAAATGTTTTAGAGCAATACACTCCCGATTGGTTCAAAAACTGGGGCGTATTAATACATTTTTTAAAAAATAATATAGCACTCTTTTTAAGAACACTTAGTCTTACATTATCTTTTGTCTTCTTTTACAGAGTTTCTTCTAATATGGGAGTGCTTACATTAGCAGGAAATACAGTATTGCTGCAATTTTTAAACTGGATGAGTTTTGGTGTGGATGGATTTGCTCATGCTTGTGAAAGTATTTTAGGAAATTACGTTGGAAAAAAAGATGTTAAAATGATTCGCGAAACTATTAGGTATTCATTTGTTTGGGGTATGAGCTTTGCTTTAATATACACTTTTGTGTATATGTTTTTTGGCGATTTTTTTATATCAGTTTTTACAACGGAAGTTGAAGTAATTAATTATACTAAGTTATTTGTTTTTTGGATGTATATTTTCCCTTTGCTAGCAACACCTTGTTATATTTGGGATGGAATATATGTGGGTTTTATGGCTTCTAAAGAAATGATGTTATCTATGTTATTTGCTTTGATAATGTTTTTAGGAGTTTATTATTTATTTGCCAAACCTTATGGCAATAATGGGTTATGGTTTAGCTTTTTAACTTTTATGATCTCAAGAGCTACTTTTCAGTGGTGGCTTTTTAAGCGGAATAGGTTTATTGATTTATTGTAGATTAGTTATCAGTATTAATTTTTGTGAATAAAGCTCTCACTTGTTTCTCATTATTTGACAATACAATTTGAAAATTTCCAGCTCTTAAGTTTAATACTACTAAATTATGGGTGTTTAAACCTTCGTTAGCATTAATTTCGTTGTGTACAACACGATTTCCTTGAGCATCATAAACATCAAGATTGTATTCTCCTTGTTGATCTACAAAAAACTCTAGATTTAAGCTTTCTTGGGTTGGGTTTGGGTAAATTTTATCTAAACTAAAACTACTGTTATTTGATAGACAAAAAGTATTGTTTGATATGTCAGTGTCAACAATTCCATTAGGCTTACTAAGAGTTACACATATATTTCTTGGTAGTTCATTTGCTTCTAAACCAAATTTAGCATTAAAAACATATAATACTCTGCCAAAAGGTTGCAAGGAATTGCTATTAGAGCTCCAAGCCTCTGATACACTATTGTTATTGTAAATATTTGCTGTAATATTAAAATTGAACACAGGAGTATTTCCTAGGTTAATTACTTCAGCTATTACCGAATAATTATTACTTAATTCATTTTTTACTAAGCTTAAATTAGAAATGCTCACATCAGAGAATATTTCTCCAGAGAATATATTTTTGCTTGCAGTATCAGTGCATCCATTACTGGATATAGCAATTAAAGAAATAGAAAAAACTCCAGTATCTGTTAATAGGTAATTTAATTCTCCAGTTGTAGCTACTATTTCTTCATTTAATATCCACTCGATATTGTCTTCTCCTTCAGATTCATTATTTAGCTCTATTATAGAATTTGGCTCAGCAAACAATCGGGATGCAGAAAATGCAGCTGTTGGTTTGTCAAGTGCTTCTATATTAAAATTTGCAGTATCAACGCAACCTCGTTCACTAATAGCAATAAGTGATAGAGATATAAAACCTGTTTCATCAGTATTATATTCAACAAGATTTCCTTCTAATTCTGCCGGTGAATTATTTTGATTAAATAACCATTTATGATTTGTTACTTCTCCGCTTGAGATATCAGAGTTTCCTTCGAAAATGATTTTGGTGTTTTTACAAATCGGATTTGAATTACTATAGTTTGCTGAAGGTTGGGGGTAAGGAGAAACAATTTTTGTTGTGTCGTCAATGCAACCGTTAACATCAGTTACTATTAGGCTTACAGCATACTGAATGTTGGCACTTGTAAATACTATTTCTGGGTTAGGGGCGGAGCTTAAATTAGTATTATTAAAATTCCAGTTAAAGCTAGATATGTTACCTGTTGAATTATCGATAAATTGTGAACTATCATTTTCACAGCTAGCATTAAAGAAAAAATCAGCTTTGGGAGAAGCTAAAATGTTTAATGTTTGATTGGTTGTGTCTTTACACCCAAAGTTATTTTCAACTATCATTATAACTTCAGAAGTTCCTTCGGAAAAAGCATACGAAGGGTTAGATTGCGAACTACTGTCGACATTATTAAACTTCCACGTTATATTAGTTAATATGCCTGATGGCGTAGTTGAGTTATTATTGAAATTTACGGGGTTTTCACTACATATAAATTCGTTACTATAATTAAAGTCAGCCTCTGGTTTTTCGAATACATTTATTATTTGTGAAGTAGTATTTGTACAACCACTATCAGTGGTTAAAGTTAATACGACAGTAAATGTCCCGCTGTTGGAAAATAGGTGGCTAGGATTAGGAATAGTACTTATTCCTCCATCATTAAAATTCCATTGCCAATCTATCAAATTGCTCTGGTCTGCTGAGCTTGATTGATCAGTAAATTGCACGGCTTCGTTATTACAAGCAATATTGTTTACGTTAAAAGCCGTTAAGGGCGCAGTTCCTTTTATATTAACGTTAATTGAATCAATTACCTGACAATTTATTGCGTTACTTACTGTGACATAAAATGTACCTGAGTTATTTACCGTTAAAGCTGTATCTGAAGTATTGTCTGACCAATTATAACTCACATTTTCAGATGCTGGTAAAATTTCAATTTTGTTACCAGAGCACAAATCAATATTGCTTTCTGCTAAAGCCATGTAATTATTACTGAAAGAATCTATAGATATACTCAATACATTAGTATTGTATGTACACATATTTTGATCAATAATAGTTGCGCTATAGTTACCTTCATCACTTATATCTATTTTACTAGTAGTGTCATTTGTGTTCCAAAGTATATTGTGCAAGGCGTCATCAACCCCTAGATTTGCTTCTATGGTGTCTCCTAGGCATATGGTTGTAGCTGATTTTAAGTCTGTTATAGGGAATTTGAGATGAAATGTATCGATAAATGTTTTTCCAAATCTGTTTTCGGTAGATATTGTATAAATTCCGCTTTCTGAGATGTTAAAGCTTGAAGATGTTTCTGAAGTAAGTTCTCCATTGCTATCACCCCATTGGTAAGAGGTTAACCATGGAGCGTTTACATTTAATGTTGTGTCACACAAATCTGATTGGTAAATAGTATCAGGTAAGTTTACTAACGGGTGGTATTTATTAGAGAGGTAGTTTTCGATGGAAAGGACTTCGTTTTCGCTTAATGCTCTATTATAAATGATTAATTCTGCTAAATTTCCATTCCATGTTCTGTTGTCTAAAATTCTATCGCTTGCGAAGTTTGACGCCTTAACATCAGCTAATGTTACGAGAGAAAGTAAGAAAAAGTCATTGGGGTAATTTTCTGAAGATCCATTAATTAGCGTTGAATTTATTCTAGTTTGGCCACCGGTTACATTGCCACTAGCATTGCCAGGGGCGTAAATGGTTCCTGAGTTCCCATGAAAATCAAATGATGTGGTGTCTCCTAATAACGGGATTATTGAGTTTGAGCTATTATTGTCTTTTGATGCAACAACAAATAAAGTTCGAATGGTATTAATCTTGGGGAAGGCAATAAACTCAGATCCTTCAAAAAGTAACGCAGGTTTATCATTAATTTCAGTAACATTATTTAGAAACTCCGGCTGACGAATTGGGTTGTCTTGAAATGCATCATTGCCTAATGCACTACTGTTAGACCAATTAGTGACATTATTTCCAGATGTAATAACACCCTGGTCTGATTTTAACCAAAGATTTAAGTTAGCGATATCAGACGGTAATATTTGGCTAACTAATACAGTGTTTAAGCCTAATAGGCAAGCAATCGTAATTATAAATTTTAGCATAAAGTATTTGCGATTTTAAACAAATATAAAAAACAGATTTACTTTAAATTAAATTAGTGTCTTTTCTAACTATCAGCTAATTCTAAAAAGTCAAGTCCAAACTGTTTTATTTTCTGAGTATAGTCGCTTTCAGAATTAGAGTTGCTAACTCCCTCTAAAGAATTTAACATGAGATCGCTTAATGCTTGAGCGTTATTAACATCAAAAAAATGCGCATTATCTGAAACTTGTTCCTTGTGAATATCGATAGATGAAACAAGTAATTTCTTATTCAAACATTTACTGTCTTCGACAACTGTGCTCCACCCTTCAAACTTACTAGGTTGAATTATAGCTATAGCATTTTTCATCAGTCCTAGTTGTTCATACCTATCAATAAATCCTGTAAAAACAATATTTGACTGTAAGTCATTGTCGGATATAAAGTTTTTAAGACTTGCAACATAGTCAATATTTCTGGGATCGTGTTGCTTGCCAGAAAAATACACTTTGAAGTTTCTAGATTTAGTAACTAATTTTTTGATAGCTTCCAAAACTATTATATGATTTTTGTGAGCCCAAAATTGGTTGCAAACCATAAAGTAGGGTTTTGAAAAATCATATTTTGTTGCTAGGGTTATCTTGTCTTGAATTAATGAATGGTCTATTATTGATGTAAAACGTAAAACATGAATTTTAGCTTTGGAATTTGGAAAAAAATTATAAAAATGGGTTTTGGCTGTATTACTAGACACAATAATATGACCAGCATTAAGAGCCATAGCTTTAAAGTTCGTGTCTCGCTTATTAATTTCTTCTTCACTAAATAATTCTGGCATGAATTTATGCTGAAAATCATAAATCCAGTAGTATATATCACAGTTTACTTTTTTTAAATCAGATTGGTACTCAATAAAAGGGTATACAAAGTTTAGGTTATGCTCATTGATTATTTTTTCTAAAAACACATTTCGGTTTAATGTTTTTCCTAAAACTTTGCACCAAATTTTTTTGAGAATAAAGACCTGATTTAAATTAACAAATTGCACATTTCTGTGAACTAGTTCGTCAGTGATTTCTTTTGGTGTAGCATTATTTATAAACACTACTATTTGAGGTCTCAAGTTTTCCTCAAGTAATAATTGAGATTTTATAATATTGGCGACATAGTACAAACCACCGGCCCAATTATAATTACCAGTAAGTATTAATCCAATTCTTTTTTTATCCATTGCATGTATGCTTCTAACCCTTTTTTAAGACTATATTTTGGTTCAAATCCATACGATTTTAGAATTGAGATATCTGCTTTCCAAAACTTTGGATCTCCTATTTTTTCCTCCCCAGAAAAACTTATTTTTTTTGATCCTCCCAATAACATACCCCAAGTTTCAGTAGCTTCTTTTATAGTTGTTTCATGACCAGAAGCTGCATTAACTAAACTAGCTTTAAAGTCACATTTTTCAAAAATCAATTCAAGAGCGTTGAGTAGATCATGTATATATATAAAGTCTCGAGTTTCTTTGCCAGTACCGAATAGAGAAACATTTTTTGAGGATGTTGATTTATATTTGTGATAAAAATCCCAAAATAATTGCTTTTTTAATCTGGGTCCGAATGCAGAAAATATTCTCACCGAACAGGTTTTTAAACCAAATAATACATTAAACTCTTCTAGTAATTTTTCGCTGGCTACTTTATGATATCCGTATGGTGATAGCGGACGAATTTCACTTTTTTCTGAAATTGGCAGTTTCTTTGGTGCTCCATAAACTGCTGCGCTAGACAAGTTTATGAATTTGCAATTGGGTTGGTGTTTTTTTATAGCCCACAATATTTTAGAGACATTATAAACATTAAGTTCATAATCTAAGACAGGGTTTTCATATGAAAATTGAACATTAGCTGCTCCTGAAGCATTTAAGCACAAGTCTGGCTTTTCTATCTTAATAATTTCTTCAAATGAAACATTTTGTAAGCTGTAGTAATCATTCTTACTTATATTAAGAATATCTGCTTCAACAACTGTATATTTTTTTTCTTTAAAAAATAAAGTGCTGTTAGACCCAATAAAACCTTTAGCTCCAATTACTAAAATTTTCATATATCAATGATATAACATTACCCATCAAAGAACAAAAAAACCTGTAAGTTTAGCTTTTACATGCAATTGGTACTTCTAATGTACTTATGTTTATCACTTTAATTATACATTTGTTATCCTTAACGTCTCATCAATTAATGCAAATACTACTAAAAATAGTACGCAAGCTAAAATCTTTATTAGGCTTAAATTCTTCTATTGTAGATTATAGCCATATTGAAGTTGGTAATAGAACCAGAGTCGATGGTATTGACGTTCACATTAGAAATGGTTTGCCAGATAAAAAATATGTTTCTATTGGTTCTGATAGTGTAATTAGCGGGTCTTATTTTTTTGAAATACCTTCTGGCTTTGTTAAAATTGGTTCTAGTACTTTTATAGGTGGTGGCCACTTTAATAGTGTTGAAGGGATTGAAATAGGTGATGATGTTATGATTTCTTGGGGTTGTACATTTATTGATCATAATTCTCATGCTCTTTCTTGGAAGGACAGAAAAAATGACGTTAAAGAGTGGAAGCGTGGTTTAGATGAAAACCAAATAGGTAAATATAAATCTTGGGATAATGTTAAACGTGCCAAGATAGTTGTAGGAAATAAGGCCTGGATTGGCTTTAATAGTATTATTATGAAAGGGGTTAATATTGGTGAAGGCAGTATAGTCGCTTCGGGCAGCGTGGTAACTAAAAGCATTCCTAAATGGACTATTGTAGGGGGTAATCCTGCAAAGATAATTCGTGAAATACCAGAGCATGAGCGGTAATTTAACTTGGCATGAGACTATAGAACATATTCGTTCTAAACCTGAATACGCTAATTTAGTTGATCAAGCTTATTTTCATGAAGATTTAGAGCGTAATGTACTAAGGTTTGGGAATAGTAGAGAGTACGAGGAAACCAAGAAATTACTAGGTAAGTACGCTGGTAATAAATCTCCATTGCGGATTTTAGATATTGGATGTGGAAATGGCATTTCAGCAATTAACTTTGCTAGAGACGGCCATAAGGTTGTAGCTTTAGAACCAGATTCAAGTGATACGGTTGGTGCAGGTGCGATTCATAAAATGAAAACCTTTTTTAAGCTAAATAACTTAGATGTTGTTGAGTGTTTTGCTGAAGATATGGACTTCGAATCTGATTCTTTTGATGTAGTTTACTTTAGGCAATCTATGCATCATGCGAATGATTTAAATGACTTTGTTTTTCAAGCTTCTAAAGCCTTAAAAAAAAATGGTCTATTACTATCTATACGAGATCACGTTATTTTTGATGAAAAAGATAAGGACCTATTTTTGTTTCATCACCCACTCCATAAATTTTATGGAGGAGAGAATGCATATACTTCAAGTGAGTATAAAGCCGCTTTCAAAAATGCGGGCTTAATAGTTGAAAAGGAGTTCAAGTATTATGATAGCGTTATTAATTGCTTTCCTTTATCTATTGAGGATATAGAGCAACTTCCTTCCAAAATCAAATTAGAACGTAAGCTTGGCTTTAAAATTAAATTGGGTGCTTTAGCAAATATTCCGGGTTTGTTTAATTTATATAATTTCTATCTCAATAAAAAGTTGGGAGGATACCTAAGTGAGCGAAATGTGCCAGGTAGAATGTACTCTTACGTTGCAATTAAAAAGTAATCTGTTTTAAGTTATGTGTGGTATATTAGGTGTAATTAATATAAATATTAGTGACAATGGATTTAAAGCCGCACTCGACACAATTGCGCATAGAGGACCAGATAGTTATGGAATTTGGAGAGATGATAATAAAGCTGTTTTAGGACATAGGCGTTTAGCAATAATAGATTTATCTACTTCAGGTCAACAACCTATGCAAGTCGAAAACCGTTACACAATTACGTTTAACGGTGAGATTTATAATTTTAAGGAGTTGAGAGTTCAACTACATAAATTAGGACATTCGTTTGAAAGTGATTCAGATACAGAGATTGTCTTAAAATCTTACATACAATGGGGTAAAGATTGTGTGCAACGTTTCAATGGAATGTGGGCTATGGGGATTTGGGATAGCACTAAAAATGAGTTATTTCTGTCTCGTGATCGACTAGGAAAAAAGCCGTTGTTTTATTCTTTTTTAGATGGGAATAAACTAGTTTTTTCTTCTGAAATGAAGGCTATTTATCCTTTTCAAAAAAAGTTTGAATATGATTTAAAAGTTATTGAGTCTGCAAAAGAGAATAATTTCACATACGAAAGCACTGACCAATGTATTGTTAAAGGGATTAAACGTTTTCCTGCAGCTAGTTCAGCTATTTATAATCTGGGAGACAAAGATGAGTTAGTTATTGATACTTATTGGTCGGCTTTAAATAAGAGTATAAATATTTCCAAGCGATACGAGGATCAGGTTATACAGTTTAAAGAATTATTTGTGGACGCTTGCAAGCTTAGAATGCGAGCAGATGTTGACATATCTACTGCTTTAAGTGGAGGAGTAGACTCTAGCGCAATAGCATCTGTGATAAGTGAATATAAAGACGAAGTACTAGGGGCTCATGAGTATAAAACATTCACAGCCTCATTTACAGGTACTGATTTAGACGAAACGGATGCTGTTAAAACGCTTCAAAAGAAGTTTAATTTGGATTCAGCGTTTATAAATATTAATCCAATTGATGATTTAGATAATATAACTCATCAGGCCTATATGTTTGAAGAAATATATTATGCACCAACAGTACCATTTGTTCAGCTTTATAAAAAAATAAAGTCAAGTAATTACAAAGTGAGTATTGATGGGCATGGTGCAGATGAGTTATTTGGGGGTTATCCTTTTATCTTGGACGCACTAACAATAGACGATCTTCCTGATGTTTATAAGCTCTATAAACATAACAACCAGCTAAATGATTTACGCCCATCTAAGGTTAGTTTTTCCAATGCTTTAAAATTTGCCTTGCCTCATAAGTTTCCGTTATTGCAAAAAATTGCTTCAAACGCACCAACAATACATAAAATTGAGGGATTAAATTGGTTGAATTCTGAGTTGTATAAAGCCTCTTTTAAAACCATTTTGCCTACACTTTTACGAAATTATGATAGGTATTCTATGATAAATGGAGTTGAGATTAGGATGCCATTTTTAGACTATAGATTAGTTGAGCTGGCTTTTGCACTTCCATCAACATCAAAATTCAGGAACGGTTTTACAAAATCGATAGTTAGAGATGCATTTAATAAAAAAGTACCTGACGAAATTTTGTATAATAAATCTAAAATAGGGTTTAATGCCCCAATTAATGCTTGGGTAAAAAATGCTAAGTTTAAAGACTGGCTGCTTGATCAAACCGAAAGCGTTGCTTTTGTAAATTCTGAATTAATTGATAGTAAAAAAGTGAAGAGTAAGATAAACGCTCTTTTTAATGAAAACTTAGATTTTTTAGAAGCTTCATCTTTATTTGAATCAATAAACCCTTATTTGTTAGAGGAAGGAAATAAAAAGTATGGTACTTTATCTAAAGTAATTTAGTGTTTTAGATATTACATTTTTAAATCTGGACCATATACTTTGATAGTGTTTTTGTTTGAGGTAACGGGCAAGTTTATTTCTTGCTGTTTTTGATTCTTCCACATCAACTTTATTTATTTCTATAAACTCTGTTTTGTTAGGATTTTCTGCTATTTCTTCCAATAAGAGATCGTTACTTGAATGTTGAGCGTCTTCACCAAAACCAATGTTAGTTACTAAAGATTTTTTAGGATAAAGATATAGTCCATTTTTTAAAAAAACACTTAAATACCATCTAATGCCCCATGAATCAATTTTTGAATTGGGCTTTAGTGAATTTAAAACCATTGTTTCGTAGGGGTAGGAGTCATCTAAATTAAATTTTGTTAATTGATTTTTTGTTTTAATTTTTTTCCAATTATCCTCTAGATCATGACTGTACTCGTTCCATGATCTTTTCCAGGTTCCCCAACCCCAAGTAGAAACATATCTTAATAAGAACGAGTTTTTTTGAATATTTTCGATAGGAAAAATATGCCCAGAAACGCCCATAACTTTTTCATCCTCTTTATAAAGAGTTAAGGCACTATTCATAAATTTTAAAAAACCTCTTGAGGTAATTAGGTCGTCCTCTAAAACTATTACTTTTTCATAGTTTGAAATGATTTCTGTAACCCCTGAAGTTATACTTTTTGATAACCCTAAATTTTTTGTTCTGGTTTTAATCTCAATAGTTCCCGGCCAATTAAAATCTTGAACTATATTTTTAGTAGATTCCACCTTTTGAATGGTTTCGCTATCATGTGTTTTCGGACCATCAATAAACACAAATAAAATACTTTGCTCAGATAAATCGTTAGCTGCTAATGCTTTTAGTGTTTTTAGTGTTTCGTTTGGCCGGTTGTATGCGAAAAGTAAGATTGGAGCTATGTTGCTTTTTTGTGGCATTTATTAGTATTCAAGTATTGAATCAAAATTTTCGGGGGCATATTGTGCAGCATCAATTTTAGCTTGTTCTCTTAAAATATTTAATTCATCAGTGTTTTTTTGCCAACTTAGGAGCAATTTAATGACCTGTTCATATGAACTGAAATAGGCGCATGAGTGTTTAAATTCTTCAGTTTTTAGACTTTCTGGCAAAATACCCGGTAATGAATATCTTATCATATTAAAAAACACCCCTGTTTCTTTTAATTTACCGTATTGGCTTTTTTTATTAAGGTTGCCAAATATAATACTAGCATTTTTCATGCTTTCTGAGTAGTAAGCTTCACTGACATAGTCTTTATGAAACTTAATGTTGATATATGAAACCGCTTCAAAATTAGATATTAATTTGTCTAAAGGCTTGTTTTTCTGACCATAGTGACCAAGTAAGTGAAAGGTAATTTTTTTTGAAGGATCAAAGTTATTTTGGTTTTTTTGAAGGATTTCAAAAAAGGTTAAGTAGTCTCTTCGTCTTTCATCAACTGTTCCTGGAATAACAACATTTATATGATCAGGGGCAATGTCTTTTGAGGTTGAAGTTAAATTATTGTCTTTCACACAAAAGGGTAAAACAGTTACTTTATCTTCGTTAATATACTGTTTTAGTTCATTTTGAACATTTTTACCAAAGGCGAGTAATTTTGTATTACTACGTGTTAATGTTTTCCTTTTGAAAATAATTTTCTGCAAATATTCTTTACTTTCTCTTGGTACAATAGTTCTTAACTTATACAATAAGTCTCTATTAAATTTAAAGTCAAATGCTTTAAGGTCTCTAAATAGATTAAGGTCTAATAACTCTTCCGAACTGTGTATGCCAACATATTTAATCCCAGGTAATTTAGTTCTGTTGATGTGCTTTAGTATGTAGTATACAGATATAAAAAAGGTTTTATTTGCTGAGAATTCTTCTATTTGCTTAAATAAATCTGAAATTGATTTTTCGGGTTTGTGAATATGAATTTCTACATTTTTTAAATCTAAATTAGCTCCAATTATTAATTGGTTAACTTCTTCACTTATAAAAAGCTTTAAACTAACGTTTTGCTTAGTTTTACAGATTTTAATAAGTGATATTACGGCTAGGTAATGATTAGGAACTAAAACTTCAACAGCAGCTATTTTCATTATTCAAGTGATTTTTTAAAACTTGAAATGTTTGATGCTATTTCATCATAATTATAGGTGTTAACGATAGCTCCGTCTTGTATTTGATAAATGCTGTCACAGTTTTTTAAGGTTGAAACTCTATGTGAGATTAGAATAGCCATGATGCCTTCCTTCTTAAGGAGTTTAATACTCTCCAATATTTTTTGCTCTGTGCCAAGGTCTAAAGCACTAGTAGCTTCGTCAAATATAATTAGTTTTGGGTTTTTATACAAAGCTCTTGCGATAGCTACTCTTTGTTTTTGTCCTCCAGAAAGTTTATCTCCTTTTTCACCTAAAACTTCATGAATTCCATTGCTTAATTGGTTTACTGTTTCAGTAAGTTGAGCAAGTTTGATGGCTGTATTTAGTTTGTTATAATCAATATTACTTTCTTCATCAAATGTTATATTAAACCATAGTGGCTCATTCATCATAAATGGTGCTTGTGAAACATAACCAATAGAGTTGCACCATGAAAATTTGTTGATGTTGTGTAGCTCAATATTATCCAACAAAATTTCGCCACTTTGAGCAACCAACTCTTTTAAAATAATTTTAACAAAGGTAGATTTACCAGCACCAGATTTTCCTACAATACCTATGTGCTCATTTCCTGATATGTTAAAGCTCAGATTTTTTAAGCCATTGGTTGTCTTAGGGTAAGTGTATGTAACATTTGAAAGTGATAAGCGATTAAAATTAATTTTAGAGGTATCTTCTTCTTTCTCTTTTTTAGAGTTAACTTCAATTTTCTTAAGTAAATTATATTCAGCTATTATGTCGAATGCATAACTGCTGTTTTTTATATTTAGTAGAGACATATTAATTTTATTTATTCCCGGTATAACCCTGAAAATTGCACCAACAAATAAAGAAATAGTTTTGATAATTTGTTCGTTATTGCCGTTAAACTGTAGATAAGTTGAGATAAAGAAAATGCTAAGGGCTAAAAAAACCAGCGTTTCAACTATTCTTGGAGGTAAAATATTTATTGTATTGGTAACAGCTTCATTCGCATTTAATTTGTTTCTAGATTTCATGTATTTGCTTAAAAAATAATTTTCTTTATTATTCATGCTTATATCGAGAAAGCCATTTAAGAGGTTAGTTATGTTATAATTTGTTGAATTGTAAACAGCTTCATTTTGTCTGCCGAGTAACTCAAGTTTCTTTTTTAGTGAGAGATACACAATTAACAGTGCTGGGGCAATCACTAAAACTAGCATTAATAACGAGGAACCATTTAATACTATGATGAATCCAAAAATGCAAAACATGATAATTAGCTCACTAACTATTGAAAAATATGAAAATATACCTCCAAGTGATATGCTAAAAGGATTTATCATTGCGTTTCTCCAAAGTGTTGTGTGATCAGTGATGTTAAAGTATAGCAGTCCTCTTTTAAAATATTCTTTAACTACTTGTTCAGATATAGACGAGCCTATTTGATAGCACGATGTGTAAAGGCGTTTATTTGCATAAAATAATATAACATTTCTAACTGCCAGGGTAAGTATGCTAATTCCGAAGCTGAAAATAATAAACTTTAATTCTGAAGGCTTATCAACCTGTAACGATAAATTTAAATTATTAAATACTTCAATTACTTTAGCTGTATTTATGCATAGCATAATTAAGAAGAGTATTATTACTATGCTAACGACTTCAGAAACAGCTATTGTTAATACGCTTAATAGAGCTAATACTTTATTCTTTCTTTGACAATGATTGTTGAATATTGCCCAAGACTGCTTGAGAATACTTAAATATTTGTCTGTGAAATTTTTCAATTCAATAATGACTTACAATAGTTTTTCAAAGGTAGTTAAAAGTTATACTTTTGTTACTTATTGACTAGGATAAGGTTTGCTTACACATACTTTTTTAAAATAGATTTAGTATTCGATTTAATTTTACAGATTATATGAAACAATATATAAAAAATAGAATAAGAAAATATTTAAGAGATACCGGTAGAAAAGTTGTGGCAATTGATCACCATGCTGAGAAACTAGAACCCGTAAAGAATAACTGGCTTAAAAACATCGGCATTGATACCGTGATTGACATTGGTGGTGCAAGAGGTGGTTTTGCAAAAGAGATTCGGGCCATATTTCCTGATTGTCAGATTTATTCATTTGAGCCTTTAACTAGCTCATTTAAGGTGTTACAAAATAGTTTCTCAAATGATAAGAAATTTGAGGCATATAATGTTGCATTAACAAATTTTGAAGGTGAAACAACATTTTACGAGTGTGAATTTTCTAACAGTAGTTCTTTACTTGCTATGAGCGATTTGCACAAACAGGCTTACCCCGAAACAGCAAATAATACGCCTATCAAGGTTAAATGTGATACCTTGGACAGTTTTGTAAACAACAAAAACATAAAGCTTGGTGAAAAAACGCTCTTAAAAATTGACGTTCAAGGGGCTGAAAAACTGGTTTTAGAAGGAGCGGAAGAAACACTCAAAAATGTAGATCTTATTTATTCTGAAATTAATTTTAATCAGGTGTATGAAAACGCAGTATCATTTAATGATCTATCTGAGTTTTTATATAAGAGAGGATTTAAAATTGAAGGAATATCGCACATTGCCCAAAGTACTGTTGATGGAAAATATTTGCAAGGTGATGCTTATTTTAGGAAAATAAAATAAGCATTTTTAGACTTGGTTATTTATTCAGATACTTTTTGAAAAAGGTAATTTGGATTTTTCATAACTAGTTTGTATTTATTATTATCTTCTATCTCTTTCATGTTTTTTACACATTCATGAATAGACCCGTCAAAAGTATCATCAAACAAAATAAACCCGCCTTTTTCTAGATGTTTATCTGTGTTTTCAAAATCTCTTTTAGTAAACTCATATGTATGATTGCCATCAATAAAGGCGAAACTTATTGGCCCTCCTAAATTAACGGTGTTTTCGAAAATGTCTTTTACTTCTGCTTTTTTGTTCCAAAGTTCAAAAAAATCGTCAGAGAATTGTTCAATAGGATGGATTTTGCTATTGGGACTAAAAAACGCAATGTTTCTTTTAAAGCTTTCTTTAACAAATGAGCTATAATCTTTTGATTTGATTTTTGTATCTCCTAAAAAACTTTTTTCACTTCCTTCAAATACCCATTTGTCAGCACAAAAAAACTTGTTGTTTCTCCCATGCTTTTCAGCATAATAATAAATTATGTTTGTTGATAAACCACAAAAAGATCCAATTTCTAAAAAAGGGCTGTCTGATTTTAGGTTTTTCATTACGTAATCAATGCAATAAATATTTCCTTTTTCTAACATTCCTGCATTAGCAAAGCTTAACCAGTCGATATATTCATCTTTTACAATTTTACTTGGATTTAATGTCTTTTTTACCTTATTAAGTACCTTCGTTAGCATTTAGCAAATCTAATGAATTTGTATTGTAAATAATTTATCTTACTGTAAGAGATTAGTTATTTAATGCGTTAGAGATTGTAATGGATACCCTGCAATGAGCTCTTGCGAAATGAAGCGTATGAATGTAAAGCTCGGCCACAACTTTTGTTGTGGACACGCCCAAATTATCTTCTTTACTTTTTAATTACTGAGAACCATCTAGTATCTTTGTATAAAATTATAAGATATGTTTGGGAAGTTAGGTGATGTGACCAAAATGATGGGGCAGCTTAAGGATATGCAGAAGCAGATGGAGGATATGAAAACGAAGCTGTCTAATATTACTGTTGAAGGATCTAGTAATGAAAATGAAATTAAAGTTCGTTTTAATGGAAATAGGGAATTAGTTGGTGTTGTATTGTCCGAAGATTTCGAGCAATTTTCGTTAAATGATAAAGAAACTGCAATAGGTTTGGCTATTCAGAGAGGTTTAGAAAAAGCAGAGCAAGTAAATGAATCTGAAATGAAAAGTGCTGCACCTTCGATGATGCCAGGAATGTTTGGTAAGTAATGAAGGCTATCAAACTAAAGTCTGAAGTAGGTTTTTCAAAAACTGATGGTACATTTTTGCCTGTTATGGAGCGTTTTTATACTATACAGGGGGAAGGACAGTTTTCTGGTAATGCCGCTTATTTTATTAGATTAGCTGGCTGTGATGTTGGTTGTTCTTGGTGTGATGTAAAAGAAAGTTGGACAATTTCAGACGAACAATGGTTTTCTGTTGAATCTATTATTGATGAGCTAACATCTTGTAAAGCCGATATTGTTGTTATTACAGGAGGAGAGCCTGCAATGTACGATTTAACTGCTTTAACTAAAGCAATTCATAAAATTGGAAAGCGTACGCATATTGAAACTTCTGGAGCATATGAAATAATGGGTGATTGGGATTGGATAACCTTATCCCCTAAAAAATTTAAAAATCCACTACTTTCTTCTTTAAAAATAGCAAACGAACTGAAAGTTGTTGTTTTAAATAACCACGATTTTTTTTGGGCTAAAGATAATGCTCAATATGTTTCTGATACGTGTAAATTATTACTACAACCAGAGTGGGAGAAACGAGCGTTAATTATGCCTAAAATTGTTGATTTTGTAAAGGATAACCCAACATGGCAGGCATCTTTACAAACGCATAAGTACTTGAATGTGCCTTGAGATTGTTTAAGTGCTTAGATGTTTGTTTCCTGACTTGCTAAATTAGTCGTTTTATGCTTTTGTCTTTAATCCCTGGCTTGTTGTTCTTTGGCTTGAACCAAAGAACCAAAGTTCAAGTCTTACATTTATTTCAAAGAATTGCTATTTAATCTTCTTGCTTTTACGCATCCAGACTCGCTTTGCTCAAACAGTGGATGCTTACGCGATGGCTTTCGCTAAAGAATAATAAATGCAATTCTAGTTGAAATTACTGATGGCCGGTTTTGATATTGTAAGGAGTGGTGTTTTATCTTCTTTTGTCTTGATACAAAAGAAACAAAAGATCAAGTCTTACAATAATAACTACGTTATTTCTCTCAAATCATAAGTTCGGATAACGGATCTCTGAAGCAATTTCAGAGCTAGTTATTCTCTCTAATGTTTTGCTTCAAAATGAACCTAGTTATTCTTTAAGGACAGGTTTTGCTGGACGCTCTAGTTTGGTAAGAGTTATTGATTGAATTTTTGGTTAATGAAGAGTTTGATTAGATTATCTTTTGCCTTAATATAAAAGAAACAAAAGATCAAGTTTTGACTACAAATAACAGTTTATTATTGCTGATAGTTTAACTAAAATCTTTAGGGTATTCGGAAAGTTTGAATTGTCTACTGGTTTCTTCGTTGTCTATTTTGTTGATTTCTAATAGAAGAAATTCATTAGGTAAATAAGATTCCAATATTTCGGGCCACTCTACTAAACATAGGTTGCCGGAATCTAAATAATCATACCAACCCATATCTAAAGCTTCTTCTGGTTTGTTTAGTCGGTATAAATCGAAATGAAATATGGATGAGTTTTCTGGAGTTTTGTATTCGTTTACAAGCGTGTATGTTGGGCTTGATACATCTTCTTTAACTCCTAGGCTTTCTAACAATTTCTTGGTAAAGGTCGTTTTCCCTGTGCCCAGATCTCCTTTTAATAATATTACTTGATATTTAGGAGTGTAATGTTGTTTTACTCGATTTACAACTTTACTTAACTCATTTGTATTTGCAATATTTATTGTTTCTGACATTCTAGAAAATTCCTAATTCTAAACCCGCTTGAAATTTAGGTACATCGTTATACCCAAAGGAATCTTTGATTAATTTAGAAGCTCTGTATTTCCCGTATAATGAAAATCTCTTATAGCCTATTCTTACTAATGCACCATACTCAATATTGTCGATATATTTTACCCCTTTATTAATTACGTCTGTACTTGTTGTATTAGTTACAAAATTCTCGTTTTTGTAGCTATGTGTACGGGCTAAATTATATCCTCCATATAATCCTAAATCTACATATGTTTTAATCATATTGCCTCTTCTACCAATATTTATACGATTAAACCACTGCAATTGAATTGCATTAGTCATTATGTTCTCTTTGTCATGTAATGTTTGATTTGGTAATAGCTTAAGCGAATCTTGACGTAAGGAATAGCTATTGAAATTATAAAGCAATGTATATCCCATATCATAAAATGAGGTTAGTTTTCTTTTAAATTGATACCCGATACCAAACTCATAAGATTTTACAAAATTAATATTTGAACCAGCTAGATTTTCGCCTAGAGTTACCCCATACTTGAGAAGCATATGCGAGAATTTTTTGCCATTTTGACCATTTTCAACAGGCAACGTATCTATATATACTTGTTCATCTAATAAAATTTCTTGAGCGTTGGAGAAATTTATTGTAAAAGCCAATAATGATAATAAAGCTATTTTTTTCATATCAAATTTTTATTTCTTTAGTGATTCCGTTTATGTGAAAGCGAATAGTATCTCCTTTGGTATAGTCGCTTCTAAAATATTGCAGCGGCTTTACTTCAGATATTTTTATAACATTATATTCTTTTATAAATCCTGTAGAATCAGAAATGTGTGTGTAAAGTAAATTTTGCATATAGGCTTGTTCTACAGCTTCATTTAGGTTGCTAATTTCTGACTCGAAGGTTATTAATGCGGAGTCTACAACAATTGAGATTATACCTTCTTTATCTGTAATAGCAAAAATATTCTCGTCTGTTTCTTTACTTCCGGTTTTTGTAAAGTAGGATGCTTTAGGTATTCCAAACCCATGTGCATAATCATAGTAAGGATATAGGTTAGATGATTTTTGGAGTTCGTCAAACAACTGCATGTTTGTTAATGTTTTATTACTTTGCCATGCACAAGCTGCAAAACCAGCTACAAGTGGTGATGCGAACGAAGTGCCATATGTTTCAGAAATGTTTGTTTTGTTTGCTGCTACTACATGACCTAATGCACTTACGTTTGGCTTCATTTGCTTTTTGGTATTTGGTCCATAAGAACTAAAGTTAATGTGATAACCTGAGTAAGGGTTTATACCACCTACACTTAAAACACTATCTACATCTGCTGGTGTACCAATTATCTTCCATTTATCTGTGCCGCTATTGCCAGCTGCATTTACAACTAATATTCCTTTTCTTGCTGCTATGCGAGCGGCTTGTGCAACTAAGCTTGTTTCACCGTTCATATCTCTTGTAAAATATCGGTCTTTTGTATAACCTAATGAGCTGTTTATAATTTGTGCTCCATTTTTATCGGCCCATTCTACGGCTAATAACCAGTCTTTTTCTTCAGAGAATGGTTCTAACAGAGATCTTTCGGTTCTTGCTAGTAAAAACTCTGCTTCGGTAGCTAGTCCGATTTGTTTTCCTTCATAAATACCTGCAATGCATGATAATACTGATGTACCATGACTTGAGTAATCGTATACATGCTTTTTGTTTTTTACAAAATCATATGTGTCAATAATTTGATTATTTGCTCGTAAATGATTGAAAGCAGGATGAACATCTACATTTGGGAAGCCAGCGTCAAAAATGGCTATTCTTATTCCTTTACCTTTTAAATTGGCATTTTTAAATTCTTTTGCCTCTAAAGTTGATAACTGTTGCTCTAATATAAATGAGTCGTAACTAGGCTCAATATACTCATCTTTACTTCCTGCTAGTGTTCTTAATTCCCTATTTGGTGTTGATATGTTTTTTACAAAAGGGAATTGACTTATGGTTTCAATTTGTTGATCATCCGCTTTTATAAAGACTACGTTTAACCAACGACTTTCCCCCTCAAAATTAGTACAGTTTTCTTTTATTGCTTTAATGTATTGTTCATTTAAAGGGAAATCTGTTGGGTGGCTCAGAGGAATACCTGCGTTTTCTCTTCTTTCAATTGCCTTAACATCAAAGTAATTGTAAGGGTTAAAGGTTACTCCTTTTTTGTCTTTAAAAAAAACATGGTAAGAGTTTATTTGTGCATATGCAGTTATTGTGCAGAAAAAGAGTAGAAAAGAAAGTAGTTTTTTCACTTTATTAAAATTGAAATGCAAATGTCGTTATTTTTTTTGTTTTAACTTAAGCGACTTTTATAATGATAGATGTTGATTTGCAACTTAAATTTTCTGCTCTAACGGCCTGCTGTTATCTCAATGTGCGTGTAATATTGAAGTATTTTATCTAAATATTCTTTTGTTTCTTCAACCGATTTGGAATAAATGACGTTAAATGGGATTTCCCAGTTTTCATTTTGAATTATATAAATTCTAAATTCTCCTTGGTTAGTTTTAATGTTTCCGTACCAGCCTAGGTCGATAATGATGTTTTCTTTAGGGAATTCACATTGTAGTAAATCTTCATTTAAATATTTTATACTTTCAGTTTCACTAAATGAATTTAAAGGATCATAATCATAAAAATCGTGATTCATGACTTTGCAGTCTACTGGAAAGTTCATTTTTTGAAGTTGTGCCATTTTGTTATTGTAGGTGTTTAGCAAATATAGGTATTGCTGATTGTTAAGTGTAGTGATCTTTTTTGTGAATAAGGAATGGTGTTTTGTTGTTCTTTTGCCTTGATGCAAAATGAAACAAAAAATCAAGGCTTACATTCATTTCAAAGAATTGCTATTTAATTTTCTTACCTCTACGTATCCCAACTCGCTTTGCTCAAACAGTGGATGCTTTCGCGCTGCTCCCTCGCTTTAAGAATATTAAATGCAATGCTAGTTAAAACAACTGAAGGACGGTTTTGATGTTGTAAGGAATGGTGTTTTATGTTTTTTTTCCTTGATCCAAAACGAACCAAAAGATCAAGTCTTGCAATAATAATTAGGTTATTTCTCTCAAATCATAAGTTCGGATAACGGATCTCTGAAACAAGTTCAGAGCTAGTTATTCTCTCTAATGTTTTGCTTCGTAACCAACCTAATTATTCTTGAAGGACAGTTTTTGTTGAAATCCTCAGTTTGTTTATTGAATTTTGAGAAAATGAAAGGTTTTATTTATTGTCTTTTGTCTTGATACAAAAGAACCAAAAAATCAAGGCTTACAAAACCACTTTAATTTTTTATTGATAAATTCTAAGTACAGCCGAATGATCTTCGAGACAAGCTCTCAGCTTTCCGGTTTTACTAAGAATTTATTCTTCAAAAAAGCCAATGTGTTTTTGAATGCCAAAAGCTATTTTTGGTAAAAACGAAGTGTGAAGATCAAGTCTTCTAATTGAAATAACCAAATTTCGTTTTATTGATTGACTTCTAGTCCTGATTTTAGTGTTTAGCGTTGAGTGATGTACGCTCGTTTTTGCCATGACAGCAATGCGACCTTGGGAGCGCTTGGTGGCATTTTGCAAATACAAGCGTGCAGTGCTTAACCTAGTAACGGAAAGCAGGTTTCCGCTTCTCATAAACAGTACTATATTATGTACTTTTGTGCTATGATTGATTTGAGAAGTGATACGGTTACTAAGCCTACAAAACCTATGCTAGAGGCTATGATGCAGGCTGAGGTTGGTGATAATGTGTATAAGGAGGATGCGAGTATTAATGCGTTGGAGCAATATGCGGCTGATTTATTTGGTATGGAAGCTGCCTTGTTTTGCCCATCGGGTACTATGACTAATCAGATTGCTTTAAAGCTACACACGCAACCTGGTGATGAGGTTATTTGTGATTTTAATGCGCATATTTATCAGTACGAAGGGGGTGGCATTGCTTTTAATTCGGGAGCTTCGGTTCGTTGTTTGCAAACTGTTGATGGTACGTTTACAGCCAATGATGTGCTGGATCATATTCATGATGCTACTGATATTCACCACCCTTTAACTAAGCTTATTTCGGTTGAAAATACTTGTAACCGCTCTGGTGGAACTATTTGGGATTTTGAGAAATTTGTTGGCCTACGCGCTTTATGTAATGAACGTGGTTTTGGTTTTCATTTAGATGGTGCCCGATTGTTTAATGCTTTGGTGGAAACGGATAGATCGCCCGAAGATTATGGGGCTTTATTTGATAGTATCTCTATTTGTTTATCTAAAGGTTTAGGTGCACCAGTTGGTTCTTTATTGTTGGGTTCAGCCAATTTTATTAAGCGCGCTTTGCGCGTTCAGAAACTTTTTGGTGGTGTTATGAGGCAGGCCGGTTATTTGGCTTCTGCTGGCTTATATGCTTTGCAACATAATGTTACTCGTTTAAAGGAAGATAATTTGCACGCTAAGCGTTTGGGTAGTTATTTGGAGGGATTATTGTTTGTCGAACGTGTTGTGCCTGTGAATAGCAATATTGTTATTTTTTATTTGAAGGATGGTATCGCTGTTTCTGACCTTTTGGAGATTTTAGAACAACAAGATATATTGGCTATTGGGATGGGTAATGGTATAGTGCGATTTGTAACACATTTACACATTACCGAAAAAATGATAGAAGGGATAGAAGAGAAATTAGCGACTATTAATTCAAACTATGATCTTCAGGGAAAGCTGACATGATTTGAAATTTTCGACCTAGTTTTGAAAGGATGTTTTTCCACATGTTTTTTCGGCTTGCATGCATTAAAGATTTAACGTTGGTTTTTGCGACAATCCATGATTTTTCGTCCATTTCTTGCTTTAATTGGCCCTTTTCCCAACCTGAGTAGCCTGCAAAAAAACGAATTTCTGAAGGGCTGATTTGATTTGTATCTAATAACATTTTAAGCTGTTCAAAATCGCCTCCCCAGTATAAACCTGGTAAAATTTCTTTACTATAATCTAACAAATCGGCACGGGTGTGCACATAAAAAAGGTGGTTTCTGTTAACGGGGCCTCCCCAATATACTTCGGCATTAACTTTAGGGAAGTCTTTTATAATATCGTTTACATTAACATTAATGGTTTTATTTAACATAAAACCTATGGTACCTTCTTCGTTGTTTTCTGCTAATAGTATAACCGAACGTCTGAAAAAAGGGTCGTCAAGCAGGGGTTCAGATAATAGTACTTTGCCTATTTCTGGTTGCTTTGGTTGGTAATTTAATATGCTAAAAAAATCTTCCATATTACTTAATTAACGCCTCACTTTAAGTATAGTTGCCTAATGTAGGGCTGAGCGGATAGGTAAGGAGTTAATGATTTCACCTTCTGCATTGTTTAGTATTTTTAACCTATCGTATACTTCTTGCTCTGGCCAATATCTTAAACACATATGTACAAATATGTTGCCATGTTTTGCCTCTGATGTCCATAGTGTTTTGTAAAACCGTTGTAAATCAGGGTCTTGTATATTATCTGCAACCATTTTAAATCGTTCCGCACCTCGGCACTCAACAATAGATGCAAGTAGTAAACGGTCCATTAGTCGCTCTTGACTGTCAGATCGACATAATTTAATGAGTTTGTGCATGTACTCATCTTTTTGCATTTCTTTTGGTAGTTGCACTCCTCTTTTTTCCATTAATTCATATACCGACTGAAAGTGCTCTAGTTCTTCAATAGCAGTTTCAATTAGGGTTGGTATTATTTCGGTTTTATCGGGGCATTTAGCTACAAAACTCATTGCCATTGAAGAAGCCTTGCGCTCACAATCTGCATGGTCTTGTAAAAACTGATCGAAGTTGGCAAGTACACAATTTATCCACTCTTGTGATGAAGGCACTGAAATTTCTAAACTATATTTCATAATATGGTATTAAACAGTTTCTATTGTTTGATGTTTTAAAAACTTAGTATAACTTTTGCAAAAATACACTCAAATATGAAAGGGGAGGAATATATTAAACATAATAGAAGAGATTTTTATTCTTCTGCACTTAACGAGTATGATTTACCGGATGACCCTTATTCTGTTTTTAAATCGTGGTTTGATGAGGCAGCATCTGCAGATATTTTAGATGCGAATGCCATGGTAATTTCTACATCTGTTGATAATATGCCTGAATCTAGGGTAGTGCTGCTTCGTGATTTTAGTGAAGATGGCTTAATTTTTTATACCAATTATACAAGTGATAAAAGTAAAGCTATTATAAAAAACCCGAATGTGAGTGCTAACTTTTTTTGGGCGAAAACCAATAAGCAAATTCGTGTGCAGGGGCAAGCTAAAAAGGTAAGTGAAGAACAATCTGATGCTTATTTTAGGAGTAGACCTTATGAAAGTAAAATTGGTGCATGGGCTTCTGACCAAAGTAATGTGATTGAAAACAGAACAGTTTTGGAGGATGCTTTAACGAATTTGAAAAAAAAATACCCGACTGAGGTGCCTCGGCCAAAACACTGGGGAGGTTTTATTATTGAACCTACTTACTTTGAATTTTGGTTGGGTAAGCCAAGTAGATTGCATGATAGAATTGTGTATAAAAAAGAAAACTCTACCTGGGTTAAACATAGATTAGCTCCTTAATTGAATGTCTAATTTTTATCTTGATCGTTTTGGCTTTCAGAAGCCCGTTTTAACAGAACCAGTTTGTGATGATTTGTCACTTATTGTTGTTATACCCTGTTATAATGAGCCTAATCTGATTCGTACTTTACAATCATTAAACGATTGCGAAATATCTGGTTTTAAGGTGGAAGTTATTGTAGTTATTAATGCTTCAGAATTAGATTCTGATTTAGTTTACAGCCAGAATGCAAAAACTAGTAAAGCTTTTGATGATTGGGTGGATGCTAAAAAGGATAGCTCTAATGTTAGCTACTTTAAAATTGAGCATAATGCAATGCCTAAGAAACATGCTGGTGTAGGATTGGCTCGCAAAATAGGCATGGATGAGGCTGTTTATCGTTTTGATACTGTTAATAAAAACGGAGTGATTGTTTGTTTGGATGCAGATTCTCAAGTTCCGGTTAATTACTTAATAACAATTAAAAAACACTTTGATTTAAATGTAAAATCTCCTGGTTGTTCTATTCATTACGAACACCCTACAGAAGGAGAGGAGTTTGATGATGCTATTTACTCTTCTATTGTTGAGTATGAGTTGTTTTTACGTTACTATAGGCAAGGTTTAGTATTTGCTAATTTGCCTTATGCGTATCATACCATAGGTTCTAGTATGGCAGTTCGCTCGTTGGCATATCAAAAGCAAGGAGGGATGAATAAACGTAAAGCTGGGGAGGACTTTTATTTTTTAAATAAAATTGTAAAGCTTGGCGGTTTTACAGAGATTACCGAAACGCATGTAATACCTTCACCTAGAACTTCTGATAGAGTACCTTTTGGTACAGGTAAGGCTGTGCTAGATGCTTTAGCGAGAGATAATGAGGTGTATTTAGCGTACAGTTTTAATGTGTTTAAAGACTTAAAAGTGTTGGTTGATAATCATATAAGATTGTTTGCTGATACTATAGACTTGAAATTATTCCAGGAGTCTGTTGTTGCTTACTTAAAATCTATTAATGGGTTTGTTGAGATTGAAAAAATTGCTAAAAATGTATCGTCTGAGCACATGTTTACTCAGCAGTTTTTTAATTGGTTTGATGCGTTTAAGGCGCTAAAGTTTATTCATTTTGCTACTGAGCACTTTTATAAGAAAGTACCTCTAAAAATCGCTTGTATTGACTTGTTAAAATCTAAAGATGCTTTGTTAGTAGATACTAAGTGTGTTACAAAAGACTTGCTGAAAGTATTTAGAACTCTGGATTTAAACACTGCTAAAGCAATTGGCTGATTTTTGGTAGGAAAATAATTGCAGCTATTATCACGGCAATCATACTAGCTATTAAAACCGCTGCTGCAGAAACATCTTTAATTATTTTGGCTTGTTTATTAAAGTCGGGTTCAGTAAGGTCGACTAGTTTTTCTATGGCTGTATTTATTGCTTCTAAGGCTAAAACGAGTGCAGAAATAAGGAGTATGCTTATCCATTCTAATTCTGATATTTTTAGTGCCCACCCAAACACAACCGTTATAGTTAATGCAGCAAGATGAATTTTAAAATGCGGTTCGTTTTTTACAAGTAATGCAATTCCGTTAAAAGCATAGCCAAAGCTCTTTATTCTTTTTTTGAAAAATGAATCGTTATTTGGTTTAAAAGACATCGGTAAGTATTACTGCTGAAATAAATATTAAGCTTATTAGTGCTAATTTAATTACTGATGATTTTGTTACTTCCAACTCTGTTTTAGAAAACCAGATTCTTACTGCAAAAATAAGCCAAGCTAGAATATAAAAGGTAAGGTCCGTCCAATCGAAAGTGCCGTCTGTTAAATGTATGGCTTGCATAAGCTCTAAACCAATAGGAAAAGATAAGGGAAAGAATGAGATTAATAATCGTTCTTTTAATGATTTTTGAGGTATAAAGACATTAAATAATCGTAAAAATTCGTGTAGCCAGAGTGCCCCCGGAAATGAGTAGATAAACCAATTTGGTATATACTTATTTATAAGATTTGTTATTTGAAAATTTTGTAAAACTGAATTATGTAATACTTGATTTATGAGGATGTTATTTGGTCTGAATAAGACATAAATAATTAGACAGATGGTTAATCCGATGCATAATTCGATATATGTTCTTTTTTTTGTCAAAAGTTTTTTAAATGAAGAACGGACCAATATCCTCCTAAATAAATGGGTTCAATGCTTTTTAGGGTTAAATCAGCTTCATTGATTATATCTTTTAATTTAAAAACGGAATTAAAGCCTAATATTTTCCCTATTGGTTGTACAAGTAGGTCAAGGTATCTAAGTATCCCCTTTTCGGGGGTGAAATGTCCGAAAACGAATATATCAGTATTATAAGTACTTAAGGTTTTTATTTTTTGAAGGAAAACTCTTTTGTTTTTTACTGTGCTTAAGACACTGGCAAGGATAATAGTTTCAAAAGTGTTATTAATCTCACACTTTTCTAAAGTGCTGTTTATGAACTTAATGTTAGCATTCGTTTTTTTGCGTTTTGCTTTTTTAAGCATTTTTTTTGAGGGATCAATTGCAACTACTTTTTGAGTTCTATAAAGCGGTAAGTTTAATCCCGTACCTACACCAACATCTAAAACTGTTTTAGAGGATGAATTGTTAACCTTATTCATTAGTGTTGTAAGTCCTTTTTTGTAAAAACGTCTAAGGGCTAAATCATACACAAACGCTAAATAATTATAGCTAATCATTGTTAGAACCTGTTATTAAGAAAGCTCTTTTGCAAAATCGTTGTAATTAATTCCTCCAAAGTTACCGGAAGACATCATAAGCAATACAGAGTTGTTGTATTCTTGGCTTTTTATTGCTTTTTTAACTTCTTCGCTTGATGAAAATACTTTGATATTTTTATCATTAAATCCTTCCAAAATATCATTTGCATTTATTTCGGGGAGTTTTTTAAGTGCCACTACTTTGGGGTCGAAATAGATGATTTTTATATCAGCTTTTTGCATGCTGTTTTCGTATTCAGAAAGAAAGTCTTTGTTCAAGCTACTGTACGTATGCAATTCCATGCAGGCAATAACTGTACGCTCAGAAAATTGTTCTTTTACAGCATTAATAGTTGCAGTTAATTTTGATGGAGAATGTGCAAAGTCTCTAAAAAAAGTAAAGTCATTTGTTTCTTTAATTTTCTCTAATCGCTTGGCAGATCCTGTGAAACTTTGAATTGCATCATAAAATTGTTGAGCAGTAACATTAATTGATTCGCAAGCAAGTCTCGCTGCTTCTATGTTTTGAAGGTTGTGTTCACCAAATACATTCAGTGCGTATTGTTTATTTTGAAAGTGTACAATGCATTGGTTGTTTACTATGGTATAATTTGGTGCATTGTAAGCTGTGGTTTTGCAATTTGCATTTTGAGGGATGATTTTTTTCAAATGCTCATCCTCCTCAAAGTAAATAAGGGAGCTTTCTTTTTTAAGGTTTTTTACAATGTCGTTAAATGGTTTTAAATAACTTTCGAAGGTTGGAAATACATTCATATGATCCCAAGCAATTCCGCTAATTACCAAAACATCGGGATCATAATGACTGAATTTGGGAGAGGAGTCTAAGGGCGAACTTAAATATTCATCTCCTTCAAAAATGGCAATGGTATTGCTGTCATTGATTTCAACCATACGGTCAAAGCCTTCAATTTGTGCTCCTACTAAATAATCGGTTTTAATGTTTAATTCATTTAATACATGCAATATCATGCTAGTAATTGTTGTTTTACCATGACTTCCTGCAATTACAATTCTTTTTTTGTTTTTTGTTTGCTCAAACATATACTCAGGAAATGAATATACTTTTAAGCCGAGCTCTTGTGCTTTTAATAATTCAGGATTATTTTTTCTAGCATGCATACCAAGTATGACGGCATCTAAGTTTGATGTTATTTTATCGGTGAACCATCCGTTTTCTTTAGGTAGAATGCCTGCTGCTTGTAATCGTGATTTTGAGGGTTCAAAGAAGTTATCGTCAGACCCTGTTACATTGTATCCTTTGTGCTTAAGTGTTAGGGCAAGGTTGTGCATAATACTACCACCTATTGCTATAAAATGTACATTCATATTATTTATCCTTTGGTTTTGATTTGAACAGGTCTTTTATTTTGTTAAAGTTTTTTGTGAAAACTAATCCAATACCCTGAGTATACGGAGAATTATTGTTTTGAAAGATGTTAAAGTCGTTTGATTTATTATATACTTTCACTGCAGTGTTTCCGTTTGGCGTTAATTGATATTCGAGAAAAACATCACTTGCTACACCAGAGGTGGCTTCATTTACTTCTGAGTTTTGTAAGTTGTTTACAACTCCTAAGTTACCTTCAATTGTAAGTCGGTCGTTAAGCAACTTGGTAGAAAGTGCTACGGCTACTTCATTTCCTTCTTGTTCGGTACCTGGTTTATAGTTGAATCCTACATCAACATCGTCACTTAGTTTGGAAAGCCAGTTACTTAATTGGTTGCTTAATGATTCGTAAAAGTTATTGCCAACATCACTTGCAATACCTGTATTTGCTTGATCTGTATTTGTGAACCTACCCAAAACAAGTAAGGAGAAAAATTGATCACGCAGTCTGTCGTCACTGTTTAAGAATGCGTTAAGGGCTGATTGCTCATACGAACTTTCGGAATAGGTAGGTAAATCGATATCAAAATTAATATCAGAATTTGATAATTCATCTGTCATAATTAGTTTACACTCTACAGGCACTCTTCTGGTGTTATTTGAATCTGTAGGAATTATTCCGGATAATGATGTTCTTAACCTATAGGCGGCACGTAAATTAAGGTTTGCCCGATACGGATCGCCTGACCAAGAAATTGAGCTTCCTCTTTGAACTTTAAATTTTTTGCTCGGTAAGTTTTGAAACGTAAATAAGTAATCACCTTCGTCAATAATATAATCCCCAAATAGTGTTATATCACCCTTAGAAGAGACTCTCATATTAATGTCTCCGTTTCCCCTTGTCTTAATCACATCGCCAATTTGTTCATCAAAAATAATTTGGAATTTTGCATTGTCTTTTACTTTAAGTTTTAAAGACATTTCTAAGTTATTTGTAGATAGTTTTGCAACATTCTCAGTGCTATCACTATTTAAAACTGTATCACTCGGATTTACAAATACGATAAAATCTTTTGTAGATATTTCTCGAGGAGAGCTTAACGGTAAATTAAAGACTGTGCCATTTGCAGTTTCCCCACTTATTTCGACCAATGTTTTATTGTTGTAGCCACTAATGTTAATGTTTGATGATTTTAAAAAGGCTGTTCCGTAAAATAAGTCGTTATCTTTTTTAGTAGTATTTAAGTATTTGAAAGATTCATTTGATGATAAGCTCACATCATAATTTATGTCTTTAAATTTATCGTGAAATACTGTAGCTGTTAGGTATGCTGTTTTACCTTGAGAATCTTGCACTCTTGCTTCATCAATTCCAATGTACTCAGGGTTAATTTTAATTCTTGTTTTTTCAATTGTGTATCTTGTTTTTAGATAATCTACTGTAAGTGCACAAGTATCAATGAATACACTACCATCTAAAATAAAATTATCGACTGTTCCTTTTACGTCTAAGCTTGTGTTTGCTGTGCCTTTTATGTTTGATGCAATGCCATCTGTGAATGCATTTAATATGTTTAAATCTATTGATGAGGTTAGTAAGCTAAGATCTACTTTGTTATTTTGTTTTGGATATATTAAACCTGAGCACCTAATATTACTATTAAACTCTTCGTTATTAAAGTTGATATTAATGTCTAGTGCTTCTTTTTCATCCCTCCATAAACTCTTAATTTCACCATCTCCTAGGGTAACATCATTTACAATTAGCTCTTTAAAATTTAGTCCGCTATTAAAACTAAGCTCGTTTTTTTCATTTTTTGATAGGCTCACATTTCCGTCAACTAATCCGTCTAAATTTACATCATAGTTGTTGGCTAATAGATTAAATAGATCTAATGAAAAATCTTGTAAAACAAGATCGAAGTTAGGTTCCTCAGAAATTAAACCACTACCACTAATTTTGCTCTTTCCATTTTCAATTTTGAAGGTGTTAACTTTGGCGTGTTTCGTTTCTAACAAATAATCAACTGAGGCAATGATGTTGAATTGTTTCTCATTTTGTTGGATGTACGAATCGTCTTTAAGTTGAATGTTAATTTCCTTCTCTTTTCTGTCAAACCCTCCTGCGAGATTTATGAGGTTGCTTTGGGTAGTATCTATTAGTGTTTTAAAATTGAAATTACCCGCAGATTGATTTGATCTAAGGTTCAAAGACAGCTCTGTGTTTGAGTACGAAATATCTTTATTGATTTGAATCTTGTTTGTAGTAACGTCTAGTTTTGCAAGGGAGTCATCGATATAGCCTAAAGCATTTAGTTGCTGAATTTGATAATTGTTGAATTCAATAGAAGGTGAGTTTATATTAACAAAACCTGATGTTTTGGTGTCTTGATTAATTTTGAATTTTAAGTTGGTTCCGTCTGCAATGGTAAGGTTAGGTTGAAAATAATGCAGGATCGGATCTATTTTTTTGAGTGAAATTTCTCCTTTCAAGGGCAATATTTTATGATTGTTTTTTTTCATTTCTTTTTGTGCATAAAGAGGAATGAATTGATTTACTAAATTTTCAATGTTTTCTGATGTTATTTTACCGTCTAGTGAAGCTTTAAGTATGTTGCTATTTACATTTAGAACAGCTCTATTTTTGTTTATTTGCTTGTTTGTTATTTCTACTGTATCAACATTTAATTTTTCACTTAATTTATTGTTAATATAAAAATCTGTTAGGTATAAATTTCCATTCCAGTATTCAGGGAAGTCGCCAACGATATTTGCGGTTACATTTGCACTAACGGTTGTGTTGAGGGTATCTTTAACCAGGTTAAGGGCAGAAAGATTTATTTTTTTAACTTTTGAGTTGAAATTCATCTTTTTATCTTCTTCTGAAAAGTCAATAATTCCGTTAAAATTAAGCTTTGCATTCGGGTCATTGATGAGCAATTTACCGTCAAAAATATTACTGGCTAAAATTGCATCAAGAGCAATGTTTTGATAGTTGTAATTTTTATATTCTAGCTGTGAAATTACTCCTTTTACTTTCGAGTTTACAGTATCGTTATTGTAGTTTAAAGAGTATTGAATGTTTGTGGTAATTGTATTAAGGTCTTTCTTATTTGTTAAAGCTCCAATATTGAACTGTTTAGACTTAATCTCACCATTAGATATTATTCTTTTACTGTTGGTAACATTACTTTTAGTATATAGTTTTATTTTACCTAGGTTACTATTAAGATCTCCGTCAAGAGTATAGTTATTGCCTGATTTTGCGAGTGTTCCGTTAAACGAGATACGCATTAAACTATCGAATTGTTGAGGTAATTCAAATGCATCGAATGAGTTTTGTATAAAAGGATTTACGGTATTTATAATTTCTTCGATTTCTTCATTTGATGTAGCTAGTTCAGAAACATTAATTTGAAGGTTCGTTTTTGATAGATCCTTTTTAATATTTCCGTTTACATTTACATAGAGCTTGGTGTATGTATTGTGATTAAGAGCAAATTCTTGTAGATGTAATTTATCTTCAAATAAGTTAGCCTTACCTTTTAAAATAAACGTGCTATTTTTATTAAATGAGTAGTTTTTAAGAAAGCTAAAATCATTGGTATGAATTTCACTTTTGGCTAGGTTGGCTGAAAAATTGGGAAAGTCTCCATTTCCATCCATATCTAACTCTAATGAGGGAAGTTTAATAAACGACTTGTTACTTTTAATATAAGTGTTATTGGCAGTAACTATATTTTTGTTGATTCTTAACACGGTTTCAAACTCCTTTAGAGTTCCCCAAGTTCCATCAAAGGCAGCTTGTTCAATATCTATATCCATTTCTGAATCTGGGAACATGGTGTAGTTACCTCGAAGTTCTACGTTTTTAAACTCTGATTTTCCCCACTTAGAGTCATCGTTTTCATTATTGTATTTAACGAATGTATTTGATACAGAAATATTATTGAATGTAAGTTTAATAAGTTCTGAAGTTTCTGTTTCTGAGCTGTCTGCGTTTAAGTTATTTATAAATACTTCATAATTGGCGAGCGAGTCTCCTTTATAGAGCTTAAGGTTTAAAACAGCTTTAGAAACTTTTAGCTCATTTAAAATTATATCCTTAAAGTTAAATAGGTAAACAGGTAATCTTGTATCAATTTTTTCGGCAAAAAGTAATGTGTCTTGCTTGTAATCTTTTATAAGAATATTGCTGATGTTAACTTTTCTATTGGAATGTACATCAATGTCTGATATTGATACATCTGCATTTAATAGGCTACTTAACGATTGATTTCCGTATGATATAGCTTTTTGTTTAATGCTATCAATTTGTAATAGTAATGCAGTGGCTACTGGTATAAGCAGTAGAATTACTATAATGATAAGTGCTATTTTAATTATACGTCTAATCCGCGTATTTTAAATTAGTTTGGTTAAATCGTTTACACCTATTGCCCGTTCGTAAGTAAATCCTTCACCATATTTTTTTTTAATTATCCTGCCAAAATCTCTTGCTCTTGCTTCAATAAAATAATGAAAATCTTCAGATGATATTGGGGTTGCTGGTTCTTTGGAGTTTGGATTGAAAAATTGTGTTTTAAAACAGGCTATCGCTTTTTGTTTGGTTTCAAATTCTTTTGTTATATCAACCACAATATTTGGGTGGATGTAATTATCTTGGATGTAGTGTAAAACCATTTTTGGTCTCCACTCCTGTATGTTACTGGTTTTTATTTTTTTTAATCCTGCTAAAAAGCATGCTTTTGAAACCAGTTTTCCTCCTACACCATGATCTGGGTGCCTATCGGGAGAATTGCATAGTATTATTTCGGGTTGGTATTTTCTTATTGCAGTTATTACTTTTAACAGGTTTTCTTCGGTTATTGAGAAAAAGCCATCCTTCATACCTAAATTTTCACGAGCTGATAATTTTAATACTTTAGAAGATTCGTTTGCCTCTTCTTTACGAGTAATTGGAGTTCCTCTTGTGCCTAATTCACCTTGAGTTAAGTCAATAATACCTATTTTTTTACCAGCTTTTTGGTGTTTTATTAAGGTTCCGGCAGCGGCAAGTTCAATGTCGTCAGGATGAGCAGCAAATGCTAAAATATCAAGTTTCATAGGTGAAAAATTCAATACCTTCTAAGTTAAGAAATATCCTTTTACACCCATTGATTTTAAAGGGATTAAGTGCAGATAAATATTCGATTTTTTTTATAGTAGATTACAAAGAATACATTTTTAAAAAGCGTAATTTTGAAAAATGAAGCCAATTATAACTTTATTGCGAAAAGAAATGCTCGTTGAGCTGCGTAATAAGGGTAGCTTTTATGCCAATTTAATATTTGTATTGGCCAGTACTTATATTGTTAGTTTGTTAATTGGCGATGGGTACAATTTAAAGGTTTGGAGTGCTATTTTTTGGGTTGTAATGATGTTTACATCCTTTAATATTACACTTAATAATAGTTTAAAAGAGGGTAGGGGAAGACTTTTGTATCAGTACACACTTTTTAAGCCTTGGCAGTATTTTACAGCTAAGTTTTTATGGTTTTCAATATTTATTACAGTATTAAATGTAATTGGTTTTGGTATTTGGATGGTTTTGGGTGTTGCTTTTCAGAATATTGGATTGTTTTTTTGTGTTTTGCTACTTAATAGTATAGTGTTTTCATCTTTACTCGCGCTGATGTCGTTCTTAAGTGCAAAAGCAGGTGGAGGATTTGCGCTTATGTCTATTTTAAGTTTACCAATTTTAATTCCTGACTTATTGCTTGTGGCTAAGCTAAGTACCTTTGTTTTGGATGGATTTGCCTATGCTGTTTATAGTAAATATTTTATTGCATTAGGTATGCTTTCTGTGATTTCATTAACATTAGGTTTGGTATTATTTCCATACCTTTGGAGGGAGTAATTTAGTAGAGCTTTATGAAGTCGTATTGGTGGAAAATTATTTGTGTTTTGTTGTTGTTATATACCGAAATGATGGGGTTTTTAGGGCCTGTTCCTGCCAGAGCAATGTTAAACGAAACAATTCGTAATTTATATTTTCATGTACCAATGTGGTTTGCTATGATTGCCTTGTTTACTGCAGGGGTTGTTTATAGTATTCAGTATTTGAGTACTCCAACTGAAGAAAAAGATATTAAAGCTAATGGATTTATGCTTGTAGGCTTAGTAATGGGGCTTCTAGGGCTTTTTACAGGGATGGTTTGGGCTAAGTTTACTTGGGGAAACTGGTGGGCAAAAGATCCTAAATTATATGGTTCGGCAATTACCCTATTGATGTATATGGCTTACTTTGTTTTAAAAACATCTACAACTGATAAAAAGCTAGGAGCTAAATTTGCGGCTGTGTACTCTATTATAGCATACGTTATGCAGTTGGTTCTTATTATGGTAATACCAAGAATTGTAGATTCTTTGCACCCTGGTAATGGTGGCAACCCTGCTTTTAGTAATTACGATTTAGATTCAAGTATGCGAATGGTTTTTTATCCTGCTGTTATTGGTTGGATACTTTTAGGTGTATGGTTTTCTCAGATTTACGTTAGGACTAAAAAAATAGAGTTAAAATGGAAAAAACAAGATTTAGGACTGTAGCTTTTTTGATTTCATTTTTATTGATGAATTCTTTTTCTGCCGTGGCAGCACCCGAAATGGCCGATTCTTTTAGAGCTGATGGTAAAATATATGTTGTAGTTGCCGTTGTGTGTATTATATTAATTGGTTTGTTTGCTCTTTTATTTTGGATGGATAGAAGATTAACTAAACTTGAAAAAAAGTAGTAACATGAAAAAAGTACATATTATAGCTATCTTTTTTATTGCAATAAGCATTGGTGTAATGACAATTACTTTAGTAGATTCTAGTACTTATGCTAATTTTACCGAGGCGTTTGAGGAAGAGGGGAAAGAGTTTCATGTTGTAGGAAAGTTAAATAAAGAGATACCTTATTCGTATGAGCCAGAGGTTAACCCAAATGTTTTTCAGTTTCATATGATTGATATGGATGGTGAAAAACGTAAAGTAATTCTTAAAAAAAGTAAGCCTCAAGATTTTGATGCTTCGGAACAAATTGTTTTAATTGGGAGAGCTAAAGGTGATGTTTTTGTAGCTAACGACATTTTAATGAAATGCCCATCTAAGTATAATAATGCAGATGATCAGACATTAGGTAGTTTGTAATTTTAATAACGAATCCAATTTACATTCTTGCTCAACTCTTTGAGTTATGTAACCATCATATACATCTTCTGAAGAGCTGTATTCAAAGTCTTCACATGCTTCTTCGGCATTTTTTCCTGAACCTTTGATGTCAAATGATTCAGTGAACTCGTTAGAAATATTATCTCCATCAACAGAAATTGTCGTTTTAATTTCACACTCACAGGTGTATTCTTTTGCACATGAAATTGATAATAATGATTCTGTACCAAATTATAAGAATAACATTTCAGTTATGCTTTGTTTAATTAATCGCAAATGTGTGTTTTAGAGCAAAAAAAAAAGGCCAGTGAAACTGGCCTTTGCTTTATGATTATTTTTTTTCTAGTTCCATTTCAAAACCGTCTCCATCTCCATCATCATACTCAATGGTAAGTTCCTTTTTTTCTAGTTCAATCTCTGTTTCAGTTGTGAACTCATATCCATCTTCGTCAATGAATGTAATAAACATTTTATCACCACCTTGACTTACGGTGTATCGAATGTCTTGTTTGTCAGTTTCCGTAATATCAACCCCAAAGAAGTCTTCATATTTGTATGTTAATTCATATTTACCTGAACATTCTTCTTTTGTAGACTTACAATCATCAAATTCCATTTCTCCATCAATTAGTGTTCTGGTTGTTGAAGATCCGATCCATTTGTAACTGGTGATTTCCCATTCACCCTCTAGTTTATTTGTTGTTGCTTGATCTTTATTACATGCAGCTAGTAATAACGAGCTTGCAGCAAATGCTAAAAATAATTTTTTCATTTTGTTTTATTTTTTTAATAGTTTATTTTCTTTCTAATTTCCACTCCATCATAAAGCCATCTCCATCGTCATGCTTTATTTCAAGGTCATCTTTTTCTAGCGTGATTTCTGTTTCAAGTGTAGTTTCATATCCATCTTCATCAATAAGTGTTAAAAACATTTTGTCACCTCCTTGGTTAACAGAATACCTTAAATCGAAGTCTAATTCTTGAGTGTATTCATATGAGCCATAATCGAAAGTTATTTCTAACTCGTGTTTGCCTGTGCATTCTTCTTTATTAGTTTTGCAATCATCGAATTCCATTGATCCATCTACATCTGAAGAATTATATTCTTCACCAGAAATATCAAAGTCAACAATTTCCCATTCACCTGCTAACTTGTTAGTGGTTTTCTGATCCTTATCGCAACTAGCTAACATTAAAGAGCTTGCTGCAAATACTAAAAATAATTTTTTCATGTTGTTTGGTTTATTTTGTGCGAATTTACGGAATATTAATAATAACAAGCAACCCTTTGATGAATGTGCAAAACAAACTAAACTAGCAAATTAGGTTTAAGCATTCTAGAATAATTTAAAAAATGTGGTATGAAGACCTAGTAAAACATAGAAGCTACGAACTTTGTGAGTAGATCACTTGGTTGCACTTGGTTTTTATACCATGTTTTTTGGGTTATTATAGTAAGCGATTCGCACTGTTATATTACAACTTTGTTAACAATATCATAATACTCCTTATTTATAGAAAAATGGTTGAACTTATCCTTTAAATGGAAACTATCCATCCGAAAGGATCTTTAATAACGCCTCTTCTTATCGAGTCTAAATGCTTTAGTGCTTTACTTGAAAAGCTATCGTTGTTTCTTGCAGGTAAATCAAAGTTTTCACCATCTAAACCTATTGCTGAAATATTGGCTATTGTGGCTGCGGTACCTGTGCCAAATGCTTCTAGTAACTCGCCATTTTTCATTGCTTTTATTATTTCATCTACACTAACTCGTCTTTCTTCTACATTGTAATTAAACGATTTAGCTATTTCAATAACAGAGCTACGAGTAACGCCATTTAATATGGTTGAAGTTAATGCAGGTGTAATAATTTTGTTTCCTTTCAAAACAAACATAACGTTCATTGTGCCTGATTCTTCAATATATTTGTGCTCTTTAGCGTCTGTCCACAGTAATTGGTGATATCCTTCTTTAAAGGCTAATTGAGCCGGGTATAATGACTTTGCATAATTGCCTGCCGCCTTTGCGAAGCCTGTACCACCTTCCATAGCTCTGGTATAATACGTTTCTATTTTAACTTTAACAGGTTCTTTATAGTATGAACCTACAGGAGAAGTTATAATTAAAAACTTGTATTTATCTGATGGTCTCACTCCTAAATACTCATCTGTTGCGATCATAAAAGGACGAATGTATAATGACATTCCTTCACCTTCTGGCACCCAAAGAGAGTCCATTTTTACAAGTTGCTTGAGTGCATCTAAAAATAATTCTTCTGGAAAAGTAGGCATACACATACGTTCTGCCGACTTATTAAACCGCTCTATATTTGCTTGTGGACGAAATAATTGAACCTTACCTTCTTTAGTTTTATAGGCTTTCATTCCTTCAAAAATGGCTTGGCCATAGTGAAAAACTAAGCAGGAAGGGTCTAAGGCTAATTTTTCATAAGCTGTGATTCTATGATTGTTCCATTTGCCGTTTTCGTAATCGGAGGTGAACATGTGATCAGAAAAAATTCTACCAAAGGAAATTGATTCACCAAGTATTTGTTCGTTTCTACACGTTGCAGGTGAACTTATTTTAATATTTTCTTTTACATCAATCATTCTGCTCAATTTATTGCAAAATTACTCAAATACAGTATTATAAACAAGTGCAATTAATTTGTGTTGAAAAAACTCCGAAATTTAAATTAGGGACTAATCAGTTTTATATTAAACTTATTTGATTTTTTTTAATCCAACCCTGCTTATCATTAGATAATTTAATGTTAACCCAATCTTTAACTTCTCTTAGTATTTCTACTTTTAAGCCAGAATGAATTACGAATAAATTGGTTGTTGCATTTGTAGGTTCACTTTTAACATTTACCGAAGAAGTTATAATAATGCCCGATTTTTGGTTGGTGATATTATTTATTTTTAGTTTGCCAAGTGCAATACTCACTGAAAATATTATTAGAAATACAATAGAGCTGTAAAAAGATATTTTTTTAACTGCTATTTTGCTAGATAATCTAAATAGTATAAATGTTGTTGCGGTAATAAGTAACAATAAGATACTTAATATGCCCCAGCTTTTTTCGGATAGTAAATTGGCGGTTTTTTTAAATGCTAATTTAATAGGGGAGGAGTTTTGATCGGGAATTTTATCTATAATTTTTGTTCTGCAAATTTCAAGGTTAGCTTCAATATCGTTATCTGTTTCAAAGTATTTTTTAGCTTTTTCGTAGTGGAGGATGGCTTTATCTACCTGACCTAATTTAAAATAGGTGTTACCCATATTAAAAAGAAGCTCTTTTGATAGATTGCTGCCCGAATTTAAAATACTTTCATAGGTAATTAATGCCTCTTCATACTCACCAGCAATGTATTTATTATTAGCTTGTTCAAACGTGTTTTGTGCACTAATTAAATTTGTTAGGAGTAATATCCCCAAAATTATGTTGATGAGTTTTTTCATTTATTGTCTTCTATGTTACTTATAATAGAAATTGATTTTTCGTAAACAGAGCTCATGTTTTCATTATTGACTGGTGCAAAACGCGCCATTTCACATAATTCTAGTGTTTTAATAGTATTGTTAATTGTTTGTTCGTTTGTATTGTTTAATGCGAGTTTAAGTCTAATGGTTTCTTTTGATAATTGTGACTGGGGGATGTTAAATTTATCTTTTAAATACCCCTGAATAGCTGTGAAAACTTCTTCGTAAAAATCTTTTTCATTGTTAGATTCCATTTGTTTTTTAGCTTCAGAAAGCCTTTTAGTAGCTTGTTTATTGGCAATTTTCTTTCGGTAATTTACAGTATCATTTTTCTGATTTTTACTGTATGTATAAAATACAATTATTGCAACAGCTGCTAAAGGAATAAAAATGAGGGATAATATGTGCGCCAAAGAGCCAAAAAAGAGCTTATTAATATTTATAGTGTCATTTTGCTTTGTTTTTATGAAACGTATGTCTTTAGACAAATTTTTAATGTTTTTTTGACTTACATTATTTTGGTATACAACTGCCGAAGAGCTGCCTGTGCTACCTTCAACTTGAATTGATATAGGGTTTGTAGATACACTTTTATAGCTTTTATTACTAAGATTGAAAAATGAAAAATCTACTCTAGGTATTTCAAATGAACCACCAACTCTTGGTATTAAAACGTACTCCCATTCTTTAAAGCCAGAACCTTCTTTTACTTTAGGATCGTATACTTCAAAATCAGATGGGAACTCTATTTTTGGTTCGCTAATTAGTTTCAGATTACCAGTTCCTTTTATTCTTACTTTAAAGTTAACAGCATCATTTACGTTTACTTTTTCTTTTGATACATTGCTTGATATTGTAAATTTACCAACAGCACCATTAAAGGATTCTGGTTTTCCATTTTTAGGGAATGGAAGTACATTAACTGTTGAGATATTACTTGCAATTGAATGTTTTACATCTTTAAAGTTGCCAAAAAAATCATCAAAAATTGATCTTCTGCTACTTTGCTGTTGTAAGCGTATTGTAACATCCATTTTCATGGGGTCGAGTTTTATTTTCCCACTTCTTTGGGGTGATAAAATAACCTTTTTGATAACGGCTGAGTAGTATTGTACACCATTAACGTTTTCGGGTTTTAGTGAAACGTTTCCTAAATCAACATCAGTTGTCCAAAAGCCATTAAATGACGGTACTTCATTAAATTCATAGTCTACTATATTGCCTTTAGTGTAAATTTTATACGTTGCTGTAATTTGCTCTCCTTGATAAACTTTAGTTTTATTTACCGTAAGCCTAATAAATACGTCATTACTTTTTTTAGCCGTAGAGCTATTTTGGTTGGAAGCAGCATTGTTACCAGCAGACTTTGAAACCGTAATTTTAATAGGATCACTTTTTATAGTTTTTCCATTTGCAGTTGTGCTTGCACTACCAATAGTAAATTCACCTTCTTTTGTTGCAGATAATATATACGAAAAAGACATGCTTTGAGACATGCTTCCGTTTATTATTTGCATACTAGATGATCTGTTAGGACCGCTTAATACTCTAAAGTCTTTACTTACATCAGGCACGTTTAATCTTCCTCCAGTGCCTTGTAATTCGAAGGTTAACGTAAATCTTCCTCCAACATTTATATTATTATTACTAACAGTTGCCTTTAGGCTTTGAGACAATAGGTTGGTGCATGTAAGTATAATGCAGAAAAGCGTAAGAATATGTTTCATTTTTTTTATCACAATTACCAATCTTTTTCAATTTTAACGCTTTTTGCTTTTTCGAGTTTAAATTTTTTATTGTCTTGCAAATCTTGCTCCCTATTTTGAATAGCCTCTAAAATGTTTTCGGCTTGTTCTTCAGACATTTCGTTTGGTCTGGGTTTTTGCTTTTCTTCGTTTTCTCCCTCTTCCTTTTGTTCCTCGTTTTTATCTTGTTTTTCTTCTTGGTCTTTTTCGTTTTCTTCGTTTTGATCTTTGTTATCTTCTTTTTGATCTTGCTCCTTGTTTTCTTCTTTATTGTCATCCTCATCCTTCTTATCATCTTTGTTATCTTGTGGAGGAGGGTTTTGAATCATTTTTTGAGCATAAGCTAAGTTGTAACGGGTGTCGTTATCCTTAGGGTTTAATCTCAGGGCATTTTTATAGGCATCAACGCTTTCTTTGTATTTTTTAGACTGTAGATAAGAATTACCCAGGTTGTGAAAAGCATTGGCTTTATTTTCTTTACTCTCTGCTACTTGTGCTGATTTTTTGAAAGCATTAATTGCTTCTTCATACTTTTCTTGTTTGTAAAGCGCATCTGCTTTATTAAATGTGGCTTCAAACGATTTTGGATTTTTAGTTAGTGCTTGATTGTATTCGTTTATAGATTCATCATATTTTTTGTTTTCATATAACGAATTGCCGTTAACAATCTTGAATTTATCTTGCTGTGCAATAACTGTTATTGACGTTAATAGAAACAATGTACACAACGTTATTAGTTTGTTTTTTGTCATGATTGTTCTGATGAAAAAAGGTTAATTTTTTTTAATAGTTTACTCGATTTATTGCTCATTGAGAAGTCTATTAATAATAAGATGATGCCAATAACTAAAAAGTATTGATAATAATCGTCATAATCTATAAACACAGTTGAGCCAAATTCTGTTTTTTCTAATTTTTCTAATTCATTCATTACAGCATCTAGTCCGCTGTTAGCGTTTGATGCTCTTACAAAAATACCCTTACCATTTGTGGCGATTTCTGAAAGCATATTTTCATTAAGTCTTGTAATAACTGTATTTCCTTCTCTATCTTTTTTAAAGTTGCCTGAATTAGCATTGTTATTGTTGCCTGAGATTGGTATTGGAGCACCTTGTTCAGACCCCATACCAATAGTATATACAAATATTCCCTTTTCTGCTGCCAGCTGGGCTAATTTTGCTGCGTCATCTTCATGGTTTTCGCCATCGGTAATTATAATAATTGCTTTTTGAGTTGGTGATTTTGTGTTAAAAGATTCAATACCTAAATCTATAGCTGCCCCAATTGCTGTGCCCTGTGTAGGAATTAACTTTGTATTAATGGTATTAATGAAAAGTTTAGCGGCAGAATAATCAGTAGTAAGTGGAAGTTGTACATAGGCTTGCCCACCAAAAACAATTATGCCTAATCTATCATTTTTTAGTTTTTTTATTAGTTGTAACAATGCTAGTTTGGCTCTTTCTAGTCTGTTAGGACTTAAGTCTTGAGCTAGCATACTGTTTGATACATCCAGAGCAACAATAATATCTATTCCTTCCTTCTTAACTTCTTGTTCTTTAGAGCCCCATCTTGGTCTCCCGAGAGAAAAAATAATTAATATTATGCCTGTAAAAGAAAGTATGTTTTTCCATCTTATTCTCGATAAAGAAAAGTCAGGGAACACTTTTTTAAACAGATTTTTATCTACAATTTTTTTGATGGAATTATCTCGCCATTTTTTATTTATTTTGAATAGAATTATTAAAATAAACGCTACAATTGCGGCTACTAATAAATATATGTTATCGTATCTGTACATTTAAGATATTCTTCTGAAATACGTTTTATTTAAAAGGAGTTCAATAAGAATTAAAGCTGCCCCAAATAGTGCAAAAGGAAAAAATGCTTCATGTTTTCGACTGTATTGATTTACTTCATATTTCGTTTTTTCTAACTTATCAATCTGCTTGTATATTTTAGCTAAACTTTTATTATCGGTGGCTCTAAAATAACTTCCTCCCGAAACTTTAGCTATTTCTTTAAGTGTTTTTTCGTCAATATCTACTTTCATTTGTTGTGTTGTATATCTTCCAAACCTGTCTTTTGCAGGGTAGGGAGCCATTCCGTTAGTGCCAACTCCAATAGTGTAGACAGTTATTCCTTTTTGTCTTGCAATTTGAGCAGCATCAATGGGTTGTAGATCGCCCCGGTTATTTGAGCCGTCTGTAAGTAAAATAATAACTTTGCTTTTTGCCTCGCTTTCTTTTAGCCGGTTAATAGAAGTTCCAAGTCCTAATCCCATAGCAGTTCCATCTTCAATTATTCCACTTTTTACACCTGAAAATAAGCTTTTAAGTACATCGTGATCAGTAGTTATTGGGCATTGAGTAAAACTTTCTCCTGCAAAAACAACTAAGCCAATTCGGTCGGTTGGTCGTTCAGATATAAAGTCTTTAGCTACATTTTTAGAAGCTTCTAATCGGTTTGGTTTAAAATCTTGAGCGAGCATACTACTTGAAATATCCATGCTAATAACAATATCAATCCCTTCAGAAGTAATATTTTCAAAATCACTAGATGTTTGAGGTCTCGCAAGGGCTATGATTAACAGTGACAATCCTAATAGCCTAAGTATTGTTGGTATGTTAACCAACTTAGTTTTTAACGATTTTTTCTTTGATATAAATTGGGTGGAAGAAAAATGTAACTTATTACCCCATGCTTTATACTTATAAATGTACCAAACGGCAATTCCTAAAAGGGGAATAAAAAGCAAAAAGGCTTTTTTGGATGCAAACTCTATTTCATTCCAGTATTCAAACACCTTCAGTCGTATTTAAAGTAGGTTGAACAACTAACTTAGTTTCTTCAATAAATGCAAATGCATTTTCTAAGCTTAATTCATTCTCGCTAGCAATTGGTTTTTCTTTTGCAAATTTTGCTAAATCAGAAAGAACCAAGATCTGTTTCAATTTTAATGTAACCTCGTTATTAGGAAGTGAAGTTCGAAGGTTAAGTAATATTTCTTCGGTTGTTAGCTCTAATGCATTAGTCTTGTACCTTAGTTCTATATATTCTCTAACAATATCAGATAACTCAGAATGGTACTCTTTATATTTACCATCCTGCCATAGTTTTTTGGTTTGAAGCTCTTTTAATTTGTTTTTTGCAATTATATGGGCTGGAACTACAGGCTCTTTTTTAACTGCAATTATTTTTTCCTTCTTTGGTCTTTTAACTAGCCAAATAATTAAACCAGCAAGAATGAGAAAGACGATTAACCCAATAATGATTTGTCTTTTATAAAGCTTTAAATAATCCCAAATAGTAATTTTCACTTGGTAAACCCCCTTAATATCGGCAATTTTATTCTCTTCAATTTGTATGGTGGAAACTTCTAAAACTTCTGGTTTAGAGGGGATGTCAACATTGTTTATTTTAACACTGATAGGTTCAATTACATGATAACCTGAATCAAATGAAGTAATTATTAATTTTTGAACTAGGGTTTTTTGAGATAAATCATCGGAATAAGAAGTATCAACACTATTTTTTTCAATTACCTCAATAGTATTGCCTAATGTATCATTAAAAACAGGGAGAGTAATTTCACTTGATGTTGTAGACTTGGCGGTCAACGTTAATTCTACCTGCTCACCTATTTGTATTTGATTTTGAGAGAGAGATATACCCACTTCTTGAGCATTAACTAACGATGTTGTTAATATGCTAACTAAAATAAGTATGTGCAATTTTAGCTTCATCTCTTACTTTCTCTACGTTTAAATAAATTCATTAATGGTTTAATATAAGAGTGCTGCGTGTTAATATTTGCTACGTCAACGTTAGATTTTTTAAAGATAACTTTTCGTTCTTCTACAAACTTTAGCATTGTTGCTTTGTAATTGTTTCGAACAGCTTCATCTGACGTGTCTACTAAATTTATTTCTCCTGTTTCATTATCGAGCATTTCAATTAAGCCAACATCAGGGAGCTCTTGTTCAAGAGGATCTGCTATTTGTAAAGCAATAACATCATGCTTTTGGTTTGTTATTTTTAAGGCTTTTTCAAATCGTTGATCCATAAAGTCAGACAGTACAAAAGCTGTACTTCTCTTCTTAATTATACTTGATAAATATTTTAATCCTACCGAGACATCAGTTTTTGTACTCTTGGGCTCAAATTCTAGCAATTCTCTAATAATTCTTAAGATGTGTGTTCTTCCTTTTTTGGGAGGAATAAATTTTTCTATTTCATCCGTAAAAAAAATCACTCCAATCTTATCGTTATTTTTTATAGCTGAAAATGCCAGTACTGCACATATTTCGGCAATAAGCTCTTTTTTGGATTGCTTTCGAGATCCGAAATTTGATGAACCACTAAAATCAACAAGTAGCATTACAGTTAACTCTCTTTCTTCTTCAAAAACTTTTACGTAAGGATGGTTAAAACGGGCGGTAACATTCCAGTCTATAGTACGGATAGAGTCTCCATACATATACTCACGTACCTCACTAAAGGTCATACCTCGGCCTTTGAATGCTGAGTGGTATTCACCAGAGAAAATTTGATTAGAAAGTCCTTTCGACTTAATTTCAATTTTTCGTACTTTTTTTATGAGTTCGCTTGTTTCCAATACTTGTCTAGAGTGGTAATTTAATTAAGGTACTTCAACTCTATTTAAAATCTCATTAATTACATCAAGGCTTGTTATGTTTTCTGCTTCTGCCTCATATGTCATGCCAATTCTATGCCTCATTACGTCAACGCATATAGCTCTAACGTCTTCCGGAATTACATATCCTCTTCTTTTAATAAAGGCATATGTTTTTGCTGCTAATGCTAAACTAATGCTCGCACGAGGAGATCCTCCAAAACTAATATAGTTTGCAAACGATTCTAAACCATACTCTTTTGGGTTTCTTGTTGCAAAAACAATATCAATAATATACTTTTCAATTTTTTCATCCATATACACTTTCTTCACTACTTCTCTAGCCTTAAGTATGTTTTCTGGAGAAATAACGGCATTAGGTTGTTGCTTTCCTGTAGGGTTTAAGTGTTGACGAATAATAAGTTTTTCTTCTTCTTTTTTTGGATAATCTAAAACAACTTTTAACATAAAACGATCTACTTGCGCCTCTGGCAAAGGATAGGTTCCTTCTTGTTCTACTGGGTTTTGGGTTGCAAGCACCAAAAAAGGTTTAGGTAAATCAAATGTAGTGTCGCCTAATGTAATTTGTCTTTCTTGCATAGCTTCTAACAATGCGCTCTGCACTTTAGCCGGAGCACGATTAATTTCATCGGCAAGTACAAAATTTGAAAATATAGGTCCTTTTTTTACACTAAATTCATCTGATTTTTGATTGTAAATCATGGTTCCTACGACATCGGCTGGTAGTAGATCTGGTGTAAACTGAATTCTACTAAAAGCTGCATTAATTGTTTCAGATAACGTTTTAATAGCAAGAGTTTTCGCTAAACCAGGAACGCCCTCTAATAAAATATGTCCATCAGCGAGTAGGGCTACTAACAATCGCTCAACCATATATTTTTGGCCAACAATTACTTTGTCCATTTCTAGTGTGAGAAGATTTATAAAAGCACTTTCCCTTTCTATTTCTTCGTTTAATGCTTTTATATCAACATTTGTAGTTAATGTGCTATCCATAGAATTAGTAGTTTTGGGTAAAAGTCTTGATTATAGTTTTTTAAATTATTTAATGTCTGTTAAAAGATGTTAATGGTTTATTTTTGCAGCAAAATCAATTGATAATACAAAGTATGACACTAGCAGAAGTATTAAAAAATGTTGAAGATTTTCATGACGCATTTGATGTTGAAAATGGCAAAAAACCTAGATTAGTTGGTGAGGATGTTTTTTTATTAAGACACCGCTTAATGGATGAAGAAAATGAAGAGTATTTAACTGCTTGCAAGCAAGATAATTTGGTGGAAATTGCTGATTCGTTAGGAGACCAACTATATATTTTGTGTGGAACAATACTTAAACATGGAATGCAACATGTTATTGAGGATGTGTTTAAAGAAATACAATCTAGCAATATGAGTAAGCTTGATGTAAACAAGGAGCCTATTTATAGAAGGGATGGTAAAATTTTAAAAGGGCCTAATTATTTTAAACCTAATATTAAAGGAGTTTTAGATCAACAAACTAAAGATTAAATTGTCTGATTAAATAAAATAAACATGATGCAGCGTAAAATTATCTCTACCTGGTTAGCTTTAGGAATTGTAATGATATTTGTTATGGTTGTAATTGGAGGAGTTACGCGCTTAACACATTCAGGTTTATCTATTGTTGAATGGGATTTATTTTCTGAAGCCCCTTTATTCCCTTCAGATGCAGAGGCTGAAATTTTATTTGATAAGTATAAGCAATTTCCAGAGTATAAAGAGATTAATACATATTTTACTGTTGACGATTTTATAGACATCCTTTTTTGGGAAAATGTTCATAGAAAGTGGGGGAGGGTTATTGGCTTGGTATTTATACTTCCTTATATTACTTTTTTGTTACTTGGTTGGGTTTCAAAAGCCTTAAATAAGCGCTTAATAGTAATACTATTTTTAGGAGCTTTTCAGGGTTTTTTAGGATGGTTTATGGTTAAAAGTGGATTGATGGATGTACCATCTGTTAGTCATTATCGTTTATCTGCTCATTTAATTACTGCGTTTGTAACATGTGCATATATTTATTGGGTTTTACTGTGGTTTAGATCAAATGAATCAGTAAACCCAAGAGCTGTGTTTCTCCCAAAATTAAATACTTGGGTCAACATCACACTTTGCACGTTGGTATTGCAAATAATCTTCGGAGGATTTGTAGCCGGCTTAAAAGCGGGTAAAGCATATAACACGTTTCCAAAAATGGGTTTTGATTGGTTTCCTGCAGATATTATTAATGCAGGATTTATTTTTACCACAGTACCAGGTGTTCAATTTGTGCATAGGTATATGGCTTATGTAGTTGTTATCTTATGCTTTGGAATTGCATTTTATTCAATAAAAAATAAATTAACAAATTATATAAGTACACCAGTTAATCTAATTGTAGGTATTACACTTTTACAATTTACATTGGGAGTGTTTACGCTTTTATATTCAGTACCACTAAGCTTAGGACTACTTCATCAGTTAGGAGCATTTATTTTATTACTCGCATTTATAAACTTAAAATATAGATTAAAAACTAGTTAGGTAATTGATCATTTTTTAAAGTGTCTGAAGGAAGTTCAATATTTAGAGAATCTTTTTTCTGGGGGATATTTGACGGTTGAATTGAATCATTTGATAAAGAATCAACTTTAGTTTTTAATAAGCTTTTGTCGGAAGTTGTTTTGGAATAAACAATTTCAAAACCATTTTTAGAGTCTGGTTTGTCATCTTCAATTCCATTTATACTATTGTACTTAGATGCTATTTCTTCATTTTCAGGTAGTACCTTTTTTATTAGTGAGATAATTGTTTTTACAGAGTCACTCATTTCTTTTTCTTCTAAATAATCTACAAAAAATGAAGTGCCTCTAACCATAGCTTCAACCGAAGCATCATCTATTTCGCTCAAATAGTCTGAATTATTTGAAACTCTGATTCTTAAAGTATCTAAAGCTTTTTTTATTAATCTATTTCCAGAGGTGTTTCTGTTTTTTACATCACTGATTCCTTTATACAGTTCAATAGCAGGGTTGTTATCATCTATTCTGTTAAGAGAGTTTAGTGTTGAGGATGCTGACCTAAAGTTTCCGATACTAGTAAAACTGTTAGCTCTAATTACTGCTGCCATCTTTAAATCATCAATAAATTCTATGTTTTGATAATAAAGTTCTTTCTTTCTATCTTTCATTTTGTATTTCAAGGCATACTTGAGGGCATCGCTCAACGGGTCTTTGTATTCAGAATCAAGTTCTTCAGGGTCTGTTTGAGAAACTTTAAAAAAACACATTGATACATACAAATAGGGCTCTGGGTTTCTTCTGTATTTTTCAGAAAAAGTGTACTTATCTGCTTTGTATAAACAATCTTCAAATTTATCAAGATTGTACATGTCTCTTAGTTTATCGATTGTTCCTCCGTTAACTTGAGCTTGAATAGTAAATACTGTAGAACAGAATAATAATAAGATGCTAATGTGAAGTCTTGACATAAAAAATGATTTATGCTAAGATAAAAAAGAAAAACAACAAGTTGAAAAGAAATTTATTAGAAGGAAGGTACAGATCTTCTACTTTTAATTCTTCTAAAGCCGCGTTGTTTAAATAATTTGTATCCAACTGTTAGCTGCGCGAACATATAAGAATCTAAATCATCACTATCTCCTCTTTGTTCACCAGGCCTAGTTTGCCAGGTTCCACCAGGTCCAATCATTTCTAAACTTCTGTCAGCAAAGTATGCTGCTACATCACCTTTTTCTTCTCTGATTACATTTACATCAAAATAATCTCCACTCACATCATCGATGTAATCGCTGTAAGTTTTTCTAATCCCAACTTCCAATCCTATTCTTAATTTTCTACTCACATAATATTTTAAACCTAATCCAACTGGTAATGCAACTGTTATATTAGAATATTTCTCAGGTCCGCCTTCTAGTTCTTGACCTTCTGTACTTAAAGGTCTTAAATTATACCATTTTCCATCGGTATATTGCCCTTTAGGAGTAAAATGCGTTAATCCTATTCCTCCGAATAAATATAAACCAAGTTTCGATGAGAAAGAACCTTTAGCGCCTCTCAATTTATATTTGGAACCTTTCTTCTCTTCAATTATGTGAAGTTCCATCAAACCAGCTGCTTCTATTATAGGTGCTTTAAAAGATAGGTTTCTATTGTTTCTAAATGGTTCGTTTGTCAAAGCATCATCACCACTAACAACACCATAAGATAAGTTACCTCTTACAGCTAACCATCTCTGTAAATAATATCTGTATCCTGCACTAATAACGTATCTAGTTGCGCTTGGTTCTAAATCTTTTGCGAAGTTGGTGCCAATTTGATCTTGCCCTCCAAGTTCTCCTAAAAAATTACTTGCACCAATTCCGAAGGTTAATTCTTTTCGTTGTTGTTTCCAATAGCTACCACGAAAAATGCTTTGAGCATTAATCATGAATGGCAGTAACAATAAAAGAACGAATGGAAAAGCTTTATTTTTCACTGGTTTATTTTCCTCAATATTATGAAAATTTGCTCAGATAAAGAAGATATATCTAAAAATTGTACCTACTTTTTTTAATTATGTAATCGAGTATATCTTTTTTGATATATGTTGCACTATTATCAAACCACTTTAAGTTTTCATTTTTTTTAAACCATGTTATCTGTCTCTTAGCGTAGTTTCGAGTGTTTTTTTTTATTTTTTCTATGCAGTATTCAAGGTTTTCTGTCTCTTCTAAAAACGGAAATAATTCTTTATATCCAACTGTTTTAAGGGCTTGGTAGTGTTTAAATTGAATTAGTTTCTTTACTTCATTAAGTAGTCCTTCTTCTATCATTTTATCAACTCTACTGTTTATTCTTTCATAAAGTTTTTCTCTTTCAGTATTTATACCAATGCTTATAATATTAAAGTTTCGTTTTTTGGGTTTTCTTTTTCGAAAATCAGTAATTGATTTACCTGTTTGTTCAAAAACTTCGATTGCTCTTATTAATCTTCTCGGGTTTTTAACATCTATGCTTTCAAAAGCTTTTGGGTCAGTTGTTTCTAGTTTTTTTTGAAGAAAGGTTATTCCTTGCTCGTCAAATTCTTTGTTAATTTTAGCTCTAATATTATATTCGATTTCTGGTATATCATCTAAACCATTTATTATCGCATTAACAAAAAGACCAGATCCTCCCACTAAAAATAAGAAGTCTTTTTTTTGAAATAGTGTTTCAATTAATTGAATAGCTTCTCTTTCAAAATCTCCGACACTGTAGTCCTTAGTAATTGATATGTGGTTTATAAAATGATGCTTGACTCTATTAAGTTCAGTTTGAGATGGTTTTGCTGTTCCTACAGACATCTCTTTATATAGTTGTCTCGAATCTGCCGATAAAATTTCTGTATTAAAGTGTTCAGCTAGCTCAATTCCTATGTTGGTTTTACCAATTGCTGTAGGACCAACTATGCATACGAGTGTTTTGTTTTTAATCAAAATTAGTAAATGTCATCTGGTAGTTCTTCAAATTCCGATCCTAGATCGTCAGGATCTCCAAAATCGTCTAAAGCATCCATAGAAAATTTTGTTGAAGGTTTGTTTTTAAGCATATGTTTATCGTCACTAACTGATATAGTTACTTCTTTTGAATATTGATTAGGGGCAGTTCCAAATGAATGCGAAATTATTGGGTAGCTTTTGTTTACATCTACAGGTAATATATCTATTACTTCTACATAGAAACACCACATAAGCATGAAGTCAAAAACGTAAACCATTTTTTCTCCTGTTTCACTAATTAACGAGTTAATTAATACATCTTTCATTTCACCTGAAGAACTTCCATCATCAAAATCCATTTTCATTAATGTAACTTCTTCACCTTTGTCCCAATTATCATTACTCATGAAAAAGGAAGCCATTTCTGAACTATCAAAAGCAAAAGCTTCTTGTATTTTTTTATGGAGGGATAAAAAGACATCCTCCGATTTAATTTCAATATCCCTAAAAACGGGTTCTTCAATATCAAGTATTACTCTTAATTTTAGAATTTCTGCCATTTTTTTAATTTTTTTTTCAAAATACTACTTTCCTGCAAAAAGTAATATTAAAGATATGAACTTAATTTCAAGTGTCATATTAGCGGATTAAATTAACTTTGGTGTTTTAAAAATGTAGATTTAATGAAACCATTTATATTTTCCTTGATCATTGTTTGTTCGAATTTTGCATCCATGTTCTCTCAAGATTATTCGGCTAGAGGTCCAGAAAATCAGTATAGATCAGTTAATAACCCTAACTATTGGAAAAATAAATTACCATTTTCAGATTATTGGCAGCAAGATGTACATTATTCTATTTCAGCTAATATTGATGAAGCTACAGATATTATTACTGCAACAGAGAAGTTAACCTATTGGAATAACTCCCCTAATAACCTTGATTTTGTGTTTTTTCACCTCTATCAACAGGCTTTTCAACCAAATTCATATTATGATAAACTACACAAAAGTAATAGGAAAGGAACATATTTTGGAAGGTATGAAAGAGAGGGAAAAGGAACTGAGATTACTTCCTTGAAAATTAATGGGGAGGATGTTAAAGTTGAATATGATAACACCATTTTTAAAGTGTACTTACCAACACCTTTAAAGCCAGGAGCTAGTGTAGTATTTGATATTGATTTTAAAACCTATTTTGATCAGGGTTCTATGCGTAGAAGGATGAAAACGTTTCGTTCATCTGGTTACAAGCATTACGATGGAGTGCATTGGTACCCAAGAATATCGGTTTATGATAGAAAATTCGGCTGGACAACCGATCAGCATTTGGGAAGAGAGTTTTATGGGGATTTTGGAACCTTTGATGTTGAGTTAACTTTTTCATCAAATTACATTGTTGATGCAACAGGTTACTTAATAAATAAAGAAGAAGTTTTGCCAGATACATTGAGAGAAAAAATAGATATATCAAATTTTAAGGATAAGCCATGGGGTGAAAAAGCATCAGAAATCATTGCTTACGATCCTACCAAAAGAAAAACTTGGAAATTTCATGCCGAAAATGTGCACGATTTTGCATTTACGGCCGATCCTACATATAGAATCGGAGAAACGTATTGGAATGGTATTCAATGTGTAGCGCTTGTACAAGAGCCGCACGCTAGTAAATGGCAAAATGCATCAGATTACGTTTCAAAAGTAATAAAAACGTTTTCTGAGGATATTGGTATGTATACCTATAATAAAATGATTGCCGCTGACGCAAATGATGGTATGGAATATCCAATGTTAACGTTGGATAGAGGTCAAGACCCCACATTTAGAGGGCTATTTGTTCATGAAATTGGGCATAATTGGTTTTTCGGACAAGTAGGTACAAACGAGACCTACAGAGCCTTTATGGATGAGGGGTTTACACAATTTTTAACAGCTTGGGGTTTAGAGAAAATTGATGGAGATACTATACCCTACAATAAGAGTAGTAGTGAATATAAGAATTGGTTCTTTAAGCCAAATTTGGTTCGTGAGCGTAATGCATACTATGGTTATTTGAGAGATGCAATGAAGGGTGAGGATGCTTACTTAAATACGCATTCAGATGATTTTGGAGGAGCTATACGCCATGGAGGAGGGTATGGACATGTATACTATAAAACGGCTACAATGTTATATAACCTACAGTATGTTTTAGGAGACGAGTTATTTTTAAAAGCTTTACAGAATTATTTTAATACTTGGAAAATTGCACATCCTTACCCTGAAGATTTCAGAAATTCAATTATTCAGTTTACTGGGGTGGATTTAAACTGGTTTTTTGATCAGTGGTTTGAGACAAATAAAAACATTGACTTTAGCATTGAAAGTACAAAAAAAGGATCAGCAGAAAACCAATACACCATTAATTTTAGTCGGTTAGGTGAAATGCAAATGCCTTTAGATTTTAGTGTTTATGCTAAGGATGGAAAAGTTTACAATTATCACATACCAAACACTTGGTTTAATAAAGAAACAGATGCCACCATATTAGATAGATGGATAGGTTGGGGAAAGCTAAATAATACATATGCTGCTAATGTTAATGTTCCATCTGGTATTTATGATGTTAAAATTGATACTACTGGCAGGCTTGCCGATATTAATTTAATGAATAATAAACTAAAGAATAAAGTCTCTTTAGAGTTTGATCATAAAATTCGCAATCCGATTGATAGAGAGCACTATGAGTTAAGGGTTCGTCCTGATTTTTGGTATAACGCTTATGATGGTATTAAGTCTGGAGTTCATTTTAGTGGTGATTATATGAAATATAAGCATAGATTTAACTTAACTGCCTGGCTTAATACAGGTTTACTTCAGCAAGACATATTTTTACCATCAGAAAAAAGTAGCTTTAATCTTTTTTCTTACCGAGCAGATTACACAACACCTGTAAATGCTATTTTTCATGGCGCAGAAGTTACTATTGCAAGTAAATATTTAGACGGCCTGGTGGCAAATAGACTTGGTATTGCAATACCAAGTAAAAACAAAAAAACTGTATTTTCAGCGTATTTTAAATCGATGTACAGACCTAATATAACCGATTTAAACTACCTGTGGTATCCCTTAGAGTGGAATCATAATACTTGGAACAATACCTTTAATGTAAAATTAGATCATTCTTACCAACATTTAAATGGAGTTGGTAAAGTTCAGTTAAGTGCTCGTTTATCTGGATTAGGGAGCCAATATGACTTTTCAACCATATCTATTGAATCTATCAATAAAAATGATTTAGGTAATATTAATTTTAATACTAGATTTTTCGCACAATACGGTTTTGGATCCAATTGGGCTCCTGAGTCTCAATTGTATTTAGCAGGAGGTAATCCTGAGGATATGATGGATAGTAAGTACTTTAGATCGATAGGCTTTTTTGACAATGGGTGGTCTGGTCATGGTATTGATGTAAATAACCTTCACTATGGAGGAGGGTTAAACTTAAGAGGGTATAGTGGTTATTTAGCTTCAGAAACATTAGATTCTACTGGGCTTTCTTTAGTTTATAAAGGAGAATCAGGCGCTTCAGTTAATATGGAGTTAGAATTTCAAGAATTACTTCCGAGAATAAGAAGTTTGTCAAAAGTATTATCCTTCAAAACCTATTTATTTGGTGACATAGGTGTTATAGATGAGAATAATACAATAAACAATAAATTAAAATTAGCTTCTGTACGAATTGATGCAGGTGTGGGTACAGCGTTAACAATTAAAAAGTTTGGACCATTAGAAACTGTCGAACCACTTATAATTAGAGCTGATTTTCCTTTGTTTTTAAACAGGTTACCAGCGGTACAAAATGATTATTTAGATTTTAGGTGGGTGCTTAGCATAGGAAGAGCTTTTTAACTAAAACCCAAAATTCATAGCAAGACCGAATAAAATCTGCTGTTTGTTTTTTAGGTTTCTATTAGCTGTCACTTCTAGTTTTCCAGGTTCGTAAACCATTCTGTTTAGCTGATAACCAATGTACGGCCCAACCCCAAAGGTTTCTTCAATAAGAATAGTCCAGTTTGCAGAGATTCCATAATTGGCACCATTATCTTTATAAGAGTTAAGTACTTTATCTGAAATCACTTCAACTCTCTTAAACTCACTGTGTGTGTATCCCACATTAATATAAACTGATAAGGTACTTTTATTGTCATATTTTTTTTGAAAACCGAGCAAAGCTCCATACGAGTAGCTGATATTTTTTAATAACTGCCTTTTAGTACTTATTTGCGCGCTGTCGCTGTTGCTGCTATCAAAAGAATACATATCACCATATGCCCCTATAATTATATTTTTAAATATGTTTCTCGTATATGCAGTTTTAACGTTAATTAGTCCGTTATACTGTTTTCTAAACGCATCATTAGCAAGTGTTCCTGGGAAGCCTAATTCTAAATTAAAGCTGTTTTTAGGGTTGTTAATAAGACTATTTTCTTGGCTGTGTAATGCGTTTACAACAAGAAATGTAAGTATAAGAAATATATATTTTAACAAACTCATTGTCTCAAAGATATAAAACGATTAATAATAAATTATATTCCTTTACTTATCTTTAATTCAGTAAAAGTAAGAATATGAATAAAATACTAGTTGCCAATAGAGGGGAGATCGCATTAAGAATTATGCGTACGGCTAAAGAAATGGATATAAAAACGGTAGCTGTTTTTTCTGATCCTGATCGTAATGCTCCGCATGTTTTATTTGCTGATGAGAGTGTAGCGATAGGTGGCACCACTTCTGCAGAGTCATATTTAATAATGGATAAAATTATTGAAGTGGCGAAAGAGAGAGGTTGTGACAGTATTCATCCAGGATACGGGTTTTTATCAGAAAACCCCGAATTTGTAAAAAAAGTAGAAGGCAATAATATTACATTCATTGGCCCTTCAGCTGAGGCAATATTTCTCATGGGAAGTAAGCTAGAAGCTAAAAAATTGGCTAAAAAGCATAACATTCCATTAGTTCCGGGCACTGAATCTGCAATAGAATCAGTTTCAGAAGCTAAAGAAATTGCTAGTAAAATTGGGTTTCCTATCTTAATTAAAGCCTCTGCTGGAGGTGGAGGAAAAGGAATGCGTGTTGTAAAAAATGCCGATGAACTTGAGTCTCAAATGGAACGAGCAGTAAGTGAGGCTGTTTCATCATTTGGTGATGGATCTGTATTTATTGAAAGATATGTGTTAAATCCTAGACATATAGAGATTCAAGTACTTTTAGATAAACATGGCAATGGTGTTCATTTATTTGAGCGTGAATGTTCTATTCAAAGAAGACATCAAAAAGTAGTAGAAGAAGCACCTTCAGTTGTTCTTTCTGAAGAATTGAGAAAAGAAATGGGGGAGTGTGCTCTAAGAATATCTAGGGCATGTAATTATGTAGGAGTAGGTACAGTTGAGTTTCTACTAGATGATAAAAACAGATATTATTTTTTAGAAATGAATACTCGCTTACAAGTTGAGCATCCTGTAACAGAATTAATTACAGGAGTTGACTTAGTGAGACAACAAATTAATGTTGCAAGAAATGAAAAATTAGCTTTTTCGCAAAACGATTTATCTATAAATGGTCATGCAATTGAGTTTAGAGTGTATGCCGAAGATTCTAATAATGGTTTTTTACCTTCAACAGGAACACTTAAAACATATGTTGAACCCAATGGAAATGGAGTAAGAGTAGATAGTGGTTATAAAGAGGGAATGGAAATTCCTATCTATTATGATCCAATGATATCTAAACTAGTTTGTTATGGCGCTACCAGAGAAGAAGCAATAGCTAAAAGTAAACGTGCGATTGCGGAGTACAAAATTAATGGTGTTGAAACCACGCTTCCTTTTTGTGAGTTTGTTTTAAATCATAATAGTTTTAAAAAAGGAGACTTTGATACCAACTTTGTAAATAATTATTTTGAGGGGAAAATTCCTGAATTGTTGTTAACAGAACAAGAAAGAAATATTGTTGCTGTAATTACTTCGGGTGATCTTTTAGAAAAAAAAGTTGTTCAAATACAACCTGAACTAGAAAACAGCGTATCAAACTGGAAAAGGAACCGTAGTACTCCGTAATTTTTATTGAAATTACTTTGGTGCTATTTTTGTAGTACTGCTAATATGATAATGAAAACAATAAATAGTTTTATTTTATGTGTGCTACTTTCTGTTTTTAATGCAGTTAGCTCTCAAACGATTGCTCAATTAAATACAAATTCTATGAGTCAGAGCGAGTATGAGGCTAATAGAGATGAGTTGCTTAAAAAAGGCAAGGTAGTTCCACTTAAAGTTGTTGGAGGAGATTCTATGGCATACGTTCAGTTGAATTCTTGCAGAATTGAATCAGCTCCTATTTTTGAAAGTAAAAAAGCATTGAGAAGATATAGAACTTTAGAGCGAAGAGTTAGAAAAGTATATCCTTACGCTCAGGAAGCAGGAAAACGTTTAAAATTATATAATGATACTTTGAGTACCATGAAAATTGAGCTTGTTAGAAAGGCTTACATGAAAAAAACGGAGAAAGAGATTAAGAAGGAGTTTTTTAATGATTTAAAAAATCTAACAATGTCTGAAGGTAAAATTCTAATTCGATTAATTGATAGACAAACCGGAGATACATCTTATGAATTGCTCAGAGAGCTAAGAGGCACTATGTCAGCAGCTTTCTGGCAAACATTAGCAAAAGTTTGGGGGAATGACCTAAAAAAAGGTTTCGATGCGAGTACTGGTGAGGATAAAATTATAGAGCAAATAATCAACAATATTGAAAACGGTGCTTACAACTAGCGATTAATTTGCTTAAGTAATTTTTTGTTTTCTTTTTCAAGTGCATCAACTTTTTCTGATAAAGCTTTTATAGCTTCAATAATCATAGCGTCTAAACTACCATATTGGGTCATTAAGTATCCGAAGTCATCTGTTTTTACAAGCTCTGGAAATACTTCTTCTAAGTTCTGAGCTGTAAAGCCGTATTGTTTAACAGTGGGGCGAATTAAGCTTGTTTTGTTATCATTCCAATAGTATGTTATACCGTTAAGCTTCTTTATTTTTTGCAAAATTTCTTCTGATTCTAATTGGGTGATGTCTGTTTTAAGCCTTTTGTCTGAGGTAGACCACATGTTTCCTCCAGCCGACTTAAATGCATCTCCATTTACATTTAAAGACTGCGTCATAGCAACATTATAATCCCAATTAATCCCAACTCTGTCTGTGCTAAAATCACCGTATATTAAGGTATTAGCATTACTTGATGTTTCAATGTACAGTTTGTCATTTTCGGTTGTGGCATCAACTCCAGCTGAGTAACCAATAAAAACATTTCCACTTCCAGTATTTGCAAAACCTGAGCTATAACCAAGCGCAACATTTTTTGTGCCGGCACCATTGCTATTTAATGACCATTGACCAACTGCAACGTTATCGCTACCTGTTGTATTTAAATTCATTGAAGCAAAGCCTAATGCAGTGTTTCTCCTGCCTGTAGAATTTATTTGTAATGTATATGCTCCAATACCAACATTAGTGTTAGCAGCAGTTGCATCTCTTAAACTCTCAAAGCCAATACCAATGTTTTCTTTTCCCGAAACATTTTCTTTTCCGGCTTTATTTCCTACATATACGTTACTATTGCTTGTTTCATCATCATTTATTCCAGCTTCCTCCCCAATAAAAACACTTTGGCCATTATTTAGCGTTTCAATGGTGTGACCAGTAATTCTTAATCTTTCAGTATTATTTGTTTTTATAGACAAATCTGTGTTATCAGTAGTTCCAATAAAATTTGTTCCAGCCGTTGTTCCTCCATTTCCTGATAATTCCCATCCAGACCCACTTCCTCCAGATCCACCAGAAGAACCAGCTCCTATTTTGTTCCATTTAGTACCATCATAGTACCAAAAAGAACTTTGTGCATTCCAATATACTAGCAATCCTGTAGCGGGTGTAGTAACAACACTTGTATCACTTAAGCGCGGTATAAGTACTCCTTGATCTGTAGAGCTAATCTCTAATGCAGCTGATGCATCTGGTGTTGCAATACCAATACCAACATTATTTTGCGTAAATGCTACTTGAAAAATAGGTAATAAGGAAAATAAAGAGAGTAGATTTTTCATAAACGAATTTATATGCCTTTCAAATGTACAAAAAACAGATTCAAAATGTAGGGATTCTGTTTTGGTTTCTTTCACTTCTGAAATAACTCTTATCTTTGCATTATAAAATGAATTTTATGAGTAAAAAAGTATATATAGTATCGGCCGTTAGAACTCCTATGGGAAGTTTTTTAGGAAGTTTATCATCAGTTTCTGCTCCAAAATTAGGTGCAACGGCTATCAAGGGTGCTTTAGATAAAGCAAACTTAAAGCCCGGTAATGTGGATGAAGTTATAATGGGTAATGTTTTACAGGCCGGTTTAGGCCAGGCCCCAGCACGTCAGGCTTCTATGTTTGCTGGAATAGATAAAAATGTACCTTGTACAACAATAAATAAGGTTTGTGCATCGGGTATGAAAGCAATTTCACTTGCTGCTCAGTCTATCATAGCAGGCGATAATAATATTGTTGTTGCTGGCGGTATGGAAAATATGAGTGCAGTACCACATTACATGGAAGGAAGGTCAGGCAAGAAGTTTGGTGATATTAAAGTTAAAGATGGTATGTTACTTGATGGATTAACAGATGTTTATAACGATTACCATATGGGTAATGCGGCTGAACTTTGTGCAAACGAATGTAGTATTTCAAGAGAGGAGCAAGATGAATTTGCTATTGAGTCGTACAAAAGAGCTGCAAAAGCATGGAGTGATGGTAAATTTAACGATGAGGTTGTACCGGTAGAAATTCCTCAAAGAAAAGGTGATCCTATTATGTTTTCTGAGGATGAAGAATACAAATCTGTAAATTTTGAAAAGTTAAAAAAATTGCGCCCAGCTTTTGTTAAGGAAGGATCTGTAACAGCTGCTAACGCTTCTACTTTAAACGATGGAGCATCGGCATTAATTTTAGCGAGTGAAGAAGCTGTTTCAAAATACAATTTAAAGCCAATAGCCAGGATAGTTTCTTATGCTGATGCTGCGCAAGAGCCTGAATGGTTTACTACAGCACCTTCAAAGGCATTGCCAATAGCTTTAGGAAAAGCAGATTTGAAAAATGCCGATATCGACTTTTGGGAGTTAAATCAAGCTTTTTCAGTAGTAGGATTAGCTAATATTAAAAAATTAGGTTTAGATGCTAGTAAGGTTGATGTTAATGGAGGAGCTGTTGCCCTTGGTCATCCTTTAGGTAATTCTGGTTCAAGAATTATTGTAACACTTATTAATGTATTAAAACAAAACGGAGGTAAGTTTGGTGCTGCCGGTATATGTAATGGTGGAGGTGGTGCTTCTGCTATGGTTATTGAAAATATTTAAAATTTAATTAAACTACTAGGTTTATAATTATAAGTCTAGTAGTTTAATTAAAAACTAGAATACATTAACATTAAATGTGCACCCTCCAGAGCCGTTGCTACCACTAATTGTAAAGTTATTTGTTTGAGGACCGTTTGATGGGGTCCCACTACTTAGTAGATCTACATATTGAGTTCCTGTGCTAGCAAAACTACCTGTTGCAGAAAAGGAGTAGCCGTTAACTGTGTTTGTTGAAATAGTGAATGGACCAGTTTCGGTCACTGAAACTTGAATTCTTATATAATGTGTAGCGTTTAATGAGTTCCCGCTTTGGTAGTTCCCGTTAACTGATATTGCTCCGCAAGTACCTCCATTTCCAACACTGTATATTGCTGTGCCATCGAAAACTTCAACTAAAGTAGCACAGGTTTCACCATTGTCAGCGCTTATTGTTAATATGTCGAGTTGATGTCCATTAATTGGTGTACCATTGGCTTGTAACACCACACTTTGTTCTCCAGTTGTTGTGAAAACTCCTGAGCTGCTTAGGTTATAGCCGTTAACAGTATTAGAGTTCATGTTGTAAGGTCCAAGTTTATTTACATTTACTGTTGCTACAACAACTTCATCAGAGGTTAAAGCCTCCCCGCCTTCAAAAAATCCATATTGATTTGTTAAACATCCAAGTCCGAATGTATAATCAAAAAAGTCAATTGTCATTTGGCAAGATCCAAAATACCCGTTACTCAAATTATATGTGAAACTACCATCACTAACAGGTGTTCCATATGCATATATTTTTTGTGAAGTAGCTATGTAAGATCCCCCAGTACTACCTTGCGTATAAAAATAAATTCCATTAACAGTATCACTTATTATTTCATAGTTATTTAAGTTGGGGTTGCTAAAGTTTAGCGCTACATTTATATAGTTTTCGGAGGTCATTTCTACTCCTGCAGAGTAGCTGCCATGTGCTTTTTTGTTCGACCCTGTAGTTCCAAAGCAATTTATACTATAATTTGTGTTAACGAATACTTGTTTATTACATGTTCCGGATCCATTACCATATGTTGTTAAGCTAAACTCTCCAGGATTACTTGGTGTTACACTTGGACAGTATAATCTAACGTTTTGGGCTCCAGCGGAGTTGAAAATGCCTGATGCTTCGAAATGGATACCATTCACAGTGTCAGTTCTAATTTGATAAGAACCAGGAGAATTAACCAAAACTCTTAAATCAAAGTATGCATCATTTTTGCTTTCACCTACGATGAAATTTACATCTTTACTTGTACTTGCGTTACAATCGTAGTCTATTTGATAGTTCGCTGCAGGTGGTAAACCATTTGTTACATAGTTGGTGAAAAAACACTCTCCAGTTCCTGATAATTCATTTTCAACCTTAATTTTTAAAGTGTTTGTTACGTCCGAAACAATAGCTTTGCCTCTAGGGTACAATCTTACTTGAACATATGGAGACATTCCAACTGATAAATATTTGATGTCAGACACAAAATAGTAGCCATTAACAGTATCTGTTCTAAATTTTACATATCCAGCCTGTGTAACATTTATGTTACTAATTGTTATATGTCTACCATAATTTTGTTGACTGGTATATGTCAAGTCACCGTAAAATGTTCCGCTACTATAATTAGTGCAATTGGAGGTCCCCAGTTCTACTATGGCGCTATTGTATCTATAATATGGAACGAAGCAGCTGCCAAGATTTTCTGAACCATAAACGTAAAAACTATTACTTGTCCAACCTGTGTTTTCGTCTTCACCTACAGGATACAATCTTACAGCACGAATATTTGTATCGATAAAAATACCATCATTTATAAATGTGATCCCGCTTCTGGTGCTGGACTTAATGCTGTAAGGACCTGGTTGCTCAGGCTTAACTTTAACTTCAATGAAGTTTTCAAATGAAATTGGAACATCAATAAACATTGATTTACCGGTAAGTGCATCTGTACATTTATTATCAGACTCTTCAACAATTGTATATTTAGTTGTAATTTCCGATTTATGGGAACTTATTATAGTGTAAGAATAGCCATCATGTTTGAATATAAATGATTTGTGCCCATCAATTACATCTATAATAATACAGGTATCATTGTAATTTATAAACCCACCATTTTCTACTTTGATTTTTACTGTACCTGATCCAAATTTTCGAGTTATTGATACTGGATGTTCTAGTGCTGGTATAGGCAGAGTTATGGTTGCTGATCCAGTAACAAATATATAACCAACAGAATCACCAACGGTGTAATCGCTTTCAGTTTCTATGGTTTGTAATTTACTATCTGAATCCCAAATTACATTAGATCCGTTATATTTTAAAACTTTAACTCCTTGCGGAGCGGTAGTAGGTAACGAATACTGATCATTTATTTCTAATTCTGTTGTTGTTACTTTACCATTTACATCAAGTTTCGATTGTGGGTTTTCTGTTCCAATGCCAACATTCCCGTCTATAACAGTGTTTCCTGCTTCATCTACTGAAAAAACATTTTCATCCGAATTGGTTCCTACGTTTAGCAAAATTTCATTAGGGGTTGCTGATGATTTATGTATGTCGAGCAATGAATTTGGCGCATGATTGGCATCATCACTTATAGAGACTTTTTGTGCACATATTTTTATTGTGACAAATGATGTTATTAGAATTAAAGATAAATGTTTAACCATTATATTTCGTTTGATTAGGTATATATGGTAAATAATTTAAAATGTTTCGTTTTTAAGGTGTTTTTTTGACTAAGTATTATTTGATTTTTTAGTTATTGTTATTCATACTTAATATCTGTGTAGTAAAACTTTACTTAGCATTAAAAATGCTGAGTTTGTATTTACTAAATCTTTGGTTTAAAATTGTATTTTAGTTAAGTGAATGCCTGTTATTCACATTAAATTATTAATTACATGAAAAAAGGTATTTGCTTGTTATCTGCTATCCCCTGTCGCAGAGACCCTTCTCATAAAAGTGAAATGGTAACTCAACTTTTATGGGGTGATTTATTTCAAGTACAAGAAGATAAAGGTGACTGGTTTAACATCATCATATCAGCGGATGGTTATGAAACTTGGGTGGATAAAAAGCAAGTAAATATTATATCTGAAGCTCAATATGAAGTTTATAATACGGGGAATAAAGAGTTGGTTGTTAATTTATTATCGTATGTTAACTTTAGAGATGATAAAATGCCTTTGGTGCTTGGCTCTACATTAAGAAGAGTGGATAAAGTTTCTTTCCAAGGAGAGTGTTCTGGAGTTGATGACAGCCCCTCACATTTAATGGAGATTGCTATGCAGTACTTAAATGCGCCATATTTGTGGGGAGGAAAAACTCCTTTTGGTATTGATTGTTCTGGTTTTACTCAAATGGTTTTTAAGCATTGCGGAGTACAACTTAAAAGAGATGCCTCACAGCAGGCTGAGCAAGGCGAAATGATTCCGTTTATTGAGCAAGCTCAGTTTGGTGATTTGGCTTTTTTTGAGGATTATAATACAGATAGTGGTGTGCTAACAGATAATGAAGGTAGGCCTGAGTCAAGAAGAATAACTCATGTAGGAATAATTTTAGATAACAGAACTATTATACATGCATCTGGAAAAGTAAAGGGTGACACCCTTGATCATGAAGGTATTTTTAGTAAATCAACTGGTGGCTATACGCATAAACTTAGATTTATTAAGAGGGTACTTTAAATAAAATTATAAACGTTGTATAAACAAAAAGCGGCTGAATTATTTAATTCTGCCGCTTTTTGTTTTTTTAATTCTTAAAAATTATTGCTTCACCTATTGTTTTGGTATTACACATTTGAATAGTAGCAGAATATGCCGTTAAAAATTCAATAGTATTTGCTTTGGGAAGCAACTTGCTGTTAAAGCGTTTGTTTTTAAGTATGTTTTGTAGGGTGTAGAGTTTATCCATATAATATAATTTGTGTTATTCATTTTACAAATAACGCCTTCATATAATTTATATTGTTTTGGATTAGAAATTACTGATTAGCTATAGATTTTCTGCTTCGGTAATCTAAGTTGCTTTTCATCTTCTGAGAAGCTTGTGCATCAATAATTCCCTTTTGTTCCATTTCTGAAATTAGCTTTGCTTCTTTGTTAACTAATAATCGTGTTGCTTGTCGAGTATTAATTTCGCTGTAAATTTTAGGATGGTTTCTTCTTAGGTTTCTTATAAATGTATTGGCTTGTATAATATTATCTTGAATTTCTTCCTGAAGAGTTTCAAATTCCTTTTGGTTAATTGATTCACTCTTTTTCATTTCTTCTAGTAGCTCAATACATTCATTTTGGGAAAAGGCAAAACTTACTGCTGCATCATAACTATCAAAAAGTCGATTTAAAATCGTGTTGTGAGCAAACTTTTTCGTGATAAAAAAGTTTGTTAGTTTATTAAGAAACTGAGGTGGAGTCCATGAAATTTCCAAGTCTTTGCGGTCTGATAGTGGAGTTAGCCCCTCTTGATCAATAATGTTATTAATAGTATCTGTAAGCTGATTAATTGCCCCTTGACCTATTAATCCGGATTTAAACTGATGCCAATAACTGCCTTTCTCTTTTTCTAACAGTCTAATTCTTGCTTCTGCTAATTTGCCAGAGTAGCTGGGGTTTTCTTTTATTAAAGCAGTTTTATCTTGCTTTGGTAAGTAGTTTTCAACATCCTCCCAGTCTGCTTTTTTTAAATATCGGTTTGTCTTTATTTCATCTACATAAGATTTTAAGTTATCATACAAATAGTTACCCGCTCTTTGGTTAATTAGTTTTTTAGCGGTTGATAATTGAGTTAAACCTAATTTTTCAATTATGATTTTTACAGTAGTAGCATTTACCAACAGGGTTAGTGTAACTGTGCCTGAGATTAGAAAAAAGAAATCGCTTTTAATTTCTGGTGATAAAAATTGATCATCTACCCCTAAAACAATTAAGCCCAGTGAAAGGGCTAGAGCACCCCTTAAACCTCCATACCATAAAACAATAGCTTCCTTTTTATTAATTCCATATCCTACTTTCCTCATAAGTGGATAAAAAAGTGTAATCATTAAGCCTCTAGAGATATGGATGATAACATAAATTGCTCCTAAAAGAATGAACCTATCTACTGTAAATTCTGTTTTAACTGCAATAATTACACCCACAATTAAGAAAATAATACAGTTAGCTATAAAACCAGCCAGTTCCCAAAATTCTTCCATAAAGTGTTCAACTACGGGGCTGATACGAGATTTTCCGAAGCCGCCAATCATAAGGCCCAAGGCTACTAAAGCTAATACACCTGAAACTCCTAATACGATTTCTGCAATAAAATAAGTTAAATAAGCTGCTGCAATTACGGCACTAATTTCAATAAGTGCATCGTTATATACTTTTTGAATCCACCTTAAAAATAGCCAGCCTAAAACTAAGCCTACTAAAGTACCGCCTGCTGATACTTGTAAAAATTTAAAAATTGCATTTTCGTCAGATGATCCTTCCATAATAAGAGAACCTAGAAATACCATAAAAATAACAATAGATGTACCGTCATTTAAAAGTGATTCACCTTCAATTAAGGTGCCTAGTTTTTTACTTGCTCCAAGGTCTTTTAATATAGCAACTACCGCTACCGGATCTGTCGCACTAATAACCGCTCCAAACATAAGTGCTATGCTCCATGTCCATGTATTAAAACCCAAGCCTAAAAACTTAATAAGCATGACACAACAACCAGTAATAATTAGCGCCATTACAATTCCAGGTATTGCCAATATAACGGAGTTTAAGCCCGTTTTTTTAAACGTATGCAAATCCATATTAAAGGCAGCTTCAAAAATTAAAATGGGGAGAAATACAAAAAGTAATAGGTGGGGATCGATATCTGAAGCCCATGATAGTGATTCATGTAATGTTAGACCAATTGATCCTCCGAAAGCATCTAACAATTCGGTTCGGTTTATAAAACCAAGAAAAATACCAAAAAGAAGTAAGAGTACCGTAAACGGAATTGCAGATTTACTGAAAAAATAACGTGTGCTGGCACCAATTAAAACCGCTAATATCACGAATACTAGGCCGTATACTGCCTCATTGTTATGGTGTGCGTTACTATGAGCTGTTTCTTCCGCAAAACCAAGTACAGGAAAGAAGGTAAATAACAGGAGTAATAAAAAATGAACGTACTTAGCTGATTTTTGTAGAATGTACATCAAAAATTATTGTTGTTTAAAATTTCATTTCTGGGATATCTCCTTCCACTATAAGTTGACCTTCTGTTTTCGCTTTAATTTCCTCCACACTAACTCCCGGAGCTCTTTCAAGTAGTTTAAATCCTTTATCGGTAACATCTAATACAGCGAGATTAGTTACTATTTTTTTGACACATCCAACACCTGTTAAAGGTAAGCTACATTTTTTCAGAATTTTAGATTCTCCTTTTTTGTTGGTGTGCATCATAGCGACAATAATGTTTTCTGCAGAGGCAACTAAATCCATAGCTCCTCCCATACCTTTAACCATTTTACCTGGTATTTTCCAATTTGCAATATCTCCATTTTCTGCAACTTCCATAGCGCCTAGTACAGTTAGTTGAACATGACCACCTCTTATCATAGCAAAGCTAGTTGCTGAGTCAAAAAAGGATGCGCCCGGAAGTGTAGTTATTGTTTGTTTACCTGCATTAATAAGATCTGCATCAATATTATCTTCGGTAGGGAAAGGTCCCATACCTAGTAAGCCATTTTCTGACTGAAATTCAACACTTATACCATCAGGAATATAGTTAGCCACTAAGGTAGGTATACCAATACCTAAGTTTACATACCATCCGTCTTTTAATTCTTGAGCTATTCTTTGAGCAATTTGTGTTTTATCTAAGGCCATAGTTGTTAAATTAACGTGACAATGTTACAAAATATAGAGCACATAGTTTATATGTAGTAGGGCTTTATTGTTTGCGATAAAGTAGCAAGTTTATCTGTTTTTGTATACTTTATTTCGTTTGTCTACGTTTGCATCCTTTCAGCCAACTATTTATTATTTTTTGTTGTCTTAGTTGTAATGTATAATGATAAATTTGCTTAATATTTATATAAAATGAATTCATATCCTCCCAAAATTTTAGTGCTTATTCTCACTTTTTTTTCATTATCACTAACCGCTCAAAAATTTACGCTTTCGGGTTATTTAAGTGATTCAGAAACGGGTGAAAAGCTAATTGGAGCAAGTGTTTATGATAAAAAATCCTTAAAAGGGACCAGTGCTAATATATATGGCTATTATAGTATAACATTACCTACAGATACCTACAATATTGTTTTTTCTTACGTTGGTTATTCTAAAATAGAAAAGAAGGTTGTGCTTACTTCAGATACAGAGTTAAATATTGATTTGAGTTCTAGCTCAACTTTAGATGAGGTTAAAATAGTAGGGGATAAAATGGAAAAGATAACTGAAACCACAAAAATGGGGAGTATAAATATACCCATGAAGCAAATTGAAAAAATGCCTACTTTTTTGGGAGAGCGTGATTTAATTAAGGTGGCACAAATGTTACCGGGTGTACAGAGTTCTGAAGGATCTAGTGGAATGTATGTTAGAGGGGGAGGACCAGATCAAAACTTAATATTATTGGATGGCGTTCCTGTTTACAATGTGAGCCATTTGTTTGGGTTTTTCTCGGTGTTTAACTCAGATGCTGTTAGTAATGTTGAACTTATAAAGGGTGGTTTCCCGGCTCGTTATGGAGGAAGATTATCATCTGTACTTGACATACGAATGAAAGAAGGGAATACAAAAAAATTATCAGGTACTGCATCTATCGGATTGATATCATCTAAATTAACCCTAGAAGGCCCTCTAGGTTCAGAAAATACTTCTTTCATTATATCTGGTAGAAGAACATACATTGATATATTGGCTCAACCTTTTATAAAAATCGCAGCAAGAAATGATGGGTTAGAGAGTTTAAGTGCCGGCTACTATTTTTATGATTTTAACGCTAAAATAAATCATAAGTTTTCAAATAAAAGCCGATTGTATTTAAGTGCATATACTGGTAAAGACAAGGCATATATTCGGTCGAAAGATAAATATTCTAATTCTTTTGAGTCTGGTTATGAAGAACAGAATAACAAATTGGGTTGGGGAAACTTAACGACAGCTTTACGATGGAATTATTTATTGACACCTAAATTGTTTTCTAATGTTACATTAACTTACAGCCAATATAAATTTGATGTTGGTATTGGTTATGAATCTGAATATACAAACAGTAATGATGAGACCAATTTTGAAGAATTTTCTAGTGAGTATATTTCTGGTATTGATGATATAGGCTTACGTTGGGATATTGATTATTTGCCCTCTCCTAATCATTTTATTAGGTTTGGGGTTTCTAATATCTTTCACAAATTTACTCCAGGAATATCATCTACTAAAATTGCATATGATGATTTTGGTGAAAGTATTGATACAACTTTATCTGTCGGTTCGGATCCATTACGTACAAGCGAACTGGGTCTTTATTTGGAGGACGATATGAAAATTGGAGACAAGCTAAAAGTAAATGCCGGAATACATCTGGCTGCTTTTGCAGTTGATAATCAGTTTTATTTTAATCCTCAACCCAGACTTGCAGCAAACTACCAGGTTGCTAGTAACACCTCAGTTAAGGCAGGATACTCACGAATGAATCAATATATACATTTACTAACAAATGTTGGGATTGGTTTGCCAACCGACTTGTGGGTGCCCGTAACTGATAGTATTGAACCAATGATTGGAAACCAATACTCAATTGGTTTGGCACAAAATTTAAATAATGGTTTTGAATTGAGTGTTGAAGGATACTATAAAACCATGCAAAATATTATTGAATATAAAGATGGAGTAAGCTTTTTGTTGCAAGCAGATGATTGGCAAAACAAGGTAGAAAGTGGTGATGGTTGGGCATATGGTGCAGAAGTGTTTTTACAGAAAAAAACAGGTAAAACTACTGGTTGGTTGGGCTATACTTTGTCATGGACGAACCGTCAGTTTGAAAATATAAACTTTGGAGAAAAGTTTCCATATCGCTACGATAGGCGTCATGACGTTTCTTTTGCTATAGTGCACGATTTTAGCAAAAAGTTTAATATGGGGCTAACATGGGTGTTTGGTACAGGTAATTCTGTAACTTTACCAGTTGCTCAGTATGGTGTGGCTGATAATCCTGTTAGCTTAAGTAATAACTCTTTTTTCGGTGGAAACACGATTAAACATTATGAAGGCCGTAATGCGTATAGAATGCCATCTTATCATAGAATGGATGTCTCGTTTAATTTTGTTAAGCAGAAAAAAAGGGGAGAAGCCATTTGGAATATAAGTTTCTACAATGCATATAACAGGCAAAATCCTTTTGCACTCTATTTTGGAATAGACGATCGTGGAGGACAGGTTTTAAAACAAATTAGCTTATTTCCACTTATTCCATCTTTTGCCTACACATTTAAATTTTAATAATGATAAAGAGTAAAGTCGTTCAACTAGCAGTATGTATAATTTTATCTGCAATTGTGTTCTCTTGTGAGAAAGAAATAGAAATGAAACTTGATGAAAGTAATTCGTATGTGATTAACAGTTTGTTTTCGGCAGATTCTATAATGTCATTTGATATTACAGAGTCTAAGTCAGTTTTGTCAAATAGGTTTGATTATGACACAATTACTAATGCTGAAGTTATTGTTACCAAAAATGGATCTCCAATTAGTTTGAATCAACAAGGCGGAAAATATTTTAGTTCTGATGTTATAGAGGCTGGAGCGACTTACGCTATCGAAGCTAAAATTAGCGGTTTAACTTTATCTGCAGAAACAAAAATTCCTTCAAAGGTTCAAAACTTAAGTATTGATACGTCCAGTGCTATTATAGGTGATTATGGATTTAGAGAGAAAAAAATACGTATAACATTTGATGATGGGGAAGGTAAAAGTTATTACAAAGTTTCATTAGTGCAAAAATCGATAAGTTATTATACGGATTACAATGGCATAGAAACATCTAGTGAAAATGAGTACAACGAATACTTTACTGTTGATGGTAGCAGGTTAGATCTTATAAATTCAACAGATGACTTTGGTACAGTTTTCGGAGATGATTTCTACTACAATGAGCTATATTTTTCTGATTTAGGTTTTGAAAACCAAACTATAAATTTGGTGATATCTTTCCCCATTTATTCTTATGAATATTCTTATGAAGATAAATTTTATTCAGTTATTGTAAGTAAAGTTTCAGAAGACTATTTGTTGTATAATCAAACCAAAAATCAACAGCAGTACACATCTGGTGATCCCTTTGCTCAGCCTACTTTGGTTTACTCAAATATCAATAATGGCTTAGGTATTTTTGCTGGCATATCATCTGAATTTGTGACCTTCTAAGAGTCAGAATATACTCCGTAAGTGTTTTAAAGGAAGTAAAATTGTAATTTCGTGCTAAATGAAATTATCTAGACTTTTATTTGCAGTAACTTTCTTTGTAGCGTTTATTGCTTTTGCATACTTTATTACTCCTGATTTTTTTAGATTGTTTGATAGTGAAGCAAACTTTCTATATTTCTTTAACAAAGGAAATAGAATGGGGCATTTATATGATGCAGTTAGGGCACATCAAGATCATGGTCCTGATTTAATTCGTTATGTAGATTTTGTTGATGCCAATGGCTTGCAAAGTAAAATTGTTGTACCTATGGAAACTACTGGAGACGATTTAGGTATGTATTATTTTGTGCCTAAATTATTAGATTTTTTTCCCGTTTTAAGCTATCTACAAGGGTACTATATAGTTTTTTCCTCAATTATTATCTTAGGTTTTATACTTGCAGTTCAGGGTTTCAATTTACTTTTTGTTAAAACAAAAGATTTTGTATTGGCAACGTTAGCCTACTCGTTATTATCATTTATATGCTTTTACGCGATGGATGTTTATGTAGCTGCTTTTTTAGCATGTTCAATCATTCCTATTTCACTCTATTTTTTTTGCAAAAAGCCATCTCTTGTTTCTACTTTTGTCTTTGTTTTTTTCGGAGCTTTACTAGCTGTATGTACTTATTTTAGAGCACATTCATCAACAGGTGTCGTGTTTTTCTTGTTTATTGCATTTATTACTGTTTCAGGTGAAGGAAAAGGTTTGAAACTTTTGTCTACAATAATTCCTTTCATACTGGGAGTTGCTATGTGGTCGTTATATTCAAGCTCCATAATTAATAAAAGAAACGATCAATTAATGAGTGATAAGTATGACAATCGTTTGTTGGAAGGATTTCAAAGCAGTCATATTTTTTGGCATGGTGCTTATTTAGGTTTGGGCTATCAATCGAATAATAAATACCGTATTAAATGGCAGGATCAATATGGGTATAAAGTGGCTAATAATTACGCAAAAGCACATTCTGAGCTTAACTTACCAAGGTTTACGCCTTTAAATATGACAGAGGAGTATGAGGATATTTTAAAGGGAGAATATATGGATATACTTAAAAACGATATTGGTTTTATATTTAAAACGTATTCATTAAAGTTTTTAAGATTACTTATATTTATTTTTCCGTTTTTATTACTTGGCTTTGTAGTGTTTAAATTTAATATGAGAGGATCTAAGCAGCTTTGGTTGCCAGCAGGATTATCAATCTTGTTTTATTGTTTACCAGGAGTAATTGTTTGGCCACATGCCATATATGTTACTGGTGCAATAACTATTGGGTTGCTTTTAGGGATACTTTCTCGTGTTGATTGGAAGAATAATAAACTTACCTAGGATACCTTTTGATTTAAGTAAGTTATTTTATCCTCAGCTATTTTACCTAACTTAATTAATAGTTCATCCATTTCAACTTCAGAGTTGTCAATTACTATAGCATCTTCAACTTGGATGAGAGGGCTCTCTTCTCTGTTACTATCAATATAATCTCTTTTTCTAAGGTTTTCTTTTACCTCAGTTTTACTAATTTTATCTCCTCTTTGGGTTAACTCTTGATGTCTTCGCTCAACTCTAACATCAATATCAGAAATCATAAAAAACTTTAATTCGGCATCAGGGAAAACGGTAGAGCCAATATCTCTTCCATCCATAACAACTCCTTTCTTTTCACCCATTGATTGTTGAAGTGACACAAGCTTTTCTCTAACCTCTTTAATAGCACTGATAGGACTTACGTATTTAGCAATTTCAAGTGTTCTAATCTTTTTTTCAACATTAATCTCATTTAGAAAGGTTTCTGCGTAGTTTTTGCTTTCTTTTTTGAACTCAATATTTAGTTGTGGAAGTATCTCTAACAAACTAGGCTTATAAATATTACCTTCTTTAATAATGCCTCTTTCTAAGGCGAATAATGTGACAGCTCTATACATTGCGCCACTATCGATATAAGTGTACCCTAATTTATTGGCGAGTAACTTAGCTAAGGTGCTTTTTCCGCTTGCCGAGTAACCGTCAATTGCAATATTAATTTTATCCTTGGGGCTCACTTTTTTCTTTTAATATTTAGACTTTCCTAAAGATATAAAAGATAATGTAAAGTAGTTAGAATTTAATCCAGAACCATTTCCATATAAGCTATAATTAATGATTATTTTTTTTAATTTAATATTTATACCAAAGGAAAATCCTGCTAGTTTTTTGCGATCAATAAATCCTGATTCTTTTCCTCTCCTAACATCATATCCTATATTAAGGGCAAATGCTTTTGATGGCGACAGTGTTGCTGCAAACGCCAAATGCCTTGAAAAATTATCTAGTGTGAGAGTTTTCTTTTTAACTTCTCCCGTAAAAGGGTCTACTGTTTGGTTTGTCTCGTTTGGAGGAACTAAATCCCATCTGTTTAAGTTGTTAAACGCTCCATGCAAGCGTATTGGAGCTTTTTTTAATTTTAGAGAACCCGCTAATCTTACCTGTAATGGTAAAAACTCGTAGTTACTTTTGCTGTATGTAAAAAGCTGAGTTCCAAGATTTTCAATTGCAAGGGTTGTACCCCACTGCTCAGAGTTGGTCGAATAGTATATATAATAATCTGTACTTAGACCAGCTGCATTATTATACAACAATTGAGAGTAAATTGCATTAACATTAATTCCATATCTAAAATGAGTAAAAAATTCTTTTGATATACTAGTTCCAACAGCTAAATCTGTTGCAGTGAAGTTTCTAATTTGTTGACCGGTTTCATCTGTTTCAACAAAATTCCCGTAGTGTAAGTATTTAACAAATGGGGCTATTGTTATTTTTTTATTTGTGTTTATTACATAGGTTAAGTAACCCGCATGAATATCGGCCAAATAACTTGTGTAATTAATCAGAATGTTTTTTTCGTTCGTTTTTGAAAGTAAGCTAGGGTTTGAACTCGCATATTCGATAGAAGAGTCGTTGTGAGTTGGAATTACACCGCCTAAACTTGCTGCTCTAGCGTTATTTGGTATATCCATAAACTTAAATACACCAGAATTCTGAGCATTAAGTTTAATGCAAAGTGAAATTAGAGTTAATATAGAAAAAAACTTCATTAAACAGGTAATGATAGTTTAACGTGCCTACCAGCAAAACATTGTTTTGCTGGTAGGCTTTTTTTAATTGTAAGTTGGTAGAAAAGAATAGTCACGAGCATATTCCATCATTTGCTCTGTAAATCCGTAAGGATATTCAATTTTAACATCAACAATTTTGTCTTCATCGTTTTTAATTGGAACCAGTCTTGGGTTAATAAAACCTGAGTACGGTGCTATATGAAGTTTTTCGTAACGTTCAAGAATTTCAGCATGTAAATTTGCGTCAACCTGAACTCCATAGTTTTCTACAAGAGCTTTTCCAGCTTCTCCATCACCTTCAGATTTTATTCTTTGCACTTCAGTTAATAACTCTCCAAAAAGGCTTCTTAGTTTATCGTAGTCATTTATTACAAAGAATGTTTTTCCTTCTTTTTTTATTTTTTCAATTACGTTGTCTTCTTTTCCTTTTTCATAAGCCCACATTGCAATCATTTGGCGATTACGCATGTGATCCTCCTCTAAAACTTCACCTTTTTTTAATCTTGTAAGTTGAGTTAGTAATCCGTTTCTAATATAATCGTCATAAGCTGCTTTACCGTATTCTAAAGACTCCATTACACCAAGATCAATTAATTTTTTATCCATTAAGTAATAAAGTGCTACTAAATCGGCTCTAGCTTCTTCTAGTGTAGAAGCATAGTTCTTTAGAGTTTGATCTGGCGTGCCAACACCATCATTAATTTTACCAGAGGCATGACCAATTACTTCATGCATATCGGTATGTAAGATATCGGCATAGTTTCCGTATTTTTTGGTTCTTTCCAATTCCTCTTTAGAAGATGTAAACTCTTTTAAAAATCCAGAGCCAGACTTAGACATGTCATAAGCATGAACAATATTTCCAAGTTGTACTGACTTAGAACCATGGTTAGACCTAATCCAATTTGAATTTGGTAAATTTATACCAATTGGTGTGCTAGGTGAAGCATCTCCAGCCTCAACTACAACTGTAATAACTTTTGCAGAAATACCTTTTACATTTTTCTTTTTGTGCTCGTCCATTATAGGAGAGTTATCTTCAAACCACTGTGCTTCATTACCAATGGTAGATATTCTTTTTGATGCCTCTTTATCTTTTATAGAAACTACAGACTCAAATGATCCTCTTTTTCCGATAGGATCGTTGTAAACTTCAATAAAGCCATTTACTACGTCAATTGTTGAATTTACATCATTAACCCAAGCGATGTTGTATTCATCAAATGTTCTTAAATCTCCTGTTTCATAATACTCAATTAATTTTTCTAAAGCTCTGGCTTGAGCTGGCTCCTTAGTTATTGCTTGAGCTTTTTCTAGCCAAAAAACTATTTTTTCGATTGCTTCAGTATACATACCATCAACCTTCCAAACTTTTTCAATTATTTTACCATCCTCTTTAACAAGCTTACTATTTAAACCATAAGAAATAGGTTTGTTGTCATTTCTATCTCTTAGGTTTTCGTAAAATGCTTCAACTTCGTTTTGAGTAACTCCTTCATAAAAGTTTACTGCAGAGTTTGTAATCACATCAATATCCGGACTTTTATTCACCTTCTTAAAATTGCTATCCATATTAAAAATAACATCAGTGATTTTTGCAATAAATTCTGCTTTAGATTCTCCTTTTACCATTGGAAAACCTTCCTCTGATGAATTCGCTAATAACTCATCTGTAAAAAACTCTTTTGAGAATTCTGGTTCAATTTTAGTGTTCTGGTAATGGTGATGAATACCGTTAGAAAACCAAACTCTTTTTAAATAAATCATAAAGTTTTTGTATTGGTCTGTATTTTTGTCGCCAGTATATGTGGATGCAATATTCTCTAGCGTTCTTCTTAGAGCTAAATTATGCTTAAAATTTTGATCCCATAAAATGTCTCTGCCGCTTAAGGCAGCTTGGTATAGGTAATAAAGTCTTACTTTTTCATTTTTGGTTAATTCTTCAAAACCAGGAACATCATAACGTAAAACTCTTAAGTCAGCAAATTGCTCTGTTTGATATGCAAAGCCCGAATCATTACCTTGTTCAGTAATTTCAGCTTCTGTTACTGTTGCCGTTTTATCGTTTTTACTATTTGAGCAACTAATAATTGCTAGTGAAAACATAAATGAACTTAATACTACTTTAGGGAAACTATTCATTATAATTTATTTTAATATGCGAATATACATATTTTACCTCTTATCTTTATTTTAACACCGTTTAGTAATTGTTAAGTTACATTATCTAAGTGTTTTACTGATTGGGTGTAATAATTGTTGATATTTATTAGAACTACAAAAACTATTACTATGATGAACAAAAAACTTGTATCTAAAGTAGAAGAGGTATTTAAAGCGAACACTAATAAAATTTGCAATATGTTAATTTTAACCACTACCAAATCAGAAAAAGTTGCTTTTAAGGTATATTTAAATTAATACCATTTAAGTATGCTCTTTTCTTTATTATAATTGTAGCATGTATTATTCACTGCTTGTATTATTTATTTTTTTAGGTGTTAATAACTTAGGTGCTCAAGAAATATTTGAGAATCTTGCGGATAAAAAGTGGGTAAAGAAATATGATGCAGAAGGCTTATTAATTTTTGTAAATGAAAACTGCCCTAAGGGTAAAACAGAATTAAAAGCAGAGATTGTAATTGATAAAGACTGTAGTTTAGCTATAAATGAACTAAAGCCAAAATCTTCTAATGCTTATTGGATGTATATGATTGAAGAAGCAAAGGTTTTAAATAGTCCCTCCTCAACTAAAACAATTATGTGGTACGAAATTGATATGCCTTGGCCAATTTCTAACCAAGATATTGTTACTACATCTGTTTTTTCTGTCAAAAAAAATGGAGATGTTATTTTGTATTCTAAAGCAACACCTAATGCTTATCAAAGTAAAGGTTTTGAGCGGATAAATTATTCTGAAGATTACTACTTATTTACTTTTGTTAATGATAATAAGTGTAAGATTGAATACGGATCAAGAGCTGGTAATGATGGTTATCCTGAATGGATGATTAACCTTTTTATAACTGATTTACCTAAAAAAAACCTTAATAATTTAAAAGATAGATGTCTTAATATGGAGACTAAACAACAAGATTTAAACTGGCTTTATAAATGATTAGATTAACTTTACTGCTTTGTTTTGTATTAATTAATTCTAATACATTTTCTCAAAATATAATTCCTCAAGAAACCACTAAGAAGTGGGAGGAAAAATTCAAAAAGAACGGTGTTCTAGGCTGGGTAAATACAACCTGTCCTGATGATCATTTAGAAGTAAAAGCAACTGTAACTATACCAAGGCATTGTAGTGTTGTTTTAAATGAATTGAATAATGTTACAACACATTCTGATTGGATGTTTATGATTTCAGAGTCAAAAGTAATTAAATCTATATCATCTTTAAAAACGATAAATTGGTATTATTTAGATTTTCCTTGGCCAGTTTCAAACCAAGATATTGTGTCTGAAATTTCCTTCTCAAAGTACTCTTCTAATCAATTATTGTTTAAAACAGTAGCTTCTCCAGATTCATACGTTGATAAAGGATTGAAGAGAGTCAAATACTCTGATAACTATTATTTACTTACTCAAGTAGAAAGTAATTCTAGTTCTTGTCTAGTAGAGTTTGGAGCTAAAACTCGTAAAATTGGTATTCCCGATTGGTTGACTTTTACCTTTACAAATGAGGTGCCCGAGTCTAATTTAACTGGGTTAAAAAAGCAGTGCGAAAATTCAAATGAAGACTACTATAACTACGATTGGTTAGGCTTTACATTGGACTGGTAATTCTTTAAAAGCTATTTTCTTAAATTTTGCAAGTATTGTTTGGCAAAATAAGTTATAATAGCATCTGCACCAGCTCTTTTTATGCAAGTTAAAGACTCACTAATTCCTTGTTCTAAATTTATCCAGCCATTATTGGCTGAAGCTGAAATCATGGCGCACTCACCGCTAACTTGATAAGCAGATACAGGTAAGGTGGTTTCATTCTTCACTTCTCTTATAATATCTAAATATAGCATTGCGGGTTTTACCATTAAAAAATCTGCGCCTTCTTGCTCATCTAAAAGGGCTTCTTTAATAGCTTCTAATCTATTAGAAGGGTCCATTTGGTACGTTTTTTTATCTCCTGCTTTTGGAGCGGACTCTAAGGCGTCTCTAAATGGTCCGTACAAGGCACTTGCGTACTTTGCCGAGTATGACATTATAGATGTTTCAGTAAACCCTTCATTATCTAATGCTTCTCTAATAAACTGTACTCTCCCATCCATCATGTCTGATGGGCCAATCATATCAATACCTGCGTTTGCTTGAGCAATACTCATCTTGCCTAATATATCAAGTGTTTCATCATTTAAGATTTTTCCATTCTCCACAAATCCATCATGCCCATCGGAGCTATAAGGATCCATAGCAACGTCACTAATTAAGTTTACTTCAGGAAATGTTTCTTTAATTTTTCTGATATATTGTAAATAGAAGTTTTTATCTGAATAACTATAACTAGCTATTTTGTCTTTTAAATTTTCTTGAACTGCCGGAAACAGTATAAAAGATTGTAAGCCCAACTCAATACATTCTTCAATTTCTTTAAGTGCTGTGTCAATAGAGTAGCGGTATGTTCCTTGCAAGGATTTTATTTCGCGTTTAATATTATTTCCATCCTCTAAAAATAAAGGGAAGATTAAATCATTTGCTGTAACTTGAGTTTCTTTAACAAGAGAACGTATTGCCTTTGATTTTCTATTTCTTCTTGGTCTAATTAACATAATCTTTGTTTTGCTCTATGAAGTAGTCAAAGGTTTCTTTAGTAGTTTTTTGTGGGGTGTAAGCAAATTCATTCTTTAATTTATCGTTTAATAAAACAGGTCTGTACTGTATAAATGAAATAGCTATTGGTCCATGTTTACTTAGTTTTAGAGGATGAAGGATTGTGAATGCTCCTTTAAGTAACCCAGGAGGTATGCTCATTGTTTTTTTACCTAAAATTTTTGCTACCTCTTGCATAGAGAGTGAACCGTCTCCTGCTATATTATACACTCCTTTTTTCCCATCCTTACAAGCCTTTAATAAAATTTGGCTCAGGTCTTGATCCCAAATAAATACAAACGGACTTTTATACCCTTTTAAACAAAGAATTTTCTTTTTGGTGAATAAGTCTGTTATTAAATTTCTTGTTGTACTTCCTAAAATGGTGCCTGTTCTAAAAACATATACTTCGAAATTGGGGTTTTTAGCTTGAATATCTTGTAGGTATTCGTCCACTAATTTTTTATGATAAGCATATGGTACTTCACGATTTCCGTTTGTAGGATCGGTTTCTACTAACCATTTATCTACATTTTCAGGGTAGTATCCATAGGCTGCACCGCTTGAAGTGGTAATAAACTTTTTGCAACCATGTTTTAAGGCGTATTCAACCAATTTCTTGCTTCCGTTTACATCAACATCGTATTCTAAATCTCTATCGGCATTATCTGCCGAACTCAATATAGCAGCTAGGTGTACAATAATGTTGATGTTATTGTTTTTAATAATGTTCTCTACTTCGTTAGATCTAATATCGCATGCATAGTAGGTTACCCCAGAAATCTTATTATTTGCTTCCCTTAAATCCATCGCTACAATTTTATCAAAGGTTTTTCCTTGTTCTTGTAGGCAAGTTTTTAAAAAGAGGCTGCCAATATAACCTTGGGCTCCTGTAATTAGTACGTTTTTTAATTCCATAATCGTTTATAAACAAACAGTTCTGCCCCCATCAACAGGTACATTAATTCCTGTAATATAACTTGCAGCTGGTGAGGCTAAAAAAGCGACTGCATTTGCTATTTCTTCAGGCTCAGCAAATCGAGCCAACGGGATTTGACTTTTCATTTGATCTGCAACTTTAGTTTCCTCCACATTAAGTTTTTTAGACTTATTTTCAATAATTGAGGTTAAACGTTCTGTGCCGGTAGCTCCAGGTAATACATTATTAACTGTGATTTGGTGCTTACCAACTTCATTAGCTAATGTTTTTGCCCAATTAGCAACAGCGCCTCTAATGGTATTTGAAACCCCTAAACCTTTTAATGGTGCTTTAACTGAGGTAGAAATTATATTTATTATCCTTCCATAGCCTTCTTTTTTCATGCTTTCTAAAGTGAGTAGGGCTAATTTATGGTTGCATATTAAATGACTATTAAATGCATTCAAAAATTCAATCTCTTTAGCTGAAGATATTTCACCAGCCGGAGGACCACCTGTATTATTTATTAAAATATGAATTGGATTTGTTTTTAAGAGCTTACTTACTTCTTTGTCAATAGTTTCTGGCTTTGAGAAATCGCAAACTATATAACTGTGTCTTTGATCTTTGGTACAAGGTATTTGTGTAAGTGCTTCCCTAAGCTTGTTCTCATTTCGAGCACAAAGCACAATATTAGCACCTAAATTGGCTAATGCCTTTGCGCTAGCAAAGCCTATACCTTGGTTGCTACCACAAACAAGAGCCGTTTTATTTGAAAGATTTAAGTTCATTTGGCAAAAATCGATAAATGCTTTTACTTTCAAAAATTTATTTGATTTAATAACATATTCAATCGATGGGGATTGTTTACTATTTGATATGTACTTAACTTTAATCTAAAATTTTTCTATGCCCATTCAAAAGCCTTTTAATTTTAAAAAATGGATAGATGATCATCGAGATGTGCTAAAACCACCAGTTGGTAATAAACAGGTGTTTTACGACACTGATTTTATAATAATGGTGGTTGGAGGGCCAAATGCACGAAAAGATTATCATTATAATGAAGGAGAGGAATTTTTTTATCAATTAGAAGGAGATATAATAGTCAAAATTCAAGAGGAAGGAAAAGCAGTTGAAGTACCAATTAACGAGGGTGATATTTTTTTGCTTCCTCCTAATATTCCTCACTCACCTATTCGTTCTGAAAATTCTATAGGATTAGTAATTGAACGAAAAAGAAAAGTAGGGGAGAAGGATGGATTGATGTGGTTTTGTGATTTGTGCAACAATAAGTTACATGAAGTGTTTTTTCCGTTAACAAGTATTGAAAATGATTTTATTCTGGAGTTTAAAAAGTTTTACGCTTCAAAAGATTTAAGAACTTGTGATAAGTGTAATACAGTAATGGAGGTCGATAAACGGTTTGTATAAAAATAGATTTTATGAAAGATCAAATAATCTTTGATTTAATTAATCAAGAAAAAAAACGTCAGGTTGAAGGTATCGAGTTGATAGCTTCCGAAAATTTTGTAAGCGATCAAGTTATGCAGGCTATGGGCTCTGTTTTAACGAATAAATATGCGGAAGGATTGCCTAATAAAAGGTACTACGGAGGATGTGAATTTGTTGATCAGATTGAACAATTGGCTATCGATAGATTAAAAGAATTGTTTGGGGCTGAATGGGTAAATGTGCAACCACATTCAGGTGCTCAAGCTAATGCCGCAGTAATGTTAGCTTGTTTAAAGCCAGGAGATACTATTTTAGGCTTTGATCTTTCACATGGAGGACATTTAACGCATGGATCAACGGTAAATTTTTCTGGTAAATTATATAAACCAACATTTTATGGTGTCAGTCAAGAAACAGGGCTCATTGATTACGATGCTTTTGAAGTAACTGCACGTAAAGAAAAACCTAAAATGATTATTTGTGGAGCTTCTGCGTATTCTAGAGATTGGGATTATGCACGTATGCGAAAAGTATCAGATGAAGTTGGTGCATTGTTACTAGCCGATATCTCTCACCCTGCAGGTTTAATTGCAAAGGGATTATTAAACGATCCGTTATTTCATTGTCATATAGTTACTTCCACTACACACAAAACACTGCGTGGTCCGAGAGGTGGAATAATAATGATAGGAAAAGATTTTTTAAACCCTTTCGGAATTACTACCAAAAAAGGAGCAGTTCGAAAAATGAGCTCACTGTTAGACTCAGCAGTGTTTCCAGGGACTCAAGGAGGACCTTTAGAACATATAATAGCAGCAAAGGCAGTTGCATTTGGCGAAGCATTAACACCTGATTTTAAAAAGTATAGTAATCAGGTTATCAAAAATGCTCAGGTAATGGCTAATGAATTCGTAAATAGAGGTTATAAAGTTATTTCAGGTGGAACTGATAACCACTCAATGCTGATTGATTTGCGAAGTAAATCAGTTACTGGTAAGCAGGCAGAGTTTGCTTTGGGACTAGCAGATATTACGGTTAATAAAAACATGGTGCCCTTTGATACTGAAACACCAACGATTACTTCAGGTATGCGTTTAGGTACTCCAGCCATTACTACAAGAGGTATTAATGAGAGCGAAGTTTCAATAATGGTAGAATTAATTGATCGTGTACTTTCAAATTTTGATTCAAAAAACGTACTTTTGGAGGTAAAAGGGAATGTAAATAATATGATGCAAAATTTACCGCTATTTATATAATTTTTTACTATGAGACTTAATATTATTGTTGTTTTATTTGTTTTTTTTGGTTCAATTTCTTCCTTTTTTGCTTCAGATTTTATTTTCAGAGATGATAAAATAGTTCTAAAGCTTGGAGATAATGAGGAGTATATAGGTGGGCTTTCTTTCGCTCCTAGTGTAAGCGAAATTTCTCAGGCAGTTAATCAAGCTCTCTGGAATGAGGATAGCACAGCTGTTATACTAAGCATTATTGGCAAAAATGAAACAAGTGTAGTTGGTTTTGTGAAATCAAACGAAGATGATATTTTTTTGTTTTTTGATGCCAGTGATGTTGAAATTTCCAACCTTAAAAAAATCGGACACTCAAGGACTTACTTTAATAAAGTAGAAACTTTAGGTATTAGTTGGGATGCCAGATATCCGGGTAAAATAATTCAAATAAGAACTCAAGCGTGGGACAAGGCTGGTCAAAGATTTACTATGTACAATGAGCGAAAATTTGACGTAAGAGGAAACATGGTAGAATACTAACATGCTATCTCGTCTTACTTAACATTAATTTGGAAGTTAGGTGTTTAAGACCTACTTACAATCTAACTAATTTTGAACTTCAATTAATCCTAAAATGAGATTATATACATCTATTTTTGTTATACTAGTTTCTACCTCCTGTGTGGGTAAAAAAAAATATTTATCTCTTCAAAAAATGCATGAGGCTAAGCAAGCTGAGGTTTCTAGATGTTATGATGAGAAAGGGACACTTCAACAAGAAGTGAATGTAAAAAATGACAAAATAAAAAGTTTAGAAGCTCAATTAAACGACTGTAAGACATTGAGGGATAAACAACTAGATCAAGTTGGAGACTTAGCTGTATTGTCTAAATCAGCCAATGATAACATTAATAAAACTCTTGCTCAGTTAGAGCAAAAAGATAAGTATATTAAGTACTTGCAGTCAGCACGAAGTAAATCAGACTCTATAAATTTAGCCTTAGCATTTAACTTAAAAGGAGTCTTAAAGGATGGATTAGATGATAAAGATGTTAATATTGAAGTTGATAAAACGGTTGTTATGATAAATCTATCAGACAAAATGCTTTATGAAACTGGTAGCGCACAATTAACTACTAGAGCCGAAGAAGTTCTTGGAAAAATTGCTCAAATAATATCAACTAAACCTGATTTAGAAGTGATGGTTGAAGGATATACCGATAATGCTCCAATTAGTACATCTTGTATTAAAGATAACTGGGATTTAAGTGTTCAACGAGCAACATCAGTTGTTAGAGTATTGCAAGAAAAATATAATGTAAACCCCAATAAGTTAATTGCTGCTGGTAGAGGAGAATATAATGCATTGTCAACAAACACGACTGATGCTGGAAGGTCTATGAATAGAAGAACCAGAATTATTTTAATGCCTAAATTGGGTCAGTTCTATGATTTGTTAGATCCATCAAAGCAGTAGAGATAACCGTGTGTAACCTAAGTGTTAATTGATTAATGTAATTTAGCTTATCAAAAGCAGAATTAAAGCCTTAATGTGGTAGTTTTTTTGGGGTGTTAGGTTTCGCTTCGTTTATTTGATTAAGCTTTAATAGTAGTTTGCAACACTTAGTTGCTAATACTAGGCAACCTAATTTAATTTATTTCCGTTTAATGAGTGTAACAACTAAGGTGTTACTCAAAAATTTAGCATGAGATATAAATTACATATCATATTTTTTGTGATTTGGCAGCTTTCAAGCCTTAACTTATTCACTCAAAATCCTACATCAATATTAGCTTCAAGTGGAGGTACAATTTCTAATGGATCAACGATTGAGTATGAAATAGGTGATGTAGTTCAGTTTGTATTGTTTGGATTTATTTGTCCTATTGATGATGGTCCATACAGCTTTGGTATTAATGCTCCAGGAAACGATTTGGCTCAAGATGATGTTAATATGTTTACAATTTCATTTAACACTTGTGGTACCTACCAAGTAACAGCTGTAAGACCGTGCCAATCAAATACTCCTAGTACATTTACAATAGTTGTAACTGGGCCTGAGTTGGATCCTCCAACAGCTGGGCCAGATGCATCTGTTTGTTATAATCAGTCCACAAATATTACTGCATCAGGTTGTGTAGATGCAAAAACAGTCTGGTATAGAGATGCCTGTGGCTCGAACAAAATTGGCGAAGGAGAAAATATTAATACAGGTAATTTAACGGAGACTACTGATTTTTACGTACGTTGCGAAAATGATTGCGATACTTCTGATTGTGAAAAGATCACAGTTACAGTTTTACCGCCTTTAGATGCAGATTTTACCTTAGATGACTTTTGCGGATCAAGCTCACTAGTTGCATATGATTTAGGTACTACTGGTATTTTTAGTTTTGATAATAACCCGAATGGGGCCACTATTAATTCCCAGACGGGCCAGATAACAAATGCTACTCCGCCTGCTACATACAGTGTTTTATTCACAACAGATGATGCCTGTCCAAAAACTAAAATAATTGATGTTGCAGCTCTTGAAGAAATAGACGCTAGCTTTACGATACAAGACTTTTGTGAGGATGCAACCAATAATATTGTAACGGAAGAACCAGGAGGTATTTTTTCATTTAGCACTTCGCCAACAGATGGAGCATCAATTAATAGCAATACAGGTTTAATATCTGACCATACGGCAGGAAGTACTTATTTAGTGAAATATGAGTTTTTGGGAGATTGCCCAACTTCTGAAATTAATTCAGTTTCTGTATCTGAAATAGTAGATCCAACATTTGATATCGCAGATTTTTGCTTTGGATCAGATAATGAGGTTATTTTTGCATCTGCTACTTCTATAGATGGAACCTTTAGTATAACTTCTTTCTCCGAGCCAGGAGCAACTATTAATGCGAACACGGGAGAGTTATCAAATGTAACTGCAAGCGCTATATACACTGTAGAATTTGTTACTGATGATGCTTGTGAACGTACTTTTTCAGATGAGGTAACTGTGTTATTCCAACCGAATGCAGATTTTACTATTGATGATTTTTGTGCGAGTTCGGTAAATACAGTATCTACATTTGATGATGGAGGCGTATTTTCTTTTGAAACCCCGCCAATTGATGCAGCCACAATTGATGCTAACTCTGGTGAAATTGCAAATGCTACTCCAAGTAGTACATATAATGTAATGTATTCCTTTTCTGGTGACTGTCCAGCATCAAGTGTAGAAGAGGTAAGCACCCTTTTAGAGCAAGATGCTACCTTTAATATTGCAGATTTTTGTTTTACTAATGAAGAATCTTCAGCTGCCGATAATCAATTAGGTACATTTACTTTTTACCCAGTTCATCCGCATCCTGATGGAGCTTTAATTGATGAAAACACAGGTGTTATATCAAATGTTAATTCAGGTATAATTTATCAAGTGATACAAAATGTAGGAGAGGACTGTCCTACATCATTTATTGATGATATATTAGTTATTGATGAACCAAATGCAAATTTTACAATTGCTAATAATTGTGTAGGTGACATTGAAATACCAGTAGTTGAACAAGGTGGCGGAACGTTTAGCTTTGCCACAGCTCCATTAGATATGGCAACAATTAATCCTGCTACAGGTGAGCTGTCAAACATAAATCAGAATACCACTTATGAAATAACGTATTCATTTAATCAGCCTTGTGCTGCTTCACAAACTAATGAGTTGGTTGTTTATGCACAGCCGCAAGCAAACTTCTCGATTGAAAATTTGTGTCTTGGTCAAATTTCAAACTTTACTAGTGAGGCTACTATTTCAGAGGGTACTATTGAAGAACATTCTTGGAATTTAGGTGAATCTCCTGTATTAGTAAGTGGTGAAACTGTTACCAATGAATATAATTCAGACGGTACTTATACAATTAACTATGTAGCTACTTCAAATAACAATTGTGTGAGTACTTTAGAGCAAGAAATAACAATACATCCAACACCTGAGGCAAACTTTAGTTTTACTACTGCTTGTTTAAACCAAGAAGAGACGGAGTTTTCTGATTTATCTAGCATTACTTCAGGTTCAATAGTTAGTTGGGAATGGGATTTTGGAGATGGAAATTCTTCAAGCTCACAAAATATATCTCACTCATACGGATCTGTTAATATTTTCAATGCATCGTTAATGGTTACTTCAGATATGGGCTGTGAGAACACTATTAACAAACCTGTAGAAGTACTTTCTTCACCAACAGGAGCTATACTATCAACATTACAAGAAGATTGTGATAGATTATGTACAGACTTATCTTTTGAAAGTATGGATAATATAGTTTCTTACGACTGGGTAGTGAGTAACCAATATACATTTGCAATTGAAAACCCCATATTTTGTATAGACAATGAAGGAACTTATGATGTTAGTTTAAAAGTGACTAATGATAATGGATGTGTTTTAGAGTTAGAAGAATTGGCCTATTTTAATGTTTTTCCCAGTGCTGAAGCAGGATTTTCAATTGTTGATCCTGTGTTGGAGATATTAAACCCTACAACTCAGTTTATTGACCAATCAATAAATGCTATTCAGTGGAATTGGTATGTAAGCGATCAGACTTCATCTGTAGAGCAAAGTCCTGTTTACTCTTTTTCAGATACCGGAGAATATGTAGTGTTACAGGTAGTTAGAACCGAAAATGGTTGTGTAGATTCTTTATCTAAAACCCTTCAAGTAAACGATGTTTTTAATGTGTTTATACCTAATACATTTATTCCTAATGGAGATTTAAAAAATGATATTTTTAATTTAAAAGCGAGTGGTTATAAAGAAGAAGGATTCGTATTAAGAATTTTTAATAGGTGGGGCGAAGAAATATTTGTTACTGAAGATATTTTGGAAGGATGGAATGGCATATTGAGTAACAACCAAATAGCCAAGCAGGATGTTTATGTTTACGATATCGAAATTTATGATAAACTAAATCGAATGCATCCATTCAAGGGGCATTTTAACTTACTTAGGTAGTATTAACTTTTTAATTTGCTTTGGTCTAAATCTCTGCAACAAATGTTAAGAGTCTTTCTTAGTCAGCTTTTTAATTAACATTTGAATACCAAATTTACAATTCCCAACAAAAATGCAATTAACATTTAGCCTTGGTTGCAGCGGTTAGCCTTTAAGTAATTTTATTGCTGGTTGAATACGTTTTGTTGAGCGATTTTATGAGCTACCACAAAATGTAATGAAACCCAAATAAATGCTAAAAGCTAGTAGCGGAAAACGAGATTAGCTTCAGGTTATGTAAGCCAACTTTGTAAGTTCATGAAAAACCATTCGTCTATACTGTTGTTTTAGATAATGTAATGATTAATTTTGCGATATAATTTTAAGCTACCATGGAACAAGAAAGAGTAAAGTGTTTGATAATAGGTTCAGGACCAGCAGGTTATACGGCTGCTATTTATGCCGCAAGGGCAGATATGAAACCAGTAATTTATCAGGGTATGCAGCCAGGTGGGCAGTTAATGCTTACTACAGATGTAGATAATTTTCCGGGCTATGCCAACGGAATAGGTGGTCCGCAAATGATGACTGACTTGCAAAAGCAGGCTGAGCGTTTTGGAACAGATATTCGTAATGGTTGGGTAACAAAAGTTGATTTTAGTGCCACCCCACACAAGGTTGAGGTTAACGATGGCGAAAAAGAAATTTTGGCCGACAGTGTAATAATTTCTACTGGTGCATCTGCAAAGTGGCTGGGCTTAGAGTCTGAAGCACGTTTGAGAGATAATGGTGGCGGGGTTTCGGCTTGTGCTGTTTGTGATGGATTCTTTTATAAAGGTAAAGATGTTGCTATAGTTGGTGCCGGTGATACTGCTGCTGAAGAGGCAACTTACTTAGCTAAGTTGTGTAATAAAGTATACATGATTGTGCGTAGAGACGAGTTTAGAGCTTCTAAGGCTATGCAACATAGAGTAAATAATACCGAAAATATTGAAGTTTTATTTAATACCGAAACTGTTGAAATTCTAGGTGATGAAGGCGTAACTGGAGCTAAACTTATTAATAATAAAACTAAAGAAGAGTTTACCATTGATGTGTCTGGATTTTTTGTGGCTATTGGCCATAAACCAAATACCGATGTTTTTAAAGGTTGGTTAGATATGGATGCTACCGGCTATATTAATCATGCAATTCCGGGGACTTCTAAGACAAATGTTGAGGGTGTTTTTGTATCAGGTGATGCCGCTGATAAGGTTTACAGACAGGCTATTACAGCTGCCGGAACAGGTTGCATGGCTGCTTTGGATGCTGAGCGATATTTAGCAGAAAAAGGTCTTCATTAATACTTTTAATTTTTTTTAACCCTGCTAAGTTTTGAGATTTAGCGGGGTTTTTGGTTTTTGGACGTTTCCTTTCAGGTCAGGCTATCACTCATACGCTTCATTTCGCAAAGGCTTCATTGCAGGGTATCCATTCTATCCTTAACGTGAGAAAGTAGTAAGATTATTTTGAGAGAATTCTATTATAACGAAGCTGATTTTTCAGCCAAACTAGATTTATTGACGTTATTAGATTTGGTAAAAATTCTTTCGAGTAACCCAAGCACTTTTTTAAATAGGTCGAAGTATAAAGTTATTCCTAACACAATAGACATTGCCCATATGACTAGTAAATTAGCCCAGTATGTATCTAATCTTTTACCGAAAACAACTTTTGTTGGAGCGTAAAAATGGGCTCTGAATCCGTCAGGATCGATAAAAATAGGATCGGTTCTTTGAATTAATTTATTATCTAGCTCTAAAATAAATTTTAAGTCTTTTTTGTTTGTAACGAGATCTGTGAGTGCTAGATTTTCGTATCTTCTTTTTAGGATATTAAATTTTTCTTTTCCGTCTTTTTGTGATTGAAACTTTTGAATTAACTTATCTTTTTTGGCTGCTGCTAAATTAAATGCTTTAATGTAGAACTTATTTAAATCGCTTACTTCATTTTTAACTTCATTTAAGGTTTCAGAATTGATATTAATAGGCTTTAACTTGTTACCAATTTCATATTTGAAATTTCTATTTTTGGCTTTTTCTGCGTTTAGTTCGCTTTCTAATAAGCGTAAGTTGTGTTTTGTTTTTTCGGTAATATCACCTTTTAACAAATCGTTTTCAATTAGTCCTATTTTAGCACTTATCTTAGGCAGCAAAAAGTTCTTCTTGTATTTTGAGATACTCATTATTTTATCATCCTTATAAAACATTTTTTCGAACTTATTGTCTTTAAATTGTTTTACCGAGAGTGCTTCAAACGCCCATCTTGAAGCCATTACATCACCAATTAAAGGTACTTCGCTTTGTGAGGTAGCAGCAGGATTTAGCTTATCAAATCTTACAATAATACCGCTAAAAAGTAATTGAGGAATTATTAAAATAGGTATTAATATATATATAGTTACTGCAGAATTAAATGTTGCTGAAATGTTTAAACCAACCATATTAGCAAAGCAAGAAACCGTAAATATGGCAAACCAATACCATAAAGTCATATCAGGTATTTGTAGTAATGTATTACCGACTATCACAAAAAGTAAGCTTTGTATTGAGCTCACAGTAAACATGAGTATTATTTTAGATATCAAATATGTACCATTACTTAAGTTTAAAAACGATTCTCTTTTTCTTAATTTTTGATCTCTAATAATTTCTTCCGCACTAACAGTCATACCAACAAATAGGGCTACGACTACGGCCATAAATAGATATACCGGTATATTGTCGTTTTCTAAATAATTATAACCAATTATATTTTTTACATCAGAATCATAGTATCTGGTAAAGTAGGCTAAAATAAATGCTAAAAGTGGTGTCTCTAAAAGATTAACGTACATGTATTGCTTATTGGTAAGCTTTGACAGTAAGTCTCTTGTTAAGAATATTTTTAGTTGTTTAAGTTTTCCAGGGACGTTAAAGGTACTTTTAGGTAATTTTTCTTTCTTATTTGAAGGTGTACCAATAGCCTTTTGGAGTAAATTTTCCTTGTAATACTCGTTCCATTTTGCAGGCGTTATTTTTCTGTTATCAGTAACATTTCCAAATTCGTCAAGTACTCTTGATTCAAGAGTGTTAAATATTTGTTCAGGGTTAACATTACCACAACGAATACATTCACTCTCACTGGCATTAACGTGATTAACAATTGTTTTAAAGTAAACAACAGAATCTACCGGATTTCCATAATAAACAGGGTATCCACCAACATCTAAAATTAATAGCTGATCAAACATTTTAAATATATCCGATGATGGTTGGTGAATTACAACAAAAATGAGTTTGCCCTTGAGAGTGAGCTCTTTTAGCAAATCCATTATATTTTCTGAATCTCTTGAAGATAGACCAGATGTTGGTTCATCAGCAAATAAAACAGATGGTTCTCTGAGTAGCTCTAATCCAATATTAACTCTTTTTCTCTGTCCTCCACTAATAGTTTTTTCAAGAGGACTTCCAACTTTCAGATGTTGTATTTCATGTAACCCTAAGCTATAAAGTGTATCTTGAACTTTTTTATCAATTTCTTCATCACTTAACTTTTTAAAGCAAAGCTTAGCGTTATAATATAAGTTTTGGTAAACGGTAAGCTCTTCAATAAGTAAATCATCTTGAGAAACATAACCTATAATTCCATCAATTTTATCTTTTTCAGTATGTATGTTGTAACCATTAATAGTTACTTTTCCAGATGTGGGTTTTAAATTTCCGTTGAGTACATTAAGAAGAGTAGATTTTCCGGTTCCACTTCCTCCCATTAATGCGATAAGTTTTCCAGACTCTTCTTGAAACGATAAATTATTGAGACCTATATTTCCTTTTTTGAATTTATATATAACCTTATCTACCTGAAAGCTTATTTTACTAAAACCCTTTTCGCTCAGGAATGATTTTTGAATATCGCTATAATAAGTGGCGGGTAATTTTGCACTTTTAATTGATGAACCTGATTGAAGTATATAACTTCTTTGCGGTCTTATTGCTTGCCCATTTAGGTAAATTTCACTTGTTCCATAGTATTTAAAAAAGTACAGGTTTACGCTGTCAATTCTTAATATAACTACTGGTGAATCTAGCTCTTCATAAATTATTTTTTTGTTGTTATTGTTTTCAAATTCTTTCCCACCAATAATTAAGATTGAGCTGTCTTCTGGTACAAATGTGGCATTTGCAGTAATAAATTTATAGCATCGTTCATACTCTTCTTTAGAGATGTTAAATGTACTACTTATAGTTACTGTAATTTCTTTCTCTAATTCAGATATTTCCGCTTTTTCAAAATTTATGTACTCGAAAATTCTGAGAAGAACAATTATTTTTTGAATCTGCGTAAGGTCTGCATTAATTTCTGTGCAGATTCTTAAAATTTTGACAGAGCTAAGAGAGGTTTTCTTCTTAGATGAGTTACCTCCTTTACCTAAAGTATGTTCTTTAAAAAATTCTTCGTAAAGGTTAAGGTAATGAACTACAAGGTCTTCATTGAGTTGCTGGTTTAAAAATAACTCAACAATTTTTTTGTTCTTATTGTTTTCAGAGTCTGGGTCTGATACAATAGCAAACAATTTCATTAAGGCTTTGAGAATTCTTTCGCTCATTTACTGAATTAGATTTCAAAACCTGTTTACGAAAAATGATATTTTGGGTTACTGAAAATTAAATAAAAATTGATTTTAATCGTTCTTTTTAAATGCGATATGCATAACTGCACAGCCTGAGCCTAGGTCATTTAGTTCTGCTTCGATTATTGCATCTATTGTAGAAGAGAGCTTAAAATCCCAGTAAGGTGCGCTGCTATGGTCTTTATTAGAGAATAATAAGTTTCTATCATTATCATAAAGGCTAAATAATAGATTGCCGTCCGTTAATCCGCTACACGCAGAGACTCTGTAGGTAGATCCTCCATAAAGTGTTGCTCGGAATTCTGCGATATCTTCTCCGACTAGCAAAGCTCTATATTGTTGACCATCTGATATGAATTCGCCAGTTATATTTTTTGATGAACAAATACTTGCAATTGTATCACATTGTGCATTTAAACTAACAGTTAAAACAGCGATGAATGATATTAAAATAAATTTTTTCATGATAATGAATTTGTATTGATGTACTTGTTATTCTGTTATATTTTTGCGAATACTACTAACTTTAGAAGTAATTTCAGCTATTTGTTCATCACTAATTTGTATTGATGTTGTACTATTAATGATAGCTATTTTGTTTTCTTCATCGATTTCTGGTTTTGCATACTCATAATTAACGTCTAGCTTTTCGAAAATTTCGCTCAATTCAGTTAATGATGCTATTAAATCACCATAATCTTCGCCATTTGAATACATTTCAAGTAACTTAACTAAATTGTTGATAGAGAATTTTTGCTCGGCTATTCTCTGCTTCAATTCTTCTGTAGGGTTATTTTTGTATACTTCTGTAGAAAAGTAAAGAGCTTCTAACCATCCTCCGGCTAGCACTAAACTTCCTACATCGTTGTTTTCATTACTTTGTAGGTATTCATCAGTTAATTGAAAGGCTGAGGATGCTAAATGAAGAAGAGAATCAGTATTACCTAAGTTTTTTTCAAATTTCTTTAATAGATCTTCTGTAAAAGCGCCTGATACGCCTAAGTCTTCTGCTAGCTTTTTACAACATCCTAAAAACGCTATTGCATCTTGTGTTTGTGAGTATAAATTAACATAGGCTAAATCAGCTCCATAAACACCAAGGTTTAGACCTTTTTGAATTCTAGTAGAATATTTACTTACCTCATTTGGGTTATGTAAATACTCATTATTGTATTGAGCTCCACTATTCTGAATTAATTGAGCTGTTTGAATTGGAGAGGGGATGCTGAATGTTCTACCATTAATCTTGGTTACATGAGCTTTGTCAGTTTCTTCTTGAACTAATTTATTGATGTCGTTATTTACATCGTCTTTTACTGAATCACCGCAGCTAGTCATCGTTGCTATAATTAAGCAAGTTGTAACAGCTATAAAATTAATTTTTGAATTTTTCATATTGACGAAATAATTTAACTAATATATGCAAAGATAAAATTTACTAACTACTAACAAAGGTTAGTTTTTCTTTTCTTGTTTAAGTGATAAAAATAAAAAATATCCACTTACTAACGAAATTAATCCTAATATGATACACAATTTTGTTTTTCCGAATATTAAATAACCAATAAAGAACAGTATGCTATATACAAATATGATAGATTGTAACCAGGAAATTAAGGGTTTATGAAGACCTCTATTTGGACTATCATATTTATATAATTTGTTGTTTTCTCCCAATTTACTTAATGGGATATTCCACCAGCCATCTGGCTTCACTTTATTATAGTAATTTACTAACGTTTCTGTTTTTGTTGATTTAGTTAAAAAGGTAATCGATATCCATATAATAGTGGTTAATAGAGTTGTAATATAAATTGAATCTGTATGTGAGTATTCACCCAAATATATAAGACTTGGATATATAGTAAATGGGGCCAAGCTAGCTGCAATTTCACTCCAAACATTAATTCTCCACCAATACCATCGTAACATAAGTACCATTCCTAAGCCTGTTCCACATCCTATTAAGATTTTCCAAGTATTTTCAATTGACTTTATTTGAGTACAAGCTGCTATAGATAACAGCATTAAAATAATGGTTAGTATTCTTCCGTATTGAATGAGTTTATTGTTGCTTAGGTTAGGTTTAATCGATTTTACGAAATCATTAATGATTAAACTTGATCCCCAGTTTAACTGCGTGGAAATTGTACTCATGTATGCTGATAAAAATGTAACAAATAGCAATCCCCTTGCTCCATTTGGTAAATGATCTCTCATTGCGAGTACAAACCCTTGTTTAGGGTCTGCTAAGTTAGGGTACAATACTAAGGTACACAATGCAGCTAATATCCATGGCCATGGTCTTAAGCAGTAATTAGCAACTTGAAAAAACATTGTTGCCCACATAGAGTGCTGTTCATTTTTGGTACTCATCATACGTTGTGCAACGTAACCTCCTCCTCCAGGCTCTGCACCAGGGTACCAACTAGCCCACCATTGTAAGCCTATGAATGTAAAAAAGGTTCCAATACTTATACCATATTGTTTTACATTTCCAGTATCACCGATTTTAGGAAAAAATTCAAAGGTTTGTGCAGGTAATTTTTCTTGTAAACCAGCTATACCACCTACTTCATCTAAATTTAACAATACAACCGCTAATAAAATGCAGCCAAATATGGCTACGAAAAATTGTATTGAATCAGTAAAAATTACTCCCTTTAGTCCTGACAGGCTACTATATAGAAGTGTAATTATTAAAATTCCAAATAACCACGTATACGCTTCTTGGGTTGGTATACTGAAAAATGAGGTTAAAATTGTTAGCATGGCTAAATTCACCCAGGCCATAATTAACAAATTCATTATTAAACCCAAATAAACAGCTTTAAAGTGCTTAAGTGCTTGCGCTTCTTTTCCTAATCCGTATCTTAAATTTATAAATTCTAATTCGGTATTTACGCCAGATCTTCTCCACAGTTTGGCAAAGAAAAAAGTGGTTAACATCCCTCCAATAGCCATGTTCCACCAAATCCAGTTACCAGAAATACCATTATTAGCTACTAGTTCTGTAACGGCCAAGGGGGTGTCTGCAGCAAATGTTGTTGCTACCATTGATAATCCTGCAAGATACCAAGGCATTTTTCTTCCTCCCACAAAAAAGTCTGCAAAGCTTTTAGAGCCTGAGTTTTTAAAGTAAAATCCAATTCCAATAATTACTAAAAAGTAAATGATTATTAAAGTCCAATCTAAAGTTGAGAGAATGTCCATACATTTGTAATTGTTAACAATATTAGGTCATTTCTTTCTATTGTAATTAAATTCAATTATCGATTATGAAAAGTTTAGCTGTTTTTACTTCAGGTGGTGATTCTCCGGGAATGAATGCTACTATTAGAGCTGTCGTTCGTACTGCAATATCAAAAGAGATTAAGGTTTATGGTATTTACGATGGTTATGAGGGGATGATAAATAACTCTATTGTTGAATTAAATACTAAATCGGTCGCAAATATTATTCATAAGGGAGGAACTTTTTTACGTTCATCTAGAAGTGAAGCTTTTAAAACAAAAGAGGGAAGGAGAAAAGCTTTTGATAATTTAAATACACTTAACATTAAACATATTGTGGCTATTGGTGGTGATGGAACCTTTGCTGGTGCACTTGAGTTTTCAAAAGAGTATCCTATCTCCGTGGTAGGTTTGCCTGGTACTATTGATAATGACTTGATGGGTACTGACTATACTATAGGATATGATACGGCACTAAATACTGTTGTTGATGCTGTAGATAAAATAAGAGATACAGCTAATTCACATAATCGTTTATTTATTGTGGAAGTTATGGGGAAAGACGCTGGTTTTGTAGCTTTAAGGAGTGGAATTGCCAGTGGAGCTGAAGCAGCATTAGTGCCTGAAACCAATATTTATACTGATACACTTTTTAAAAAGCTTAAGTCAGGTAGAAGGGAGGATAAAACTTCGGGCATTGTAATTGTTGCTGAAGGAAATAACAGCGGTGGTGCTTACCAAATCGCAGATAAAATTACACAAAACTATCCTAATTATGAGGTTAGAGTAACTGTTTTGGGACACATACAAAGGGGAGGTAACCCCAGTGCTTATGATAGAGTATTAGCTAGCCGTCTGGGCTTTGGGGCTGTAAACGCACTTCTTGATGGTAAAAAGAATATTATGCTAGGTATTCTTAAAGGTGAATACAAATATACACCATTTGAAAAATCATTGAAGCATCACGACAAACTAAGTCCATATTTACTTGAGTTAATTTCTGTTTTATCTAGTTAGTGTTAAAGTTTTAATCTTTAACATTTACTATGCCATTTTTTTGTTCCTCTTTTCCTGAACATATTGGTTTATAGGTAGCTTCCCAGTTATATATACCAGGCTTAACTTGATTTCCATTTTTGTCTCTACCTATCCATTTCACTTTTGGATCGGAGGATGTGAAGATTTCTTTGCCATTTTCTTTAGATATTGTAAGCTTAAAATCTTTAACATCGTTTATAGTAAACGCAAAATAATTATTAAAAGTAGCTTTAGGGTTGAACTCAGCTAAATAATTGAGTTGGGTAGGTTTTGACTTTATATTGACATATACTTTTTTAGTTGTTTTACAAGATTTACCGGTAAGGGTAACGGAATAATAATTTGAGGAGTTTACATTTATTTGTTTAGTTCTTTCACCAGTGGACCATTTGTAACTTACGTTTTTACCACCTGCATCTAACGTAATATCAGTTATACATTCAACGGAAACATCTTCTAATATAGACTCACAATTCTCTACTAAATTATTTTTAAGCTTAGTGTCGCGAGGTTCATTATTAACAGCCGTACTAGCTTTACTGATAGTATTTTTAGGTAATTTGTTTGGTATTACTACGATAGGTTTGGAAGGTAAGCCATATACAGAAAATTTATTATTTAGATTAACTGCTGAAAGCATATAGTTACATAACTTCCCAGGATTATTAGGATTGTTAATTACATCAATATAAGTGTTGGTTTTTGCAATGTATATTTTATTATTTGGCGCAAGTTGCATAGAACCGTAAAAAATCTCTTCATTTAGATTTTTAAAAATGGTAGTTTTGTTTTTGTTGATTAAGTCATACTGAACAATGGTATTTAGACCCTCGAGGTAAGATACGTATAGCTTGGAATTATCAGGTGAGAATTCAACTCCGTAAGCTAACCCTGTTGAATTAAAACTTTCTTTAAGCGTAAGCTTACCTGTTTTATTATCAAAATCAAATAACTCAACTGGAGCGTTATTTCTATAACATATTACCGATGCTAAGAGCTTACCACTAGGACTAAATTTCATTTGGCCAATACTTTCGCTATTATTGTTTTTGGATTTGTTAGAATGAATTGCTCCTGCAGATGAGAGAACTTTTTCCTCAATAATTCCTCTTTCACTTATTCTAAGTGCGCAAAATTTATTTGAATTCCATAAGTGAGCCAAAACCCATATTTGCTTACCATCCGCATGAAGTGTTGCAGTAAGTTTTTCAGTTACATTATCAAGAATTCTTGAATCAAGTTTAACAAGTGTAGGATTGTACTCTTTTAATAGCATATCAGGAGTGTAATACGCCCCATCCTTGCTAATCTTTTTTTTATTATTGAGCGATTTTGCTAAGTTTAGTTTTGAGTACCTTAATCCGTTTCCACCAGCTTTTTCATCAACAGTGAAAATGAAGAAACTTCCGTACTCTTTTGGGTTGCCTACTATAAGAGCACCTTGTGTTGATGATTTGTTTCCAGAAAGCTTAGTATATGGATTCAAAATTTCATGGTTTTTATCCCAAATATCTATACCATTGGTATAGAATAGTAGGTCACCATTCTCATCTGAGACTGTTGCACACGCTTCATCACTATATGACTCACCATTAGAGAGTGATGATACTTTACTTTTGTTAAAGTTTAAACCTGCTCCGTTACCAAAATACCAAGTGTTAAAACTGTTATTTTGGGCTTGTGAGGCAAAAGAAAATATTAGCAGGAAAAATAGTGTATTGTAAAGTTTTTTAGGAGGATTCATTTATGTTTAACTCAACAATAGCTTTATCTAAACATTTTAATTTCAGCTCTTCTATTTAAGCTCCTACCTTCAACATTATCAGAACCATCAGGTTTAGTGTTAGGAGCAGCTGGTCTGTCTTCACCGTAATATTTCACTTCAATTCTGTTTTTAGATACTCCTTGTGAATTAAGATATCTAACTACTGAATTAGCTCTTCTTTCGGAAAGCTGTCTATTGTATGTAGAATTACCTTTACTGTCTGTATGCGCTTCAACTTTAAGTTTAACAGAATTGTCTTTTTTGTATCCTTTAATAATGGGGTCTAACCCTTTTTTATAGCTGTTTTTAACTTCAGACTTGTTAAAGTCAAAGTAAACCATAGCATTTTTTAATTCGGCACCGTTGTACGGTGGAGAGTCTTCTACTTTTGTAGTAGTCTCTTTTGTGGTTTCTGTCGTAGAATTTTGATTTGTATTGCCATTTTTTTCGGAGTCCAATGTAGAATTTACATCTTTGTTATCAGCTACGAGATCTTGATCTTTTAAATCTGTATCCGTAAATTCTTCAAAAGGTATAAAGTTTATAGTGTCATCGTTTAGTACTAAAGATTTCATTTTAGCGTCTCTTGCATAGTTTGACCGGTATGTATAAGCATCTGAAAAAGCATCATTATCTACTACTCGATTAAAGTTGTCAGAAACATCATTGGTAATATCATTAACTTGGGTTAATTTTTTCTTTAGTAAATTGTCTGCTTCCGATCCTGGACTAATATTTGAATCTTCTAATAAAACTATATCTTCAATTAGTTCTTTTAAATAGTCAGGATCTGGTTGATTAAATGATGGATCAAATGAATCGTTATTTCTCAAATCTTCAAATGAATTCACAACAGTAATTTCTTTAGCAAAAGTTGAGTCTGATTCTTGTCCTATTTTTCTTAAAGTGATTTCTTGATAAAATTCATGAAATTCAACAAGATTAGGTATATCAAGTGTTAATTCGTAAGTTTCGTAACCTATTGCAGACACAAGCATTTTATAGCTTTTTCCTGGAGGTAATATCATAAGATACTTTCCGGTTACATTATCTGGTTTGTAAATGTAGTCTTGTTTTTTCATTGTTGCCCCATCGTAAATATCTATGTTTACATCTGCTAAGGCCTCTTTGTCTGCATTAACTATACCTTTTACAAGAACAAGGGGTTTTACTTTTTCATTCAGTTTGACTCTATATATATCCTCTCCACCAGACCCACCATCTCTACCGGAGCTAAAGTATCCTTTTTTACCATCTGCAGTTAGGACAAAATGTACATCATTATATACACTATTGATAGGGTAACCTATGTTCACAGGTTCAGTCCATTTTCCATTTACTAGCAAAGATTTGAAAATATCAAATCCTCCCATATTATTGTGACCTCTTGATGAAAAATATAGTGTTTTACCATCTGGGTGAATGAATGGGGATTCTTCATCATACTCAGTATTAATTAGGCCGCCAAGATTTACTGGGGTAGTCCATTCACCGTCAGAATTTTTATCTGACTTATATAGGTCCAATCCTCCAAAACCATTTTTCCTTTGACTACTAAAATAAATGGTGTTTTCATCCAAAGTTAAACAAGCACTAGTCTCATAACTTTTCTTAGTATTTATTGTCTTATTGTCGTCAATTGATTCGGGGACACTCCACTGTTCTCCTTCTTTTTTAGACAACATAATATTGCCTGAATTTTCGTCTCCTTTATAAACCAGTAAGTGTCTACCATCAGCCGATAAACCAATACTAGCTTCATGATCGTTTGTGTTAATGTTTGGACTAATTCCGGTTGAATTTATCCAGTACCCTAAATTATTTCTTTGACTTACATAGATGTCTTCAAAATATTTGCCATCAATATCAATTAATTGTCCTGTCGATTTGTCATTTCTTGAAGTAAATATTAGAACACTTTCGTCAGAAGAAATAACAGGTTTATAATCGTCAAAAGAAGTATTAACCCCTGTTCCTATATTTTTTACTTTGTGGTCAGTAACTTCAGAGATTATTTTCTTAGCATTTTCAGCCTGTTCTTTTCTATACTCAATTTCTTCTTGAATTTCACTACTCGCTCCTCCTTTTTCGGTTAACGATTGATTGTAATAATAAATTGCACTATCAAATTTAGAGTTCATATGATATGCTCTACCTAAATAGTAATTTATTTCGGGGTGCATATATTGAAAAACATCATGAGTAGGTCCATCTCCATATGCTTCATCGTGTGCTTTTTTGATATATTTAAGAGCTAAGTTTGAGTTTTTGCTCATTAATACAAGCGCACTACCTTTTTTAAAGTTGAAATAGGTTTCATCTTCTGGGTGTCTTTTGCTTAGATCGTCATATATATTATATGCTTCTTGAAATGCTTCGTTATAAATTTTCTCTTGCGCTTTTTCAATTAACTTATGAGTCTCTTTTTGGTCGTTTTGTGCGCCCAAAAGTACTGTTGTAAGGGTAAAAATTAAAAAACTGAGTATTTTTCTAATGCTCATAATATTTCATTGTAAGCCAAATGTAATATAAATACGACTGTATTTCCAAAAAATGCTAAAACCTTTTATCAGTTTATATGTAATTTCCTCTAATATTTTTCTGTCTTAAAAATTTGTTGTGTGATTATTACTCTTATTTTTGAGAAATTTTGTTTTAACAATTATGATTAATATTAAAAAGGTACTAGTAGCAAACAGGGGAGAAATTGCAATTAGAGTATTTCGTGCTTGTGTAGAATTAGGGATTAAAACTGTTGGTATTTATACCTTTGAAGACCGTTATTCTCAGCATAGGTATAAAGCTGATGAATCATATCAGGTTGGTAAAGACAATGATCCACTAAAGCCTTATTTAAATATTGATGAAATAATTTCATTGGCTAAATCAAAAGATGTTGATGCTATTCATCCAGGGTATGGCTTTCTTTCTGAAAACCCTGAGTTTGCTAGAAAATGTAAGAAAAATGGAATAATCTTTATTGGTCCTAGTGCTTCCGTGATGGAATCTTTAGGTAATAAAGTAGAGGCTAAAAAAATAGCTGTAAAGATGAACGTTCCCATAATTGAAAGTAATAAAGATTTATTAAGTACTTCTCAAGATGCTTTAAATGCTGCTAACAAGATCGGATATCCGGTAATGTTAAAAGCAGCTTCTGGAGGTGGCGGTAGAGGAATGCGTGTAGTTCGTACTGATGATCAATTGGAAAAGCAATTTAATAGTGCTCAACGTGAAGCAGAAAATGCTTTTGGTGATAAAACTATTTTTATTGAAAAGTATGTTGAAAATCCTAAGCATATAGAAGTTCAAATAGTTGCTGATCATTATGGGAATATTGTTCACCTATTTGAGAGAGATTGCTCAGTTCAGAGGCGCTTTCAAAAAGTAGTTGAAATTGCTCCTGCATTTAGCATTAAAAATAAAACTCGAAAGAAGCTATATGAATATGCAATTTCAATAACAAAGGCTGTTAACTATAATAACGTTGGCACAGTTGAATTTTTGGTTGACAAGGAGGAAAAAATATACTTTATAGAGGTAAATCCCCGTATTCAGGTTGAGCATACTGTGACAGAAATGGTAACCGGTGTAGATTTGATTAAATCTCAGTTATATATTGCTTCAGGACAAAGATTATCTGATCATGCAAGTATTGCCAATCAAGAATCTATCACTGTTAATGGCTTCGCTATGCAGTGTCGTATTACAACAGAAGATCCGGAGAATAACTTTACTCCTGACTATGGCACAATTACTACTTATAGACCTGCTTCAGGCTTTGGTATTAGGATTGACGAGGGTAGTTTGTATCAAGGAGTTAAAATTAGTCCGTTTTTTGACTCGCTTTTAGTGAAAATGTCTTCACATTCGGGTTCATTTGATGGTACGATTCGAAAAATGACCAGAGCTCTTAAAGAAATAAGAATAAGGGGTGTAAAAACGAATACTCAATTTGTCATGAACATTATCAATCATGAACTTTTTAAAAGTGGTGATATAGATGTTAATTTTATTGAGAACCATCCAGAACTATTTAAACTTGATCAGCGGTTAGATAGAGCTACAAAGATTGTAAAATATTTAGGTAATGTTGTAGTGAACGGAAATCCCGATGTTAAACAAATTAACCCTACTAAAAAACTACCAAATCCTTCCGTACCTGAATTTGATAAATATGTAAGTTACCCAAAGGGAACAAAAGATTTATTGACAGAGCTTGGCCCGGATAAATTTTCTGAGTGGTTAGGGAAAGAAAAAAAGATTCATTATACAGACACAACTTTTAGAGATGCTCACCAATCTTTATTGGCAACTAGAATGCGATCTTACGATATGTTGAAAGTTGCCGAGTCATTTGCTAAAAATCACTCTAATGTATTTAGCATGGAAGTTTGGGGTGGTGCTACTTTTGATGTGTGTTTGCGCTTTTTATATGAAAATCCTTGGGTAAGATTGGCTGAAATTCGAAAAGCTGTACCTAACATCTTGCTTCAGATGCTAATTAGAGGGTCGAATGCTGTGGGGTATAAATCCTATCCTGACAATTTAATTGAGACATTCATTGAAAAATCGTGGGATACAGGAGTTGATGTTTTTAGAATTTTTGATTCATTAAACTGGTTACAAGCTATGGAAACTAGTATTAATGCAGTTAGAAATAAAACAGGAGGATTAGCCGAAGTAGCACTCTGTTATACAGGCGATATTCTTGATCCTACAAAAACTAAATATACTCTTAAGTATTACCTAGATTTAGCTAAAAATATAGAAAGTGCTGGTGCTCATATTTTGGCAATAAAAGATATGGCTGGTTTGCTAAAACCCCAAGCTGCTACAGAGTTAGTAACAGCACTAAAGGAAACAGTTAAAATACCTGTTCATTTGCATACCCACGATACTTCTTCGTTACAATCTGCAACTTATTTAAAAGCAATTGAGGCAGGAGTAGATGTTGTAGATGTTGCTTTAGGAGGATTGTCAGGTTTAACTTCTCAACCTAATTTTAATGCAATAGTTGAAATGATGAAATTCAATGAGCGAGAGAATAAATTTGATGGTCGAAAGTTAAATAAATATTCAAGTTATTGGGAGGATGTAAGAGAATATTACTATCCTTTCGAATCAGGTTTAAAGGCATCAACTGCCGAGGTTTTTGAACATGAAATTCCTGGTGGACAATATTCAAATCTGCGTCCGCAAGCTCAAGCACTAGGTTTAGGAGATAAATTTGAAAAAATTAAACAAACCTATGCAGAAGTAAATAAACTATTTGGAGATCTGGTGAAAGTGACACCAAGTTCAAAAGTAGTGGGTGATATGGCTCAGTTTATGGTTAGTAACGATTATACAGTACAAGATATTCTTGAAAAAGGTGACACTATATCCTTCCCTGAATCCATACAAGCTTTTTTTATGGGGGATTTAGGTCAGCCAGTTGGCGGTTTCCCCAAAAATCTACAGAAAATTATTTTGAAGGATAGAAAACCCTATACAGATAGACCAAATAGACACCTTGAGCCGATTAATTTTGATGTTGAATTTGCTTGTTTTGTAAAAGAATTTCAAAAGGGATTTGATCGTGAATTAGTCTTAACAGACTTCCTTTCATATAAGTTGTATCCAAAGGTTTGGGAGGAAGCATATAATCGGCACAAAAGGTTTGGTGATGTATCATTAATTCCTACTAAAAACTTTTTTTACGGGATGGATTTAATGGAAGAAACCATTATTGAAATTGCACCAGGAAAAGCAATAATTGTTAAACTGCTATCGGTAGGTCCTGCCGATGCTGATGGTAATAGAACTGTTTTTTTTAAGGTTAACGGCCAAACAAGAAACGTTCAAATAAAGGATGAATCCTTAAACATTGAAGTTGTCGTTAACGAAAAAGTTGAGAGCGGAAATGCCAATCATGTTGGAGCCCCATTGCAAGGCTTACTTTCAAAGATTTTTGTCAAAAAAGGTGATGTTGTTAAAAAAAACCAGCCTCTGTTTGTTATTGAAGCTATGAAAATGGAAACAACAATTACTGCCAACTTTGCTAAAACAGTAGGTAGTATAACTTTAAAGGAAGGCTCAATGGTAAATGCTGAAGATTTGGTTATAGAATTAGTGTAGTTACAGTTAATTTATTGATCAATAACAAAGCATTATTTAAACTTAGAAAACGTAAAAAAATGAAATACAAAATATCGTATCAAAATCCGCAAAAGCATCTCATTGATATTGAGTTAACAATAGATGATTTATCCTCCCCCAAAACAATAATTAATTTACCCTCATGGAGACCTGGTAGATACGAATTAGCCAATTTTGCAAAAAACATTGTAAAATTTTCGGTTTCAAATAATAACAATGAGATACTTAATTATCAAAAGCTAACAAAAGATAGTTGGGAAATTGAAAATGGTTCAGCAGAATCAATAACTATTAAGTATTCTTATTATGCCAATCAACTAAATGCAGGTGCAACTTTTTTAGATGAAAATCAGCTCTATATTAACCCTGTTAACTGTTTTATTTATCATTCCGAAAGCATCGCAAAAGATCATGTAGTTGATTTAGTAATTCCGGCTGATTATAAAATTGCAACATCTTTATCTAGAACAGGGCATAAGATGACCGCCAAAAATTTTGATGAACTAGCAGATTCACCATTTATAGCTTCTTCTGGCTTAAAACACCATTCCTTTAGCCAAAATGGAGCTAAATTTCATTTGTGGTTTATGGGAGAGTGTAAACCTGACTTTGAAAAACTTGAGAAAACTTTCAAGCCATTTATTGAAGTTCAGTTTAATATGATGAAAGGTTTTCCGTTCAAAGAATATCATTTCATGTATCAAATTATGCCTTACTTTTTTTATCATGGAGTTGAGCATTTAGAATCTACAGTTTGTGCATTGGGCCCGTCATATGAAATAATGGAAGACAAAATGTATGATGAGTTAATGGGGGTAAGTTCCCATGAGTTATTTCACAGCTGGAATATAAAATCGATTCGACCGACTGAAATGATGCCTTATGATTTTTCTAAAGAAAATTATTCGAAGCTGGGTTATGTTGCTGAGGGAGTTACAACTTACTACGGGGATTTGTTTCTTTACAGATCTAAATTTTTTAATGATACTCAATATTTTGCACTGCTTTCAAAGTCTGTGAATAAATATATATCTAATGAAGGAAGAAATAATATGTCAGTTTCCGAAGCTTCATTTGATACCTGGTTAGATGGGTATGAGAAGGGGGTCCCTAACAGAAAAGTTTCTATTTATAATGAAGGAAGTATGATCGCTTTTATACTAGATCAACTTATTAGGGAAGGATCATCAAACAAGTATTCTTTAGATGATGTAATGCTAGACTTGTATGAAAATTTTGGAAAGACTAAAAAAGGGTATTCAGAGTCTGACTATAAAAAGCTAGCCGAAAAGTATGGAAACAGATCTTTTACTGATTTTTTTGAAGATTATGTTTGGGGGACAAAAAACTTATTGCCTTCATTTGAATATTCTTTAAGTTATTTCGGCCTTAAACTTGATCTTAAAGCATCTGAGTTTGCTCATCAAAGCATTATTGGAATTAAAGTGAACAAAAACTTAGAGGTAACTGATATTTCACCTAACTCTGCTGCTGAAACTGCCGGTATTACATTTGAAGATAAAATACTGTCTATTAATAGATATGAAGTACAATTACTAGAGGTGTTAGATAAATGGTTAAATTATTTTTCAGGTGATGTAGTTACACTTCATGTATTAAGGAAAGGTATAGCAACAGAATTAAGTCCAATTAATATAGGCGAAGAATTATTGAATGGATTTAAATCTGCAACAATTACTCTTAATCAAAAAAATGAAAACTATACTTACTGGTCTGGTATTGAGTGATTTACATATTACCTCTAATTTTTTGTTTAATTTTTTGTGAAAAAAGCTTAACAAAATTGTTTTCTGAGCCACTTTTTTGTAATATTGTTTAACGAACAACTTAAAAAGTTAAACAAATGACGGCAATAGAATTTAACAAAAGCTTGACTGACTTAAAACAAGTTATGCATTACTTTGCCTTAAGCTTAACCAGAAATAGTGCTGAGGCTGAGGATTTGACTCAAGAGACTTGTCTGAAGGCTTTAAAGTACAAAAAACAATTTAGGGCTAATACCAATTTCAAAGCTTGGTTATTAACCATAATGAAGAATACTTTTATTAATCAATATAATCGTAAAGTTAGACATAGAGCATTGGTAGACTCTTCTGAGACTAACGAAGCTTTAATTGTAAATAAAGTAGATCACTTTGCATCACCTGAAAAGCATTATTATTATGATGAAATTAAACAAGGAATAAGTGATTTAAAAGATGATTATGGAGTTCCATTCCAGATGCATTTAGATGGATACAAATACAAAGAAATTGCAGAAGAACTTGATATACCAATTGGTACAGTTAAAAGTAGAATATATCTTGCAAAACAAATTTTAATAGATAAATTTAAAGATCACAGAAATTAATTATGGATAATACCAAAAAAGCTTTTTTTTGGTTTAGAAGAGACCTCAGATTAGATGATAATCGAGGTCTTTTTTTTGCTTTAAAAAGCCAACAAAACGTTCAGCCCATTTTCATTTTTGATAAAAATATTCTTGATAAGCTTTCAAACAAGAAAGATAAACGTGTTAAGTTTATTTATGAACAAGTTTCTGAATTAAAAAAAGAACTTAATAAACTTGGTTCAGATTTACAGGTGTATTATGGAAACCCAGAAACAGTGTTTAAAGATGAAATTAAATCTATTTCTGCTGTATATTCCAATAAAGACTATGAACCATACGCTTTAAAAAGAGATAAGCAAATTCAAGTGTTATGTTCTCAAAATGACATAATTTTTAAGCAATTTAAGGATCAGGTAATATTTGAAGAAAATGATATTCTAAAAAAAGATGGAAAACCATATACTGTTTATACTCCTTACAAAAATAAATGGTTAGAGAAATTAACTGATCAAGACTTGGTGAATTATGATGTGATAACTCTAAAAAATAGTCTTAATAAAACAGGGAAAACAAGTAAGTTACTTAAGCTCTCAGAAATGGGTTTTGAGGATGTCAGCTATATAGCTCCTCAGAAAAAAATCAGTAAAGAATTATTGCTATCATATGCCGATAAACGTGATATTCCCTCATTGCCGGCAACAAGTAAATTAGGTATTCACCTTCGATTTGGTACAGTGTCTGTGAGGCAGTTAGCTAAAAAGGCTAAGGGTACGAGTGCGGTTTGGCTAAGCGAATTAATATGGAGAGAATTTTTTATGGCAATCTTATTTCATTTTCCCAAGGTTGTAAATAAGGCCTTTAAACCAGCTTATGATCATATTGAGTGGATTAATAATGAAGATCATTTTAAAGCTTGGTGTGAGGGTAATACGGGTTACCCAATAGTAGATGCAGGCATGAGAGAATTAAACGAAACAGGCTTTATGCATAACCGAGTAAGAATGGTTGCAGCTAGTTTTTTAACAAAACATCTACTTACTGATTGGCGATGGGGGGAAGCTTATTTTGCCGAAAAGTTATTAGATTATGATTTGTCAGCAAACGTAGGTAATTGGCAATGGGCAGCTGGCTCAGGTTGTGATGCTTCTCCTTACTTTAGGGTGTTTAATCCAGAATTACAAACTAAAAAGTTTGATCCTAACTTGTTGTATGTTAAAAAATGGGTCCCTGAATTTGAAGACCCATTTACATATGTTAAGCCAATAGTAGAGCATTCATTTGCTCGTGATAGAGCCATCAAAACCTACAAAAAGGGATTAGCTGAAGCAAGAAGTTAGGTCATTAGTTAATGAATATCTCATTTTAAAATAGAACAATTTTAATTGTAACATGAAGAAAATTTTAAAGATTATTGGTGGAGTAGTAGCCTCGTTAATATTAATTGTAGTAATAGTTGGTTTATTTATTCATGAACCTGAGCCGATTGGAGAGCCGTCACAAGAAGCCGAACGTTTAACTGATAAAATGTTTACTGCAATAAATAAATCCGCTTGGGATACCACTAAAGTTATTAGTTGGAGTTTTGCTGGTGTACATGATTTTATTTGGGATAAAAAGAGTCATTTGGTGCAGGTAAAATGGAGTAATAAAAAGGTGCTGCTTAATGTTAACAATATTACTGGTGTTGCATTTGAGAATGAAGTTAAAGTTGACGATGCCAATGATCTTGTAAAAACCGCTTGGGATTATTTTAATAACGATAGTTTTTGGCTTAATGCTCCAGCAAAAGCTAGAGACAACGGTACAATTAGAAGTGTAGTTGAGCTTAATGATGGAAGAAAAGGATTGAAAGTACAATATACCTCAGGGGGTACAACTCCAGGAGACTCTTATGTTTGGATATTAAATGAAGCAGGTTTACCCACAAGTTATAAAATGTGGGTTAGTATTATTCCTGTAGGAGGATTAGAATTTAGTTGGTCGGATTATTTTACTTTATATTCTGGGGCGAAAATATCTCAATTGCACAGTAGCAAAGTTTTTGATTTAAAAATAACTGATATTAAGGCAGGTAATAGTTTTGGTGATATAGGAATAAAATCAGATCCATTTAAGACAAAAAGATTTTAGGTTATTTCTTAGTCTGTTTTATTTTTTTGAGTAGCCTATCAGCTAGGTTTTTTACATAAAGTTTATCTAGTTGTATATAAATCAAATCAATAGTTTCTTTGAGTTCGTTACCAAGCTCAGGTATTTGATCAAAAACTGTAATTAAAAATTCAATTCCTCAGGCTCTATTATAGGAGACTTTACTTTGTTTACTGATGTGAAAAACGCAAACATCGATGATGTTTGCGTTTTCGCTCAGGTCAATGTTGTTGATGGATAAAGCCTTAAAATATACTCCAGCAATATTATCAGGAGTTTTCAAATTTAAATTCTTGCAAATACTTTTGATAATTTCTTCGGAAAGCCAATACGATCTTTTTCTACTGCACTCTAAAATAACCCAAGCAGCTCTAAAAGATTGAGCTCCTAAATTCATAAACGAGATTTCCACTAAACGCTTAATTACAACATCATTGTGAGCAATGGAATGAGCAAGCTTTTTTGTTCTTTTATCCTTAACAGAGCTTAGGTAATCGATTAAAAATTCTGTCGAATAATTATCCTTCATGTTTAAAATTAGGGAATAATATAATAACGTTAAATTTTATAATCGAAATACAAATCGGAAATTAACAGAAAGTACACTAATTAATGAAAATAGTCGGGATGAGAGGATTCGAACCTCCGATCTCGCGCCCCCCAGACGTGTTATCTTGAATTTTCTAAAAAACTCAAACAGGCTCTAAAGGTGCTATGAATAAAGGCTTGCAAGAGATCGTTGATTTTTTAGAGTTCATGAAAAACTGTTAAAAAACGCGTTTTACTAGCAAATTACTAGCAAATTTTCATGTCAATCGGATTTTAAAAATGAAATTTGTAAAGGTATTTTTATGGCAACAATTAGAGTAAGATTAGACACAAGAAGGCAAAAAACGGATGGTACATATCCAATGAAGATGCGCATCATTCATCATGGTGTTTCTGCTGATATTCCATTAGGACTTTCTGTTGAGAAAAGTGAATGGAATACAACTAAAGAAGAATTGAATTCTACTTATCCCAATTCAAGAAGATATAATGCAAGGCTATTTGAAAAGAAGGTCATTGCCAATAGGGTTATTATTGATTTTGAGAATGATTTGATGCGGCTTTCTGTTACGGACTTGAAATTAAAGATAGAGAAGGAAATTTTTAGAACTACTGAAGAACGTAATGAAAGAGATAAAGGCCCAAAGCTGGTAGAATACTATAACAAAATTGTTAAGGATTTTCAGAGCAACGGAAAGCATGGCACTGCCGATCAATATGCAGGAGACCTGTATGCTATAAAGAAATACCTTAAAGAAATAAGAAAGAACGATATCTACATGAAGAGCATCGACAAGGCATTCCTTGAGAAATTTAGACAGAGTTGTTTTAAAAGGGGTGTCAAAAATGGAGTCGTGCGTTACCTTAAAACCCTAAGAGCTGTTTTTAATAAAGCAATTGCAGACATTGATACGAATTTAACGAGTGAGGATTATCCCTTCAATGGATTTGAGATAAAGAGAGTGGTGAAAACCAAGAAAAGAGCTGTAAGTAAAGATGTGATAACAACCTTTAGAAATCTGGAGTTGGAGAAAGAGAGTTTTGATTGGCACGTTCGTAATTTTTTCCTATTTCTGTATAATTCACGGGGAATGCAACTAGTAGACATGGCTCATTTAAGACCAATGGACTTTGATGGCGAGCGTTTCAAATATCTTAGAAGAAAGACTAAAAAGGAATATTGGATCAAGTTAACCGCAGAGTCTAAACAAATTCTTGAATATTATTTAGATGAAAAAGCTGAATCCACTGATTATATCTTTCCAATCATCCCGAAGTCAGTAAGAGGTAATGCAGAGTTAGAGTTTAAAGCCTATACCAATTATAGGAAAAGGATGAATAACGCAGCCAATGAAATGGGTAAGCTTTGTGGTGTCAATAAAAGTTTTACTACCTATGTTATGCGGCATGCTTGGGCCACTCAAGCGTTGAGTCTAGGAGTTGATGTTGTGAAGATTAAAGATGGTCTGGGGCATGAAAGTTTGGAAACAACTCAACGCTATTTAGAGGAATTTGATGATGCTGTAATTGATGACTTGAATGACATGATTACGGCATAATTTCTTCTGGAATTTAAGAAACTACACTACTACATTACTACAGATTTCGGATTTGTGTTTATTGTTCAAATACTCATCCTCACATTCAATTAATGGATCAATCCAATCTGCTTTCTTATTTGCCCATTCAATCCATTCCAATAATTCAGGATTATTGGGCTCATCCTCGAATTCAATTCGTTTTAGAATGAATGCTCGGATTTCATTGGCCATTCTCAGTTTTGTGGAGCTTTCCAATAAATCTGAAAATGCTGTAAACTCTTGTCTTACCCTTTCCTTCTTAGCTTCTCTCGCTTCCTTTTCAATTCTTTGTTTTTCCCAGCCTTCTTCAAGTTTAATTTGATATAGCCTTAAGTATTCAATTCTGTCAACTAGGTAATTGAAAACAAGATCCATTTTCTCTTCTAAAGGCTTAAAAGGAGTATCTACATATTCCCTTGTGTCCCAATTGGACTTGGCTCTGATACATAAGTTACCTGAGGGTATTAACTTAGTAGAATCGTACGAAACACTTTCATCTTTGACTCTCTTTTGCCTTTCAATTAAAGCGAGCTCGATGGATTGGTCATGTTTCCAAATAGACATTGTATGCTCACTCTTGATTTCAAAACCTTCTTTTTCAATTACTTTCAGCAACGCATCCATAATTCGAAGAGCTCTAGGAATTAATTCTGGGCTAACATAAATATGAGCGCAACCATTGCCTGAGCTTACTAATGGATTCCATCTGTTTACCTTTATCTTTCTGGTATCAAAGGAAACCTTAGCCGATTGGACAAGAGGATGGGGAGAAGAAAGTCTTTTGGGTACTTTTATCATGCTAAAAACATCGAATTTATATTAGTTTGTTGTTAAAAATAACATCAAACTAATATAAAAAGACATTTATTGAGGCTAAGCAGTTATAGCTAATAATACTCCTTGATATAAGCATAAGCCCGATCAAAAAGCACTTGATCCTTATGTAATTTGTATTTCAATAACGCCTTTCTCAATGATTTTTGCACTTCTCTTTCTCCGGAGGTGGTTGTTTGCCAACCTGGAAAATTTACTACTCTAACAATGGCATCAATATCAGTAACGATCCTTTCAACAACTGCTGGCGTTTCATCATTCTTAAGTTCAAGAAACAGTTCTGTTAAAGCGGCTATAGGTGACTTTTCTTGGATTTCTTCTTCCAATTCTTTTTCTGCTTGCACAGTCTCCTTTGCTATTTTGCAAAGATCCTTCACAAATTCAATTGAAGTAATCAACCCTTTTTCAGCTTTATCTCTCAACTCCTCCAGACGTTCACTTAGTTTTTTGAAAGTAGGGTGTTCGCCATTTTTCTTGAACCGTTTAATTAGGATTTTTTCTAGCTTTTTAGCATTCTTAGGATCTGGATTATTAAAGATGTCCTCAATTACATCTGCATCCAACACGAACTCTTCTAAGTGATGAACTTTGCCAACATGAATGTTGTCATGTATCAATTGAGTAGTTTGAGCTCCCAAAGAGAACCACAGTAGCTTCCCAATATTATCGGAAGCAGGTCTCACTGATTCAAAGACTTGAGAAAGCCATTTATAATCTTCTTGATAAATATCTAATATTCTATCTGGTGAAAGAGATTCCCAAAGCTTTGCTAAGTACTTAAAATCCTTGGCAAAAGCATCTTTCTTCTCATCAGTATTGATTGCATTTTGAGCAGCTTCGAGTCCTTCAAAGCCCTCTTTAGATCGATCTACACCTTGAAAATGAGAAAGTGCATCTTTCATGGCTTCTGGTAACTTCCCTCGCAACTCTGAAAGATTGGAAATGATTTGAGCCACAGACTTTTCATCAAACTCCAATGCTTTTGCAGTATCATCAAATACTCCAAAATAATCCACAATTCTACCAAATGTTTTATTTGGATAAAGACGGTTTGTTCTACAAATAGCCTGCAATAGAGTATGGTCCTTCATGGACTTATCTAAATACATTGTTTGCAAAACTGGTGCATCAAAGCCAGTTAACAGTTTTGCTGTAACAATAATGAATTTTAAATTGCTTGAAGCATCGTTGAACTCATCTACAATTTTTTCTTGTTTTGATTTATCTACGCCCCATTTTTGCTTGAATTCGAAATCATCATTTGCAGTGATTGACATTACTACCTTGCTGGCCTCCTCTGGGAAGTATTTATCCAATTCTTCTTTGTATTGAACACAAGCATACCGATCTGGAGTTACAATCATAGCTTTGAAACCTTGTGGTTCCACTTTTTCTTTAAAATGAGTGGCTATGTCTTCAACGATTTTAGATACTCTTTCTGGAGATTTAAGAAACGCGGCCATTTTTGCTGACTTTTTATTAAGTGCATCAGCTTCATCATCAGACAGTGCAGCTTGTTCTCTAAAATCTGCCATGGCTTTATCAATGGTCTCTTTATCCACATGAACATCTACTAACCTTGGCTCAAAGTGTAAGGGCAAAGTAGCTTCATCTCTAATGGAGTCTTGAAATGTGTATCGCGACATATATCCACCCTCATCTTCTTCAGCACCAAAGGCCCAAAACGTGTTTTTATCAGCCTTGTTCACTGGTGTTCCTGTTAACCCAAACAAAAATGCATTTGGCAATGAAGCCCTCATTTGCCTACCTAAATCTCCTTCCTGTGTTCTATGTGCCTCATCTACTAAAACAATGATATTGTCTCTGGTATTCATACTAGGTTTGGCATCGCGAAACTTGTGGATCATGGAAATAATGATTTTTCTGGTATCTCGCTCTAATAACTTTTGCAGTTCTCTTATACTGTCTGTGGTTTCAACATTGGCTATGTCCGCTGCATTAAATGTTTCCGAAATTTGAGTATCTAAATCCGTTCTATCAACAAGTACAATGACCGTTGGGCTTTTTAATTGTTGGTTTTTTCTCAATTTTTGCGCTGCAAAAACCATTAATAATGATTTTCCAGATCCTTGAAAGTGCCAAATCAATCCTTTTTTAATGCGACCATCTACAACTCTTTGAACTATTTTATTTGCGCCTTCATACTGTTGAAATCGCGGTATAATTTTCATTCTTTGCTTTTTCTTATTGGTAGTGAAAAGCGAAAAATTTTGAAGAATATCGAGTAGCCTTCTAGGACTCAATAGGTCTTTCATTTCTTTGCCAATCTCTCCTAAACCCAATCGTTTTGCTAAAGCATCTTCTGAATCACTATCCAAGCGCCAAGGTGCCCAAAATTCTAATGGACAACGAATAGCACCATAAAACAACTCTTTACCCTCTGTTGCAAATGACAGAATATTTGGAACAAATAATAGAGGAATACTATTCTCATAAATATCATGCACTTCATGGGCTCCGTCTAGCCAACTAACGGATGGTCGAATTGGTGTTTTCGCTTCACCAACTACGACTGGTATACCATTAATATACAAAACAACATCAGGAATTTTGGTTTCACGGTGATGCACCCTTAGTTGATTGGTAACGACATAGGAATTTTGCAACTCATTTTCAAAGTCAATTAAACGCACGGGTACGTGACGATTGTTTTCTCCAAAAGGCATGGTTTTTTCTCCTGCCATCCATTTGAAAAACTCCTCATTGGCTTTTACTAAACCGATTTGATTGACTGCAATAAGTACCGCTCTTAGTTTGTAAATAACTTCATCCGATAATTCTGGCTTTGCAGCTATTTCAGGATTGAGTCGAATCAATGCATCTTTCAATTCATTTTCTAAGAGCACTTCGTTTACGCCTCTTTTTAAGTCAGCTGACGACTGATAACTCCAAGTAGCTCCATAATTTACAGTAGGCTCGGAAACAATATCTTTTTTGTTAAGATCTACTCCTGCCAGTTGATGGATAATATAATGTTCTACGCTATTGAGTTCGTTAAATGCCATAAACTATTGCCTTTAATTTTGTTACGATCTTATCGAATCTTTGTTTCTGATTTTCATAAAAAAGATTACCCAGAATGGCCTCTTGTTTAACTGCATCATTTAAAATATCAGCAAAGCATTTTTTCAAATAATCGCGAGCGTCATCTTCTGCGTGGAGAAGCTCTTCCTCTAGTTTTGAATCATGGTTTAACAAATACACTATATCCTCAAAATCTTTACTGGTTCTTGGGTCTTTTATGCCTCTATCATAAAATGCAGTGAATTTTGTACAGAGGTAATAAGGAAGAGATAAACACTTAATGGGTATGCCATCAATCTCGAAGTGAGTTAAATGCTTATAACCTGGAGCAAACCAAGGATTAGCAGGTGCCCAGCCAACTTGCTTTGTTGACATCACATCTACTTTAATATCTTCAAATCTAAAACGGCAAATAACATCATCTTCACTTGATTGTTTAAACCCTTTTTTCGTAAGTTCTTCTCGAATATTTTCGAGTTCTGTAAGGCTTGCTATTTCCATGCTAATGTCAATATCTTGGGTAGGCCTAACATCATCAGCAGCAGGGTCATCAATGTATAAGCTTACCACAGCTCCACCAACATAAACCACTTTTTCGTTGAGTGCGCCCAATGCCAATGCAATTTTCTTGGTGGCATTACGATTAATTAAGGTGTTTTTTAGCATAGTCGTTTTTTCAGTTCTTCTATAGCAATTTGCTTTTCTCTAGCTCTACCCACCCGTAACGCATCGCATAAAGCCATTAGCTCATAAAATATAGAATCTTTCATGCACGCTTCAGGCACATTCGCATGCAGTGGTTCAATAGCTTCTCCGCGCACTGTACCTTCAAAGTAGGGCCAAACATAAGGTGCTTCACTTACTATTTGAGCATTAAGTGGAGGTGCAGCATGGGCGGTGGGTAAACCTCTTACCAAAGCACCTGGTTTTTGTGGATATACATAACGTAAGCCATTCTCCAAAAAATCGAGCAGTGCCATTTTCATCAATTGTTTTTTATCTTGAGTTATGAGACCTGCAATAGCCGAGCGGTTTAAGCTCTCACTTATTTCACTAGCACTTATCCCTAGCTCATAGGAAAGATCTTTCATATACCATGCAGTATTACCTTTGGCTGCTATTTTAAGCAATACAACAATATCATGGGGTCTCATTCCGCTGTGCTTCTTCATTATTTCTTTTTTTATTGGGCAGCTGCGGGCTTTTCGCTGTAGTTATAAATCGCTAAACGGTGTTTTACTAAGCTTTCAAAGAGCTCAATAATCGCTTTTTCCAGCTAATTGCAACATCTGTTTATCATTTTATAAGCTACACACTTCAATCCCTGCTGCTTCCTTCTTCCTTTATACTTATCTTACTTTCATAAAGATACAGAATTAATTCGCGATTCGCGAATCGCGAATTGAAAATTAAGATCATTACTATAATATTGCGTATCGCGATATGCGATACTGATGATAATCTATCGCTTAAGCTATGCGTTTTTAATGCATGCATGATTGTCCGTGATAGGCTTTGGCATTGAAGTCATCAAATTCTATTCTAAATTAACCTATAGTTTTTTAGCAGTTCTTCAGAAACAATGTATAAATTTCTATTTGCCCTCGAAAAGGCAACATACAGCTTATTCTTGGTTAAAGAGTTAGAATTAAATAACTGTCCTTTTTTGTATAAACTATATGATGTTTTATTCAATACAACACAGACATCTTTAAAATGATTAATACCTTTTACACTTCCCCAGTTTCCTGAAAAACAGGTATATTTCCTGTGATTCTGATAGAATAATTTCACAATATTATTATCTCGTATAATTGCATCTACATCTTCAGGTTTTCTTAGAATAGTAATGATTGTTTCTTCCTTCTTGAATGTATCAACTTGTATTTCAAGATTGTTTTTGATAAAAGATGCTATGGTTTCACTAAACCTATAGCTTTTATTTAAAGTTGAATTATCTATCCTTATTCCATTATCAACAAACCTTTTAGTAAAGCTTTCTATAGAACTGTATAGCCTTTTATTTTTATTCGCATCCCTACTTGTATCATAAGTATGCTGATAATAATCTCCGACCCAAATTAAATTCATGCTAGTTTGTGTAAGAGACATCAACAATTCAAAATCATAACCACCAAAATCTTGAATCTCATCGATAAAGAAACTATCAAAATATTTATTAACTCTTTCATTTACTCTCTTAAGTAAGTCTTTATTAATTAAATATTTAGACAAACGATTATGATATACTCTACCATCTTTTGAAAAAAAATGTAGAGGATTGGTTTGCTGCATTTTGAGAGTAAATTGTAATGGCATATCCCAAAATATTCCCCTTGGCTTATCAATTCTTTTTCTAAAAGGAATAAAGCAAAAGGAGTATAAAAATTCAAAAAAAGAATAAAGTGTTATATTATCTGGAAAATACCCGAATCTCTTCTGAATAGCCTGCCGTAAATTTTTTGTATTCTCTCGTGTATAGGTAACAATTAAATACCTTTTTTCAACATCTAATTGATTTATTATATAGGTAGTTTTACCTGATCCAGCGACAGCAAGTATTAGTCTTTTATCCATTCGATTGCTGATCTTATGTAGTCAGGGATTTTAATTTCCTCAATTTTATCTTCAAGAATCCTAAAAGAGCATTCAGCTTTATTCTGAAGCATATATTCCAAAACACTCAATTTTTTTCGCCCTCCAAATAATTCGTCACAAATGCTTTGGTTGTCATTATACATACAAACTTCAAACGTATATCTATCATCATTTTCATCAGCAAATATTTTCCAATTTGTATTCTCGTAATCTTCATAATTATTCATTACGTTTTTGACATAAGATTTATCATTATCAGTAATTACAACTACCCTGATATCAAGATCTCGAGCAAGGTCTAAGTATCTCTTAAAAGTTTTTCCTCCAACAGAAATTATATGAATATTACTTTCATAGGGAGTGCAGCCTGCAATTTTCCCAAAAAAAGCCTCAATCAAAATAAACTCTGCGTCTCCTTCAACCAGAATAACCTTTGGAGACATAATGAACTGTAAGACATTATTATCAGGAGCCTTCATAAAGAACCTAGAAGAACTATCATCTATATCACTTAATTTGGTGCTTTGTTTACCAGAGCTATTAAGCATAATACATTGCTTTAAACCTAGTCTTGAAGAAATCATATTACTATGTGTACTTATAAATATTTGTTTATTTCCAGAGTTTTTGATCTTCTCTAGGAGCTGTAGCGTATAATTCTGGCTTAAATGGTTTTCAGGTTCTTCAAGTAAAACAGTGTCAATCGTTGACTCATTTCTGCTAAGGGCAAAGTCTGTTTTTATAAAGCACTGACGACCCTTTCCTCTGTTTTCTATTTCAATTGCATCTTCAGTAATTGTAAGGTCATTTTCCAAATTTGACTTTGAGTTTGATTTTAATGAAAATTGATAATCCAATCCTTTGTTTATCACTTTTAATGAGTTTTCTTTAAATCCCTCCTTTAATCCCCTATATGAGTTTTCCAAACTACTTCTTTGACCGGAATCGGCCTTGCCGTAATAAAGCTTCTGAATATACTTTTTTGTAGCATAATCATTATTTATTTGTGTATTATCTATAAACAGATGGTTAAAATACCTATTAAATGAGCTATATGATCGGCCAGAAAATGTATTAAATTGAATTGAATAAAATTCAAATGGAAAGTTTTCTCCCTCTTGTTGAAGCACAGAACGAATATCACTGCTATATTCATCGGAAGGCATGCATATCAAACAAAGCCCATCTGAGTTTATACCTAATGAATTATTGTCTCCGTTCAATTCAGGGTTGCCAGAATCATCAATAAAGACTTCTATTTCTAACCGTGGTATTTTATTATAGCTCTTTCCTTCGGAAAAAAAATCTTCAATTACTGATTTGTTTATTAGATTTGACAATCCTAAGGATTCAACCTTACTCCGACTCCCGGATAAAACAATATCTAAGGCTTCTAAAATTGTACTTTTACCTGATTCATTATCACCGATAAATATATTTAGTTCTTCATTTAACTTTACGTCAAAGGAGTCAAAACGCTTAAAGTTCTTCAGAATTATTCGGTTTATTGTTTTCATTAGAACATCCGGTTAATTAAACTTTTTTGAAGGGCCTTGGAGCTTACGATTTTAGATTTTACAGCCATACTTGATTTCTCTAACAGATCTAATTCCATTCCAACTTGCTCAATTAGACTTTTATCTTTGGGAATTGAAATATTATATTCTTCAACATCTTTTGGAGTAATTGCAGGATAACTGGTTCCAGTCATTCTATCTTCACAATATCTTGTGAATCTCATTGAGAAAAACTGATGGAAGACGAATCTGTTTAGATGTTTATCATCCATGTTGACAACTGCAGTGCCTGTTGAAGCGATAATGTCTTTTCCATTTTCAACATAAGCAAATGCTTTTTGATATGGCCTAACCATTGCCAATACAATAGAATCGTCTTTTACTATTCTTTTTGCCCTACTGGGAGCGCTACTAAATTGAATAGTTTTCAATTCTCCAATAATTTTAGGCTCGATAATACTGGCTAAATCTAAATACTTAAACACATAGTTAGATTCTGTTTTTGAGTTTAAAGACTGACTATTGATAGAGGCAATTTTTCCCAACCTCACAAAGTCCCAATCATTCATTCTTTTAGAAAATAGATTGTCAACTTTTGCCTGATAAGTATTATCCAAATTCTCCAACAATTCAATACCCCTCTCAATCACATCGTCCATCGCCCATAGCAATTTCGCTAAACGGGCTTGTTGGTCTTTGGGTGGGAGGAGAAATTCTTGGTGTTTTAAATCTCCCCAATTAATAGTTGGTGAAAGTCCGCCCACTGAAATATCCACCATGCGATGCATAAACTGGTCTGAGTGCAAAAAGAAAGGAAATAAATCAGAGTCAATTACTTCTGGATTTGCTCTAAAAACAAATGCATGTGCAGAGCAGATTCCGTCAAAATCTACAATTGCCGCTTTTCTTTGATATGCCCGTCTTTTTCCAAAAATAATATCACCAGGATAACATCTTAATTTGCCTCCCTTTACATCTGAAGGCACTCCTTTTCTTCGAATATGAAGGTCTTCACCATCCAAATGTTCTAAACCAACATATATATTTACCTCCGCTTCTTCAGGCTTAACTGTTTTAGATATTTTCTGAGCAATTTCTTCAAATGTGTAAGCAATCCAATTGCTCTTGTCCAAATTATTCAAATCTATTTTTTCTAACATTGTTTCCATCAGTTTAAGATTTGAAATAATTCATTCATACTTTTCTTTAATAGTACCGATTGATTTTTCCAATCTAAAAGTGCTTCATCCAATGAGATTTTCTCTGTATTAGTATCTACATTACTCACATATTGGGCAATATTTAGACTTCCTTTGTTTTCAAGTATTTCATCAATTGAAACTACTTTTGAGAAACCATCAACATCAGTGAAACTGTTATAATTATCATAGATTTTATCAATATGCTTTTGTTCTAGATATGCTATATTTTTATCCTGCTTAACTTCTTTGACAGCGTTTATAATAAGTACCTTTCCTATTTTATCAGCTGTCTTATTAGTCTTTGTAATTAAAAGGCAAGCCTCCATTGGGGAGTTGTAAAACAAGTTTGGTCCTAAACCAATTACACATTCCACCAAATCCTCTTCTATCATTTTTCTACGCATTTCCGCTTCAGAATCACGGAATAACACTCCATGTGGCCATAAGGAGATAGAACGGCCATTATGCTCATCCAAACTCTTTTGAATGTGTTGCTGAAAAGCATAATCTGCACAACCTTGTGGAGGCACTCCCCACAGGTTTCGCCCATAAGGATCGTTTGTAAACCCTTTTTGGTCCCACGCTTTTATGGAGTAAGGTGGGTTTGCCAAAATCACATTAAACTTCTTCAATTCATCATTGTGCAAAAAAGCAGGTCTAGCTAAGGTATCACCACGCACAATACTAAACTCTTCAATGCCGTGCATAAACATGTTCATGCGTGCAATAGCAGATGTAATGAGGTTGATTTCTTGTCCATATAATTTTAGCGTACGATATTCTTTGCCTTCTTCCTTTAAATGCAGGGCGCAATTCAATAGTAAACCACCAGAACCACAGGTAGGATCATAAACACTTTCTCCTGGTTGTGGGTTCATAATCATGGTCATGAGTTTCACCACCGTTCGATTGGTGTAAAACTCAGCGGCAGTATGTCCGCTATCGTCAGCAAATTCTTTTATCAGGTATTCATAAGCATTGCCAAGCTTGTCATCTGCCACATTGCTTAGACTTAGTTTATGCTGTGAAAAATGCTCAATAAGATTAATGAGTGTTTCGTCCGTTAATCTGTTTTTATTGGTCCATGAAGCATCCCCAAAAATGCCATACAATGTATCTGGATTGGCTTTTTCAATTTCTCTCATGGCATTTTGAATGGCCATCCCTACATTAGAAGTAGTTTCACGAACAGCATTCCAATGCGAGTTTTCTGGTACTTGAAAATGATGATGCTCTGCAAAAGATGCATATTCCTTATCACCATCTCCTTCCCTTAACGCATTTTCAAATTCTTCATCATACACATCACAGATGCGCTTAAAGAATAATAAAGGAAAAATGTATTGCTTATAATCTCCTGCATCAATCGTTCCGCGTAAGGCGGTCGCAGCACCCCAGAGGTATTTTTCGAGTTCTTTTTGAGTCATTTATATAAATTCCTTTAGTATTTCCTTAAATCTTTCCTCAGCTTCTAAACTTGCACCCCAAGCCTCTTTTAAATCAGCCAAGGCTTCTTCAACTGAAGGTAGATTGTCTTCAATTATTTTTTCAACGTAAAGAGGGATATTCAAATTGAAATCATTTTCTACTAAATCCGCTTTTGAAGCAATTTTCACATAATTCTCAACATCTTCATATTTGTTGTACCAATTGAAAATTTGATCAATATGTGGCTTTTCTAAATAATTCTGTGCCCTACCAACTTGAATCTGGTCTGAAGCATCAATAAATATCACTTTATCCTTTTTGTGTTCCTCCTTGTTCTGTCTGAAAACAAGTACGCAAGCCGCGAGTTGAGTTCCGTAAAAAATATTAGAACCCAAACCAATTACAGCTTCTAGTAAATCTTGATCCAAAAGTTCTTTTCGAATTTTTCCCTCAGCACCCTTTCTGAAAAGCGCACCATGAGGTAGGACTACTGTCATTCGACCTGTGCCGTTTACCGATTTAATCATGTGTTGTACCCATGCCATATCACCATTTCCTTTGGGTGGGACCCCTGCGATATTTCTTCCGTAAGGATCGTTGGCCCAATTTTCTGCACCCCAATCTTTTAATGAAAACGGAGGGTTGGCAATTACACAATCAAAAGTTTTTAATCCATCAGCACTAAAGAATGCAGGATTTCTTAATGTATCTCCACGAGCAATTTGAAAGTCTTCAATTCCATGTAAAAACATGTTCATCCGTGCTATAGAGCTAGACGTTAGGTTTTTTTCTTGTCCAAATATTTTAAGGGTTCGATAGTCCTCCTTGTTTTCTTTCAAGTGATCAATACATTCAATTAACATTCCTCCTGTTCCACAAGCAGGATCATAAACACTTTCCCCTTCGTGAGGATCTAGTATAAGACCTAGTAGGTGCACCACAGAACGTGGGGTATAAAATTCACCAGCCTTCTTATTGGTTAAATCTGCAAAATGTTTGATTAGATATTCATAAGCATTGCCTAATAAATCAGGTTCAACTAAGGAATTGGACAGGTTGTATTGTGAAAAATGCTCAATTAAATCTATCAGCAAGCGATCAGACAATTTGTTCTTATTACTCCATTGTGCATCTCCGAATATGCCATACAAAGCTTCTTGATTGGCTTGTTCAATTCCTCGTAAAGCTTTCTCAATGGATAAACCTATATTGCTTGTATTTTCCCTTACATCCTTCCAATGGCATCCCTCAGGAATTTCAAACCGGTGAAACTCAGGTAAGGAAGCATACTCTTTATCACCATCCGATTCTATCAATGCCATTTGATATTCCTCATCATAAACATCTGATAATCGTTTAAAGAATAATAGAGGGAAAATGTATACTTTGAAATCGGATGCATCCACTGGGCCTTTAAGGATCCAAGCAGCTTTTGAAAGGTATTGCTCTAGTTGTGATAGGGTTAGTTTTTCTTTGGTCATTAATAGTCTTTTCTTGTCATTTAATTAGCAAGACAAATATAATAGACCGTTACGATGAATGGTGGAATTAGTTTCAGAAAGATTATAGGATTAAATACTTAATTTAAAAGGGGTTGCAGGAGTGCTGTGCTCTGTGGAGGACGCCAGAATGCTAGATAAAGGAAATTATCGATTTTGTATGAGATTTGCGGTAATAAAACCACCTATGAAAATTCCAACTTGTCCAGTTCGCTTCCAAAACTTCTTATGCTTTTTCTTCTTCATTTGAAGATATCCTCGGGGGTTGATTTTCAATTCTCGATACTCTGGAAGCGGATATTCTTGAACGATAGGTAGTCCTTTAGGCGTAATGGTATGGATTTTAGCAATAGTAGGAGTAATTTCTAATGCAGTTATCAAAGTGTCCTTTTCAATTTGCTTTCTAAAAACAGTATCCGTTTTATAAACAAACACCTTTTTAGGTACTTCTATTTTTTGAATCACGATTTCCTTGTAAGGCCGATCAACGTAAATAGTATCGGTAATAATATGAGAATTTACTTCTGAAGAATTTTTCCAAGTTTTTACAAATAACATCAACCAAAGCAAAGTAGCCAGTCCCAAACCTATCCAGAAAAATTTGAACTCTTTTTTCATCTATGCTAGATTTACGTATTCTCCTTCTCGGTTGCCTGAAGTGTAAAGAGCTTGAAGGTCAGATAGTGTTTTACCAAAACGCATTTCAAAATGAGGTTTATCCTTGAAGGATTTCCAGTCCCCACCCCATGAGAAGCCTAAACTCTTTCCAAGTGCTGCTATTTTACTCCAATTGGGATTAGTCCAAAGGGCTTTGCCGTTTTTAATTTCAACCACATCTAGCGCCAATCCATAATTATGTAAGCTTTTACCCGGTTTAGCATTAGTTACAACATTGCCTTTTGTTGTGCGGCCTTTGGCATATAGTTTTTCTTGTTCTTTCCAAGTGCGCAAAGCAGATGTAACCCTAAGTTTAATCCCTAATTCCTTTTCAGCTCTCAAGATAAATTCATTGGCTCTTTTTCGTATTTGTGGATGTAAACTTGCAAGCCTTCTGTCCGTGATGATATCCCAAGTTTTATTTTGAATAAATTCTATCGTTTTAGAAGCCATTTGTTTAATCTGTTTTCTTCGTTTAAATATGATATATCCTACAATTACAAGCATAATAGTGAGTATGGCTATTCCCGTTTTATTTGGCTTAAAAGCAATGCGCATTAGGTTACTATGTTTCTCCAATTCTGAAAATCATCATTGTCTAATTCTGTCCGCATCCTGTCGGTTAATGTCTCATCAAACTTCTGGCTATATGCATCGGTAACTGATTCCAATCTTCCTCTGGTTTGATATGCCAATCGATCAATAGCATCTTCATCTGTACCATCCCAATCAATCATCCATTTATTACCAGATGGATTGGCCGCAGAACGGTACTGCTGGGCTAGAATGTTGGGGTTTTGTGTTTCGTTCTTATCAAATTGATTCTCACTGATCTTTCTAACCACTTTTTTAATGCGTTTTTTCAGAAATAAATAAGCCAATAAACCAGCCAACACAATCAATACAATGCGATTGCTAAATATTGTTTTTGCTCCTTGCGCAACTTTTTGTAGTATGATTGGATTCATCTTTTTCATTTGTTTTTTAACCGAATCTTGTAAATGCTTTTTTAGCAATTCCTAAGTAATCACCTAGGCTTAATTCTTCTCCTTCTTCTGGAACCACTTCTTTTATGAAATCAACTATATCTGGGTTCTGCACAATGACTTCTACTGCTTGTAAAAAGTCATCATGTTCTAAACTGTCTTGCAAATCCTGAAAGGCTTGAAGCTTTTCTCCAACTTGTTCAGGGTTCAGTGCTTGTATCTCTAGGTTCACTTTGAATGTTTTCATCTTTCATTGTATTTATTTCGTTATCAAACTCTTCCATTTCGCATTCGTTAGAATCTTCTGGTTCTGACTCAATTTCAAATTGCACTTCTTTTCTCTCTTTGGGTAATACTGGTTTGGTTTTACCCAAACTCGGTTCCTTTTGATGTGCTCCTTGCTTAATCCAATCTTTAATGAATCCACCCAGAGCATTAGGAACTTGCTTTAAATATCCTTTGACATCGTCCTGTATGTTGGCTTCTTTGTCGCTTAATTCTGTTTCTTTTTGATGTAAAACGGCCTCACGTTCTGCTATTCTCGCTTCACGTTCAGATAACATCATTTCCTTAAATTTTAAGGTCTGTTCCATGAGCTTGTTGCTCATGTCAATCTGCCATTTCTCTTCTTTTAGTTCATATTCCTTTTTTAGCCCCGATAATTGAATTTCCATTTCTTGACGAAACGTATCAATATTTGCACGTTCAATGACAGGGATTTGAGGCTTCTCTGGTGTGGTAAGATTAATATTCACATTACCATTTTTATCAACTTTGTGCGGCACACCATTTATTCTTACCGATTCATCTTCTTCTGGATCTATCCACTCAATCTCTTGATTTATTTGAATAAAAAAAGGAGGATTTTGCCTGGAGGACTGTTCATTGGTTCCGTATTTCACTTGAACTTCTGCATCCACATTATCTGAGATCACTTTATCCAAAAAGTCACCAAAACTTTGGCCTTCTGGATTGTCGTCTGAAGAAACAATGGTAATACCATTTTCATCCTTAATGGACCAATACTTGTATCGGGCAATCTTTCGTTTTGCCAAATCGGAATCGATATAGTTTTTGATCTTTTTCATTTTAGTATGAAATCTTTAAGTACTTAACCTGATAGTCATAACCAGTGGTATTGGGTTCCAATTTTACATTTCCTTGATGCCGACTGATAAGGTTGCTTTGGAAGCTCCCCGAATCATTTTCCATCATCAATAATGGCGTGTATTGAACTTGCTCCGAATTAGACTGAATACTTAACTCAAAGTTCAAGCTCTTCACAGAGCAGTAATAGATGTAGATGACCTCATGTGTTTTTATCTGGATATCCTTCACATTACCAACCACATGATCGGAAAGATGATAAAGGCTAATGTCTTTAGCCTTTAAATCTATTTCGATTATTTTTAGTAATATGGGGTTAATCGTAAGCATGCCTATTTATCTTTTTGGATAATGAAATACACTGATATTGATGCATTCAATGGTTCTGTGTTTTTAATCAATCCCTTGATTATTTCACTTTTTAAGTTTTCATTTAGCCGATAGATCTTCTGATTAGGAGGCACAGAATCTGAGCTCTCCAGTTTGCTACGTTGAAGTTTTAAATCCAGTCCGTTTTTAAAGCCAAGAGATAATTCGGTGTCCCCATTAACTAAAATTCCTTTTAGTCTCTCATCGGCTTTTCTAGGAACGAAAATGAATGACTTCATTTCTCCGCTGCTTAAATCACTCTCGAATACCTTTTCTAGTCTTCTCATTTTCAAGTTTTAAGTATATTCTAATTGTGTATGGATAAGTGGATGCTGTTCCTGCATCTTTGTATTCAATTTCAATTCTATTTCCTTCTCCTTTAAATCCATGTACATTAAAAAACCGTTTGTTGGGTTCTACATTTTTGTTGCTCTGTAAAAAGAGCAATTCAAAGTTTTTAGGAAACAGCTCTTTGCCATCAACAAAGCTTGTGTAAAGGATTCCGTCACTTGGTACATTTTCCAAAATGGCTATTCCTGTTAGAGACTCGTAATCCTTATCCAATTCATCTGTCAATCGAACAATGTCGAAAGTGGAGACTATTTCCTTTTCCAGTATTTGAATTTTTTCACGCATTGGGTTGAATGTTTATTGGGTTTCCTGCCCCGTAGTTAAATGCCTGAAAGGCTTTAATCCCTTTTTCTGTGGTTCGAATCTTTAAGGTAAGTGTTTGTCTGTCTTCATCTGAAAGGAGGTTTATGCTTTCTATTATCGCATCAATTAAATCAGAGGCGACTAGTTTATTAGCCGCCTTTGATTTATCTCCTTCTGTTGTTTGGTTTTTAGCTTTCATTTTTTGAGTTTTTAATATCCATAAACAGTTGTTCCTTCTAGAAAAACCTTTAAAAAGCCATTTACATCATCAGGTAAATCCACGTTAAATTCAATGGGTGTTTGAGGTTCAATTGTTTTAGGGTTATTCAAAACATAAAGGCCAAATGGCTTATTGGTATTGTAACCATAGAAACCATCGAAAAATCTTCTGATTGGCTGTTTTTCAAAAACTTTCTTTCCGTTTAACTCCATTTCCCATTCCCCATTCAATAAATCGGCAGGAAAGCCATTGACGAATGTGCCATTCACGGCAGAGGTATCATACAACAAGCGAATCCCTGAAAGTGTAAGATGTCTGTCTTTGCCTAGTTTACCATTATCAATATTGGTAATTCCAATTTCCTCTGACACTGATAATCGTATTAATTCACACCTTGTTCCTTTAATTTCAGCAGTTGAATAATAAGGGGCATCAGAAATTTGTGCTTTTCCTGTTACTAATGATTTCTGAATGGGTTTAGGTAATTGATGTGCTCTTTCTAAGAAATGTTTTCTAAAGCGTGAAGCTCCCATTTCTCCTTTTATAGCCTTTCTTGTTGCAAAACCGCTGCGGCCTGTTTGTCCTAATCCAGAAAGTATAATTTCTTCGTTTGTAAGTTCTTCCATTGTTAATTGATTTATGGTTTAATTGAATATTAGATCATTTTTGATGCTCGCTTGAGCAGGGTAGAGTATTTACTCTTTGGGTGTTTTTTCCTTAACTCTTGTGCTTTTCGGTGCATGGCCTTTAAACGTGAAGCATTGCTTCTTTTACTTACTCGAGCTCTGGTAACACTCTTGGATGGTACACGAAGCATTGTAGTGCTGCCTCGCCCGATAGTTTTGCGTTTGTAAGTTCTTTTTCTTCGGGTTGTTGTGCCTCGTAGTGATGGCTTCCTTCTGTTTCTGGCTCGAGTTCTGGCTGCTTTAATACCTGCTAACGATCGTTTCTTTTTTCGTTTGGCTTTTTTCCAGATAACCAATCCAATAATAGCTACAAGTCCACCCATACCCACAATGATTATTTTCTTTTTGTGTTTAAGCCACAGGTTTTTCATTTTTTGCATCATAGTCATTGAGTTTGGGTCGCTCTGTTCTAATTCATCATTCGTTAGTGGATTCATCATTTTGGCGGTTGGAGATGGAAAGTCAGTATCATCATTAAAAGTTGGAGTACTTGGAGTTATTTCAGTATTTGAATTCATTGCCTTTTTTGCTTTGATTTTATCAGCAACATTTTTAAAAAGTTTAACCGGGTTAATTTTGGAAAGTAATTTCTTGGCAAAAACAATGAATCCGCTTGCTGCTGTGGTTGCTGTTGCAGCCGTTGCAGTTGCCGCTACACCTAATGGTAGTCCAGTTTTCTTAGCAGCTCTTCCTTTGGTGATTGCCGAACGGAATTTACTGGCTTTCCCTCCGATTTTAGTGTAGAATTTTTCAGCTTTATTTTTAGCTTTTACTACTTTTTGCCACTCATTCATATCAAGATTTTGGGCTGTAGCTTGTGATTGATTTAAATAGCCATAAATTAATCTGGATGCAATTTTGAGAACATTGAGTTTTAAAACCAGCAAAATGGAAGCTCTTAAGGTGATTGTTGCAGGGTTATATTTTACTACTGCTTTCGCTACTTTTTTAATGCCTTTACCGACCTTTTTAAAGAAGTTTTTCAATCGTTTCTTTTTCCTTCTTCCTAAACCTTCAAGTTCATCATCTTCGAGCAGTTCATTCAAATCGTATTCTGTCATATTTACCCTTGCTAAATAGATAGGTTCATCATCTATGCCTGATAATTCTGAGGTATTGAGTTGCTCCAATCCCAATTCAATCGCTTTGAAGAAATTGGCATAAGAACTATTAGCGGTAATGGCACTATCAAGCGCATCGATTCTGTCGTCTGGATCTCCCCAAGAGTTGATAAGGTCATTCATTAACTCTAGTTCCTTATCCACCTGTATAGTTTGACTCAATACTGTTGGGTTGGATTTCTCTTGTGTTAAAGTTTGCTTTGCTTTGACCACTTCTGCGAGAATCCCTCTTTCTACAATTTCAGCCGCATCCTCAGCGCTGGCTAATACTATCTCCGCTTCTGCTTCTGACAACACTTCTCCAAAACCAGAAAGAAAGTTACTTTCTAGCAAGTCTTCTTGAAGATCATCATCAATTTCGGAAACTGTAAAGGGTTCATTTAATTCTTGCATCAAGTCATTTTGGAGATCCGTAGCTCCTAATCCTGATAATTCATGTAATTCCATAATTTTTATTGTTTTAAGGTCTATTATTGGTTTGGCTTCGTGGTTGAAATGAGGGATTTCTGGAACAGCGTCTATCACGTATTCATTGCCCTTCTTATCAATTGCAACTGGATAGATGTGCTGAAACTTCCCAGTTTGTTCGTAAGCCGCGATTCTATATTCATGCGGAATACCCATATTGAGCAGAAGAGCACTTATAAGAATAGTATAGTCGTCACAATCAATTCCTATTTGGGCATCCTGTAAGGAACGTTTTGGTGTTCGCAGTTCTTCAATTCCATCTTGATCGAGCTTGTATTTTGTGTTGGCTCTAAGCCAATTCCATATATTCTCACTAGATTCTTCAATTGTTTCGCCTTCCAATTCCATTGCGAGTTCAGTCACCTGATCAAAGTCTCTTTTCGCAATCAATTCCATGTAATGAAGTGTGTCATTCAGATTGGCAGATTTCTTTAAAGTTTTTCTGAAACCATCCACAGTTGATATTCCGCTCAAATTCTGACTAGAAGCCATTGTCTTAAGTCCTTTAGAAGCAATGTTTTCAATAATTTTAGATACTCTGTTTGTTAAATCCTCAGAAGGATATCCTGCACCACCAATTCCAGAGACCAAAAAATGATTTTGGATTTTCAGCAATGCTAACTTTTGTCTTATGTAGACTTCAAAAGTTCTTGCAAACACCTCCGTTCTTCGGTTCCAATATTCTTCTAAGCCATCTAAACTTAGGCTGAAATCAGTTTTGTGTCCATTAGCTTTGAAATAGAGTAAATTGAAAAACTCTTCAAATTGTTTCTCAAACCAATTCCCTTTTTTGGCAATGGTTTCATCATAACCTTTGCGTGTAGTTCTACCGCCAGAGACATATAATTGCTTGGATTTGGTGTAAAAGGAAAGTATGTTGTCTAAAGCATGTGCCCATTCATGTGCTAACACACCAATGCCTTGTGTTTTAGTGATATTTATTACCGCATGTGGGTTTGGTTCATAATGTCCAGCGGCTCTTCCTTTTCCTCTTGCACCTAGAGCAATAGAAAGTTTGCCATTTAAACCCATTTGATAGTCTTGCGCCTTGAATATCTGAGCCAAATGATGAAGAGAAAGCATTGAGCCATAAAGAAAATTGGCGCGGTCTTCTTGACTCATCCAATTTCCAAACTCAATGCTTCTCAGGTTGAAGTGCTTCAAAGCACTTTCAGAATCGTGTAGCCAATCGGATTGCAATGTTTTTGATGTGCCAACATGTAGTTTGGGATCAAGAGAAAGACCTTCTTCTCTCCAGTAGCGATCGATTCTTCCTCCCTGAACCAATTGGCCAGCATCTTCGATTTTACCTAATATGTTTGATTGGTAATTCATTTAGATTTGCTCGCTTTTTGTTGAAGCGAAGCTATTTGAGATTGGTTTTTATTGCTTCGATAATGGAGCGATTTAATATCTTCTTTAATCTCCTGAATATCTGTCTCAATTCCTTTATCAATGTGGGTTTGAATGCCTACAATAAGAAGCTTTAATTTGTTCGTGTAGTCCGTCAACTCTTTGATCAATTGCTTTACTTCTTTGTGGATCGATTTTAATAAATAACCCACCATACCAACAAGAGTGGTGAATAGAATGGATAATATGAGGATGTATACTTTTTCCATTACACCGTAATTTTTTCGTCAATATCAATTGTAAAACCTTCGGCAACTACGAATCCCTTTAAGTGGAGAGGAATACCGTAGTCGCCTGTGGTTAAGAAGTTCGCCCCTACATTCGCTACACCTCCGGCTTCTTTAATAAGCTGTTGTAAGTCCTGTGAGGATATGAGGAAGGATAAGGGCAAAAGGTTGTTTTTGTTTGGTTGAACAATGGCTGTTTTTGCAAGTGGTTTTTCTTGTTCTCCAATGAGTTTTCCTGATAAAGAATAGATTTCTACATTGAGTTGCTCTATTTCAAAGGAGCTGCTTGAGAAATTATTCAGTTTTATCAATACATCTGCTTTGATATCAGAAAACAGGTTTGATAAATTGAGTTTAGGTAGCTTAAAACTATCAATGCCCACTTTCAATCTATTGGAGTGTTGGTATTTTTTAAAATACTGCCAACCTTTTCTGCCTGCTAAGAATATAAATACGATCACAAAAAGTCCTATTGCTTTGTTCATGATGCTAATATCTATCAATGCTAAATAGTACTTGAGTATATAGGTTAACGGCTGTAGGTATTAGCTGATCATTGTGTGTATTTGAGTTGTTATGAGCTTGATTTAGTCAGTTTTTTGGTTGTATAGACTGTAATTTGTGGTGTTTTAGTTTTTAGACAATCTGTGTTTGCTAGCTACTACAAGTACTACATTACAACTCTTTATACTTTAAGTTATTATGCTTAGTAACAATATATTATATAGACCGTAGTAGTGTAGTAGAAGTAGTAATTGATTTTTTAATTGGATATGGAACTGATATCAGACATAATTAATGAGTTAATAGATGCTGAAAGGTCTTTATTATCGCCATTATTGAAGACTAAAGTCCTGGCAACACGTATAAAAAACAAGGAATTATTGAATTGGGTAAATAGTGAATTAGATGGTTACGCTGAAGACGCAATATTACCTAAATGGAGAGAGTACAATGGTAATTTAATTGGCAACTATTCTGATGGTAGTTTTCAATACAGCGATCAGCCTCTTGCTACTATAGGGCTACCTGAAGGGCTTCAGAAAATGTTGCAGAGCATGAACTTGTATCAAGGTGTTTCATCACTTGAAGCTCTGCCAAGAGATAAACCAACAGGAAGGTTAGAGAGACCTCTTACTCCTGAGTTTGCGCAATTGTTAGCACAGAATATTCAAAAAATGGGGAATCCATTTTTTCATATCTTTTCTGCAAAGTGCGAAGTGTCGATACATATTGTAACTCAATGTTTAGGAACTATTCGGTCAAAGCTTTTGGATTTAATGCTTAAAATTGACGAGGAATTTGGGTCTATAGCTCAAATTGAAGAACTTAGAAATAAAAAAGAAGAAATAGTAACTCTTATGAATCAAACTATAATAAATGAAGGAGACGGGAATGTTATCAATACCGGAGACAACTCTAAAGTAAAAGCCAAAATTAAAATTACAAAAGGTGATTTAGAAGGGTTGAAGAAAATGTTAACTGATAATGGCGTTGAAAGCGGAGATATAGTAGAGCTAGCTGAAATAATTGACACTGAAAAACCTGATGAGAATAATGGTGTTTTTGGAAGGTCAATTAATAACTGGATTCAAAAAATGATCGGAAAAACACTTGATGGGACTTGGCAAATTACAACTGGTGCTGCTGGTTCTTTATTGGCGGAAGGTATTAAAGCATATTATGGGATGTGAAAATATTATGTGGTTTTCATTTCATACTGAAACCTTTCCTCATCGAAATCATTTCTTTCAATAACAGCATAAACCTTTCTAGGGTTGCCCTGAATGCGCTTGGATACAGGGTCGCCATAACCTAATTTATCCATAGAAGCAGAAAGCTTTTTAATAGACAAGCGCATACCTGACCAATTGTTCATTTTTGCCAACATTTCGGATGGCATCATAAATTTTGCTCGGTTGTCAGTAGCTTGACAAGGTTCAAACAACTTCATAAGCCATTCTTCCTCCGGAGGAATCTGTCGGTAAATCTCATTAATTTGGTTCAATACCTTCATTTCCTCTTGCGCAAACCAGTATTGATAGCCTTGGTTTAATAAATGAAGTGCTTGAGCCCAAACCATCTTGATGTCCACCTTGTGTTGAAAATTGATGTTCTCTGCGGTAAATACTAAATATCTTCTGTTCTCTGTGTCCGTTAAAAACTTAGGATTATTAACACTTCCCATAAAACTGCAAACTCTTTGTCTTTTTCTGGAAAAACGATGCCAGGTCTTTCGGTTAGTGACAAATGGAGCGGTAATAATGGCCTTCATAGAATTGAAATCCTTACCGAATATGGTTTCCAATTGATCATCCACATTCACGAACCATTTTTCCGCTAAAAAATTAGCAGTGTTTTGGTCGGTTAAAGATGGATTGATGTGTGAACAAATAAGGAAGTCTTTCATTTCTTTCGGGCATAAGGCATTTAGCCAGCTTGTTTTTCCAACTCCTTGACCACCCACTAGGATAAGGCAGAGATGATTAATACCTCTGCCAATGGCGGTAGCAACACTTGCTACCAACCATTTTTCAAGGTAAGGCTTCCAAAGATCCTTGAGATTTGTTTCTCCAACGCTAACATCTTTAATTTCAAGAGTTGAAGCCAGTTGAGAGATATAATCAATTCCATCATATGCAGGAAGCGTTTCAAAGAACTTGGCTAAAGGATTGAATTCATCGGTTAGCTTTGAGTTCAATATTTTAAGCAATACCGTATCTGAAGCTTTGAAGCCATCTAATTGAAGGTCGATCCAAATAGAGTTGATAAAGGATTCATCCAAAAGGACAAAGCTTTTATTCTTTAACGCACGAACCTCAATCTCCAAGGTTAAGGTATTTCGTCTAAATTCATATTTAAGATCCAAATAATCCTTAATCTCTAAAAGTGAATGCTTTTTAGATGCTTTTTCGTTTTCTTGTTTTTTGACTTCCTTATATTCTAGCATTCTTCTTTAAATGATTAAGTTTTTCTTGTATACATTCGATTTCTTTTAAGTGTCTCTGTGTGAGTAAATCGTTTATGTATTTCAGGTCATTTTCTTTAAGTTTTCCTTTCCAATTGCTCCACTGCTCAGGAATTTGAAAGGACTTTTCTCTATAGTTTTTAACAGCGGCATGCACCAAATACGAATTTCCTTTGTTCGCCCAATAAGGGAAGTCCGTTATACCATGGATAATGCATATAGCTTCCAATGTACATTGGATCTCTTTGCTGTTTTTGTGCTCTTTATTAAATGCAATGCCTTGTGATGTTAATTCATGATTCAAAAACTCAATAATACTTTCGGTCTCGGTTTGATAGTCTATTAATGCCTTAATTATGAGGTTTTGAATCTGGATGAATTTTTGTCCTACTTTGTTGTTATCAGCTAGGTATTGCAAATTATCTTGAAGAAGCGTTACAGCCTTCTCAAATGATTGTGATATTCTATTTATGTGATAATCTGACATCAATCTGGTGAACCTATTTTATCATATATAATGCCCACTTGTTTAGGAGTGTAAAAACCACCTCTGTAATCTCCGATTTCCAAAAGAAAAGGATTAATCCACTTATTAAAGGTTCTGAGATCTATGTCATAAGCAATGGCTAATTGCGTTTTACTTTGTGCCTTTATTTTTTGCGTGTTTTCTGTTTTCATTATCTAATGGTATTACGTTCAAGAAAATCTAGAATACTTTTCTTGGAATATTTAATGGTTCGGCCATGCTGGCTGAAAACAATTTCTCCATGATCCCTTAATTGCTGCATTTTCGATTTACTTCTAAAACCGAGCATTTTCTTAGCTTCCTCAGTTGAGAGCCATTCTTTTTCTTCTCTAATTTCACTAGTAGCTTCTTTTACAGCTTGTTTGATCTCGTTGACGAGTTTGTGGTACGTTTGGTCTTCAAATACAATTACCTTCATTTTTTCATTAAAGTTTAATAGTTTATATGTGTTTGGTAATATCTCTCCTTTTTTTGAGAATAATACGTTACAAAATTATGATTATGAAGTGATATTTTGAAGAAAATAATGATCATTTTATCCATAAAGTGCTAATTAAGTCCTTAAAAACTTTTGACAACCTTAAATAAACTCTATTTTCGCTTAAAATAGTTCCAATGAAGAAAGTTGTTGAGAATATTAAGCTTATTCGTAAGCAAATGCAGCTAAGCAGGGAGTATATGGCCAATGAACTTGGTGTTGAGCTATCCTCTTATGGTAAAATAGAAAGAGGGGAGGTAGGTTTAACTTTAGAGCGACTTTTTGCCATTGCTGAGATTCTGAAAATCACCCCAACGGATATTTTAAACTACGGAATAGAAAAAAAAGGAAACATAACATATATACCTATCAAAGCCCAAGCAGGTAGTTTGGCGGAAATGGCCAACCCTTCCAGTACCGAAGACTTTGTGAGTTTATCCATACCAATGTTTAATGACATTGGTTTATTTATGATAAATGTGGAAGGCGATAGTATGTTTCCGACATTTTGCAACGGTGATTTTATCATTATTAAACAAATAGAAGATTTAGATTTTATTAAGTACGGAGAGCCATTTGTTGTTGATGCAACAGATGGAAGAGTGCTTAAAAGAATATATAGTCATGAAAACCAAAGCGCTTTGGTTCTTAAATCAGATAACGAAATATATGAACCTTATCTGATAAAGAAGGATTCTATACTATCCTTATGGCAGGTAAGAGGTGTGCTGTCAAAAAACAGTGCACCAAAAAATTTCTTTCAGAAAAGGATTTATGCGTTGGAGGAAAGTATTAGCAATATTTCGAAGAATATTACGCAGTATAAAATGGAAGAATAATTTGAATTGATAGTCTATTTGATGGATTCATGGTTCATGTTAAGACTTGTGTTACTTGACCATCTCACTATATACCCATATAGTAATTAGATTAATGGTTATTTGGATAATTTAAGTATCCGAAGTGAACCTCTTAATACGATGAGAAAAATAATTGTTCCAATTACTAAATCCGGGTATCGACTGGATGTGAAGTAGACCAATCCTCCAGCAACAATTACACCTATATTTATGATTATATCATTAGAGGTAAAAATCATTGATGCTTGCATGTGAGCTTCTTTACTGTTTGCTTTTTGAATTAAATAAAGTGAAACTAGATTAGCAATTAATGCAAGAAATGAAATAACAATCATGTTTTGAAATACTGGCAAGCTTTCGGATCCAACATGACGTCTAATCACCTCAATTAACCCAAAAAAGGCTAAAATCATCTGAAAATAGCCACTTAATTTGGCGATTTTCTTTTTTTGTACAGAAGCAAGACCCACGGCCAATAAGCTCAAACCATAAACCAAAGAATCAGCTAACATATCTAGTGAATCAGCTATTAACCCCATAGATTTTGACAACCAACCATACGCCATTTCAACAGCGAAAAAGCTGAAGTTAATAGATAGCACCCACCAAAGGATTTTCCTATGAAGAGCATTTTCTTTTTTATTTGGTATAGAGCCAACAACAATGCTCTCAATAAATTTAGAGCCTAGATTTAATTCGTTAATTAAATGTTCAAAGGAATCTTTTATTCCTTTATGAAACACGTCAACTCTTCGTTTAGAGATATCAAAGTCAAGCTGCACGATTTCATGAACTCCTTCTAATTTCATCCGAATAAGTTGCTCTTCTGAAGGACAATCCATTTTTGATATTTCATAGGTTGATTTTATTATATCCACCTTCGCACTTTTGACTTATACTTTATATACTTGTCTTGATGAATACCCTCTAGATATTCTTCTTCCAGCCTTATCTGAATCTGGAGTGTAACAAAAGTTAAAAGAAAAGTTGCAAAACTTAATGCATTGGGAATGATCAAAAATGTACCAAAATAGGAGATGAGCACTCCAAGGAAAATTGGATTTCTTGATACCTTAAATAAACCTGCTTGCATTAACTCTGTTTTTTCTTCATAGTTAATTCCGATTCTCCACGATTTAGACATTTGATTTTGTGCGATAACAATCCATACAAAGGACATAAATGCCAGTCCAAAACCAAGGTGCTGTAACCATGAATGTTCCAAATATTTTACTGGTATTAAAAGCTCGTATCCTTTTGGGTAAAATGAATACAATCCAATTGATAACCATGTAAATAAAACCAAGTATTTATATACTTTTCCGCAATAATCATGTGCTTTGTCCGAATTGCCAAACGCATAGGGTTTAATACCCGTTTTTTTATATTGAATCCAGCTCTGGATTACAAAAACTTGCAGAAGATATATAAGTGTAAATATTGGAAGTGATATTTGATAAAAATTCATATTAAATCATCTTAAAGATTAATCTTGATGCCAGCATTAGCAACGAAGCCATCAGTAGGCGCCCAAATTTCGGTGAATGTGGGATCTTCATGAGGAGGTAATACCATGTCTTGGTAACGCGATTGTCGAGCATCAGTGAAATTTTCAAAATTTATAAATAGATCAATTTTCTCAAACTGCCTCATAATCATAAAACCCATCATCCAGAAATCCCTTGTTTTATAATTGGAACTCAAAAGTTGTGATCCAGTATAATAAACTTCATATCCTATACGCCATTTCTCCTCTTGTTCAAACATTAAAATCGCTCCAGCATTATGTTTAGGTGTTAAAGGTTTTTGATTTTCATTTAATTTCACATCAATGAGTGCATATTGCAAGAATAATTTAAAGTCTTCTAGAGAACATTTGATATTTGTTTCAAAGCCCTTGCTGTAAACCGGATTTTTCGAATTGGTGAATGAATAGGTATTGTTTAACTGATTTTCCTCAAGTATTAAAGGGTTTTCCAGCTGAGTAAAGAAAAACAATTGATTAATCGAAAAAACAACTTTATCAGCTATTGTTGTTCGATAGTTTATATCAAAATTAAATCCTATTGATTTTTCCAATGCAATACTTGATTGACTTAAAGGGGAAATTCCTTGAAAAGTTAACCGTTCGGCATCTTCTGTAAAAATAGTTGGTAACTTATACCCGAAACCTCCTCCAATTCGGCCTGAAAGTTTTTCGGAAGCAGTAATTAAAACTGATACTTTTGGCAGGATCTGAGGACCAAATTCTCCATTATAATCAGTTCTTAATCCTGATTCTATCGAAAGCCTTTTATTAAGACTCAAGGTGCTTTGAATAAAACCTCCAAAGGTTGTGTAGTTATAGTCTCTCTTCAGCGAATCAGCAATGTTCATCTCCTTAAAGTTGTCCGTGAATAAATTGGCACCAAAGATCCAATCTGTTTTCTTTTTAGATATTCCATAAGCGATCTCAGAAAAACTTCCTAGTTGAGTCCCTTGAAATTGAAACCCTGGAATTTCGATATTTCTATTAAAATAATTGAAGCTGTTTTTAACGACCAACTTCTTTTCATTTGAAATCTTTCTTTCAAAACTAACTTGAGAGGAATATCGATTGGATAGATTCTGCTCAGAAAAGGTATGTGTTGAGTCTCTTTTGTCATTAATAACTTGAATGTCTCCTCCTAAACGGTCTTCTAATGTAGCATTCAACCCAAGCCACAAAGTGGATTTTTCATCAGCATAATAGAAAAGTTTGGGATTTATGCTAATACTTTTGACTTGAGGTATATCAGTAAAATCATCATCATTTGGATCATACGGTACTTGATTATTTCCAGAAACATAAATTGAATAGCCAAATTTGTCGGATCTATTTGAAGAATAAGCATTCAAAGTTGTACCTAAGGCAGAAGTCTGATTTAGCATTAGACTATGCTCTGGTTCATCTTCAATGGGAGTTTTTGAAACAAGATTTACCAAACCAGCTATTGCTCCTCCTCCAAACAATGTCGAAGCACTACCTTTAATAACTTCAACTTGTTTTAAATCTAAAGGTGGGATTTGCATTACACTTAATCCCCCTGAAAACCCACTAAATAATGGAAAGCCATCTCTTAAAAGTTGTGTGTATCTACCATCAAGACCTTGAATCCTTAAGCTCTGGTTTCCAGAGTTTGCAGAAGTTTGCTGCACTTGAATACCAGTACTTTCTCGCAATATCATAGCTATGTTGGTAGAGTTCATTATAGCCTTTTCACCCAATTCCTCAGCAGTGATAACCTCAGTTCGAGTTGGTATTTTTTCGATTGTTCTTGAACTTCTTGTTGCTGTGATAACGATCGCCTCGAGTTCTTCTCCGCGACTAAGTAATATCAAGGATGTATCCTCAGTTAATGTCCCAATAGTATCAATATATGTTTCATAACCGATATATCTAAATTCAACAATAACTTCATCTATTAACCCTACATTAAGGCATACTTTTCCATTTATATCAGTTGTTGACCCTCCGGGTACTCCTTGGACAATCATGGTCGCTCCGATAAGAACTTCATTTGTTAGCTTATCTTTAACAACAGCACAAAAATTTTGCGAATGCGTTTTTGTGCTTAAAAGCAGAACAAGAATCGTAGCACTTATATGAAAAATTGAATTAGCTTTTTTCACCTAAAATTATTTTGAACTAAAATTAGGATTAAAACCGGTGCAATAGAGTTGCAAAGTTTTATTTACAGGAACTACAAATACCTTTGATGACCATATTTATTTCTTCTAATTTGAAGTTCATAGGAAGCTGAACTAATGGAATACCTGTATCGGTAACACAGAAAGTTTCCTTACAATTATTACAATGGAAATGAACATGAAGATCTTCAGGGTTACACTCGCATCCTTCCAAACAGAGTGCATATTTGGTCATTCCTGTACCGTCATCAATACTATGGATCAGTTTATTCTTCTCAAAGGTTTTAAGTGTGCGATAAAGGGTCGTCCTATCGACTTTATCGAATAAATTCTCTAGCTCCGTCAACCCAATTGCGCTATTCCTTTCCATTAACTTACGTAATACGAGTAAACGCATAGCGGTGGGCTTAACTTTGTTTTTTAATAATTTATCTTCAATTTTCATTTAGAACTTCCTCAATATTAAAAAAGGCAAACACTTCGCAGTATTTGCCTTAAAATGGTCGGGATGACAAGATTTGAACTTGCGACCCCCGCTCCCCCAGAGCGGTACGCTAACCGGACTGCGCCACATCCCGAAATACCATTATTTTAAAGAACGTTTACTAGCAAACTGCTAGCAAATCTATATTTTTAGTTTTGTAAAGTTCTGGTTTAAAAAACTTTACAAATTATTTGTTTATGTCCCCCAGACGCGCACTTTAACCGGACTAAGCTACATCCCGAATGATAAACAAATTTAGTGTTTTATTTTAAACTAGTGCATTGTTGCTGGGCTAAAATAATATTAACATTATGATCAACAAATACACTTTTGCAAATCTGAATATTTACCGTATTTTTGCACATTATTAAAAGACAACTATGGCTACAGAAGTGTTATTACCTAAAATGGGGGAAAGTGTTGCAGAGGCAACCATAACTACATGGGTTAAAAATGTAGGTGATACCATAGAAGAAGAAGAATCCTTGGTAGAGATAGCCACAGACAAGGTTGACAGTGAAGTTCCCTCACCAGCTACAGGTATAGTAAAAGAAATATTTTTTCAAGAAGGAGAAGTAGCTCAAGTAGGTGCAGTTATAGCAATTATAGATACAGGAGATGGATCAGTTGAGCCTGTGAAAACTGAAAATACACCATCAAATTTGGCCATTCCTGCAATAGAAAAAGTTGCAGCAAAAATTGAGTCAGGTACAGCAAAAATACAGAATGATGTATCGACAGTTGTTTCTGATTATTCAAATACAAATCGTTTTTATTCACCATTAGTTAAGAATATAGCTTCAAAAGAAGGGATTAGCTTATCAGAACTAGAGAAAATAGTAGGTTCAGGTAAAGAAGGTCGAGTTACTAAAAAAGATATCTTAAACTACATAGATAATCGCGAAAGTGATAATTCAAGTAACGAAGTTAGGGCAGAAACTATTGCAAATACAACATCTGCACCTGTGAATAAACCAGTTGAGGTGCAAACTGCTAAAGCTCAAACTCCCTCAGTAAATTATGAGGGTAAAAATGTTGAGATTATTGAAATGGACCGTATGAGAACATTAATCTCAGAGCATATGGTTCGTTCTAAGCATACCTCTCCACACGTCACTTCTTTCGTAGAAGCTGATGTTACTGAATTGGTGAATTGGAGAAATTCGATTAAAAATTCTTTTGCGGAGAAGGAAGGTGAAAAAATCACCTTTACGCCAATTTTTGTAGAAGCCATTGTAAAAGCATTGAAAGATTTTCCAATGGTCAATATTTCTATTGATGGAAATAAAATAATCAAGAAAAACTATATAAATATAGGTATTGCAGCTGCATTGCCGTCAGGAAATCTAATAGTTCCGGTTATAAAAAATGCAGATTATTTAAATTTAACAGGACTTGTTAAAAGTACAAATGATCTGGTAAAAAGAGCTAGAATAAATAAACTTAAGCCTGATGAAATTCAAGACGGTACATTTACATTAACAAATGTAGGTACGTTCGGAAATTTAATGGGTACACCAATCATTAACCAGCCACAAGCTGCAATACTAGCTGTAGGATCAATTAAAAAGAAACCAGCAGTTATTGAAACACCACAAGGTGATCATATTGCAATAAGACAAATGATGTATCTCTCTTTATCATACGATCATCGTGCAGTTGATGGCGCTCTAGGCGGTGCTTTTTTAAGAAAAGTTGCCGATTATTTAGAACAATTTGATTCTAGCAGAACTATTTAAAATTTACAATATGTTTAAAAACATCTACTTACTAGTAATTATAATCTCTTTTTTCTCTTTATCATCTTGGTCACAAGAGAGTTTTGCAGATCGTTTTCAGGATGCTAACCTTTCGATGGAGGACAAAAAATATAACCAAGCAGTTGAGATTTTGGAGCAATTATTAATTGAAGATCCTGATAATGCAAATTTGCAGTATCGATTAGGTGTTTGTTACTCTCATTTACCACTAAAAGATGAACTAGCGATTAAATATTTAGAAGCAGCTTCTGACAATGTCGTAAGTAATTATAATCCGATATACCATACAGAGAAAAGTGCCCCAAAAGAACTTTTCTATTACTTAGCTACAGTTTATTTAGATTTCGGAAAGCCCAAAGACGCAATAGAAAACTATGAATTATTTTTATCTCAAGTAGGAAAAAAGCACATATTGGCAAAAAAGGCAAGGCATGGTATAGAGTCGAGTAATACTGCAATTGAAATGATGGCCGATCCTGTAGATGTTGAAGTGGAAAACCTAGGCCCTAAAATAAATTCTAAGTATGATGAACATAGTCCAGTTCTCACGCTTGACGAACAGATTATTTATTTTACTTCTCAACGTTTAAGAGTTGATAGTTCAAATGCAGATTATCTAGATGAAAACGGTGACTATTTTGAAGATATTTATACTTCTTATAAAGATGAAAATGGCGCATGGACCGACCCTGAAATATTGCCATTTAGTCGTAAAAAGTCTCATGACGCAACTTCCTTTATTAGCGCAAGTGGAAATGAATTATATATATATAGAGAAGAGCAAAATGGAACCATATTAGAAAGTAAGTTGGTGGATAACTCTTGGTTAACACCTAAAAGATTAGGCTCCAATATTAACAGTAAAGAATTTGAAAATCACGTTTCTATTTCAAGCGATAATCAAATGTTATTTTTCTCAAGCGATCGTAAAGGTGGGCTAGGAGGAATGGATATTTATTATTGTAAACGATTACCCAACGGCTACTGGGGGTTAGCCCAAAACATTGGAGCACCAATAAACACAGAGTACGATGATCAGGCACCAAATATTCACCCTGATGGAAAAACGATGTACTTTTCTTCTAAAGGACATAAAAATATGGGAGGATATGACATATTATATTCAGAGATTCAAGAAGATGGATCATGGTCTAAGCCTGAAAATTTAGGTTATCCAGTAAATACTACAAGTCATGAGCAGGTATTTTTCGTTTCACCTGATGGTAAACGTGGATACTACCAATCTCACGGTGTTGGTGGATATGGAAGTGGAGATATATACCTAATGAGCCTAAAACAAGCAAAGGAAACAGGACTAACTTTGCTCAAAGGAAAAATTGTATTACCTGAAGGAGCTCCTTTTCCTGACAAAATTAGAATTTTAGTAACCGATGTTGAAACGGGTAAGTTTATTGCTGAAGCAAGACCTAACCCTAGAAATGGTAGCTATGTGTTTATCATTCCTCCAGGAAAAAATTATAAACTTACTTATGAGTTAGATGGGCAAGAATTTTATAGTGAAACAACTTTTGTCCCTTTAGGATCTGAGTATAAAGAGATCAAAAAGGAAGTAATGTTAGACCCTGTTAAGTTAGCAGCTGAACAAGATGGAGCAGTAATAGTTGAAAATAAAACTAAAGAAATCACTCCAATTTGGCAGTTAAGATTTTTTGATTCGGCCAAAAAAGTAACAGAGGGGCAAACTGTTCAGTACTTATCAGCTAAAACAGGTAATGTACTTTATCAAGAAAAAGTAGATAATGCTGGATTCTTTAAATTTCATAAAGTCGAAAATGATGAATATATATTTAGAGTACAAAATTTAATTGATGCAGATCTTTGTGATGGAGGTGAAATTGTATTAGTAAATGGTGACAGTGATTTAGGTCAATATAAGTTATTGGCAGATAATAATTGCGTATTTAAAAAATATACTGAAAATTCGGCTTACGTATACTATCCTTCAATAGCTAGCCCAAATTATTCTGGTGCAAAAGTTAATTACCTTGATGATAAAGGAAATTCATTATTTTCAAGTGTAGTAGATAGTAAAGGAAACTTTAGCCACTACGATTTACCAAGTTTCAGAAATTATATAGTTAAACTTGATGGTTCAAATCACCCTTGTGCAGATGCAGTGATAACTATTAATGGAACTAAAAATGATAGAATATTTTTAATGCCAGACAAAAATAGAGATTGCTATTTTGTGCCTTCTCAGCCTAAGCAATTTAAATATGTTGGAACCGATACCTTAGCTCCAGGTGTAATTGCCAGATATTTGGCCGAAAACGGGACTACTTTATACGATGAAAAAGTAACTAATAATTCTTTTAAATATCACCTACTTTCTTCAAGTACTCCATACAGAATTAAATTATTACTTAACGACCAAACATTATGTAAGTCGGGAGAAATGGTTTACAAATCGAATGATGGAAGTGGAATGAAACTTAAAGCTGATAACGATTGTATTTATCAAGTATATGACATTACTGAGCCTATTAAGCCTAAAGTAGAGCAAGTGATAGCCGAGGTTAAAGAGCCTAAAACGGATGCAGAAATTAAAGAGAAATTTGAGTCTACTTTAGTACAGAATTCTGCTTCCGTGAATCAAGCAGCATACAAAACCAATTTCGGGTATAATAAAAATAGCATAAATGTGAATAGTGCTGACTTTAAGAAGTTTATAAACGAATTGTTAGCTATTCATAACAATGGTGGTGTAATTAAACTTTCTGTAGAGTCTGGTGCATCTAAAGTACCAACATCTAGCTTTAAAAATAATGAAGACCTTGCAAGACTTAGAGCTGTTAAAGCAAAAGACCTAGTTACTCAGGTTTTAAAGTCTAAAGGAGTACCAGATGCTAAAATATCGTTTGTAAATATTTCATATTTGGTTCAAGGGCCAGATTATGCTAAAGATGCATATAACGTAAGACTGTACGAACCATTTCAATACGTTAAACTTTGGTCTGTAAATAATAAGTAGTCATGAATTTAAAATTAAAAAGACCAATAGTATTTTTTGATTTAGAAGCCACTGGTGTAAATGTTGCTTCAGACAGAATTGTTGAGTATAGCTTTCTTAAGATAAATACCCAGGGAGAAAAAAAGGAATTAACTGCGAGAGTAAATCCTCAAATACCTATTCCTATAGAGTCTTCAGTTATACATGGTATATATGATGACGATGTAAAAGACTGTTCTACATTTAAAGAACAGGCCCAGAAAATTAAAGATTTCATCAGAGATTGTGATTTAGGCGGGTTTAATTCTAATCGCTATGATATACCATTACTTGCTGAAGAATTTTTGCGTGCAGGAGTAGATTTTACATTAGACGGAATAAATACAGTTGATGTTCAAGTAATTTTCCATAAAATGGAGCAGCGTACATTATCTGCGGCATATAAATTTTATTGTAAAAAAGAACTTGAGAATGCACATTCTGCTAATGCTGATATTGTCGCTACATATGAAGTTTTAGAAGCTCAGGTGGAAAGATATAAAGACTTAGGTAATACAGTTGAAGAGCTTACAGCTTTTTCATCAAATTCTAGAAATGTAGATTTTGCCGGCAGAATGGTTTTAAATGATGATGATGATATAGTTTTTAACTTTGGTAAGCATAGAGGTAAAAAAGTGTCTGAGATTCTTAAAAACGAACCAAGCTATTATAACTGGATGCTAAAGGGTGACTTCCCTTTGTATACCAAGAAAAAGCTAAAGGAGATTAAAGAACGATTAGGTGCTTCTAAACTTTTAGATAAATTTAACTTGTAGTTAATTATTTTGAGTAGGGATGTCCCCTATAATTCATTTCAATTAGTAGGTAAGTACCTCAATTACTACATCAATTCTGTAGGAAAACATGGTGTGCATCCACCCTTTGTATTTGATTTTATAACCAAGGTTCTTAATAATAGGCGTAAATACGCTGAGTATAAGATTGCTAGTACCTATTTTAATAGCTTACTAAAAAATAGGTCGAGTATAACCATAGAAGACTTTGGTGCCGGCAGTAGGGTTAATACGAGTAAAAGTAGAAAGATCTGCGAAATAGCTAAAGGGTCATCTCAATCAAGAAGAAACAGCGAACTGTTTTTCAGGATTGCTAAACACTATAATTGTAGATCAGTGTTAGAGTTAGGAGCCTGTTTAGGTGTTACATCTAACTATTTATCTTTAGTGCCTAATGTAGATCATGTATTAACTGTTGAAGGATCAACCACTTTAGCTAATGTTACTAAAAGCTATTTATCCAAACAGGTTGGAAACAGTAAAATAAAAGTCGTTAATGCCCTTTTTGACGATTTTTTTGACAATTACACTCATTCAGATAATAAATATGATTTATGTGTAGTTGACGGAAATCATAAGTATTCAAGTACACTAAACTATTTTAAAAAACTTAAATCACTAACACATCAAAATTCGATCATTATTTTTGATGATATTCACTGGTCACCAGGTATGGAAATGGCTTGGAAGGAAATATCAGGTGATGATGCAGTAACATTGTCATTAGATTTTTTTCGATTCGGAATTGTATTTTTTAATGAAAAACTTACAAAACAGCATTTCTTAATTCGTTACTAGTTTAAGCTAAGATTACCTCATTAATATAAAGTAGCCATTATAAATAAACTCTTTTTGATCATAACCTGAGGCATTAATAATGTAGTAATACGTTCCAGGGGGGGCTGGTTTACCAGATACAGTTACTCCATCCCATTTGTTGCTTATTCCTTCAAATTCATATAAAAACTGTCCCCATCTATTGTGTATTTCACATCTTAAACTACTTAACCCAGTAGATTTTACTTCAAAGTTATCATTAAGCCCATCTCCATTTGGAGTTATTACATTCGGTACTAAAATTTCACTAGGCGGGTACAGTGTAATTCCATACTTAAACGTGTCCATACATAGCTTGCTTTCATCATAATATCCTACTAGTGTAATAATAATGTCACCACCAGTTAAAAATTCGTGCGTTGGGTTTATCTCATCAGAAAACGTGGTATCTCCAAAGTCCCATTCATAAACAGATGCATTTTCTGATAAGTTTTCGAAAGGAACTGTCGTAGGCACCACATCATCTTCAAGAGTTAATGTAAACTCAACATTCATTTCAATTGCATTTACATAAATATAATCTATGTCTGTACATTGTTCTGCATCCATAACAGTTACGTAATAAAGCGTATCTACTTGAGTTTCTGTAATAGGATTTGCTACTGTGCTATCATCTAATTCATATGATGGTTGCCATAGGTAAGTGTAAGGAGGAATACCTCCTTCTGCAGTTTCATTACCACCAAGTTCTTGCAAATCAATTATACAAATGGAATCAGGCCCTGCATCAGCAACTGGGCCTAACGGGTTATATCGTATATGTAATGAATCAGTATCAACACATCCTGCCGAATCAACTACAACAAGTAAATAACTTTGATTTGATGTAGGTGAACATATTGGGTTAGCTATGCTACTATCATTAAGATATGTTTCAGGAGACCAATTGTATGTGTAGGGTGGTCTTCCGCCAGTTGCAGTAGGGTTACCTCCTATGAATGCTTGACCAGATATGCATAAGCTGTCATTTTCATCTCCTCCTGCATCTGCATTTATATTAAATGGATCCAAGCTTAGAAATGTAGAATCCGTAATAAGACACTTATTTGCATCAGTAACGGTTAAGTAAATCCATTCACTAGATGTTATTGTTGCAGATGGATTAGAAGCACTTGTGTCTGAAATAATTGAATTTGGGCTCCAACTAAAGTTATATGGAGAAGTACCTCCCGTAACAGTAGGTGATCCTCCCAAAATAATGCTTCCTCCTGTACAAAGTGAATCTGGCCATTGGTTAAATTGAGGAACAATGTTAACATACTGAATAAAAATATCATCTACCCCAGTACAGCCAGTATTAGCATCGGTAACAGTTAATATAAATGTTTGGCTACTACTTATATTAGCGTTTGGGTTCGCAATGCTGTCATCGTCAAGTAATGTGGAGTTGGACCATACATAAGTGTAAGAACCCGAACCGCCCGTAGCAGCTGGAGTACCTCCTAATTCAATTGAGCTTCCTATACAAACTGTATCATCGTTACCAGCATCAGCGATAGGAATATCTGCAATAAAATTAATGCTAATAGAATCTGTTGCCGTACAGTTATCACTATCTGTAACAGTAACATAGAAAACAGTAGAGCTAGTTAAATTTGCTGTCGGGTTTGAGATTGCTGCATCGTTGAGTAGACCAGTATTATCCCATTGATAACTCAATGGGGCTACACCCCCAATACCCGTTGGTGAAGAGCCTAGAGAGACCAATGAGCCAGCGCATACCAACGTGTCGTTTCCTGCTTCTGCAGATAATCCATTTCCGACTGTAATATCTATAGTTGCAGTTTTTGTACAGCTCCCTACCGTATTATTTACGGTTATTGTATGCGTTCCTATGCCTGCAACTACAGGGTCAAACTCACCAGTAGTCGTATTAACAATTCCGTTTCCACTCCATACGTTGTTGCCTATATTAGGCGAGGTTGTTAGTGTTATTGTTGAAGAGCTACCGCATAAAGTTCCAGGATCGTTAATGCTCAAATTTTCATTAGGACATCCTTCTACTTTGATGCAATAGGACCGCGTGGCAGATGCATAGTAAGTACATTCATTATCTTGATCGTCTACATCAACAGTAAAGCAGTATATACTACCTGTATCTGCAATTGTTGGTGTCCATTGAAAATGACCTTCGGGAAAAAAACCGGGATTACTAACTGTAAAAGTAGATGTGAGTGGTAAATTTATTGCAGACATATTAAGCATTTGAGAATCTGGATCTGTAGATAATATATAGAGGTCTAGGGCTGTACCAGCTGTAACAGTAGTATCATACCTCGTACTGGTTAAAGAAGAATCAATTCCACCTAGTTGAGGCACGTTATTTTGACAATCAATTACTATAATTTGAATGTCACGAACTACCTCACCAATTAAAACTCCATTTCTGTACTCCTTAACCTTTAACGCCAAAACAGTTTTCTCAATACCAGTTGGTAATATGCAAAAGTTTCCTGAAACAGGATCAACATTTATAGGCGGAGCATATTGAAACGGATCTGTAAATGAGTGGGATGGGCTTGTTATATAATCTACATCAATAAGTTCACTGGGAGATGTGTAATCGTCTGACCAACATCCTCCAGAAGTAGAACATCGTTGTGGCGCAACCAATTCAAAAACTAAATAGTCTCCGTCAGGATCATAAACTCCATTATTATAGCACGTATTATTTCCTACACACAAAAATGCATTAGGGTTGTTAAAAAAGATAGGTGAGGAGTTACAAGAAACATCTAAGTTGTTAACCATTGCCTCTACACATAATGAAGATTGAGAAGGAACGTTTAACGATGTTATATCTGCATTTCTAGAGTAATCACAAACTACTGCTTTCCAATCTCTACAAGGAACATCAAGGGTTACAATGCCCTTGAAATAGTTGATTTTATACCCATTAACTGACGAGCTTTCATCAGTACAATCTGTAATAGTACCAACACAAAAAGGAGTAATATCAATTCCTGATGCAGGAGCTTGTTTGGCCAATTGAATTTGTCTTATTTCACCACAAGTAGCAGATTCTATTTGTAAATTATAGTTTGCTGGTAATGCAATATTGTCTTTACAAAAACTTACCAATTTCATAGTAAATTCATATTGATTGCCTCCTAAACACTCATAAGTAAGATCCATACCTGCCGAGTGATTTGCATAACTATTAATTTTTGTGAAAATTAATGTCAGTGACAGTAAAATGATAATTCTTAAATTCATTAGTAATTCTTTAATCTTTACAACTTTGTAATATAATTTTTTTTGTGTCTAAAACCTAATATATAATAAAGGCTTAGTGATATTGGGCTATATGTTTTTTTTCTAATTATTACTTTTCACAATATTTTCACATTTAGCGTTTGGCAGGGGAATTATTATCCATAATAGTTACATGCAAACCATGCCTTGATAAAAATAATTTATCTCACTAAAGTTATATATCCGTTAAGTATTTTAATTTTATCCATAGCATTCTTAGTCTCTAAAATGTAAAAGTAAGTTCCTTCAGATTGCTTTTGTCCTGATTTATTAGTTCCATCCCAAGTCAAGTTATCTGATTTGGTTTCAAAAACAATTTCTCCCCATCTGTTTTTTATGCTTAATAAGTACGATGTGTAACCAGTAATTGGAATGGTAAAATAGTCATTCATGCCATCTTTATTTGGAGAAAACACGTTAGGAATATCAACAGTTTCATTCACATATATGGTTTTATATGCTGTATCTCTACAATTGTTACTATCCGAAATAATTAGAGAAACATCATATGCTCCCAAATTGTCGTATGTATGAATAACTTTGTCAATATCACTTACGTTACCATCCCCAAAATTCCAATTCCAGCTAATAGCTCCTTCACTAATATCTTCAAAAAGAAATTCATCGTTATTCCAAGAAGTACTGTCTATATTAAAATTTGCCATTGGATTACCAAACTCTTGAATATTAATAGGGTTACTTTCATTTGTTGCCGAACAGCCATTTGTGTCAGTAACAGTGACAAAATAGGGTGGTGGAAGTGAGTCGTAATTTGAAATAAATATACTTGGGCCTGTGCTACCTTCACTCCAAACAAAACTTGTAGCGTTAGATGAAGCGGTTAAAAATAGACTGTCAGACTCACAAATTCTAACAAGTGTATCTGTGATAAGTGAGGGTAGGTTATTCACTAAAATTAATTGTGAGGACGAATCTGAGCAGTTAGTATTACTTATAGTAACAGTGTATTCAGTATTGAGTAGTGGTGATGTGATTATCGAAGATAGCGTATCTCCTGTATTCCATGTAAAGGAAGCATTTGTAGGAGGATTTAGCACCTCTAAAAATATTGAATCTCCCTTGCAAATTGACGTATCTGTTACTTCTATCACTACTGATAACGGTCCTGGTTCATTAAGTGTAACTTGTAAGGTAAGTGAACAATTATTAGAATCAGTGATTTGTACCGAATAGGTTCCTTCTGATAAATTTATAGCTGTCGAGCTATCTTGGTTTAAAGTTTGTACATCCCACAGATATGTGTATGGCTCAGTTCCACCGCTAACAATGGCTGAAACAGTTCCGTCTGTTTCTCCTGAGCAACTCACACTCTGACTTGACCCTAAGGCAGAAAGTGATTGCGGTTGATTAATTTGTATGGAGTCATTTATGGTGCAATTTCCGTCATCAATTGAATAAGCATAAGTTCCTGCTACTAAATTGTTAAGCGAATCATTGATACTTCCATCTGCCCATAAATAATTGTAATTGTTCAAATTGCTACCTGAAGGGTTTAGTACTATCAAGCCATTGTTTTCACCATTACAACTTACGTGTTTAACAAGCTCATTGGCAATAATTTCTGTCACTGAAACTTCTTGCGTTGATGTAGCTTCACATACACCACTTCCGACGGAATATTTGATAGTATAATTTGTATTTACCGATGAATTGCTTATTACCCCGCTACTATTATTTATTGAAGCCGAACCAGATGGTAAGGGATCGAATGCAAATGTACCGCCAGTATCTCCAAGAATAGTTACCGTGTTGGTTCCATTTATACAAATGTCGGTGCTTTCAAATTCAGGATCAAAAAAGGGTAAAGGCTGTAAGTTCAAGACAATTGTTGTGTCAATACATGTGTTAAACTGAATTAGTACAGAATACGTTCCAGTATCATTAAATGTAAAGGGATAAATCTCAAATTTTCGGTTAGATGAAGTAAAGCCATTTGGGCCTGTCCAGTTATAGGTTGCATTGGGCAACGAATCTGCAGTTACAGTTACTAAGGAACTATCACATGAAAACAGATTAGAACTAATATTATTTAATCCGTATGGTGATAATTCTATACCAGTTACATCTGAGTTGCCACAGCTGTCAATAGACCTTACCTGATATGTTCCTGCTGGGAGGTTGTTGAATGTTCCTGTATTTTGTAATGGAGTACTGCTTGATGGGCCAGATAAAATTTCATATGAGTAGGGAGGCTTACCAAAATTTGCTTCAGCAAGTATTTGCCCTTGATTGCTCCCATTACAAAGGGTTCCAAAAGTTGTTAATTCTAGAGGTTCATAACCAGCAACTAGAATAGTGTCATAAGTAAAACCGTTAAATGAAGGTGAGTTACAAGCTGCAGGTCGGCTTCTGATAATGTATTCGCCAGATACTAGATTGTTAAATTCGTTTAATGATTGCTCTGGGAAAGTAATTGGACCTTCAATAATCTCATAAACATCTCCTCCTGCAAGATTAAGATTGTCGTTCAATGTCATGTTTGTGATGTTAGAAGCATTGCAATTATTTTGAACATCAAATGATAAAGAACTGTAATAGCTATTATCGGATGTGAAATTAATAGTGTCAGTATTATTGCATGCATCGGTTATTGCTACTGTATATTCTCCATCTAAACTATTTGGACGAATAAAACTACTGCTCGACCTAGTAATAGAATTGTAAGGAAAAATACTAGGACTATTTAAAAACGATAGCGTTGCAGGATAACTAGCTCCGGTTACAAAAAATTGAATGCTCACAAGCGATGTGTCACATGACGGTCTAATTGGTCCTAATGATAGAGCAAATGGTTGCGTAGTAACATATGATTGATTAACATTTATTGTTGTGCCACATGAATCTGTAATTGAATACGTATAAACACCGGGGTCTGCAATTAAAAATGTATCATTTAGTTGAGGTACTCCAGGTCCATTTGGTCCGTTAGTAATTTGGTAGGTAATAGGCTCTTTTAAATTGTCAGGGGAAAAGGTGGTTAGCCAATCATCACAACCTTTTGTAACTGAAATATCGGGCTGAGGCAAAGAGAATGTTGTAATTTCATCTTCTACATTACATTCATCAATTACTTTTATTTTATAATTTTTCCCATATTCCGCAATAAAACTAGGTTGCAAGTTAGGACCTTCTATTAAGGTTGTATTTTCAAATAAGAAAAATTGATATTGCCCTGATGGATTAGAGCCTGATGGTAGTGAAGTAACATTAGATTGAACTAATATGGAGTCACAGCTGATTTTTGATGTATTGCTACCGTTTAAGTTAGGAATACCTTTATTTGGATCTGTTGTTAGTGTGAAATTTTGTGTAATAATGTTTGAACATGAATCTGAAACTCTTATTGTGTAGCCACCTTCGGGTAAGTTTAAAAAAGTGTTTGTGAGTTGTGCAGGTCTTACCACTACTGACGGATTTATTAGTTCATAATTAAAGGGTGGCTTACCTCCATTAACATTTATTGAAATTGATCCGTCATTATCACCAACACAACTAACATATGTACTGGTAAGGTTTATGGTGGGGTTAACGTAGTTTCCACCAACCTGTGCTGAGTTAGTGAGTGTAGTACCACAATCATCGGTTACTTTTATTATGTAGTTACCTGAAGGAGTGGCATTAAAAACATTTGATGATTGTGCCGTTCTGTTAACTGGACCTGTTAATTCATATATAAAGGGACTGCCACCTCCGGTTACATTAACAGTTATATTGCCGTTTGCAGCACAGTTAGAAGTTGATGTACTTACTGTGAAAGCTAAAGCCGTAGTTGGGGGGCATTGTGCTCTAATAGTTTTAAAGGAAACTATTATAAGTAAATAGAATATTATATTTTTAATCACCTAGCATTTACGTACCATATATTTTATGGTTACATGTAATTTTTTACAAAGGCTTTGAAGTAGTTTAAAAGAGCAGTTTTAATCTAAACTTGGATGTCATTGTGATGGGTTTTAATTTTAACCATTTTTTTTTGGAAAAAGTTGTGCGTTAGGGATTGAAATGACTACCCTGCAATGTAGTTTACGAAATGAAGCGTAAAAATGTAAAGCCCGGCTCCGAATTTATTCGGAGTAACGCCCGTAAAAAATTTTTTAAAATTTTGATAATCATTTAGTTATGTGTTAATTTGGGTTTTTTAGGCAACGTTCAAATTAACTTGGCGTTACAATGTAAACAACAAGAAAAAGTACAGATTTATAGATTCAATTTTTCAGGACACACATATAAGAAAATAACAGTTTTATTCTGTAAATCATAATCAATTTTTTAACTATAATGAAAAAAATTACTGTGGTAATAATGGCTTTGCTATGTTTAAATTTAAACGCTCAAGAAAAAGAGAAATTAAAAATTTCAGCTTCTTTGGGAGGCGGATTAGCAAAGAACTTAGCATTAGAAACCCAAGGCAGCAACCTGAAAGCTTTTTTATATATAGGGAACAGGTTTAGTTTAAACATGTACTATGATAATTTCAAAAATTCGATCAAAATTAAGGAGCAGTATTTAGGAGCACAGTTTAATTTAGGAGTTATATCTACTAAAAGTATTCTTTTAAAAACTGGGATAGGAGTGGAAAATAACCTTTGGCAAAACCACTTTAAGTTTGACAATAAATATGCAAAACCGCAATCATTAATTGTGTACCCCAACGTAGCTATAGAGTATAATGTATGGCATATTAAATTATACTCAGACCTTGGATATAATATAAATTGGAAAGAACCCAGACTGCAGTTAGGAGTTGCAATAAATACGAGAAATACCTTTTCAAAAAAAGATAAACGACATACTTATCCTTACTTCGGAAATAAACAAAAAGAACATTCTTTTTCGAAACGTTAGGTATTACAAATCTTCTGTGGCCACAGAATTATTTATTAACTATTTAAAACACTTAAAATGACTACAAAAAGTTTAAATGGGAAAATGTACTTAACGGTACTTATGGGGTTATTGTTATTAATTTCAATGATTTCCTGCTCAAAAGATAGAGCAAAAGATGATATTAAAGATGCAAAATCAGTTGATGAATTGGCAAATGGTACCACATCTGATGTAAATACAAATGAACGGATAACTGATTATACTTCAGTCGCTGAATTTTTAGAAGTAAACAAACCCAAGGTTCAAACTTTTAGTTTTTCTGCTTCTGAAAATATAATTGCTTTCACTGGTGAAAAAGGATCAGACATAAGTATTGATAGAAACATTCTAGTAAAGCCAGATGGTTCAGCTGTTACTGGTTCTGTAGATGTTGAGTTTATAGAAGTATTAACACCAGGTGATATGATTTTAGCACAAAAGTTCACGACTTCTGGTGGGCAATTGCTACAATCTGGTGGGCAGTATTTTTTAAGTCTTACTTCAGAGGGTGAACAACTAAGTTCAAACGGTTATTACACGGCTAATTTGCCAACTGATGCACCGCTTTCACCAATGATTGTTTTTGAGGGTGTAGAAAATGCAGTAGGTTTTGATTGGGCTTCTGTAGATTCTACTCAAGCTTTTGTTGAGGTTTTACAAAACGAGTATTCAATGTTTGTGCCAGAATTTAACTGGATTAACTGTGATTACTGGACCAATGGAACGGGTCCTATTACTGATATTTCTATTGTGCCTTGTGATATTGCTTTGGAGAGCTTTAATGTATTTTTGGCTTTTCCTTCAATTAACTCTGTGATGCCGACAAACCCGGATGCAGCTACTGAAACATTTATAGGTCAGAATGTATTACAAGGAATTGATGCTATTGCCGTTGGTATTGGTATTGACGCTAACGGTCAGTTGTTTTTAGGGAGTGCTAATTTTACAGCTACAGCTGGAGAAACAGTCCAATTAAACTGTATTTCTATTAGTGAAGAAGATTTATTAGCCTTTTTAGCTACTTTGGGTTAAAATTATACTGAAAATATTGAGGCTTTACCTTATAAACACTTAGGGTATAGCCTTTTTATTTTAGGTTTTTTATTTAGGGTTTGATAAGCGGAATACCAAGTTAATTCTTCCAGGAAGAATTAGTAATCAATTTTAAACGTCTTTTCAAACACATCAAACGATTTAATTTCTGATTTCATTTGGTAATACTTTTCAATTGGTTTGCCTTTTATAATTCTATGTGGACCTCCAACTAAACCATATAAAGGACCAATAAGCCTATTCCCTAAAACAATTACAACAAGATTTTCTTTTACGTCAACATAATTTAAGGTGGCATAGTGCTCAATACCTCCAGTATGATGCCAAGCTCCTGTTTGTTCTTGTAAGTACCACCCATAACCGTATTTAAGGTCATTTTCTCCTATGGTTTTTGGTTTTACTGGTGTTAAAATTTCATCTACAATTTTTTTAGAATGTAATTGGTATTTAAAAAAAGCGGTATCCAAACTATACATATCTTCAATACAAGAAAAAATATGCTTATCTCCATATAATATGGATTCGGGTATTCTTTCTCCGTCTTTTCTTTTCTCAGTATAATACAAATCTTTAACGATTTTCGATTTTTTGTATTTATAACTAAATGCTATGTCATGTTCATTAAACGTTTCTTTTGAGAGCACAAAAGAGCTGTCCATGCCTAATGGATCAAAAATGTTTTCCTTCAAATAATTGTTAAAGCTTTTCTTGCTAACACGTTCAATTAAACTAGCTAATAATGAATATCCACTATTGAGATAAAAGAATTTTTCACCTAGTTCATAGTTCCTTTTTGGCTTTTTAAGTTCTAAAAACTTAAGTAATCCATCGTTCGTTACATCACCATATAAAGGATTAGAAACTTTATACAGTTTGCCCATATATTTACCGTTTATATGTGGAAAACCAGAGGTATGCGTTAGCAAACTAGCAGCAGTGATATCATCATATGGTACTTCGGGTAAATATGTTTTGATTGGTTTATAAATATTAATTATACCTTGCTCATGTAGTTGCATAACTGCCATTGCCGTAACAGATTTGCTAACAGATGCTAAACGTGTTGGTGTAGTATTTGTAAGTTTTTGACCTTTCTCCTTATTAGCCCATCCATACGATTTCGCATAAATAACACTATCTAATGTGCCAACAAGTATTTGTCCGCTAAACTGGTTGTTGTTATATAAGGCAAGTATTAATGAGTCTATCTTGTCATGAACGCTTTTATTTTGAGAGCTAATAATGAATGTATTTGTTACTAGTATAACAAGTAATATGAAGAATTTTAGTTTCATTTAAATACCTTTTATTCCGTAGTATAGGCCAAATGTATTCATTAGTGAATCTAATGGTAATGAATTATTTTCAATAAACACCTTATCATGATCAATATCTTTTAAGGCTAAGTTGTTATCGTTTTTTTCGTGAGATTTAATGCCATTTAATATTAGTTTTTTGTGCTTTAAACTTGAATCATATAGCCAAGTTCTTCTGTCACTATTTAAGTTTGTACAAGTTGCGATTTTATTTTTGTTTAAAATAGAACTTACAACAGGGTAATAGCAATAGCTATCAAAAGCGTAACTCCACCCTCTATTGTTTATATTAATTATTTGATCAGGTTCGTTCAATTCCTGCAACATATATAATTTCGTTATTCTCTCAGTAATATTTTCATTAAAGGCTACAGGAAATTTGGTGTTACCTATAATTTCCGTTATGCTTTCTTCAAAGCGGTAATGCTTATGAATAACAAAAAAGAGACTTAAACACAAAAGTATTGGGTATAGTGCTTTTTTAACTTTTATGTTTTCAAATGTTACATACAGAGAGAGTATAAATATAAGTGGAAGCAAAATATATAATCTATTGGGGGTAAAAAATACCCCGGCTCCTTCGTATACAACTTGCGTTTTTGGTATTCCTAAACTTACAATTAATATGGTTAAAGCACTTATTGTGAATATAAAGCTTCTCCAATTTCTTTTAATCAAGTTTATTATTATAAGCCCGCTAATTAAATATATGTATTGTGTACCTAGGTTTGTTTTAAAGAGGAAAAGATATTCCCAGTGATTAAAATGTAATAAACTATTTACAAGTGTATTAAAATCAAATTCAGTGCCCGATATTTTATGTAAGTCCTTTTCAGGATAAATTACATAGTAGTGTTTTGCAGCTTTATCAAGCAAATAAAATGGTATTAAAATTACCGCATTAATATAAAACCATTTATTTTTTATTTCCTTCCAAAAATGATATGCTCCAATAGGTATTATAATAAGTACAGCGCTTTGATTGAGTATGAAAGATAAGCCAGCTCCTGTATAGAAAAGTATCATTGATCTTTTTTTATTGGAATCAAATAAAGAAGCAAAAAGTAGGGGGGAAGCTAACATTGCCTGATTAAAGCCTCTCGGTATTGAGGTTAGTATGTTGTATTCAATAGTTAATAAAACTGGAAAAGCTAAAGTTATTTGGCTAAAAAAATAATTCTTATTACGATAAAACAGATATGCTAAGGAAATAAAAGAAGTGCAGGTAATAATGGTTGTAGCTATGGGGAGCGATTTTGTAACAGGAATGCTTGACCAAAGTAGCGGAACCGCTACTAAAGCTTCTATCATATAGTTGTAAGATTGACCGTAAAAAAAGGGCTCATGAAATATTCCTTTCGAATAATCTACAGCTCCGTTCCATAAAACTACTTGATCAATATCGGTATATAAAAAGCAAAAATTTATGAGTGTATTAACCCTGTCTGCTATTAGAATAATTAACAAGCTAAAAAATATCGTAAAGTTGTAATTCCTCTTAAGCCAGCTCATTATAAATTTTCACTTTAAAAGTAATTTTCTAATTCCTATAAATACGAATATAAATGTTGAATATGTAATAAAGAATGGGATTATATATTCTGTTAGGTTTAAAACAAGCATCAGTGCAATAATTAGTAGCTGAAACCCTAATCCAAAAATTGATATTAGGCTCATAAACCATTTTGGAAATGGCCTACAGTTTACAGCTTTTTTATCCATCCAATAAATAGTTTTGTCAAATATGCCATAAAGAATGTAGTACAACCAAAATATTCGGTTAACAATTTTTTGTTCTTCTCCTTCCATCGCTTTGGGAGGATGTTTTTCAATTACCCTGCTAGTAGAATCCCCATTAACCCTATTTCTCAAAATAACGTAGTAATAGTTGTATACGGTGCCTTGAAGTTGAATTCCAATGAATGCGAATAACATGTAAATGATGTTTCCTTGTGTAATGTGGTAGATAGTAAATAGGATTAAAAAATTTAGAATAATATCTGATATTGAATCATAATATCTGCCTGTATAAGATGAAGTTTTTTTAAGTCTGGCTAAGGTGCCGTCTGCAGCATCTAATATTGATTTTAAAATAACAAAACTAGCAGCGAAATACATTTGATTGTTGAGTATACAAACTATGGCGATTAAACCTGAAATTACAAATAGTGTTGTAACATGAATGGGTGTTAGAGGAGTTTGTTGTAAGATTTTGGCTATAAACGTACCTGGTTTTCTACCATAGTCAGAAAAATCAAGAAATTTATGTGACCTTGGTAGTTTACTCATTTTGTTGTTATTTGTCCTTCAAATTTACACCTAAAAATATTCTATCAGTCTTATCTTCTGGTCTAAATTTTTTAGACTCATCTGCTCCATAATAATCAGAGTATCTTATAAATGAGCCTTCTTCATCTTCTCCGTAACTCATAAATATGACAGAGTGACCATAAAGTTTTGAATTTGTTATTAATTTCTCTACTACATCTGCTCTAGTGGTTATGTTTTCGTCTAATATAGTGTAATCAATTTCCGAACCTTCATTATCAATCTTATGCCAATATTGTATTTGTGCCCCAGGCTTTAATCCTCCGTTCCAAAACATGTTGTCAGGAACTATTTCTCCTAAATCCTGAGCTAGTAAAGCTCCACCGACCCCATAGCCTAAATAATTTCTATTTAGTCCTCTGCCTTTTGAGGCTGAATATCTGTAAGCTTCGGTTTTTTTGTCTGCTTCACTTGACAGTGGTAGCGGATTTAAATTATATACATCTTTGAAGGCTTTATTTGTTCGCCCCATAGAGGCTACATAGCATAATCCTCCTGGTTCTGAACAAACTGTTGAGTTTCTATATGTTTGAAATGAAGTTTTGGAGCTTATGTGTTTTTTAGGCAAATTACGAATACTATAATCTAAATAGTTTCCTGTAATACTTTCTCCGTTTATATAGTTTTCCAAATCATAAAAGCTCATTACTGCTGGTTTCAAATTTGAGTTTATTTTTGAGTCGTTTACTTTTAATTGATAGTTCTGTACTTCCGCTAAAAATGCTTCTTTAAACCCATTTAGTTGTGGGCCATGTATTAAACTAGCCTCCAGCCCCTCTAATTCTACTGCATCTATTACCCTGTTTTCTGAAAATGCATATGTGGAGTTGTGCGGGTATTTTGCATACAATGGATCAATTGCGAAAAACCTACCCAGTCTTGGATCATGCATCCTGTATTTGTAATTTGCAGAGTTGCCTTCACCTTTTATATCATCATCCATTTCTTGTCCCTGAAACCCAAACCTATACCTATTAGTATTCCAAGATCTTTCTTTGATGGTTACACCG
>JAHDEG010000001.1 GCA_020628935.1 Flavobacteriales bacterium
GGACAAGCCAATCGTCATTCCTTCGCAGGAAGGAATCTCATTAAATATGTCGATTAGGTTAAGTAAATATCCTTGATGGGATCCCGCATCAGGTGCGGGATGACGAAAGTTAGCATGAAAATCATTTCTATATTTTCAAAATTAAGTAATATTTAACGCTCCACAACTTTTCAGCTTAATCCGTGTTTTTTTCAAACAACTTTCATTCAAATTACTTTTAAGTAGTCTTTTCAAAATAATGAGTCATTTGAATTATGTTTATAAAAAAAGCCTGCGATTGCAGGCTTTTTTTATATATGTGATGAGATTATTAAAAATCCCAAGCTTTGTGTCCGTTTTGGAATACTTCATGTACATATCCACCTTCTGTTAAAAGAATGAAGATTAAATAACAAACTAAGAACACTCCTGTCCATACTACTGAACGACGAAGCCCTTTTGTTTCTCCTTCCATGTGCATAAACGCCCAAGTAATTAAATATGCTTTATATAGGGTTAGAATAATGAAAATCCAGTTCAAAATTTTCATTCCTAAAACTACATTATTAAGAACTTCAGGTTTAAAAATACCCAATACTACTTCTACAATTGTAACTACAGATAAAAGAATGAATACTTGCCAAATTCTTTTTGTGTTCGATTCGTGATGTGCGATATCGTGTGCCATTTCTTGCTTCTTTAAAATCTTAACTTAATTATACTAGGTAGAAGAATGTAAATACAAATACCCATACCAAATCTACAAAGTGCCAGTATAAACCAACTTTTTCTACCATTTCATAGTGTCCTCTTTTTTCATAAGTTCCTAATAAAACATTGAAAAAGATTACTATGTTAATTAAAACTCCTGTAAATACGTGAAAACCGTGAAAACCTGTGATAAAGAAAAAGAAATCTGCAAATAACGGGCTACCATACTCGTTTCTAATCAAATTAGCTCCCTCAACCACTAAAACAGCATCTTTTTTTAACTTAGCAATAGAAGCCTCTCTTGATAATACTGTTTTTTCTCCTTCTTCATTAAGAATTTGAGTTCTTACTAAAACATTAGGATTTGCTTCTACCCCAGCAATAATTTCTTCTACTGAATATGTCGGTAACGAAGGTTCACTAACGTACCACAATCCATTTTTATTTTCATGCTGAACGCGCTCCCCTTGTTTAGTAATAGCAATATCAGAAATTTTAACACGGTGTCCATCAGTATCGACTAATTGTAAAATTTGTCTTCCTTTAGTTTCTATAGCACCGTATTCTCCTTTAATAAAGTTTTTCCACTCCCAAGCTTGTGAACCTAAGAAAATGAAACCACCTAGTATCGTTAAAGCCATATAGGTAACTACCTTATCTTTCTTCATATGGTGACCTGCATCAACCGCTAAAACCATAGTTACCGAAGAAAAAATCAAAATAAATGTCATCAATGCAACGTAGTACATTGGTGCATCTACCCCGTGCAAAAACGGGAAGTGATTAAAAACCTCGTCGGCAATAGGCCATGAATCAATGAATTTGAATCTAGAAAAACCATAGGCTGCTAAGAATCCTGAAAATGTAAGTGCGTCAGATAAAATGAAGAACCACATCATCAATTTTCCATAGCTGGCTTTCAATGGCTCTACGCCTTCTCCACCACCCCAGATGTTTCCTTCAGTTCCTGTTTTAAGAACAGTTGTGCTCATATTATAAAACTATTTTTTTCTATGCTTGCAAAAGTAAGGATTCGTAATATAATTTCCTTACATAAATAATAAAAAACCGAAGAGATAAATCCACAATACATCAACAAAATGCCAATACATTTCTGCTAATTCAACTCCTAAGTAATTTTCTTTGGTATATTTTCCTTTCAAATATTTAATAAGCACGACTAATAATACTAACAGCCCACCGAATATATGAAGTAAATGCACAAATACTATGGCGTAAATAAATGAAGTAGTTACTGTAGCCGCTGTACCTGTCGGATAAAAGCCTTGCGCAATAATTTCTCCGAATCCTTTAAACTGTAGTACTACAAAAATGATTGCAGCCAACAAAGTAGCTATTAAAAAAAGTATTCCTGATTTTTTATTTTCTTGACGTATGCTTTTCTTAAACAAATAAAAACATAAGCTACTAATGATCAAAACACCTAAACTTAGGTAAAAAGAAGAGGGAAACTGAAAGTTATCGATCCAATCTTTACGTTCGGCACTAACAATATAGGCGCTTGTTAAACCAGCGAACGTCATAAACATACTCAACATGGCGAACCACATCATGTTTTTTTTGGCTCGAGCCGTTTTCTGCGCTATTGTTCCTTCGGTTAAATCCATATAATTTGTGCTATTTGCTATTTATTGAAATACAAACTTATCAACTACGTATGCTATTTGAAGTAAACTAATATAACTTACACTTACTAACATTAGCTTTTTGGCGTCATCAGCTGTTCGTGTTTTATACAAAACTATTCCCTTTTGCAACATCCACAACCCTAATAACAATACTATAACAGCTGTATAAATAGATATGTGTAAGGCACCAGTTTTCCCGAACACGGGAAGGATTGAACACACAATAGTCCATATGGTATACAAAATGATTTGCGATACGGTAATTTTATCTTTTTTACCCGTAGGTAACATATAGAAACCGCCTCGTTTATAATCATCATACAAAAACCATCCAATCGCCCAAAAGTGCGGAAATTGCCAAAAAAACTGAATCATAAATAATGTACCTGCCTCGATACCAAAATTTCCTGTAGCAGCTACCCAACCTAACATAAACGGTATGGCACCTGGTATGGCACCTACAAAAACAGCCAGCGGTGTTTTTGTTTTCAACGGCGTATACAAACTGGTGTAACTAAAAATAGATATAGCACCAAACATTGCCGATTTTGGATTCAATATATATAATAAAGTAAGCCCAAGAATAGTAAGAATTATTGCTATAACTAAAGCGGTATTTGTTGACATCCTACCACTAGCTACTGGCCTATCCTTGGTACGATGCATAAGCTTATCAAGGTCTTTTTCTATGACTTGATTAAAAGCATTAGAGGCACCTACCATAGCGTAACCGCCAATACATAACATAATCAAATCTGTAACATTAACCGTATCTACCGCTAATAAATAACCTGCTATAGAAGAAAATAGCACATACACAGACAACTTAACTTTTGTAAGAGATGCAAAGTCTTTCATAAAACTTGTATTATGAACCGGAACAGAAGTAGTAGCCAATGCTTTAAATTTAACTGCTTGAAATGGGCGACAAAGATACTGCTTACCTGCATTACTCGCAAAATGAATAACTGTTATTAACAATTGAATAGTTTAGAAAAAAAATAAACCACTAATACTTAAAACAAAAAAAGCCCTTGCTAAAACAAGGGCTTTATACTATATATAAATCTACTTATTATTCTACTCTAAAAGTAATCGGTTTCGTAAACGTCATAGAAACTGGTTTCTTTCTTTGTTTTCCTGGAGTCATTTTAGGTAACAAATTCATCACTCGTATAGCTTCTTTTTGAAGTCTTGGATGTTTTGCTTTTGCTAGAATGTTAGTAACATTACCCGTTTTATCAACTTTGAAGGTTACGTAAATTCTTTGTACTCCTGAAAGACCTAGCTCTTCTGCTATATCCGTGTTGAATTTTCTCTGAATTACTTTATCTAATTTCTTGCTAAAGCAATCTTTTCTAGCTTGCGCTGAACGTTCTTTCTCACAACCAGGGAAAATGGCAGATTCTTCAATTACATGGAATGGTACATCTCCTATAATTTCTTCTCCTTCACCTTCATCTACATCTGAAAAGTCAGGAACTTCGTCAGGAATATCCTCATCTTCATCCACGTCAGTATCTTCAAATACTGTTTCTGGCTCAGGCTCATCATCTTTAACAACCTCTACAATTTCCATTGAGGGTGGCGGTGGTGGTGGCGGTGGTGGTCTACGAAACACCACTTTTGTGATCGGAATGTCTTCTTCAATTTCTTCAACAAACTCTTCTACTTCTTGTTTGATTATCTCTACAGAATAGCTTTTACGCTCTAGAAAAAACCAAGTCAAAAGAAGAATCGCTATCAAACCTATCTGACGATAGATAGGAACATTCTTCCTTAAGTCTTTTTTTGGATTCTTTTTTACTTCCATATTAGGGTCATATTTCGCGATAGCTAAAATAGCTATTTTATTTTCATATCAAAAAATAAGTATTAGAGTTTTTTAGCAGGAAAAATAAATTTAATACTAACCAGATATCCTAATAACACTCCAACACTATTTGCCACCATATCAAGCCAATCCATTTGACGATATGAGGTGAATAAATATTGACAAATTTCCATTAATAGCCCTAAAACTATCCCTGAGATGACTATATATTTCAGACTTACTTTAGGTATTACAGCAAATGCTTTAAATTTTGCAGCTAAAGCCCACAAAATAACAAACACAAAATACGCGCCAAAGTGAGCTATTTTATCGCCTCCATTAATACTTTTAGGCACAAAACCCATGGCATATTTACCTAAAGAAGCATAAACAACAAATAAACTATAAGCTATAGCTACGTATTTGGATATATAATTTAACTGCATTAGTTACCAAAATTATATCTAATCGTAAATCCACTACGAATAGTAGCTGTAGGAAAAGATGTTGAAATAGCAAATCTAGAAAAGGTATGATCGTAGAAAAACAAGGCGGTTAAATTTTTACTTAACGCATAGTCCGAAGTAAATCGAATACTATATACGGTTTGCCCCGAGGTTATTTGACTATTATCAATATCTAAATTACGTATAATGGTTTCATTTTGTCGAAGCGATACGTCTGCTTTTAAGTTCAAATCACTCTTAACCACTTTACTTTTTCCTGCAAAACGTGTTTTCAATCGAATGTCCTTAATACGATATCCCAAACCTAAAATAAATTCGTTCCCTGAAACCTCGGTTAACAGTTGATTGTCGAAACTAAATGACAAGGCCCTATCCCTTCGTAATTCACCTGATACTTTAATAGCGCTTTTGGTTTCTAAATCGAGTTTAATTAATGGAGAAAATTGTTCTGACAAACTGATATTTCCATAAATAGTCTCGTTTAAAAAATTACCTGACGCATCTGTTTGTTCTGGCCTATTACGGTCAAATTCTAAATTAGTTTGAAATTGATTAATGGTATAATCTGACCTATAGGCATGATTTACGGAGAATCGTCTAAAACGTTTCTTAAACCATTTTCTATTCATCAAACCCGTGTATTTTAGACTCCAGTTGGGCAATGGAAAACTTCTAAAAGCCCCTAAACTTACATCATTGGCATCACTACCTGTATAAGCTGCTAAGAAAGCTGGTAATAATACCGCTTGATTATTTCTACCATAGCCTTTTGGAAAAGGATCATTACTAGAAGTTGAAGCTCCTGCTAATCGGTTGGCAATAATCCTTCTATTCGCTTTAAATTCTTCGAAAGCCTTAGACCCGCCTTCGGAACTTTTTTGAAAAGCCGTTTTTAAAAGAATTGTTGAAATATTAAAGTTTCCAAATTCATTTGGAGTTAAAGAATTATACTGAAAATTTCTATTTCCTAAATCATCGACTCTAAAATTTTCCGCATAAGTGGTTGATTTTGTTCTATTCGCTGTAATATCGATTTTCAAGTCTTTAACAAACTCGATAGTACCCTGAACATCCAACTGTTCTGACTTACGCGTTTGATATTGCTGATTAAATTCATCATAAATAGTCAAAAACCCTCGGCGTGCGGCTTCTTGTCGAATATCAGCCTGGCTACCAAATGTAAAGCCCAAACTTGGTTTTAACGTTCCTAACAAACCTACATCTTGCGTAAAACCAGGTAATACCGTACCGCTATCACGCTGGTAGTTTATATTTAGCTTTTTTAAGCCAGAAGCGATTCCTACAAGTGTATTATAAGCCTTAATACTCGGTTTCAAGTTTTTATTAGGCTTTTTCTTTTTGGAAGTTTCACGCGTTCGTGCTGCTATTTTAGGTCTTGAAGGAAGGGTATCTTTTTTCTTTTTTATTTTTTTGGCGTTGGAAGTTCTTTTAACAAAACCTATTTCTTTATAGAACTTCGAAAGATCAAAACTAGAATTTAAACGATGTACCGACGAGTTCTGTATGGTATTTCCTAAATCAAATACATTGGTTTCAGTAGTGCCATCGTCAAGAGTATTTGTAATTTCTGCTTGCCTAAAATTCTCACTAGCTTTTTGCCATTGATAGTTCCCCGAATAGGAATAGGTCGAATTAATAAAAGACAATGCTGGGAATTTACTAAATGGCAGGGTGTAATTCGCTTGAATACTTTGGTTTAATGTATTTGGATCTCCAATATCTGATAACCCATCCCAAATGGTATTGTTAGGATTAACCGTATCTTCTTCATCTAGGAAATTTCGCACAATACGATCCGTTGCTGAAGTAAAATTAAGATTTAGTGACTTCGTTAAATTGAACCCTAAGGCATATTGCCAGTTAAACAAATAGTTACGTTGTTGTAATGGATCAATTTTAATATCACCTTCTTGTAACAATACATCCCTAAATAATTGTTCATTAAAACGACGATTAATCCCAGAGGTTATACTAATATTTGTAGGTAACGGATTAATATTTAAATCTTTTAACCATTGCCAATATTTTCCTTTTTGAGTGAATTTAGTTTTCTTAAAAGGGGAAATTTCCCAAGGCACAAAATTATAATTGTAGGTTCCTGAAAGATTCAATCCTAAATCCTTTGCTTTTTCTATCTCAAAACTTCGATGATCTTCTTGGTTATAGGTACCTGAAAGACTGAAATTTTCGATATCATAAGGCATTGGTTTTTTATCACCTGTTCTATTTTTACGTAAACCAATAATACTTACGCTTTGTCTTTTGGTATACTCAGTAGATCGCTCTTCAATGGCATCACGTTCGCTGCCTGCGTTTCTTAGCACGTCTTCAAGTAGTAAATCTTCATTTAAAGGATCAAATTGCGGTGTTATTAATTCTTCTCCACGACTATAACTCACCGGAATTTGAACCCCCCACTTTTTAGGAAGCAGTTGACCTACTTGAACATTCGTGGTGATATCGTATTGCTTTAAATCTTCTTGACTTCGCTCACTTGGTCCTTGTTCTATAGAACCAAAGCCAATAGTACTAAGTCGCCCTGAACCTGAAATACTCGCAAAATCAGCAATATTAGCATCCAGGTTAGCCACAGCTGCCCAACCTCCTTGATTTTTTAAACCACTCAAACGCAATTCGTTAAACCAAACTTCAACACTTCGAGCAGTAGCTTCATTATTTTTTACCCCAAGCATAAACACTTTTACGTTTCCAAAACTGGGGTTTCCTTTAATACCTACTTTTAAGTCGCCTAATGGAAGTGTTGTGTTAGCATCACTTACATTTAAACCTTCATCAAAAAACACTAGGGTTTGTCTATCAAAATTAGGTTGCCCATTATTATCCGTACCAATATATTTTGCTTTTACTTGTTGCAATAATGACAACGGTAAATTGAACCTATTTTCTTCGGGCCAAACAGCATTAACTCCAGAGGCATTAAAAGGGGTAACTTTTAAAGGTACTTCAATTTGATAGAAATTTTCCGTAAAGTCAGTACCCATACGAATAATTGCCGAAGTATCTCCATCTCCAAGGTCTGCATTATCTAAACCCTCGGCATGAATAAACATTTCTAGGTTTTCGTATTGGCGCATATCTACGTTGTAGTTATTATACACCGCCCTCGCATCATTCGTAGCTAAATCCTCTATTCGCAGAGATAGTGAGCGCTCATCTTGCGCTATTAAGGTATTATTATTGTTTACTTGCTCACGAATAACTCCTGGAGGAATGGCATATCTAGGGTTTTGCTCAATACTTATGGACGAAACATCAAGACGTGCAGCCCCTTCAATAGTGGTATTTATACCTTCGGTATCGACACCACTTGTTGAATTAGTTTGCAAATATTGACGGTAAGTACCACGAACTAAATCTAAAGTACCTAAACGCAACACTATAGGCTCGGTAAAACCTGTTACATACATTCTAATAAAACGAGCAGAGCGCAAATCTTGAATTTCATTGACAGCTCTTCTAATATTTGGATCAGTAGTATTTACAGGAATCTGAACTTGTACCCATTGCGCTTGCACTTGACTACCATCAGGTGTTTCTACATTTATAATATCAGTTACATCTTTAATCATTCCTCCATTAGCTCCCTGTACTAGTTGATTTGGAGCAATACGAACTGTATATTCAAAATATTGGTTTAACGTATTATGCGTATTATCTCGATTGACATCTTCAACCGTTGGTGTCGTACCATTTCCTCGATTGTCTTGTGAAACTTCTGTAAATGAGTTTCCATCAACTCCATTGAATCTTCTATAGCGATCAACTATTGTAGTTGTGTTTTCCGCTTGCAAAAAGTATTGATAATCATCACCTGCAGGATCAGCTTCACCTCTGTAGCTAGGGTCAATTCTTGGCAATTGTTGTTCTTGAGCATTTTTAATCCCATCAAAACCAGCATCTTGTTGTGCTCTTGCTGCCCCATCGTTGTCAAACGCATATACTAAAGACTGGTTTTCAGGTACTAATCCATACCCATTAACATTTAAGCTTTCTGCATCAGCTTGATCAAAACCTACAGCAGATTCTGGCAAGCCATTTTCATACATTTTTTGATTATCGGCTAGTACATCTTCACTTATATTACCAATATTGAAGCGAATTTCACCTGTATTACCTGCATTTCTTTCAGCTGTAGAGCCTACATAGGGGTTTAGTAACCAAAACTCAACAAATTCAACATTCGACTGTTCAAAATTGGTACTATTAATAGCTCTTGTAATCCCCCCGAAATTAGATGCCTTTTCAGCTTCAGGAACACCATCAACATAATCAGGATTGTAGTTGTACGGCCCTCTTTCATCAGGGCGGTAATGCAAATCGAACGTAAATAAGGTTCTTGTTTGATTGGGTGGAATTTGTGTGTTAGGAAAAATTTCTTCTATTCGAACACGACGTGCCTCTGGGGTTGAAACATCTTCCACACTAACCCCACTTGGCCTATTGTTATTATAAAAAATAGGATCAATAGTATACCATGAAAGTCCTGCTCTTTTATACCCTCTGGATAGCTGAACCAGTTCTTCATCTGCTTCTGAAGGATTATCTATGTTACCATCGAAAAAATCTCCCGTACCTGCAACATCACCATCAGGAACACTTGAAAGCTCCCATGACAACGGGTTACTAATATCTATTCGAGTTTGCGCTCCTTCAAAATCATCGACATAAGAAGTGACCTCTCCATTAAAATCAGCAGCACTCGGTGCATTGGCAAACAAATAAGCAAATTCCCCTCTAACAGAAACGTTTGATGGAGCCTCGGTATCGATATTAGGCAACTTATTCACCATACGTGTTAAAAAAGGTACTTCGGTAGAATAATTTGCATTAAAACCTAAAATTGTATTATTGATAGGTTCAAAATTTAAATTTGCTTTTTGCGTAAATGGGCGTTCTCTCAAATTCAGTAAAGTACCTCCAAACACAAAATCTTCTGAAACGCGAGTTTCAAAATTCACCCCACTAAAACGTTTCGTTTGTTGCCCGAAAACGGCATTATTTTCTGTAGAAACTTCAATAGGCGTATTTGACGCCAATAGCGCAGGATCAATTATTTCAACACGTCCTAATTGATAATTTACCGTATAATCTAAACCTTCTTGCAATAAACGCCCACCAGCAGTAACACGAACCGAACCTCTTGGTACGTTGAACGCACCAATCGAAATTCCATTTTGACCCGAAGTTTTATAACGTCCCGTTAATTTAAAACGGTTTTTATTAGCCTGTTGTTGCTCTGCTTGAATTTTAGTATTCGAGTATAATAGGTTGTAAACGTACTCTTGCTGATCATCGTTGTAGGTACTAGGTGATTCGTAATCCGTTGCATCACCGCTTTGCTTAAGCTCATCAAATAAATGTTCTCCAAAAGGTTCTGCAACAGGAAACACAATATTACCGTTCTCTGTATCAACCGTTAAGCCAGGGAAGAAATCAAAAAAACCATCTCCTCCATTTACAGGATCATTATTAATATTTAATTGATCTACCTTAAATAAGCGTAATAAAGTAGGCTTCCTTCTATCGATCGGTATCAATTGATCTTCTCTAGTCGCAATTCGCTCTCCTGTAATGAGTGACTCAATAAAATTTCGTGGCGAAGGATTAGCGTACACAATATTTAAACGGAAATCTTCTCTTTCTAAACGAAAAGTTCCTAACGCATAGATGTTTTTCATCATTAAGTCCCATACCGGTAAACTTACATCAGTAACTGAACTTTTAAGCTGCTTAACTACTAAATTTTGTGATGGAGAAACTTCAATAGTATTATTAGAATTACTTGGATCTACGATAGTTTGTTCACCATCATTTAAAGTACTCGCTACCCCATCATTTGCAAATTCACCTACTTGAAAAACTTGTCCTCCGCGGGTATATTGATAGGCAACAGCTAAAACTTCGTCATTATTTAAACGTTGATTCAAACTGATATAACCTAGTTGTGTATTTAATGTATATTGATTATCGTTTAATAAACGTGCATTTTCTAGGATAGAATAATCTAAGCCTTCATTTACGCGTATTCCAGAGAGATTCATATCGCCTTTCACAAAGGCATTATCCCTCACTTGAGGCGTTAATACCGTAGATGCCCCACCATTAATTCCTTCTGGGTTAAACTGGTTATTCCCATTGTCTGGTAAAACTCGATTCAAGCTTCCTCGTTGCCCATTATTAATAAAGCTACTTTCATTTAAAACTTTACCTCTTTGAATCACACCAATATTTTCGGCTTCTCCCTCACCAATATCCTGAAAGGCGACTAAGTTTCTCGCATTCGATAAGGTCCTTGAATTATTACTCGACCTGTTCGTTACCCAAACCTGAATTCGGGTTACATTGATGTTGGAGTTAATAAAGGGGTAATTCGCCAAGGAATTATCATAAGTATCCCTAAAATAATGTGATAAGAAAAA
>JAHDEG010000002.1 GCA_020628935.1 Flavobacteriales bacterium
CTAAAAAGCAAAAGTACAATAGCTCTGGATCGGATAGTGAACAGAAGCGGGTAAAGAATTAGCATTTTCCAAGTAAAACGGGTTTCAACCCGTTCCTAAGTAATAAGCCATTTAATGATGATAAGTTGAGCTTTGCTAAAATAGGATGCTGCACTTATCATAAACTGTTTGACTTATCACTAAGAAATAAAGATAAAATAAAAATAATTATTCCACTAGTCTATTACAAAGCTAGTAAACATTACTAAACAGTCGTCAAAGACGACATCTAAACTTATCAAACAAACCATGAAACAAACAAAATACAACTACCCCGTTGCCCCTTCCAAACCCGTCACCGAAGATTACTTCGGCACGAAAATTACCGACCACTACCGCAACCTAGAAAACCTAGAAGATCCCGAGGTGCAAAAGTGGTTTAAAGCGCAAGGGAGCTATGCAGAGCATATCCTTGAAAATATTCCTGGAAGGGATATATTGATTCAAAAAATGGAAGACTTTTATCAACGAAAAGCCTTTATCGTTTTCAACATTAATATAACACGCGACGAGCAATACTTTTTTCTAAAAAAACAAAAAGAGGCCGAAACCGCACAAGTATTTTACCGAAAAGACGAACATAGCGAAGATGAGTTGCTATATGACCCAAAAGATTATAAACCAGCAAGCCAAAAGAGCTATGTCATTAGTAATATTAGCCCTAGTTGGGATGGGCGATATTTGGCAATAGCGATTACCCATAGTGGTTTAGAAATTGTTGAAATGATTATTTTGGACATGAACACCCGCAAAGTGTTACCACAAGTTATTACACACTGTTACGCAAATATTACCTGGTTCCCCAATAGCAATGGTTTTGCATACACGCATATTCCAGTAATCGACATTAATTCGTTTGCCCTTTATAAAGATATGAAAATGGTTCGCTACTATATAGGAGAAGAGCCAAAGAAGTTGGATATTTTCTTTAGTAAAGACACCCATCCACAACTGGAGATAGCACCTTTTGACTTGTTACATATTGTCCTTTTCGATCCATTAGATAAGTATGTAGTGGGATATATATATAAAACTGCCTCCTCCAAATATCCAGCAAGATATTATACAACAGTAGCCGAGCTAGAACATGGAATTCCCGATTGGAAGCCATTATTAACAGTTGAAGAGCAAGCTGGATACGGGATGTTAATAAACGATACCTATGTATACCCAACCGTAAAAAATGCTCCGAATGGTCAAATTAGGTCTGTTACTATTGGAACCGCATCACTAGGAGCGTCAACACTATTAGTAGATGCAGAAGCAGATGCAATCATTGACAATTTTGCAGTAACCAGTGAGGGACTTTATTTCACGCGTGTTAAAAATGGGGTCGAAAGCAAGCTCTATATACTCCAAGAAGGAAAAGAGATAAATATCCCTTTACCTCATCCAGCAGGATCTATTAGCTTGGCTAGTAAAGGAGGGAGGTATGCTGATATAGAGATTATTACAACAGGTTGGTTAAATCCTCACACACGATACAAATACGTAAATAAGCAATTAGTAGAAGCGACTTTTAGCTCTTTAGCCAAGTACCCTGAGTTTGATGATTTTGTAGTAAAAGAAGTCCTGGTAAAATCACACGATGGCGAAGAAGTGCCGCTGTCCATCATCCATAAAAAAGGCATCGAATTAAATGGACAACATCCCACCTTAATGCATGGCTACGGATCACATAACATTTCTATAAAGCCTCGTTTTTCGCCTATAGCTAGTTTGCTGTGGGTAGCACAAGGAGGCATCTATTGTGCAGCACACGTTAGGGGAGGAGGCGAAAAAGGAGAAGCTTGGTTTCAGGCAGGCCGCAAAACCACTAAACCCAATACTTGGAAAGACTTCATTGCCTGTACAGAATATCTGATGAACGAAAAATATACCTGCCCAGAGAAAATGGCTATTACAGGTGGAAGTTCTGGAGGAATATTGATTGGAAGAGCGATGACCGCAAGACCAGATTTATATGCGGTAGCCATTTCAAAAGTAGGACTAATGAACGAACTGAGAGCAGAAAATAAGCCCAATCCAGGGCCTTGTATTCGAGATCATGGCATTAGTACCGATCCTATTGAGTGTGAGGCATTAATAGAAATGGATGCTTATTTACAATTAAAAGAAGGGGGGAAATACCCTGCTACCTTATTAACGGCTGGTATGAATGATCCTAGAGTGGCTGCATGGCAACCTGGTAAATTTGCCGCCAAACTACAGGTCTATAATGCCTCCAACAAACCAACTATTTTTTGGGCAGATTATGAGTCAGGACATGGCATCGGAAATACACATTCACAAGGAATCAAAAAGTTGGCGAATATTTATTCCTTTGCTTTTTGGCAATTAAATCATCCTATTACCTAAACCCCAATTGTTTAAATAATTGCTACTACTCACCATATCAAAGCAAAATAGTTCACTGGTCATCGAGCGTAGTCGAGATGCCCAGTGAACGGGCTTTAAACTAGCGAAAAGGTATATTGCTATACATCTTTCAGACATCTCGACTACGCTCGATGACCGAAAGGCATTTTTCTAGCAATAGATTAGGGCTATGGTGAGTAATAACAAATAATCAATCAACAAACATGAAACAAATCAAATATAATTACCCCGTCGCTTCCTCCAAACTCGTCGCCGAAGATTACTTCGGCACAAAGAGCACCGACCACTACCACAACCTAGAAAACCCAGCCATGCAAACATGGTTCAAAGCGCAAGGTGGTTATGCAGAGCATATTCTTGAAAATAGTCCATTTCACATTATAAATTTTTAAACCAAACTTTTAACACATGAATAAATCTTTTTTTGTTAAATTTTATTTTGTTGTTTTGTCACTAGCAATTACTTACGAACCCATAAAGGGATGGCAGTTTACGGGCGAAGTTACGGCATCAGCGTTCAAACAAACAGGATTTTACGAAGGCGTTGATTTTGGAAATTCCTTTCAAACTTTTAATGGCGAATTTGGGCTTCGAGGAAAACTACCATTAGCCATTCGACTGCAAACGAATCTCTTTTTTATGCAGGTCATCGCTATTTACAATCCTATAGGAGGCCCTTTTATGGTGTAAAAGCAGGTCTAAGTCGCAAATTTTTAAGTGATCGTTTACAAGTATCTTTCAATGTACGAAATCTGTTTAGATTGTCAGTCGTTCGTGGCGGTGCAAGCTTACCAAGCTTTACCAATTCCTACAATATGAAGTGGCGGGCGAACGATTTGGTCTAACAGTAGCTTGGGACATTGGAGTGGATGTAAGGGGTAGGCGAGCGAGGGAGTATCAGATAACTTAGGAGATGAATTGTTATACTTGGCATCTCATAATAATATGAAATAGTTCTTAAATAGAAGATAGCGTATTTTTAAGTTGAAATTCTAAATAAAGATAAATGCGAAGGAACTAAAATGAAAAATAAGTAGTTGGACATAAAATAATCGCCATTATGAGCCAACTACTATTTTGTTATACAACAAAAACACACAAGTATAAGAAGAAGAATTGGTTAATAATGTGTCGAATATTTGTATCTAATTATTTAATTAACTAAAAACAACAATTTGAACATTATTAAACATGAAAATTGGAATGGATCGGTAAATAAACAACCAATTCAACTAACACAACCAAATCAATTTGGTACACTAAATGTTATTGGAGAAATTACCTCCAGTCCATCCTTAAAACCTTCGTTGATAAAACGTGTTCCACAAGGCAGTAATCCTGCTATTTTATTGCTAGACCTTATTATGTCTAGTATTGACACTGACACCGCAACTAAGCAGCCGCAACGTGTAGACTATTGGGAAACACTAAATGAAAAGTGTCCATACAGTTCCATTGAAATTCATTATAATGGTGAAATAATTACAACCATTAAAGTAGACACTAAAAACACGGTTGGTACTCCTCAAACACTTAGCGAAAGTGAATTAGAAGCCCAACGCCAAAAAGTTGTTGCTCAATTAGAAAAAGGAAATGTACTTAAAGGTAGGGTAAAAAACATAACCGACTTTGGCGCATTCATTGATGTAGGAGGTATAGATGGCTTATTAAACATCACAGATATTTCTTGGGAAACCATTACGCATCCATCTGAACTTTTAAGCTTAAATCAAGCACTAAATGTTGTGGTACTTGATGTGGATAATGTGCAAAAACGCCTTACGCTTGGCCTAAAGCAATTAACCCCAAAAATTAAAAACACCGTTCTTACTCCCCAAACACTTAGCGAAAGTGACTTAGAAGCCCAACGCCAACAAATTGTCGCTCAATTAGAAAAAGGGCAAATACTAAAAGGTAGGGTAAAAAACATTACCGACTTCGGCGCATTTATCGACTTAGGAGGTATCGATGGCTTATTAAATATCTCAGATATTTCTTGGGAAGCTATCACACATCCATCTGAACTTTTAACATTGAATCAAGAACTAGATGTGGTTGTACTCAACTTTGATCATGTGCAGAAACGCATTTCACTTGGCTTAAAGCAATTGGAGCCAAGCATCATCTAAATAGATAAAAAAATATTTCATGCCCAACATTGACTATGTTGGGCATGTTTGTTATAAAGCCGTCAAAGACAATATCTTAATTTATTCCAACAATCATGAAACAAACCCAATACAATTACCCCATCGCCCTCTCCAAGCCCGTCACCGAAGATTACTTCGGCACAAAAATCACCAACCATTACCGCAACCTAGAAAACCTCGAAGACCCAGCCGTGCAAGCGTGGTTCAAAACGTAAGGGGGCAGAACATGGCGTAGGAAATACAGCAGCACACGAAATCAAAAGGTTTGTCAATGTTTCCTCCTTTGCTTTTTGGCAACTAGAACATCCCATCTCCTAAATTTCTAATAACCTAATAATTCATTAAATAATATACTTCCCACAAAAAAATGTTGAAAACCATACTTAAAACTAACTAATAATCATGAAACAAAATTTTACCATACGCCCCTTTGATTACAGCGACTTTGATTATGAAGCTGCGGTGAAGCTTATGAACCAAATTTGGCCCGATGATCCATCAACAGTGGAAACTTGGAAAGAAGGAGACAAGGGTCATGACCCAGACGACTTTAAACTACGCTTTATTGGTGAGATAAAACAAGAAAATACTACACAGATTGTTGCAGTAGCCTCTATCAATGAGTGGTCGAAACGACCTGGGAAATTCAGTCTCGATTTAGATATTGATCCAGCATTTGAAGGCCAAGGATTTGACGAAGCACTCTACAACCACCTTGTTAAGGTCGTGGAGGATAAGAACCCAGTCAAATTGAAAATGTGGATTCGAGAGGATAAAACCCATAGAATTGAATTATTCCAACAGAAAGGCTTCAAAGAAAGCCTACGTTCGCTAAACTCTGAGCTTGATTTATTGAGTTTCGAGTTCGCCCCTTTTGCTAAGTACGTAGATAAAGCAACAGCAGCAGGCATTGAAATTATTAGCCTAGAAGAACTTCAGACACGCGATTCAGATTGGATGCAAAAGCTCTATGATTTGGAAATGACCATCGCAAGTGGCATTCGCTATGCAGAGGCGTTCACGCCTATGGGCTTGGAGGAGTTTGCCAAAGAGTTCAAACAAACTAATTTCCGAGCGGATGCTTGGTTTATCGCACTTGATGGGAATGATTATGTAGGAACTTGTTCGATATACACGGAAGAGGTGCTCGAAGATAAACTCAGTCAATCTTTTACTGGCGTACTACCATCACACCGTCGCCGTGGAATTGGTACTGCAATTAAGCTCAAATCCATAGCATTTGCAAAAGCGATTGGTGCAAAAGTACTCGAAACAAGTAACGAAGAAAATAACCCTATGTACACACTAAATATTAAGTTGGGCTTTAAACCAGCACCTGCATGGCTGCACTTTCAAAAGTTTTGTAAAGAACCCGCAACTTAGGAACAGACAATTATTTATTTTGCGTCCCTAAACAATCCTTAAAAACCATACTTAAAACTAACTAATAACCATGAAACAAAATTTTACGATACGCCCCTTTGAATATACCGACCTTGATTATGCGGTTGGGGTCAAACTTGTCAACCAATCTTGGCCCAATGATCCATCAACGGTAGAAATTTGGAAACACTGCTACAATAACCGAAATAAAGATTATATGAACCGACGCTTTCTTGGTGAGATAAAGCAGGAAAATGCCACTCAGATTGTCGCAATAGGATTTTGTAGCGAGTCGATTTCGTCCAAAAAAACTGGCAAATATTATATCGATTTTTACATTGAACAAGCGTTTGAAAAGCAAGGGCTTGATGAACCACTCTACACCTACCTAGTCACAGCCTTGTCGGATAAGAAGCTAAGGGAATTGCAGACTGGAACCCGAGAAGATAATGTCCATCGGATTGAATTTTTGCAGGCACAAGGCTTTCAGCAAGTCATGCGCTCGCCCAGTTCTGAGCTAAATGTACTTGGTTTTGACTTCGCTCCTTTTGCTAGATACACAGAAAAAGTAGTCGCATCAGGTATTGAAATTGTCACTGCACAAGAACTGCAAGTGCGTGATGCCAACTGGATGCAAAAGCTCTACGATTTGGATATGGCTATTGAGCAAGACATGCCTAGCACGAATGAGTTCACGCCTATAGGAATAGATGAGTTTGCTAGAAATTTTAAAAGCCACAATATCCGAACTGATGCTTGGTTTGTGGCCGTGGATGGGGAGGATTATGTAGGGATAAGTTCGCTGTGGCCCAACCTCGTTCGGGAAGATTTGTTCATCGTAGGGACTACTGGCGTTCTGCCATCACACCGTCGCCGTGGCATTGCAACCGCACTCAAGCTAAAAACCATAGCATTCGTACAAGCTTTCGGCGCAGGTATTATTGTAACTAGTAACGAAGAAAATAACCCTATGTACGATCTTAATCTAAAGCTGGGCTTTAAACCAACCCCTGCATGGCTAACCTTTGAGAAATCTTGTAAGGAATCCACAACTTAATTAGTGCTTGACCGAAAAAGGCTAAGCCATTAACAGTTAGAGTGTTAGCTTCTGT